>CAWEFP010000009.1:0-77814 GCA_963808295.1 uncultured Actinomycetes bacterium | reverse complement strand
CCATGATGATCTCGTCGGCGAGGCTGGGCCGTTTGGGCCGGAGGATGTCGAGCGAGCGGCGGGGGCAGCACGTTGAGCCGCTCCTCCGCCGCGTTCTGTTCGGTGATCCGCGTCATCGTCGATAGCTACGTCCCCGCCGCGTTGCGGCCGCCCGGGTGACCTGGCACATGTCCGACGTTAACCCGGGCGGGGGCTTGCGGCCGCTCACTTCGTACATTCTGGTAACGGGTCGGACCAGGAAGATCTTACGTAACGTAACGGTAATATATCGCCGCGTGATCATTCGCAGGTCCGCGGAAGCGCAGGTCGGCCGGTCTGAGGACTGGCTTCGTTAACAACAGCAAACCATTTAATTGTGTCCATGATGCTAAGAAGAAGTTAATCGAGGTTCTGTTTCCGGATTTTGTGGGTATTCCGGTTGCGGGCCCGAGTTACGCGGGAGTAACCTCCCGGCTCTGCACCTGAATGTGATCGTTAAATAAATTGTCTGCAAGGCGTTGCGGCCCTGAGCGAGGCTTCTAAGATAGGGTTACGCTCAGCACGGATTTACACTGCGTATATAGGAAATAGAACGACCACAGAACGAAACGATCAGTAGAACGATCAGTGCAGCGGCGGCTTTCGGGGTCTGCGGCGACGGCCGGACAGACGAGACCGGAAGGTGCCTGTGTCGTCTGCAGCCGGTCACGCCCGGCTGCGGACCGTCCGGCTTCCCCCCAGCCGGACGGTCCGCAGCCTGTCGTGGCAGCGGCTCATCAGCGCGTCCAGGTGCCTCCGGCCGGACCGCGTTAACGGATACGCTGGACAGCGTCAGCGGATATGAACGCACTGGCCCCCAGGCGTAAACTGCCGTTATCGGCGTGCCTTGACCTGAGCTTTCCAATGGCCGTCCCGTGGCCGTCCCGGCCACCTATCCGCCCGCAATAACGCGCTGCCCCCGCGGTTTGCCTCATTGCCCGGATATACGCCATTGGTACGGGTCATTTGTTGCCGCTTCTTCATTCAGCCCTCGGCCGATAACCCTTGCGGGCGGCCGGGCAGGTTTCCGGGCGTGATCTGATGGGAGGGGAACCGACGGAGGAGGATCGCATGCCGTGGGACTCGATGGCCGGCACGGACGCCGGGCGGCTGCAGGCCGCCGCGGCCGCGGATGACGCCTTCGGCGCTGACGCCTACCGGTTGCTCGGCGGCGGCGCGCGGAACACCGTGTTCTCGCCCGCCAGCATCGCCGCCGCCCTGCAGATGGCGCTGTGCGGTGCGCGCGGGGAGACGGCCGCGCAGCTGGCGGCGGCGCTGCACCTGCCCGGCCCGGACACCGCCGCCGACGGGCTGCGGCTGCTGGCGGATGAGCTGAACGCCGCCAGTGACGGCGCGGAGGTGACGCTCCGCGCGCCGAACACGATGTGGGTCCAGGCGGGTCTGCCGCTGTCGCCCGAATTCACCGGCCAGCTCCGCGACGCCGCCGCGGTGACGGTCCGGCCGGCGGACTTCCAGGGCGCGCCTCAGGCGGCCCGGGCGCAGATCAACCGGCTGATCGCGGAACAGACCGCCGGGAAGATCACCGACCTGCTCGGGCCCGACGCGATCAGCGCGGCCACCCGGCTCGTGCTGGCCAACGCCGTCTACCTCAAGGCGGCCTGGGCGGTCCCGTTCCCCGCGTACGCCACCGCTGACGCACCGTTCTACCCGGACCCCAGCGCCGGCGGCGACGGTTCGCCGCTGACCGTCCGGATGATGCGGCGCACGACGGGCCTGGCCTACCTGCGGGCCGATGGCTACCAGGCCGTGCTGCTGCCGTACAAGTCGAGCCGGCTGGCCATGGCCGTGGTGCTGCCCGACGGGCCGCTGCCCACGCTGGCCCCGCGCCTCGCCGGCGGCCTGGGCCCCCTGCTCGCGAACACCACCAGGCAGAGCGTGGCGCTCGCGCTGCCGAAGTTCCGCCAGCGGGCGAGCTTCGGGCTGATCCCCGTGCTCCGGCAACTCGGCGTCCAGGACACGTTCACCGATGCCGCGGACTTCAGCGGCATCACCGCGCAGGAACGGCTGTTCATCAGCGCGGTCGTGCACCAGGCCTACATCGACGTGGACGAGCAGGGCACCGAGGCGGCCGCCGCGACCGCGATCGTCGTGCGCCCGATGGCTCTGCGCGCCGGCCCCGACCCGATCCCGATGGTCGTGGACCGGCCCTTCCTGTTCGCGATCGTCGACACCGCGACGGGCCTTCCGCTGTTTCTCGGCCAGGTCACCAGCCCGCAGACGAGCTGACGAGACCGGCTAACCGGAGACCCGCCGACCCGCCCCGCCGCCCGGCCGGGCGCGGACCGCGACGGCCGCCCCCGCCGTAGACGGGCGCGGCCGAGGCGGCCGGGCCGATCACCGCCACGTTCCCGCCGTGGCGTGCGCCGGGGCGGCCGGCGCGGCAGAATGCATGTGCGCGGCACCGGCAGCACGCCCGCGCCGCCGCAGCGGATATTGAGCCAGCGAGAAAGCGGAAGTTAGCCGTGACGATGCCCGTCGACGAACCGGTCCAGACGCCCGCCCAGATTCCCGCGGCAGGGGGTGGTGCCGCGCCGGGCGGTGGTCCCGCGCCGGGCGGTGGTGCCGCGCCGGGGGTGGTGCCGCGCCGGGCGGTGGTCCCGCGCCGGGTGATGGTCCCGCGCCGGTCAGCCGCCGGATCGCGGCGGAGCTCGGCGTCCGGGAGAGCCAGGTCGCGGCGGCCGTGGAACTGCTCGACGGTGGGGCCACGGTGCCGTTCATCGCGCGGTACCGCAAGGAGGTGACCGGCGCCCTCGACGACGCCCAGCTCCGAACGCTCGAGGAACGGCTCCGCTACCTGCGTGAGCTGGACGAGCGCCGCGCCGCGATCCTCGACTCCATCCGCGCCCAGGGCAAGCTCGACGACGCGCTGGAGCGGCAGATCATGACGGCCGACTCCAAGGCCCGGCTGGAAGACATCTACCTGCCGTACAAGCCGAAGCGGCGCACGAAGGCGCAGATCGCCCGCGAGGCCGGCCTGGAGCCGCTGGCCACCCTGCTGCTCACCGAGCCGGGCCACGACCCGCAGCAGGCCGCCGCGCCCTACGTCGACCCGGACCGCGGCGTCGCCGACGCAGCCGCCGCCCTGGACGGGGCGCGTGCCATCCTCGTGGAGCGTTTCGCCGAGGACGCCGACCTGATCGGCGAGCTGCGGGAACGGATGTGGTCGGCGGGTCGGCTCGTCGCCCGGGTGCGCGAGGGCCAGCAGGAGGCCGGCGCCAAGTTCGCCGACTACTTCGACTTCGCCGAGCCCTTCGCCCGGCTGCCGTCACACCGGATCCTGGCCGTGTTCCGCGGCGAGAAAGAGGAGATCCTCGACCTGACCATGGACCCCACGGGTGAGCAGCCGGCCGAGCCGCCGCCGCGGATCTGCCCGCCGGGTCCGCCGGGTCCGCCGGGCCTGCCGGGACGCGCTCTCCGTCGATGTATGAGGAGCAGATCGCCCGCCGTTTCGGCGTGGACGACCGCGGCCGCCCGGCCGACCGGTGGCTTGCCGAGACCGTCCACTGGGCGTGGCGGACGCGGATCCTGGTCCACCTCGGCGTCGACCTGCGGATGCGGCTATGGCAGCGCGCCGAGGACGAGGCCGTGCGCGTGTTCGCCGCCAACCTCCGCGACCTGCTGCTGGCCGCCCCGGCCGGCGCCCGCCCGACCATGGGGCTGGACCCCGGGTTCCGCACCGGGGTCAAGGTCGCGGTGACCGACCGGACCGGCAAGGCGGTCGCGACGGAGACGATCTACCCGCATGAGCCGCGGCGGCGCTGGGATGAATCCATCGCGATCCTGGCCCGGCTGGCTGCGGCGCACGGCGTCGAGCTGATCGCGATCGGCAACGGGACCGCCTCCCGCGAGACGGACCGGCTCGCTGCCGAGCTGATCAAGACCCATCCCGAACTGGGGCTGACCAAGGTCGTGGTGTCCGAGGCCGGCGCGTCGGTCTACTCGGCGTCCGCCTACGCGTCCCGTGAGCTGCCCGGTATGGACGTGTCGCTGCGCGGCGCGGTGTCGATCGCCCGCCGCCTGCAGGACCCGCTGGCCGAACTGGTCAAGATCGACCCGAAGTCCATCGGTGTGGGCCAGTACCAGCACGACATCACCGAGAGCAAGCTGTCCCGCTCGCTCGACGCCGTGGTGGAGGACTGCGTCAACGCCGTGGGGGTCGACGTCAACACGGCCTCCGCGCCGCTGCTGGCCCGGGTGTCCGGGATCAGCGCCGGGCTCGCCGACGGCATCGTGGCGCACCGGGACGCCGCCGGACCGTTCCGCAGCCGCCGCGCGCTGACCGGGGTGCCGCGGCTGGGGCCCAAGGCCTTCGAGCAGTGCGCCGGGTTCCTGCGCATCCCGGGCGGCGACGACCCGCTCGACGCGTCCAGCGTGCACCCGGAGGCCTACCCCGTGGTGCGGCGCATCCTGACCGCCGCCGGGACGACCATGCCCGGCCTGATCGGCAACACCGCGCTGCTGCGCACGCTCACGCCGCGGAGCTTCGCCGACGAGCGGTTCGGCGTGCCGACCGTCACCGACATCCTCCGCGAGCTGGAGAAGCCGGGCCGCGACCCGCGCCCGGCGTTCCGGACCGCGGCCTTCGCCGAGGGCGTGGAGACGATGGCGGACCTGGCGCCCGGAATGCTCCTCGAAGGGGTCGTCACCAACGTGGCTGCGTTCGGCGCCTTCGTCGACGTCGGTGTGCACCAGGACGGCCTGGTGCACGTGTCCGCGATGTCCCGGAACTTCGTCGCGGACCCGCGCGAGGTGGCCAAGCCGGGCGACGTGGTGCGCGTCAAGGTGCTCGGCGTCGACATACCGCGCAAGCGGATCTCGCTCACGCTGCGCCTCGACGACGAGCCGGACGGCCGCGGGGCAGGTTCATCAAGCCGAACGGACCGTCCGGTCGCGTCTGCCAACCGTCCGGGTGACCGGGCCGGTACCGGCAGCGGGCCACGGCCCGGCCGCCAGCGTGATGGGGGCCAGCGCGGCCGGCGGGCCAGCGCGGTGGGGGCCAGCGTGATGGGGTGGCAGGCCAGCGTGATGGGGGCCAGCGTGAGCCGGGCGGCAGCAGGGCGGGGAACAGCGCGGCGGGGGCCAGCAGGGCGGGCCACCTGTGGGCGGCGCGATGGCTGACGCGCTGCGCCGGGCCGGCCTGGCCGGCGACCGCGGCGCCCCCGACCGGGAGGACCGGCGCCGGGGACGCTTACCGGCGCGGGGGACGCTGACCGGGCGCGGGGGACGCCGGGGACGCAGGCCGCGCCGGGGACGCCATAACCGCACATTGAGCTTATGCAAAACCGGCTTGTCGCGGGCGTCGTCGCAGGTCAGGCACTGAGGCAGGGGTGTTTTGCATAACCCTCATTGTCCGTGAATAGCCGGACACCCGCCAGTAATCCGTGCACATTCTCCCTTTCCCCGTCGGCATTATCGCGGGCGTGCATAAAGTAGGCGTGATCAAAATCGTGTCTCCCGGCCTTCCTGCGCAAAGGCCTGGCGTCGCAGGAAGGCCGGGTTTACCGATGAGCGAAATTGGCCCGCGGGATGGGCTGACCGGCCCGGAGCGCCGCATCCTGGAGCTGATCGGCGAGGGGCTCACCAACCGGCAGATCGGCGAGCGGATGTTCCTCGCCGAGCAGACGGTGAAGAACTACGTGTCGGCCCTGTTCCAGAAGCTGGGCATGGAACGCCGCACCCAGGCCGCCGCCTACGCGGCCCGCCTGTCCGGCGAGGAGTACGTCGCGGCGGATAAGCAAGGGGACTCCGCACCCTGATCGCCCGGGACTTTGGACCCTGGCTCGTGTTTAACGAGAATTGTCATGCTCCCCGCATGGACACCGATGGGCCCGGTGAGTGCGTGCTCGAGACGCTGCCTGACGGCGAATGCCTGCGGCTGATGGCGTCGGCGCCGGTCGGCCGGATCGTTTACACCAGGCGCGCGATGCCCGCCGTCGAGCCCGTCAACTTTGCCCTCGACCAGGGGCACATCGTTGTCAGAACCCATCCCGGCGGGAAGCTCGCCGCCGCCATCGGCCACGCCGTGGTGGCGTTCGAGGCCGACGAGTTCGACCTCACGACCCATACCGGATGGAGCGTCACCATCGTGGGCACGGCGCAGGAAGTGACCGACCCGGCCGAGATCGCCCGGCTCGAGGACATCGGCCTCGCCACGTGGGCACCCGGTGAGCACAGGCATTTCGTCCGCATCAAGCCGGGGATCATCACCGGCCGGCGGCTGCGCGGCGTCGGGTACACGCACCACCAGCCCAAGCCCGTCCGCTGACCCGTCTCCCGGGCCCGCTGACCCGTCTCCCGGGCGGCCGCTGACCCCGTCTCCCGGGCGGCCGCTCCGCGGGCGCTCCGTCTCCGGGCGGCCGCTGACCCCGTCCGTCTCCCGGGCGGCCGCTGACCCCGTCTCCCGGGCGGCCGCTGACCGTCTCCCGGGCGCCGCTGACCCGTCTCCCGGGCGGCCGTCTCCCGACGCCCGTCATCCCCGGGCGGCCGCTACCCCGTCTCCCGGGCGCGCACGGCGGCCCCGCCCGCCGGGCCGCCGAATAGTTCGTGACCGGGCCATAGTGCTGTAACTAGCGGTGACTATTGTCGGGCGAGGGCGCCGCTCTTTCGGCGCCAGGAATCCGAGCGCAGGAGACGCCAGTGACCGTTACCGAGCAGTCCCCCCTGAGCAAGACCGAGCTGGAGAAAATCGACGCCTACTGGCGTGCAGCCAACTACCTGTCCGTTGGCCAGATATACCTGATGGACAATCCGCTGCTGCGGGAACCGCTGCGGCCGGAGCAGGTCAAGCCGCGGCTGCTGGGCCACTGGGGCACGACCCCCGGGCTCAACATGATCTACGCGCATCTCAACCGGGTGATCCGCAACTGGGATCTCAACATGATCTACATCATCGGGCCGGGGCACGGCGGCCCGGGAATCGTGGCGAACACGTACCTGGAGGGCACCTACAGCGAGTTCTACCCGAACATCTGCCAGGGACGCCGCCGGGATGCAGCGGCTGTTCCGCCAGTTCTCCTTTCCCGGCGGGATACCGTCTCACGTCGCGCCGGAGACGCCCGGGTCCATCCACGAGGGCGGCGAGCTGGGCTATTCGCTGTCGCACGCCTACGGCGCGGTCTTCGATAACCCGGACCTCATCGCGGTGTGCGTCGTCGGCGACGGCGAGGCGGAGACCGGGCCGCTGGCCACCGGGTGGCACTCGAACAAGTTCCTGAACGCCGCCACCGACGGTGCCGTGCTGCCCATCCTGCACCTGAACGGCTACAAGATCGCCAATCCGGCCGTGCTGGCCCGGATCCCGGACAGCGAGCTGATCTCCCTGTTCGAGGGCTACGGGTACACGGTGCACCGGGTGACCGGGGATGATCCGGAACTGGTCCACCAGCAGCTCGCCGCCACGCTCGACCACGTGGTCGAGGAGATCGGCGCGATTCAGCGGCGCGCGCGGGAGGACGGCGACCTGACCCGGCCCCGGTGGCCGATGATCGTCCTCAAGACGCCCAAGGGCTGGACCGGCCCCAAGGTCGTGGACGGCGTCCAGGTGGAAGGCACCTTCCGCGCCCACCAGGTACCCATTTCCGATGCCCGCGGCAACCCGGAACACCTTCGCCAGCTCGAGGAGTGGATGCGCAGCTACCGCCCCGAGGAGCTGTTCGACGACACCGGGGCGCTGGCCGAGGAGCTGGCCGCGCTGGCCCCGCGCAGCTACCGGCGGATGGGCGCGAACCCGCACACCAACGGCGGCCTGCTCCGGCGTGATCTCGACCTGCCGGACTTCCGTGCCTACGCGGCGGAGGTGAACAAGCCGGGGACCGGCGCGACCGAGGGCACGCGGGCGCTCGGCCGCTGGCTGCGTGACGTGATCAAGCGCAATCCCGCGACGTTCCGGCTGTTCGGCCCGGACGAGACGGCCTCCAACCGGCTCCAGGACGTGTTCGAGGTGACCAACCGGGCCTTCGACGCGGAGATCATCCCCACCGACGACCACCTGGCCCCGGACGGCCGGGTGATGGAGGTGCTGTCGGAGCACCAGTGCGAGGGCTGGCTGGAGGGGTACCTGCTGACCGGGCGGCACGGGCTGTTCAACTGTTACGAGGCGTTCATCCACATCGTCGACTCGATGTTCAACCAGCACGCCAAGTGGCTCGAGTCCTGCAACCGGATCGAATGGCGCCGGCCGGTCTCCTCGCTGAACTACCTGCTGTCGAGCCTGGTCTGGCGGCAGGACCACAACGGCTTCTCGCATCAGGATCCGGGCTTCCTCGACGTGGTGCTGAACAAGCGGGCCGAGGTCGTCCGGGTCTACCTGCCGCCGGACGCGAACTGCCTGCTGTCGGTGGCCGACCATTGCCTGCGCTCGCGCAACTACGTCAACGTCATCGTCGCGGGCAAGCAGCCGCAGCCGGACTGGCTGGCGATGAACGATGCGATCATCCACTGCACCCGCGGCGCCGGGATCTGGGAGTGGGCCAGCAACGACGCACCCGGCGAGCCGGACGTCGTGATGGCCTGCTGCGGCGACGTCCCGACCGTGGAGACCCTCGCCGCCGTCGACCTGCTGCGCCAGCACCTGCCGGAGCTGAAGGTCCGGGTGGTGAACATCGTCGACCTGATGCGGCTGCTGCCGGAGACCGAGCATCCGCACGGCATGTCCGACGCGGAGTACGACTCGCTGTTCACGGTCACCCGGCCGGTCATCTTCGCCTTCCACGGGTACCCGTGGCTGATCCACCGGCTGGCCTACCGGCGGAACGGGCATGCGAACCTGCACGTCCGCGGGTACAAGGAGCGCGGCACCACCACCACGCCGTTTGAGATGGTCCGGCTCAACGACCTGGACCGGTTCCACCTCGTCATCGACGTCATCGACCGGGTCCCCGGGCTGGCCGCCCGGGCCGGCCACGTCCGCCAGCTGATGACCGACAGCCGGCTCAATGCCACCACCTACACCCGCGAGCAGGGCGAGGACCTGCCCGAAATCCGCGACTGGGCCTGGCCGTACTGATGCGGGTCCTGGTGGTCAACGTGGGCTCCAGCTCGCTCAAGCTGAGCCTGCTCGACGACGGCAGCACAGCGGGCGAGGAGAACCTGCCCATCAGCCGTGGGCAGTTCGAGACCGATGCGGTGGCCAGGCTGCTCGGCCGCCTCGGCGGGAACACCGCCGAGGCGGTCGGCCATCGCGTGGTGCACGGCGGCCGGCAGTTCGTGGCGGCGGTCCGGCTGGACGCCGCGGTGCGGAAGAAACTGGACGATCTTGTTGACCTGGCGCCGTTGCACCAGCCCAAGTCGCTGGCGGGCATCGACGCGGTGAGCCGGGTGCTGCCCGCCATCCCCGCGGTGGCGTGCTTCGATACCGCCTTTCACGCCGGGATGCCGGCCGCGGCGGCCACCTACGCGCTCCCGCCGGAATGGCGGAAGCGATGGGAACTGCGGCGGTACGGGTTCCATGGGCTCTCGCACGCCTACGCGACGCGGCGCACCGGTGAGCTGCTCGGGCATGTCCCCGGCCGGCTTGTGGTCTGCCACCTCGGCTCGGGCGCGTCGCTCGCCGCGGTCCGCGACGGCCGGTCGGTCGACACCACGATGGGCTTCACGCCGCTGGAGGGCCTGGTCATGGGCACCCGATCCGGCTCGGTCGACCCGGGACTCGTGCTCTGGCTGGCCGAGCACGTCGGCACGCCGCCCGCCGAGCTGGCCGCCACCCTGGAATACCGTTCCGGGCTGCTGGGGCTGGCCGGGACCGCGGACATGCGCGAGGTGCTGGCCCGGGCCGCGCGCGGCGAGGATGCCGCCGGGCTGGCCCTGGAGGTCTACCTGCACCGGCTCCGCGGCCTGATCGCGTCGATGGCCGCGGCCCTGGGCGGCCTGGACACGCTGGTCTTCACCGGCGGCGTCGGCGAGCACGCGGCCGACATCCGGGCCGGCGCCGCCGACGGGCTCGGTTTCCTCGGGGTGGCCGTGGACGAGCGCCGCAACGCGAGCGTGCAGGGCGACACCGACATCACCGCCCCGGGCGCGGCCGTCCGGGCGTTCGTCGTAACCTCTCGGGAAGACATCGAGATCGCCCGCCAGGTGACGGAGGTGCTGCGACCGTGACGGACCTCGCCGATTTCGGCCGCCTGGTCCCGCGTGAGCACGGCCTGGTCGTGCTGTCCACGCTGCGCGGCGACGGAACGATCCAGTCGTCGGTGGTGAACGCCGGGGTGCTCGGCCACCCGCTGACCGGGCAGCCGGTGGTCGGCATGGTGATCCGCGGCGGCACCCGCAAGCTCGGCTACCTGCGGGCCCGGCCCCGGGCCACGGCGGTGATCCGCTCCGGGTGGGAGTGGGTGGCGGCCGAGGGCCCCGCCGAGCTGGCCTGCCCGGACGACCCGATGCCGGGCGTGGACGCGGAGCGGCGGCGCCTGCTGCTGCGCGAGCATCTTCGCCGCGGCCGGCGGTACCCACGAGGACTGGGACACTTATGACCGGGTAATGGCCCAGGAGCGGCGCGCGGCCGTCCTGCTCAGCGCGGACCGCGTTTACTCCAACCCCCGGTAGCGTCTACTCCAACCCCCGTTAGCCGGGAGGCCCTTGGATGAACGCCGAACGCTCCACGATCACGCTGGCCGACGGCCGCCGGGCCGGGGTCCTGACCGAAGGGCCGGGGGACGGGCTGCCCCTGGTGACCCATCACGGCACGCCGGGCGGCGGGCTGGTCACCTACCGGCCCAAGACCGAGGCCGAACTCACTCGTGGCCTGCGCTCCATCCACTTCTCGCGGCCCGGGTACGGCGACTCCACCCCCCGCCCGGGCCGGAGCGTCGCGGACGTGGCCGGTGACGTGGCCGAGATCCTGGACGCGCTGGGCGCGGAAACGTTCATCACCTGGGGCGCCTCCGGTGGCGGCCCGCACGCGCTGGCCTGCGCCGCCCTCCTGCCGGGCCGCTGCCTGGCGGCGGCCACCATCGCGGGCGCGGCGCCGCGGGACGCGGCCGGGCTCGACTGGCTGGCCGGGATGGGGCCGGAGAACATCGAGGAGTTCCGGGCCGCGGAACGCGGCGAGGCCGACCTCACCGCGTATCTGGAGAAGGACGCCGCCGGCCTGGGCGCCGTCACCGGCGCCGACATCATCGAGGGGCTCGGCGGCCTGATCGGGGACGCGGACAAGGCCGTGCTGACCGGCGAGTACGCCGACTACCAGGCCTCGGCGCTGAAGGCGGCCCTGCGCAGCGGCATCGCCGGATGGCGTGAGGACGACCTGGCGTTCATCAGTGACTGGGGTTTCTCCTTCGGCGCGGACGCGGGGGCCTCGGTGGCCGTCTGGCAGGGGGACCAGGACCGCATGGTGCCGTTCGGGCACGGCCAGTGGCTCGCCGCGCACGTCCCGGGCGCGGAGGCGCACCTGCTGCCGGGCGAGGGCCACCTCAGCCTGGCCGAGCACCACTACGGCGAGATCCTCGACGACCTGATCGCCCGCGCGTCACGCGGCGCGCACCGATAGCATCGGTCCAGGGCAAAGCTTGCCCCTCCGTTTCCCGCGCCAAGGAGTTCACCGTGTCAACGCAGCAGCTTCGCATCACTCTCGCCGGACGCGAGCATGTGGTCGAGGCTGGCACGACGGCCGGTGCGGCGCTCGCGGCGGCCGGGCTCGGTGAGCAGGCCCCCGGCGCGCACGCGGTCATCGCCGCGCGGGTCAACGGTGAGCTGCGTGACCTCGCCTGCCGGGTCGCCGACGGGGACGTGGTCGAGCCGGTCCGGATCGACGAGCCGGATGGGCGCGCGATCATGCGGCACTCCACCACCCACGTCATGGCGCAGGCCGTGCAGGGCCTGTTCCCGGACGCCCGGCTGGGCATCGGGCCGCCGGTCGAGAACGGCTATTACTACGACTTCGATGTGAACCGGCCGTTCGACCCCGCGGACCTGAAGGCGATCGAGCAGCGCATGCGCCAGATCGTCAAGCAGGGCCAGCGGTTCTCCCGCCGGGTGGTCACCGACGGCGAGGCCCGCGCGGAACTGGCCGGCGAGCCGTACAAGCTGGAGCTGATCGGCCTCAAGGGACCCCAGGACGCGGAGGAATCGGTCGAGGTGGGCGGCCCGGAGCTGACCATCTACGACAACCTCAGTCCGGACACCGGCGAGGTGGTCTGGAAGGACCTGTGCCGCGGCCCGCATATTCCCACCACCCGGCACATCCCGGCGGTCAAGCTGATGCGCAGCGGCGGCGCGTACTGGCGGGGCAGCGAGAAGAACCCGCAGCTGCAGCGGATCTACGGCACCGCGTGGGAGTCGCGGGACCTGCAGGACGAGTACCTGACCATGCTCGCCGAGGCCGAACGGCGCGACCACCGCAAGCTCGGGGCCGAGCTGGACCTGTTCTCCTTCCCCACCGAGATCGGCAGCGGGCTGCCGGTGTTCCATCCCAAGGGCGCGATCATCCGCCAGGTGATGGAGGACTACTCGCGGCGCCGGCATGACGCCGCCGGGTACCAGTACGTCAACACCCCGCACGTGACCAAGGCCGACCTGTTCGAGATCTCCGGGCACCTGGGCTGGTACAAGGACGGCATGTTCCCGCCCATGGAGCTGGACGGGCAGACCTACTACAACAAGCCGATGAACTGCCCGATGCACATCCTGATCTACAAGTCGCGCGGGCGGTCCTACCGGGAGCTGCCGCTGCGGCTGTTCGAGTTCGGCACCGTGTACCGGTACGAGAAGTCCGGGGTCGTGCACGGGCTGACCCGGGCCCGCGGCTTCACCCAGGACGACTCGCACATCTTCTGCACCCCCGACCAGCTCGCCCCCGAGCTGGCCTCGCTGCTGGACTTCGTGGTCGGCCTGCTGCGTGACTTCGGGCTCACCGAGTTCGAGGCCGAGCTGTCCACCCGGCCGGACAAGTACGTCGGCGAGCCCGAGGAGTGGGACGCGGCGGAGGCCGCGCTGCGCAGCGCGCTGGACGCCTCCGGACTGCCCTACACGGTGGCCGAGGGCGACGGCGCCTTCTACGCGCCCAAGATCGACGTGCACGTCAAGGACGCGATCGGCCGCCGCTGGCAGCTGTCCACCCTGCAGGTCGACTTCCAGGAGCCGGGCCGGTTCGGCATCGAGTACCAGGCCGCGGACGGATCCCGGCAGCGCCCGTACATGATCCACCGGGCGCTGTTCGGGTCGATCGAGCGGTTCTTCGGCATCCTGGTCGAGCACTACGCGGGCGCGTTCCCGCCCTGGCTCGCGCCGGTGCAGGCGGTCGGCATCCCGGTCGCGGACGCGCACGTGCCCTACCTGGAGAAGGTGGTGTCGCTGCTGCGCGAGCAGGGCATCCGGGCCGAGGTGGACGCCAGCGACGACCGGATGCAGAAGAAGATCAGGACCGCGCAGCGGCAGAAGGTGCCCTTCATGCTGATCGCGGGCGACGACGACGTGGCCGCCGACGCGGTGTCGTTCCGCTACCGGGACGGCTCGCAGAACAACGGCGTCCCGGTCGAGGCCGCCGTCACGGAGATCGTCTCCGCGGTCCGCAGCCGCGTCCAGGTCTGATGCCTGGTGGCCGGTGACCGAGAATCAGACGGGGTGATCTGGCCCCAGACCGGCGTCGGCATCCCGGACGCGTTCGCGCGGCTGTGGATGCCGCACCGGATGGCCTACCTCAAGGGTGAGGGCAAGCCGTCCGGGCCCGGCCAGGGCGAGAGCTGCCCGTTCTGCCGCGCCCCGTCGCTCAGCGACGAGGAAGGCCTGATCGTCGCGCGCGGCACGCTGGTGTTCACGGTGCTGAACCTCTACCCCTACAACGGCGGCCACACGCTGGTCTGCCCGTACCGGCACGTGGCCGACTACACCGACCTGGACGCGGGCGAGACCGCCGAGCTGGCCGACCACACGAAGCGCTCGATCCGGGCGCTGCGCGCCGCGTCCAACGCGCAGGGCTTCAACGTCGGCATGAACCTTGGCGGCGTGGCCGGTGCCGGCATCGCGGCCCACCTGCACCAGCACGTGGTCCCGCGCTGGGGCGGCGACACCAACTTCATGCCCGTCGTCGGCCGGACCCGGGTCCTGCCCGAGCTCCTCCGCGACACCCGCAAGCTCCTCGCCGAAGCCTGGCCCCACGCCTAGCCCGCGCGCCCGAGCGCTCCACCATGATCGGGGCTGGCTGGCACCGATAGGGCCGCCCTCAGCCTGGGGGCGAGGGAGCGCCGGTTATCAGCCGTCCTTGGACTCCTCGGCGATCTTGGCCGCGAGGTGCGCGGGCAGGGGCTCGTGGCGCAGGTAGGAGCGGGTGAACGAGCCGGTTCCGTGCGACACCGACCGCAGGTCGATCGTGTACCGGGTGATCTCCAGCTCCGGGATCTCCGCCTTGACCAGCGTCCGGCCGACCGGCACCGGCTCGGTGCCCAGCACCCGGCCCCGGCGCGAGGACAGGTCGGACATGACCGCGCCCACGTACTCGTCGGGGACCAGCACGGACACCTCGTCGACCGGCTCCAGCAGCATGGACTGCGCCTTGTCGACCGCGTCCCGCAGGGCCGCGCGGCCCGCCTTCTGGAACGCCATGTCGGAGGAGTCCACCGAGTGCGCCTTGCCGTCGTACAGCGTGACCCGCAGCCCCACCATGGGGTAACCCGCGACCACGCCCTGCTCCATCTGGGACCGGACGCCCTTCTCCACCGACGGGATGAACTGGCGCGGCACCACGCCGCCGACGACCTTGTCCACGAACTCGAAGCCGGAGTTGCCGGGCAGCGGCTCGACGTCGATGTGGCAGATCGCGTATTCGCCGTGCCCGCCGGTCTGCTTCACGTTCCGGCCCAGGCCGTTGGCCTTGCCCGCGATCGTCTCCCGCAGCGGGACGCGCACCGGGACGGTCTCCACCGCGACGCCGTAGCGCCCGGACAGCCGGTCGAGCAGCACGTCGACGTGGGCCTCGCCCATGCACCACAGCACGAGCTGGTGCGTCTCCGGGTTGTTCTCCAGGCGCAGCGTGGGGTCCTCGGCGACGAGCCGGCCCAGCGCCTGGGACATCTTGTCCTCGTCGGCCTTGGACTTGGCCGAGACGGCCACCGGCAGCAGCGGCTCGGGCATCACCCACGGCTCCATCAGCAGCGGTTCGTCCTTGCTCGACAGCGTGTCGCCGGTCTCCGCGGTGCCCAGCTTGGCCACGGCGCAGATGTCCCCGGCCACGGCCTCGGTCACCGGCCGCTGCTGCTTGCCGAGCGGGCAGGTCAGCGCGCCGATCCGCTCATCGGTGTCGTGGTCGGCGTGGCCCTGCTCGACGCGCCCGTGGCCGGACACGTGCACGGCCGCGTCGGCCCGCAGCGTCCCGGAGAACACGCGCACCAGGCTCACCCGGCCCACGTACGGGTCGGAGGTGGTCTTGACCACCTCGGCGAGCAGCGGGCCGGCCGGGTCGCAGGACAGCCCGGTGACCGGGGTGCCGTCGAGGGTGGTGACCGTGGGCAGCGGATGCTCCTCGGGCGACGGGAAGGCCTGGGTCATCACCTCCAGCAGCTCCGCCATGCCGATGCCGCGCGGCGAACCCGCGGCG
Organism: uncultured Actinomycetes bacterium; assembly: GCA_963808295.1. Classification (GTDB taxonomy): domain Bacteria; phylum Actinomycetota; class Actinomycetes; order Streptosporangiales; family Streptosporangiaceae; genus Bog-532. The sequence goes on along the minus strand of CAWEFP010000009.1, from coordinate 62,252 downwards.
AGCACCGGGTAGAAGCTGCCCCGCGCCACGGCCTTCTCCAGGTCCTCGATCAGCACCTTCGGGTCGATGTCCTCGCCGGACAGGTACCGGTCCATCAGGGTCTCGTCTTCGCTCTCCTGGATGATGCCCTCGATCAGCTCACCGCGGAGGCTCTCCATCCGGTCGGCGTCGGCCGCCTCCGGGGCGCGTTCGGTGCGTTCCGGCCCGGAGTAGTCGAACATCTTCTGCGACAGCAGCCCGATCAGGCCGCGGGCGCCCGCCCCTTCCCCGTCCGTGACCGGCAGGTACAGCGGCGCCACGGCCTCGCCGAACGCCTCCCGGCACGCGGCCAGCGCGGCCTCGAAGTCGGCGCGCTGGTGGTCGATCTTGGTGATGACGACCGCGCGCGGCATCCCCACGCGCGCGCACTCCTCCCACAGCATCCGGGTCAGGCCGTCCACGCCCTCGGTGGCCGGCACCGCGAACAGGGCCGAGTCCGCCGCGCGCAGCCCGGCCCGCAGGTCCCCGGTGAAGTCGGCGTAGCCGGGCGTGTCCAGGAGGTTGACCTTGACGCCGGCGTGGGTGATGGGGGAGAGGGTGAGGTTGACCGAGCGCTGCTGCCGGACCTCGATCTCGTCGAAGTCGCTGACCGTCGTGCCCTCCTCGACCCGGCCGGGCCGCTGGATGGTGCCGGTCGCGGCCAGCAGGGCCTCCACGAGCGTCGTCTTCCCGGCCCCGGAGTGGCCGATCAGTGCGACGTTCCGGATCTTGCCCGGCTGGCCAGCTAGTACGCCTCCGGCGGCCCCTGCTGTGCCTGTTGTATCCGCCACTCCCGTCGCCTCCTGTGTAGGTGCCTGCTGCCCGTGGGATCAGCCTGAACCCGTCGGTGGCGTTACCACAAGACCCCGGTTCAGAATCGCGCAGGTTACGGGAAAGCGGCCGGAAATGTCCGCGTGACGCGATGTTCTCCCGCCGACAGTAAGATCTAACGGCCATGCTGAACAAGGCGCGCCCGTTCTTCACCCGGCTGATGACCCCGGTGGGTGAGGTGCTGGCCCGTACCCCGGTCACGCCGAATATGGTGACCGTGACCGGTACCGTCGGCGTGACCGTCGGCGTGCTGTGGGGGTACCCGACCGGGCACCTGTTCCTCGGCACGCTCATCGCCACCGTGTTCGTGTTCCTGGACATGCTGGACGGGGTGCTGGCCCGGCTCAAGGGCACCAGCGGCCCCTGGGGCGCGTTCCTCGACTCCACCATGGACCGGGTCGCGGACGCGGCGACGTTCTCCGGCCTGGCCGCGTGGTTCGTGCTGGGCGGTCACAACCGGCTACTGGCCGGTGTGTCGCTGTTCTGCCTGGTGGCCGGCGCACTCGTGTCCTACGTCAAGGCGCGGGCCGAGGGCCTCGGCGTCAAGGCCAACGTGGGCATCGCCGAACGCCCCGAGCGGATGATCGTCACCTACGTGGCGGTCGGCCTGTCCGGGCTCGGCGTGCCCTACATTCTTCAGATCGGCCTCTGGGGCCTGGCGGTGGCGAGCGTCATCACGCTGGGCCAGCGGATGGTCGCCGTGCGCCGGGGGATGGCGGCCCAGGCGGCGGAGCCCCCCGCTCCGGCCGCTAAGGCAGCGCAAACGATCGACTAGAGCAGCGAGAAAGGCGCGGCGTTGTCTGCAGTGAAGGACCTGCTCGCCGGGACGGGATACTGGCTGGCCTGGAAGGTGATCTGCCACCTGCCCGAATCGTGGGTGCGCTGGGGATTTTCCACCGCGACGGAGATCGCCTGGCGGCGGCAGGGGCACGGGGTCCAGGTCCTGGAGGGCAACCTGCTGCGCGTGCTCGGGCCGGGCACCGGCGGCAAGGAACTGCGCGCCGTCTCCCGGGCCGGGATGCGCTCCTACGGCCGCTACTGGATGGAGATGTTCCGGCTGCCCGCCGTCGGCATGGAGCGCATCCTGCGCGACATGAAGGTCAACCCGGTCGGTGAACAGGCCCTCACCGACGCGGCCAATGGCCAGGGCGTCATCTTCGCGCTGCCGCACATGGGCAACTGGGAGGTGGCCGGCGCCTTCGTCGTCGCGCGCGGCATCAATTTCACGACCGTCGCCGAACGGCTCAAGCCCGAGTCGGTGTTCGACATGTTCGTCGCGTTCCGCGAGGGCCTGGGCATGGAGGTGCTGCCGCTGGGCGGCGCGAACGTGTTCGGCGTGCTCGCCCAGCGGCTGCGCGCCGGGCACCTGGTGTGCCTGCTCTGCGACCGCGACCTGACCGAGAGCGGCGTCGAGGTGGACTTCTTCGGTGAGAAGGCGCGGATGGCCGCCGGGCCCGCCGCGCTGGCGGTGCAGACCGGCGCCTCGCTGCGCGCGGTGACGCTGTGGTTCACCGAGGAGGGCTGGTTCGCAAACATCACCCCGGACATCCCGGTCCCGGCCGAGGGCAACCGCAGGGAGAAGGCGGCGGCCATGACCCAGCAGCTCGCGCGGGCCTTCGAGAAAGGCATCGCCGAGCACCCGCAGGACTGGCACATGCTGCAGCGGGTCTTCGTCGCCGACCTCGACCCGGCCCGGCTGGCCAGCCTGCCCGCGGATTCGGCTCCGGGGCCGGCGGATGAAGATCGGGATGGTGTGCCCGTACACCTGGGACGTTCCCGGCGGCGTGCAGCAGCACATCAGGGACCTCGCGGAGGCGCTGATCGAGCTCGGCCACACCGTCTCGGTCATCTCGCCCGCCGACGAGGACACGCCGCTGCCCGACTACGTCGTCTCGGCCGGGCGGGCGGTGCCGGTGCCGTACAACGGCTCGGTGGCCCGGCTCGCGTTCGGGTTCCTGTCCGCCAGCCGGGTCCGCCGCTGGGTCAAGGAGGGCAACTTCGACGTGCTGCACGTGCACGAGCCCGCCGCACCGAGCCTGTCGCTGCTCGCGTGCTGGGTGGCCTCCGGGCCGATCGTGGCCACGATGCACACCGCCAACCCGAAGTCGCGCTGCGATGCACGCCGCCTCCCCGGCGCTGCGGTCCGCGCTGGAGAAGATCAGCGGCCGGATCGCGGTGTCCGAGGCCGCGCGGACCACCCTGGTCGAGCATCTCGGCGGCGACGCCGTGCTCATCCCCAACGGCGTCGCCACCCGCCGGTACGCGGTGGCCGAGCCGCTGCCCGGCTGGCCCGGGGACGGCGGCGCGATCGGTTTCCTGGGCCGGATGGACGAGACGCGCAAGGGCCTGTCCGTCCTGCTCAAGGCCTTCGAGACGCTCGGTGCCGAACGGCCCGGCCTGCGGCTTCTGCTGGCCGGCCCGGGTGACGCCGATGAGGTGCTGGAACGGGTGCCCCCCGCCCTGCGGGCCCGCGTGGTCCTGCTCGGGCAGGTCAGCGAGCAGGACAAGGTGCGGATGCTGCACTCGGTGGACGTCTTCTGCGCCCCCAACACGGGCGGGGAGAGCTTCGGCATCGTGCTCGCCGAGGCGATGGCCGCGGGGGCGCCGATCGTGGCCAGCGACCTGGACGCGTTCCGGCGGGTGCTGCGCGGCGGGAAGGCCGGCGAGCTGTTCGCCACCGGGGACCCGGCCGACCTCGCCCGGGCCGCCCGCCTGCTGCTCGATGACCCGGGCCGGCGGTCCGTGCTGTCCGCGGCCGCGGCCAGCGCCGTCAGCGCGTACGACTGGACCGTGGTGGCGCGGGACGTGCTGCACGTGTACGAGACCGTCGTGCTCGGCACCGCCACCGTGGCCGTGGCACGTTAGGCGGGATGGCCCAGGTGATCACCAACATCGTCCTCATCGCCGCGGCCGTGCTGTTCCTCGGCGTGTACGTGTCCTGGCGGGCCGGCCGCCTGGACCGGATGCACACCCGGCTGGAGGCGGCGCGCGCGGCCCTGGACGCCACCCTGGTCCGGCGCAGTTCGGTCGCGCTCGAGCTGGCCGCCTCCGGCCTGCTCGACCCGGCGACCAGCGTGCTGCTGGCCGGGGCCGCGCACGACGCCCGGGGCGGCGCGCGAAGCGAGCTCGCGCAGAGCAACCTGTCCCGGGCGCTGCGCGCGGCGTTCGCGCAGCCCGGCTTCCGGGCCTCGCTGACCGGGAAGGACGGCGCCGACGAGCTGCTCGCCGAGGTCGAGACGGCCGCGCACCAGGTCTTCGTGGCCCGCACGTTTTACAACAATGCGGTCGCGGTGACCCGCGAGGCCCGGCACAAGCCGCTGGCCCGGCTGCTCCGCCTGGCCGGCAACGCCGGGCCAGCCGGAATTTTTTGAAATGGACGACTCACTCGCCGCCGACGGCGGCGACGGGACGGGGCCGGCCTGCAGCGGCTGGCCGGGTGAGGCGAACACGGGCCGGGTGCGACCTACCATGGGGATAGCAGCATCCGCCCGTGTGAGTACCGGGTACTCCACCGACCAAGTGAGGTTTTCCGTGTCCACCGTCAACTCCGCAGGCAACCTGGGCCGCGCCGCCGAGGTCCTCATCGCATCTCAAGACGGCCCCGGCGACGCGGCGGCCGCCACCGGCACGGCGCGGGTCAAGCGGGGCATGGCGGAGATGCTCAAGGGCGGCGTGATCATGGACGTCGTCACGCCCGACCAGGCCAGGATCGCCGAGGACGCGGGCGCGGTCGCGGTGATGGCGCTGGAACGGGTGCCCGCCGACATCCGGGCGCAGGGCGGCGTGGCGCGGATGAGCGATCCGGACATGATCGACGGGATCATCGCGGCGGTCTCGATCCCGGTCATGGCGAAGTGCCGGATCGGGCATTTCGCCGAGGCGCAGGTGCTGCAGGCCATCGGGGTCGACTACATCGACGAGTCCGAGGTCCTCACCCCGGCCGACGAGGCCCACCACGTGGACAAGTGGAAGTTCGCCGTCCCGTTCGTCTGCGGCGCGACCAACCTGGGTGAGGCGCTGCGCCGGCTGGCTGAGGGCGCGGCCATGATCCGGTCCAAGGGCGAGGCCGGCACGGGCAACGTGGTGGAGGCGACCCGGCACATGCGGCGGATCCGCGGCGAGATCGCCCGCCTCGCATCCCTGCCCGAAGACGAGCTGTTCGCCGCGGCCAAGGACCTGCAGGCGCCGTATGAGATCGTCGTCGGGGTCGCCGCGGCCGGGCGGCTGCCCGTCGTGCTGTTCACCGCGGGCGGGATCGCCACCCCGGCCGACGCGGCGATGATGATGCAGCTGGGCGCCGAGGGCGTATTCGTGGGGTCCGGCATCTTCAAGTCCGGTGACCCGGCCAAGCGCGCCGCGGCCATCGTCAAGGCGACGACGTTCCACGACGACCCCAACGTGGTCGCGAAGGTGTCCCGCGGCCTGGGCGAGCCGATGGTCGGCATCAACCTGGACGACCTGCCCGCCGGGCAGCACTACGCGTCCCGCGGCTGGTAGCCCGCGCGCCGGCCTCGCCGGGGAAGAACGGCCCGGTCGCGGGCGTTATGCCCGGTGACCCCGCCGCTGACCCGCGATCAGCCATGCCCGAAGGGTTCCCCGTGCCTGACCCGCCCGCCGCCCCCGCCGCGCCGCTCGTCGGCGTGCTGGCCCTGCAGGGTGACGTCCGCGAGCACGTGCGCGCGCTGGAGCAGTCCGGCGCCCGGGCCGCCGCCGTCCGCCGGCCCGAGGAACTCCAAGCCGTGGACGGGCTGGTCATCCCCGGGGGGGAGTCCACCACCCTCTGGCGCCTCGCGGTCTCCTTCGACATGCTGGAGCCGATGCGTAAGATGCTGTCGGCCGGCCTTCCGGCGTTCGGCTCCTGCGCGGGAATGATCATGCTGGCGGACCGGCTGCGGGACGGGGTCGCCGGGCAGCAGACGGTCGGCGGGATCGACATGACCGTGCGGCGCAACGCGTTCGGGCGGCAGGTCGACTCCTTCGAGTCCGACATCGCGCTGACCGGGGTGCCCGGGCCGCCGCTGCGGGCGGTGTTCATCCGCGCGCCCTGGGTCGAGCAGGCGGGCCCGGGCGTCGAGATCCTCGGCACGGACGAGCGCGCCGGTAGGATCGTCGCGGTCCGGCAGGGGCCACTCCTGGCCACGTCGTTCCATCCGGAACTGACCCCGGACACGCGGATCCACGAGCTTTTTGTTGACATCGTGAAGGGAAACACATGAGCGGCCACTCCAAGTGGGCGACCACTAAGCACAAGAAGGCGGTGGTCGACGCCAAGCGCGGCAAGCTTTTCGCCAAGCTGATCAAGAACGTCGAAGTGGCGGCGCGGACCGGCGGCGGGGACCCGGCGGGCAACCCGACGCTGTACGACGCCATCCAGAAGGCGAAGAAGAGCTCCGTGCCGAACGACAACATCGACCGGGCGGTCCGCCGTGGCTCCGGGCAGGAAGCCGGCGGCGCCACCTACGAGAACATCACCTACGAGGGCTACGGCCCCGGCGGGGTCGCGGTCCTGGTCGAGTGCCTGACCGACAACCGGAACCGGGCAGCCTCGGACGTGCGCACCGCGTTCAGCCGCAACGGCGGGTCCATGGCCGACCCCGGCTCGGTGGCGTACCTGTTCAACCGGAAGGGCGTCGTCATCGTCGGCAAGGCGGCCGGCGTCACCGAGGACGACATCCTGGCCGCCGTCCTCGACGCCGGCGCCGAGGAGGTCAACGACCTCGGCGACTCCTTCGAGATCACCAGCGACCCCTCCGACGTGGTCGCCGTGCGCAGCGCGCTGCAGGCCGCCGGCATCGACTACGAGTCCGCCGACATCGCGTTCGTGCCGACCATGGAGGTGCCGGTCGACGAGGAGCAGGCCCGGCGCGTGTTCCGGGTCATCGACGCCCTCGAGGACTCCGACGACGTGCAGGACGTGTACGCCAACTACTCGGTCTCCGACGAGATCATGGAAAAGCTGGGCTGAGCGTCCGCGCGCGGCGGGCCGCGCTGGCCGTAGCGTTGCTCTTTGTGGCAACGCATCTGACATCCCGGGGCGGCCCGGAGATCCGTGAGGTCGCTCCCGGCGACGACCTCGAGGCGCTGTTCGACCTTTCGCGGCGCGCGTTCGGCCCGGCGACCGGGCCCCCCGTGTCCGCTCCCGCGCGCGCCAGCCGGCAGGCCCAGCTCAACGCGGCCATCGACGAGCGCCGCGTCTTCGCCGCCTTCGCCGGCGGCCAGCTGGTCGCGTCCGCCCGGTACCACGACATGCGCCAGTGGTGGCACGGGCGGTCCATGCCGATGGCCGGGGTCGCGGCCGTCATGGTCGCGCCCGAGCACCGCGGCCAGGGCGTGGGCCGGGCCCTGATGAGCGTGCTGCTGGACGCGATCGCCGCGCGCGGGTACCCGCTGTCGGTGCTGTATCCGGCGACGACGCCGCTCTACCGGTCGCTGGGCTGGGAACTGGCGGGCGGCCACCACCACGCCGTCATCCCCGCGCGTTCGCTGCGCGCGCTCGTCCCCCCCGACGTCACCCGGAAGTCCGCCGGCCTGCCCGGCGACGAGCCCGCCGGCACCGAACGTCCCGCCGCGGTGCGCCGGGCCGGCCCGGACGACGCCGAGGAGGTGCTGGCGGTCCTCGGCCGGGCGCACGAACGGGCCCGGGACTGCGGGCCGAACACCCGCGATCGGGGTACCGTCGCCCGCTGGCTCGCCGATCCCGAGCTCTTCGCCTACCTGGCCGCCGACGGCTTCCTCGCCTACCACTGGCACGGGGGGCACAACGAGATCTTCGTCGAGCGCGCCGTCGCCGCCTCCGACCGGACCACCCGCGACCTGTGGTCGATCGTCGCGTCGCACTCCTCGATCGCGGCCACCGTCCGCGCCCGGATCGGGCCCGCCGACCCGCTGTGGTGGCTCACCCGCGAGCCGGACGCCAGCCTCAGCGACCGGGAGCAGTGGATGCTGCGCGTGGTGGACGCGCCGGACGCCGTCGCGGCACGCGGTTTCCCGGCGTCGGCGCAGCTCAGCCTGCCGCTGTGGCTCGAGGATGACGCCCGCGACGGCAATTCGGGGCTGTGGGAGCTGTCCGTGATCGGGGGCCGCGGGCACCTGGTGCACAGCCCGGAGGCGACCCGGCCGCTGACCATGGGCGCGCGCGGGCTCGCGGCGCTGTACGCGGGCACGCCGATGGCGACCCTGCGCCGGGCCGGCCTGGCGGCCGGCGGCAACCCGGTGGCCGACAGCGAACTCGACGGGGCGTTCGCCGCGTCGGCGTTCATGCTCGATTCTTTCTGATCCGAACGGTCCCCATGCGGACCGTTGCCCTCCCGCCCCTCCCCCGAGCCCCCCGGCGATCTGGGGCGGAAGACCGCAGATGCTGCGGAAAAATCGCCCCGAGCCCGCAGGCCCACGCCGGCGGCGCGTTCGGGGGCGGGAGCGACACGCCGCTGGGAGTGCGGGACGGAGGGGCCGCGGGGCGGTAAGTTCGGAGCCGAACAGATGTTCGGCGGGACGATCGCGGCCGGATCCGGTCACGGTCCCCATCGAGCCGGGCCCGGCGGATGGGGGGACGATGGCGCTGACCCACGCTGAGCGCCCCCGCCGCGTGCTCGGCGTCGATCCCGGTCTCACCCGCTGCGGCCTGGGCGTCGTCGAGGGGATACCCGGCCGGGCGCTCGGCCTCGTCGAGGTCGGCGTGGTCCGGACGCCGCCGGACGCGGACGTCGGCGCGCGCCTGCTGGCCCTGGAGGAACAGGTGGAGGCCTGGCTGACCGCCCACCGGCCGGACGCGGTGGCCGTGGAACGGGTGTTCAGCCAGCGGAACGTCCGCACGGTGATGGGCACCGCGCAGGCGGGCGCGGTCGCCATCGTGTGCGCGGCGCGCCGCGGCCTGCCGGTCGCGCTGCACACGCCGAGCGAGGTCAAGGCGGCCGTCACCGGCACCGGCCGGGCCGACAAGCAGCAGGTGACCGCCATGGTGGTGCGGCTGCTGCGGCTCACCGACCCGCCCCGGCCCGCCGACGCCGCGGACGCGCTGGCGCTGGCCATCTGTCACCTGTGGCGGGGCGGCGCGCGCTCCCGCCTGGAGGCGGCCGTGGCGCAGCGCGGGCGGCACGCGGCCGGCCACGACTCAGCGGAGGCAGCAGTGATATCGCATCTGCGCGGAACGGTCAGCGGCGTCGCCCCCGACGGCGCGGTGATCGAGGTGGGCGGGGTCGGGCTCAGCGTCCAGTGCACGCCCGGGACCCTGGCGACCCTGCGGCCCGGCGAGCCCGCCCGCGTGGCGACCTGCCTGGTGGTCCGGGAGGACTCGCTCACCCTGTACGGCTTCGCCAGCGACGACGAACGGAACGTCTTCGAGCTCGTGCAGACCGCCACCGGCGTCGGCCCCCGGCTGGCCCTGGCGATGCTCGCCGTGCACAGCCCCGACGCGCTGCGGCGCGCGGTCTCGACCGGGGACCTGGCCGCGCTGACCATGGTCCCGGGGATCGGCAAGAAGGGCGCGCAGCGCATCGTGCTGGAGCTGAAGGACCGGCTCGGGGTGCCCGGCGACGTGCCCCTGGACGGGACGAGCCGGCGGATGCCGTCGGCGCTGCCCTCGTGGCGTGAGCAGGCCCAGTCGGGCCTGGTCAACCTGGGCTGGCCGGCCCGGGACGCCGAGCAGGCGGTGACCGCGGTGGCGGCCGACCTGGCCGGGGACGGGGTGGCGCCGGAGACCGCCGACGTCGCGACCGTGCTGCGCGCGGCCATGAAGAAGCTGAGCCGCCAGTGACCGGGCAGCCGGAGCCGGGGAAGCTGAGGCGCCAGTGACCCGGCGGGCCGACGAGAACGATCTGGACGCGCGGGAGGCCGAGGCCCTCGATCGCGCAGCTGCCGCGGACGCGCGGGACGGCCTGCGGGACGGGCCGCGGGACGGGCCGCGGGGCACCGACGGGGGCACCGGGGACGCCGGCGCCGAGCGGGTGGTGTCGCCGCTCGCCGACGCCGACGACCGCGTCATCGAGAGCGCGCTGCGGCCGAAGCGGCTGGCCGACTTCGTGGGCCAGCAACGCGTCCGTGACCAGCTCTCCCTGGTCCTGGAGAGCGCGGTGCGCCGCGGCCGGCCGCCGGACCACGTGCTGCTGTCGGGGCCGCCCGGGCTCGGCAAGACGACGATCGCCATGATCATCGCCGCCGAGCTCGGCATGCCGCTGCGGATCACCAGCGGGCCGGCCATCGAGCGTTCCGGCGACCTCGCCGCCGTGCTGTCCACGCTGTCCGACGGCGAGGTCGTCTTCATCGACGAGATCCACCGGCTCGCGCGGCCCGCCGAGGAAATGCTCTACCTCGCCATGGAGGACTTCCGCGTCGACGTGGTGGTGGGCAAGGGGCCGGGCGCGACCGCCATCCCGCTCGACATCGCGCCGTTCACGCTGGTCGGCGCCACCACCCGGTCCGGGCTGCTGCCCGCGCCGCTGCGGGACCGGTTCGGCTTCACCGCGCACATGGACTTCTACCGGCCCGAGGAGCTGGAGATCATCATCCGCCGGTCGGCCGGGCTGCTCGGCGTCACGCTGCGCGATGACGGCGCGGCCGAGCTGGCCGGGCGGTCCCGCGGCACGCCCCGGATCGCCAACCGGCTGCTCCGCCGGGTCCGTGACTACGCCGAGGTCGCGGCGACGGGGTGGTGAACCGCACGGCGGCCCGCGCCGCGCTGGATCTGTACGAGGTGGACGAGGAGGGCCTCGACCGGCTGGACCGCGCCGTGCTCGAAGCGCTGGTCTACCGGTACGGCGGCGGACCGGTCGGGCTGTCCACCCTGGCGGTCGTGGTGGGGGAGGAGGCCGAGACCGTCGAGGTCGTGGCCGAGCCCTTCCTGGTCCGCCGGGGCCTGCTGGCCCGGACCCCCCGCGGCCGGGTCGCCACGCCGGCCGCCTGGCAGCACCTCGGCCTCACGCCCCCGGACAGGCACCGCCGGCCCGGGCCTGGCCACGCTGTTCGACTAGCGTCCGCTGCGACGGCGAGAACCGCACGCGGGCTACGGCGAACAGCGGAGCGGAGCTCCGGCCGCCCAGCGAACCGGGCCTTCCCCGGATGCCCGGTGAGTGGCGGTTCCACGGCGGGTACCGCAACCGGGGTGCGGAGCACACGTGGGCGGTGCGGGGGGTCATCCCCCCCGGGACGGCACAGCGAAGGTCGCCGGGAGGTCACGATCACGGCGCGGACGCCGTAGCCTGTTGGTGCATGGTCAACGGGTCGCTACACTGCGGCAGTTGGCCACTGGCCGCCGCCGTCGTGCGGAAACCGGGTCACGCCCGGTCCGGACGGGGGCCTGGCCTGGCCAGCCCGCTGAACCCAATCGGAAAGGTGCCCCGCTCATGGGGAATGTTATGGAAGTCCCGGCGGCTACGTCGTCCAGCGGCAGTTCCACGTTCATCATCCTGATCATCGTCTTCATCGGCCTGATCTACTTCATGGCCATCCGGCCGGGACGCAACCGGCAGAAGAAGGTCGCGCAGCAGCAGAACAGTGTCCGCCCGGGCGCGCGGGTGCGCACCACGGCGGGCATGTACGCCACCGTGGTGGCCGTCGACGGCGATGACGTGGTGCTCGAGGTCGCGCCGGACGTCGAGGTGCGGTACATGAAGCGCGCGATCATGGAGGTGCTCACCCCCGGTGACGACGTGCCGGCCGAGTACGAGACGGCGACGCCGAGGCCGAGCCGGACGGCGCCGAGGCGGACTACGACGACGACGTGTCCGCCGAGCACGAGGATGACCTGCACGCGGAGCACGAGGCCGGCGACGCCGAGGCGGAGCACGGGCCGGTCGCGACGCAGGCCGCCGAGCACGGGACCGAGCCGGACCTGAGCGTGCCGGCCGCCAGCTACGGCGATGACCTGACCATCAACGGCCAGCGCGACTCGGCCGGCAACGGCTCGGCCGCCCCGGGCGTCAAGCCGGAGAGCACGGCGTCCAAGGAGTAGCGGGCGCCGCGACGGCGTCCCGGCAGCTCCGACGGCTCCGCAGGAATCGAGTAAGGGACTTCAGGACAAGTGGCTCCGCCTAGGAAGAGCGGCTCGAAACCGGGGCGCGCGCTCGCGGCGCTGGTCGCGCTGATCGTGGTCATGCTCATCGGCATCGTCGGCGCGAACGCGTTCAGCCCGGGGAAGTGGCAGCACGACTTCAAGATCGGCCTCGGGCTGGACCTGTCCAGCGGCACGGAGGCCACGCTGGCCGCGGTGACCGCGAAGGGCCAGACGCCGCCCGCCGCGGACATGCAGCAGGCCGTCTCGATCATCACCAGCCGGGTGAACGCCTCCGGCAGCACCGGCGTCTCCGTGCAGCGCGAAGGCGCCAACGACATCACCGTGACGGTCCCGGGCAAGGGCTCCCAGCAAGTGGTCAACGAGGTGAGCACGACCGCCCAGCTCCGGTTCCGCCCGGTGCTGCTGGCGGGTTCGTCCACCCCGGCCACCTCGGCGACGCCGACGCCCAGCCCGAGCGCGACGGGCAGCAAGGCGACGCCGGGCGCGACCGCCTCGCCGGCCGCGAGCACCAAGGCGTTCATCCGGCACGCCGCGGCCACGCCCACTCCGGCGGCCAAGGCCAGCGGCGGCGCCAGCGCCACGCCGACGGCCAGCGCGTCCGCGACGCCGAGCCCGGCCGCGACCAGTTCGGCCGCGACCGCCACCGCCGGTAACGCGTCCGCGGTCAGCCCGGCCGTGCTGAAGCTGTTCGACAAGCTCGACTGCAGCAGCCCCAGCACCTGGAAGACGAAGCTCGGCTACACCGAGCCGCAGTGGGACGCGCCCGCCAGCCAGACCGTGGCGTGCGGCCCGAGCGGCATGAAGTACGTCCTCGGCCAGGCGGTCATCCTCGGCACCGACGTCACGTCGGAATCCGCCGCGATCGACACCACCACCAACGGGTGGGTGGTCAACCTGACCCTCAACGGCAAGGCCACCAAGGCGTTCGGCAACCTGACGGCCACGCAGGCCAGCAAGTACTACCCGAGCGTCAACAGCAACGCCGACGACTCGGTGCTGGACCAGACGGCGATCGTGCTGGACGGGAACGTGGTCGAGGCGCCGCAGACCACGCAGGCCATCCCGGCCGGCAACGTCCAGATCACCAACATCGGCGGCCAGACGCAGGCCAACCAGCTCGTCGACGAGCTGAAGTACGGGGCCCTGCCGCTGTCGTTCCAGGTGAAGAACACGACCACGGTCACCGCCCAGCTCGGCCGCAACCAGCTCGACGCGGGCCTCATCGCCGGCGCGATCGGCCTGGCCCTGGTGGTCCTCTACTCGTTCCTGTACTACCGCGGCCTGGGCATCGTGTCGGTCTCCAGCCTGCTGATCGCGGCGCTGATCGGCTACCTCGCCATCGTGCTGCTCAGCAAGTACCAGAGCTTCACGCTGTCGCTGGCCGGCATCGCCGGTCTCATCGTCGCGATCGGCATCACCGCCGACTCGTTCGTTGTCTTCTTCGAACGGCTGCGTGACGAGGTGCGCGAGGGCAAGTCGCTGCGCGGCGCGGTGGAGAGCGGCTGGAAACGGGCCCGGCGGACGATCCTGGTGTCCGACACGGTGTCCTTCCTGGCCGCCCTGCTGCTGTACATCTTCTCGGTCGGCGACGTGAAGGGCTTCGCCTACACGCTCGGCCTGACCACGCTCATCGACGTGGTCGTGGTGTTCCTGTTCACCAAGCCGATGGTGACCCTGCTCGCCCGCACCCGGTTCTACGGCCAGGGACATAAATGGTCCGGCCTGGATCCGGCGCGGCTCGGGGCGCCGGGCCCCGTGGCGCTCCTCGGTGCCCCGCCGCAGCGCGCGGCCGGCCGCACCCGGCGCCGCGCGGACGCCGCGGACGACCTCAAGGGAGGCATGATGTCGCGCCTTGGTGACGTCGGCGGCCGCCTGTACCGCGGTGACGTCTCCGTCAACTTCGTCGGCCGGCAGAAGCTCTGGTACACGATCTCCGGCTGCATCCTGGTCATCGCCGTCGTCGCGCTGCTCGTCCGCGGGCTGAACTTCAGCGTCGAGTTCAAGGGCGGCTCGGTCTTCCAGGTCAAGGCGCCGACCGCCAGCATCGGCCAGGTGGAGAAGGCAGTGACCGACGGCGGCGGCGGGAACGCCGTCGTCCAGCAGGTCGGCGTGGGCAGCAAGGCGCAGTGGCAGGCGCAGACCGCGCCGCTGACCATCGCCCAGACCGAGCACGTCCAGAACTCGATCGCCAAGGAACTGGGCGTCAACGTCAACAGCATCAACACCGAGTTCGTGGGCCCGACCTGGGGCAGCCAGATCTCCTCCAAGGCCCTCGAAGCGCTGATCGCGTTCCTCATCGTGATCGTGATCTACCTGTCGATCGCGTTCGAGTGGAAGATGGCGGTCGCGGCGTTCATCGCGCTGCTGCACGACATCCTCATTACGGTCGGCGTCTACGCGCTGGCCGGATTCCAGGTCAGCCCGGCCACCGTCATCGGCCTGCTCACCATCCTCGGCTACTCGCTGTACGACACCGTGGTCGTCTTCGACAAGGTCCGGGAGAACACGGCCGGCCTGGTCACCGGGGCCCGCAGTACCTACAGCCAGGCCGCGAACCTCGCGCTGAACCAGACCCTGGTCCGGTCGATCAACACCTCGATCATCGCGCTGCTGCCGGTCGCGGCGATCCTCATCGCCGGGGTCCTGCTGCTCGGCACCGGTGAGCTGTCCGACCTGGCCCTGGTGCTGTTCATCGGCATGCTGTCCGGCACCTACTCCTCGATCTGCATCGCGACCCCGGTGCTGGCCGACCTCAAGGAGCGCGAGCCGCAGTACCAGGCGCTGGCCAAGCGCCTCGCGGCCCGTGCGGCCAGCCCCCGCGTCGCCGCCAAGCAGGTCGGGGCGCGGGCCCAGGCCGGCGTCCCGGCCGGCGGCAGCAGCGCCGCGGCGGTCAGCACCGGGGACGCCGCGGCCGGCACTCCCGGGGACCAGCCAGCGGCCAGCCGGACGGACGATGCCGCGGACCCCTACGACGGCACGACGGGACCCGGCGACGACGCCGCCGCGGCGCCGAAATCGCCGGTCGGGGCGGGCCGGGCCGCCCCCGGGAGCCGCCCCGCGGCGCCGGGTTCCCGGCAGCAGCCGCGCCGCACCAGCGCGGCCAAACGCCGGCCGAACAACGCCAAGAAGAAGAGGCGGTAGAGCGTGCTTCCAGACCGGCCGGACGGGCCCGGCGGCCCCGGCAGGCAGGCCCCGGGGGAGGATCCCGCGGCGCTCGTGGACCTGATCAGGAAGCGGATCCGCGATGTGCCCGACTACCCGCAGCCGGGCATCTCGTTCAAGGACATCACGCCGCTGCTGGCCGACGGCCCGGCGTTCGCCGCCGTGATCAGTGAACTCGCCGCCGGACACGGGCCGGTCGACAAGGTGGCCGGGATCGAGGCCCGCGGCTTCATCCTGGCGGCGCCGGTCGCGACCCGCCTGGGGGCCGGGTTCGTCCCGGTGCGCAAGGCCGGGAAGCTCCCCGCCGCCACCTACACCGAGGACTACCAGCTCGAGTACGGCACGGCCACGATCGAGGTGCACACCGACGCGCTTCGACCCGGGCGACCGCGTGCTCATCGTGGACGACGTGCTGGCCACCGGGGGGACCGCGCTGGCCACCGCCGACCTCGTGCGGCGGGCTGGCGCGCAGGTCACCGGCGTGGCCGTGCTCCTTGAACTGGCGTTCCTGGCGGGCCGGGACAAGCTCGGCGACATCGGCTTCCGCGCCCTGCTGACGGTCTGACGCCGCCTCATCACCCCCGTACACATCCTCCGTGACCTGGGTAACGGTCTGACCCACGCCCGCCACCTCCGCAAACGTCCGTCGGTAGAATGGGATTTCAGCAGCCGGACAGGCAGGAGCGCGAGTGGCCCATGAGGTGATTGCGGAAGAAGGGCCCGTCCCCCAGGCCCCGGCCACAGACGCGTCAGCAGCGGGCGGGACCGCCCAGCCGGCGCCGGCCGCCGGTCGCCACGATGACGCCGCGCTCACCTCCCAGCAGCCGCCCGCCGATCCCGCGCTCAGCTCGCAAAGTCCTTCCGCGGAATCCGCGCTCAGCTCGCAAAGTCCTTCCGCGGATCCCGCGCTCGAGCCCGCAGAGCCCTTCCGCGGAATCCGTGCTCAGCCCGCAAGAGCCGCCCGCGGGTCCCGCGCCTGCACGAGAGTCGGCCGCCGGGAATCCCGTGGCCCCCGTGGCCGCCTTCCGCCCCTTCCGCCTCTCCTGCCGAATCGGCCCCTCCCGCCACATCCGCGACACCGGCCACGCCTGCGGTGGCGGCCCCGTCACCAGCCCCGGCGCCGGCGCGCGCGCCCCGTCAGCCTCGTGAATCCGCCGGACGCGGCCGCTCCGCGCCCGCCGCGGGCGCCGCGGGTACTGCCCCGGCCGCCGCCCCGGCGTCCGGCGCGGGCGTGCGCCGCCGTCTGGCCCGGCTCGGGGCGCAGCGGGGAGCCGCAATGAACCCGGTACTCGAACCGCTCATCAAGACGGTGCGGGCCACGCACCCCAAGGCCGACGTGCGGTTGGTCGAGCGTGCCTACGAGGTCGCCGCGTACTGGCACCGGAACCAGAAGCGGAAGAGTGGGGACCCCTACATCACCCACCCGCTCGCGGTCGCGACGATCCTGGCCGAGCTCGGCATGAACACCGACACGCTCAGCGCGGCGCTGCTGCACGACACCGTCGAGGACACCCCGTACTCGCTTGCCGAGCTGCGCGGCGAATTCGGCGAGGACATCGCGGCCCTGGTCGACGGCGTGACCAAGCTGGACAAGGTCAAGTACGGGGCCTCCGCCGAGGCCGAGACGGTCCGCAAGATGGTCGTCGCGATGTCGCGGGACATCCGCGTCCTGGTCATCAAGCTGGCCGACCGGCTGCACAACATGCGGACGCTGCGCTACCTGCCCCGGGACAAGCAGGAGCGCAAGTCCCGTGAGGTGCTGGAGATCTTCGCCCCGCTGGCCCACCGGCTCGGCATGAACACGATCAAGTGGGAGCTGGAGGACCTCGCCTTCGCGACCATGTACCCCAAGCGGTACGACGAGATCGCCCGGCTGGTCTCCGAGCGCTCCCCGCGCCGGGACGTGTTCCTGCAGGAAGTCATCGAGGACGTCTCCGGCGACCTGCGCGACGCCAAGATCCGGTCAACGGTCACCGGCCGCCCCAAGCACTACTACTCGATCTACCAGAAGATGATCGCCCGCAACGTTGGGTTCGACGACATCTACGACCTGGTCGGCATCCGCGTCCTGGTCGATTCGGTCCGCGACTGCTACGCGGCGCTCGGCACCATCCACGCGCGCTGGAACCCGGTGCCCGGCCGGTTCAAGGACTACATCGCGATGCCGAAGTTCAACATGTACCAGTCGCTGCACACGACGGTCATCGGGCCCGGCGGCAAGCCCGTCGAGCTGCAGATCCGCACGTGGGGGATGCACAGGCGGTCCGAATATGGCGTGGCCGCGCACTGGAAGTACAAGGAAGAGTCGGTCTTCGGCAACCGCGTCAAGGACGGCAGCGGGCCGGACATGGAGTGGCTGCGCCAGCTGGTCGACTGGCAGCGCGAGGCGACCGACCCGGCCGAGTTCCTCGAGTCGCTCCGGTTCGACCTCGCCGCCGCCGAGGTGTACGTCTTCACCCCACGCGGCGAGGTCCTCGCGCTGCCGCAGGGCGCCACCCCCGTCGACTTCGCCTACGCCATCCACACCGAGGTCGGTCACCGGACCATCGGGGCCCGGGTCAACGGCCGGCTCGTGGCCCTGGAGAGTACGCTCGACAACGGCGACACGGTTGAGATCTTCACCTCCAAGGCGCAGGAGGCCGGGCCCAGCCGGGACTGGCTCCAGTTCGTCAAGAGCGCCCGCGCCCGGAACAAGATCCGCCAGTGGTTCTCCAAGGAACGGCGTGAGGCGGCCGCCGAGTCCGGCAAGGACTCGATCGCGCGCGCCATGCGCAAGCAGAACCTCCCCGTGCAGCGCCTCGCCACCGCGGACGCCTTGCTGCGGATCGCCAGCGACCTGCACTACCCCGACCTCACCGCGCTGTACGCGGCGGTAGGCGAGGGGCGGGTCAGCGCCCAGTCGGTGGTCACCAAGCTGGTCCGGTCGCTCGGCGGCCTCGCCGGGGCGGAGGAAGACCTCGCCGAGGCGATGCTGCCCACCACCGAGGCGGCCCGCCCGCACGCCGCCGGGGATTCCGGGGTCGTGGTCGAGGGCGCCGCCGACGTGTGGGCCCGGCTGTCCAGGTGCTGCACCCCGGTCCCGGGCGACCCGATCAGCGGCTTCGTCACGCACGGGCACGGCGTCTCGGTGCACCGCAACGACTGCGTGAACTTCGTCCATCTGGCCGAGACCCAGCCCGAGCGCCTGGTCGACGTGCACTGGTCACCGACGGACGATTCGGTGTTCCTGGTCGCCATCCAGGTCGAGGCGCTGGACCGCACCCGGCTGCTGTCGGACGTGACCCGGGTGCTGTCCGACCAGCACGTCAACATCCTGTCCGCGTCGGTGACCACGTCCCGGGACCGGGTGGCGGTCAGCCGGTTCACGTTCGAGATGGGCGCGCCCAAGCACCTCGGCCACGTCCTGCGCGCCGTCCGGGCTATCGATGGGGTTTACGACGTCTACCGCATCACGAACTGAGGGGAGTGCTGGCCCGGGGGGACGACCCCCGGAACCGCTGGCCCGGGGGGACGACCCCCGGAACCCCCCGCTGCGCTACGCGCCCGCGCGGTGGTACTTCGCCGACGCACCGGCGCTCGCCGGGCCCAAGGGCCCGGCTCGCTGGCCGGTTACGACCGCCCCGCCGTAGGTCCCGCTGCGGTGCTCGCCGATAGCACCGTCCACTCACCCGGGCCCAAGGGCCCGGCTCGCTGACCGGTTACGACCGCCCCGCCGTAGGTCCCGCTGCGCTGCCGCGCCGATAGCAATCGGCGCTCACCCGGGCCTTCGGCCCGGGTTCGCTGGCCAATTAACCGCTGAACTCGGCTAGCGTGTGCTCGGCTTCCTCCAGCCAGGCGCGGCGGGCCTCCAGGGCTTCTTCAGCGTTGCGGGCTGCCTTGTCGTCGCCTCGTTCCCGGGCCTTCGCGAGCTGTTCTTCGAGCTGCTCGATCGCGGAACGGAGCTGGGTGACGGTGCCTTCCGCCCGGGCGATGGCCTCCGGGTTGGACTTGCGCCACTGGTTGTCCTCGGCCTTGCGCACGGCGTCTTCCACCTTGCGCAGGCCGCCCTCGAGCTGCTCGCGGTTGTCCCGGGGCACCCCGCCGATCTGCTCCCACTTCTCCTGGATGCCGCGCAGCGCGCTGCGGGCCGCCCGGACGTCGGTCACCGGCAGCAGGGCCTGCGCCTGCTCCAGCAGCTCCTGCTTGGCCACCGCGTGCTCGCGCAGCTCGGCCTCCTTCTCCGACAGCGCGTCGGCCCGCGCGGCGAAGAACGTGTCCTGGGCCGCCTTGAACCGGGTCCACAGCTCTTCCTCGGCGTCCCGGCCCGCCCGCCCGGCCGCCTTCCAGGCGCGCATCAGGTCACGGAACGTCCCCGCCGTGGGGCCCCAGGCGGTCGAGGTGGCCAGCGACTCGGCGTCGGCGACCAGCTTCTCCTTGCGGATCCGGACGTCCTCGCGCTGTTCCTCCAGGCTCGCGAAGTAGGCCTTGCGCCGCTTGGTGAACGCGTTCCGCGCGGCCGACAGCCGCTTCCACAGCGCCGCCTCGGCGGCCCGCTCGGCGTGCGGGGCGGCCTTCCACTCCTCCAGCAGCTCGCGCATCCGCTCCCCGCTGCTCTTCCAGTGCGTGGCCTCCGCCGCGATGTGCTCGGCCTCGGCGACGATCCGTTCCTTGATCTCCCGCGCATTGTGCCGGGCCTGCTCCCGGGCGGCCTTGACCTCTTCGCGCTTGTGCCCGACCACCCCGGTCAGCTTGTCCAGCCGCCCGCACAGGCCGTCCAGGTCGCCCAGGGCGTGCGCGTCCACGATGGTCTTGCGCAGCCGTTCCACCGACGCCTGCGCCTGCGCGGGGGACAGGTCGGTCGACGAGAGCCGCTGCTCCAGCAGCGAGACCTCGGTCTCCAGCGACTCGTACTTGCGCCGGAAGAAGGCCAGCGCCTCCTCCGGGCTGCCCGCCTGCCACGAGCCGATCACCCGCTCGCCGTCGGCGGTGCGCACGTAGACCGTCCCGTCGGGATCAACCCGGCCCCACGGATGATTGGCGGTGGTCACGGCGAACCTCCTGCTTGTGCGTGCCCCCCGGAGGGGCCGAGACCTCAGGTCTTCTCAGTTCTTCTCGTCGGTCGTCACGTCGTTCTGCTCGTTAGTCTGCATCAGGTCTGCTTGATAGTGACGCTGTCGATGACGACGTTTTCTTTGGGATGGCCGTCGCCGGGGCCGTTGGAGTTGTCGCTGCCGGCCTTCGCGATCGCGCTGAGTATCGGCAGGCCCTGGGTGATCGTGCCGAACGGCGTATAGCTCGCCGGCAGCGGCGTGTTCTTGTAGACCAGGAAGAACTGGCTGCCGTTGCTGTCCGGCTGCCCGGTGTTGGCCATGGCCACGGTGCCGGCCGGGTAGGTGGCGCCCTTCAGGTTCTCGCTGGCGAACTCGTACCCGGGGCCGCCGGTGCCGGTACCGGTGGGATCGCCGCACTGGAGCACGAAGATGTTCGCGGTGGTCAGCCTGTGGCACTTGGTGTTGTTGAAGTACTTCTGCCCGGCCAGGTGCACGAACGAGTTGACGGTGCACGTCGCCTTGCTGTTGAGCAGGTTGATGACGATGCTGCCCCGGTTCGTCGCGATCGTGGCCTGGTAGCTCGCCGCGTAGTTGGGGCTGGACGAGGGCAGGCTCACCTTCCGGGCCGCCGTTCCGCTCGCGGTGTAGGTGCAGTGGTGGGCCGGCTCGGCGACCGTCGCCGCCGACGGGGACGCCGACGCCGAGGGGGAGGGGGTCGCGGACGCGGACGCTGATGCCGCCGACGGCTTGCCCCCGCCCGTCCCGGCCAGGAAGTACGCGCCCACGCCGACCGCCGCCAGCGCGCATACCCCGCCGGCCGCGATGGCGCGGATGCGTACCTTGTGCGTGCGCTGCGCACGGCGCGCCGCTTGCCGCGCGTACCGCTCCCGGGCCAGCTTGCGCTGACGCTCCTTCTTACCCGCCACCGGTCAGAACCTCCTCGTCCGTGGTGCCGGCGGTCCCGCAATCAGCGAAACTTCGCGAATCGTACCTGGATAGCCGTAAAGGCGGTACCGCCGTTATCGGTTCGCAGCCGTGCCGCCGGGCTCGGTAGCCTGTACGCGTTACCGTGCTGCACTGAACGTTGCCGCACAGGCAGTCGCGCACAGTACTGGCCCGCTGCCGTCCGGCCGGCACGGTGCACTGGCTTGGCTACTGCATTGTCACGGACCAGCCCAGCGTGCTGCGGCAAACGCGCCGGGTGT
The DNA here is from genome assembly GCA_963808295.1 of uncultured Actinomycetes bacterium. Classification (GTDB taxonomy): domain Bacteria; phylum Actinomycetota; class Actinomycetes; order Streptosporangiales; family Streptosporangiaceae; genus Bog-532. The sequence continues at coordinate 40,998 of CAWEFP010000009.1, read as the reverse complement.
TCCCCTCAGAAAGGACGACCGTGCTGGTCACCGGGTTCCCTTCGGGTGCTTTCGCGGCGAACTGTTACGTCATCGCGCCCGCTCCCGGCGAGGAATGCGTGATCGTGGACCCGGGCCAGGACGCCGAGCCCGGGATCGAGGAGATCCTCCGCGAGCATCACCTCAAGCCGGTCGCCGTCGTGCTCACCCACGGGCACGTGGACCACGTGTGGTCGGTGGCGCCGGTGTGCGGCGCGAAGGACATCCCGGCCTATATCCACCCGGCCGACCGCGCGCTGCTGTCCGACCCCGGCCGCGGCTTCCCGCTCGAGGTGACCCAGCAGCTCTTCGGCGGCCTGACGTTCACCGAGCCCGACGACGTGCTGGAGCTGGCCGGCGGGATGACGCTGACCCTGGCCGGCGTGCAGCTGGTCGTGGACCACGCGCCGGGCCACACGCCGGGGTCGGTGACGTTCCGGCTGCCGGACGGGGTCCGCGTCGGCCGCGCGGGAGACGCCGCGGGCCTGATGTTCTCCGGTGACCTGCTGTTCGCGGGCTCGATCGGCCGCACCGACCTGCCCGGCGGCGACTACCAGACGATGCTGGCCAGCCTGGCCCGGGTGTGCCTGCCGCTGCCCGATGAGACGATCGTCCTTTCCGGGCACGGCCCCGCGACCACGATCGGCGCCGAGCGCCAGGGCAATCCCTTCCTCGCCGGGCTCGCCCCGGCGCGGGGGCCCGCCCGGGGACTGTGACGCCGCTGACGCCAGGGGCCGATGACCCCGCCGGCCGTACCGCGCCCACCATGTTCCGTTCGGAAAGAAAAAACGCGAAAGGCACGAGCTGAATGATCCGCACCCACGGAGCGGGGACGCTGCGCGCGTCGCACGCCGGTGAAACGGTGGTACTGGCCGGCTGGGTGGCGCGGCGGCGCGACCATGGCGGCGTCGTCTTCATCGACCTGCGTGACGCCAGCGGCGTCGTCCAGGTCGTCTGGCGCGGCGACGACGCGGCGGCGGCCGGCGAGGACGCGGGGCACGGGCTGCGCGCCGAGTTCTGCGTGCGCATCAGCGGCACCGTCCGGGCCCGGCCGGCCGGGAACGAGAATCCCGAGCTGCCCACCGGCACGATCGAGGTCATCGCCGACGACCTGGAGGTCCTCAGCGAGGCCGACCCGCTGCCGTTCCCGGTCGAGGGCACCGGTGAGCTGAGCGAGGAGGTCCGGCTCAAGTACCGCTACCTGGACATCCGGCGCGAGCAGATGGCCCGGTCGCTGCGCATCCGCTCCCGGGCCGCCTACCTGCTCAGCGACGTCATGCGCGACCACGGCTTCGTCAACGTGGAGACGCCGTACCTGACCCGGTCCACGCCGGAGGGGGCGCGGGACTTCCTGGTGCCGGTGCGGCTGCGCCCGGGCAACTGGTACGCGCTGCCGCAGTCCCCGCAGCTGTTCAAGCAGCTCCTGATGGTCGGCGGCCTGGAGCGGTACTACCAGCTGGCCCGGTGCTTCCGCGACGAGGACTTCCGCGCCGACCGGCAGCCCGAGTTCACCCAGATCGACCTGGAGATGTCCTTCGTCACCCGGGAGGACGTGATCGCGGTCGGCGAGGACGTGGTGCACCGGCTGTGGAGCGACATCGCCGGCTACGAGCTGCCGCTGCCGCTGCCCCGGATGACGCTACGCCGACGCGATGGCCCGCTACGGCTCGGACAAGCCCGACCTGCGCTTCGGCTGCGAGCTGGCCGAGCTGACGGACTACTTCGCCGAGACGGGATTCCGGGTGTTCCAGGCGCCCTACGTCGGGGCGGTGGTCATGCCCGGCGGGGCCGCCCAGACCCGGCGCGAGCTGGACGGCTGGCAGGAGTGGGCCCGCGCCCGCGGCGCGCGCGGCCTGGCCTACGTGCTCGTCGAGCCGTCCGGCGCGCTGTCGGCCTCCGGCCCGGTGGTGAAGAACCTGTCCGAGCAGGAGCAGGCCGGGCTGGTCGCCGCGGCCGGCGCCGCGCCGGGGGACGGCATCTTCTTCGCGGCGGGCGAGCCGTCGCCGGCGCGCGAACTCCTCGGTGCGGCGCGCCTGGAGATCGGCCGCCGCTGCGGGCTCATCGACCCGGCGGCGTGGTCGTTCCTCTGGGTGGTCGACGCCCCCATGTTCGCCGACGACGGCCGCGGCGGCTGGACGTCGGTGCATCACCCGTTCACCGCGCCGCTGCCCGAATGGGCCGACAAGTTCACCGCCGAGCCGGGCGGCGCGCTCGCGGACGCCTACGACATGGTGTGCAACGGCTACGAGATCGGCGGCGGGTCGATCCGTATCCACCGCTCGCACATGCAGCAGCAGGTCTTCGACGTGATCGGGCTGTCCCGCGAGGAGGCCCAGTCGCAGTTCGGCTTCCTGCTGGAGGCGTTCAAGTACGGGCCGCCCCCGCACGGCGGCATCGCGTTCGGCTGGGACCGGCTCGTCATGCTGCTGGCCGGCCAGGACAGCATCCGCGAGGTCATCGCCTTCCCCAAGGCCGCCTCCGGACTCGACCCGCTGACCGGGGCACCCACCCCCATCACCCCCGCCCAGCGCAGGGAGGCCGGCATCGACGCCCCCGTCCCGCCCCCACCCGGCACCCAACCCCCCGCCCCCGGGCGTACCTGAGCCAAGCCCACCCGCGCCCCAAGCCGATCCGGGGCGGCTTTTCCGCAGTATGCGCGGAAAAGCCGCCCCGGATCCGCGGTTGCCCCCGCCCAGGCCCGCTCCCAGCCTCCGCAGCCTCTTCAGTAGCACCGGCACCGGGCTGGTCGCAAACCGCGGGGGGGCGGGGGGGGCCTCGGTGGGCGCTCCTTTCTGCGGCCTCTGGCCCCGGGAGCCGCACCAGCACCAAAGGGTGGGTCCCGGGCGGGCGCCAGCTCGAACTGGCGCTCGCCTCTGCGTACCTCCCTCCTCCCTCGCAACACCAGTGCCACGCCGGGCGCCCTCCCGCGATTTGTGTGCGATTACTGCTGTCGGGGCAGCGCGGGTAATCGCACACCAATGGTTCGAGGGCCGGCCGATGGCTCGCTGAAACCGGGCTTTACGGCGGAAAACGACACACGATCATGGAAAGTGGCCGCGATGTAAAGTTTTGCGCCGCCGAAGGGTTACTGTCAGTATGTGGCCAGAGCATATGGAGGCCAGGCGGCCCAGTCCGGCAGCCTGTTCGACGAAGCCGAGGAGCAGGCCGCGGCGGCCGCCGCGCCGCTCGCGGTGCGGATGCGCCCGCGCACCCTGGACGAGGTCGTCGGGCAGCAGCACCTGACCGGGGACGGCACGCCGTTCCGCAAGCTGACCGACAACGACGCGCCGATGTCCCTCGTCCTGTGGGGGCCGCCGGGAACCGGCAAGACCACGCTCGCCTACGTCGTCTCCCAGGTCACCCGGCGGCGTTTCGTGGAGCTGTCCGCGGTGACCGCCGGGGTCAAGGACGTCCGGGCCGCGGTGGAGAACGCGCGGCGCGAACTCGGCATGACCGGCCGGCAGACGCTGCTCTTCATCGACGAGGTACACCGGTTCAGCAAGACCCAGCAGGACGCGCTGCTGCCCGCCGTGGAGAACCGGTGGGTGTCCTTCATCGGCGCCACCACCGAGAACCCGTTCTTTTCGGTGGTGAGCCCGCTGCTGTCCCGGTCGCTGCTGCTGACCCTCACCCCGCTGTCCGACGACGACATCCGCGGGGTGATCCGCCGCGCCATCACCGACGAGCGGGGTCTCGGCGGGTCGGTCCGCCTGGACGACGAGGCGCTGGACCACCTGGTCCGGCTGTCCGGCGGTGATGCCCGCCGCGCGCTGACCTACCTGGAGGCGGCCGCGCTCGGCGTGCCCGCGGGCGGCCTCATCGACACCGCCGCCCTCGAGCGGGCCGTGGACCGCGCGGCCGTCCGCTACGACCGGGGCGGCGACCAGCACTACGACGTGATCAGCGCGTTCATCAAGAGCATCCGGGGCAGTGACGCCGACGCCGCGCTGCACTACCTGGCCCGGATGATCGAGGCGGGGGAGGATCCCCGGTTCATCGCCCGCCGGATCATCGTGCACGCCAGCGAGGACGTCGGGATGGCGGACCCCACGGCCCTGCCGGTGGCGATCGCCGCGGCGCAGGCCGTGGAGTTCGTCGGGCTGCCCGAGGCGCGGATCAACCTGGCCCAGGCCGTGATTCACCTGGCGCTCGCGCCGAAGTCGAACGCGGTGATCAAGGCGATCAGCGCGGCCTCCGCCGACGTGCGCGCGGGGCTGGTCGGGCCGGTTCCGGCGCATCTGCGGGACGACCACTACGCGGGGGCGCAGACCCTCGGCCACGGTGAGGAGTATCTCTACCCGCACGATTACGAGGAAGGAGTCATAACTCAGCGTTATGCTCCTGACTCGGTGGCCGATCGCGTCTACTACGAGCCTTCCGCCCACGGGATGGAGGCCCGCTTTGCGGAACGCGCCAGCCGGATCCGCGCCATCCTCCGCAGGCCAGGCGGATTCCGCCGCGCGATAGGGTCGGCCAGACAGCAACGCCTGCCACCGTAAGGAAGCACGCATGCACAACGCAGGGGATCTGGCTGCGCTCGTCGCCGCCTTCTTCTTCGCCACGGGAGTATGCGCCGGTGTCTACGTCCTGATCCGGCTCGCCCGGCTGATCTCCGAGGGCACCCGCCTGGTGGCCGAGATGCGCTCGCGCAGTGACACCGTCCTCGACCGCGTGCAGGCCGCCGTGGACCGGGCCAATCAGCAGCTCGACGCCACGAGCTCGGTCACCACGGGCATGGACGAACTGAACGAGGGCATGTCGCAGCTCACCGGCCAGGTCTCGGCCCTGGCCGGGCTGGGCCGGGCCATCGCGGCCGGCCCCGCGGGGCGCGTGGGCGCCTTCGTCTACGGCGTGCGCCATGCCGTCGCGATCCGCCGCGACGCGCCTGGCCGGCCAGACAGCACTGCGCGGCCGGACCGCGCCGTCGCCCCCGCCGTGGAACGCGGGCCCGTCGCACCCAGGCCCGCCCTGCCGCAGCAGGCTCAGCAGGCGCAGGAGCCTCAGCAGGCGCAGGAGGCTCACCAGGCGCAGGAAGCTCAGCAGGCGCAGGAAGCTCAGCAGGCGCAGGAAGCTCAGCAGGGGGCGGCCCGCCGCCGCTCGCTGGCCCGTTCCGGGGGACGCCAGTGATCCGCCGGGTGTTCTGGCTGTCGGTGGGCGCCGCGGTGGGGATCACCGGCTACCGGCGCGCCACGGCCATGGGGCGCGCGGTCTCGCTGCGGGTGGCTGGCGACCGGTCGCGCGAGCTTCCCGTCCCCCTCTGGCCTCCGCAGCCGAACGGAACTGGCCAGGGGCCCGCCCCCCGCCTGGCGGACGCCGCCCGCCCCCGGGCGCGCCGTCCCGGAGCACGGCCCGGGCCGCGTGGCGCACCTCACGGGCCGCATGGCGGACGCAGAAGGCCGCCATCGCTCAGGTCAGGGCGGCCGGCCGGTTCGCCCGCGACGTGCGCGAGGGCATGGACATGTATATGAGTCGGCTCCAGGGCCGGCCAGGCTCTACCCTGGCGACAACGGCACGAACAGCCGGAGCACCGGGACCCACCGCAACCAACGGCCGCCCGCGCGGCCGCAATGATCATGTGAAGGATGGCCGCTGATGGAGTCGGCAGAGATCGCGCGCCGCTTCCTGGGGTATTTCGAGCAGCATGGGCACACGATCGTCCCGTCGGCCAGCCTGGTGGCCGATGATCCCACGGTGCTGTTCGTCATCGCCGGGATGCAGCCGTTCAAGCCGTACCTGCTCGGCCAGCAGACCCCGCCGTTCAAGCGGGCGGCCGACGTGCAGAAGTGCATGCGGACCCTCGACATCGAGGAAGTCGGCCGGACCACCCGGCACGCGACGTTCTTCCAGATGCTGGGCAACTGGTCGTTCGGCGACTACTTCAAGGACATGGCGATCCCGTACGCCTGGGAACTGCTGACCCGCTCCGAGCACGACGGCGGGTTCGGCTTCCCCGAGGACCGGCTCTGGGCGACCGTGCTGCACGAGGACGAGGAGGCCTACGCGATCTGGCGGGACGTGATCAAGCTGCCGGAGAGCCGCATCCAGCGCCGTGGCCTGTCCGACAACTACTGGAGCATGGGCGTCCCCGGCCCGGGCGGGCCCTGCTCGGAGGTCTACTACGACCGGGGCCCGGAGTACGGCCGTGACGGCGGCCCGGAGGCGGACGAGGACCGCTACCTGGAGGTGTGGAACCTCGTCTTCATGCAGGACCAGCTCAGCGCGGTCCGCAGCAAGACCGACTTCGACGTCGCGGGCCCGCTGCCGTTCCGCAACGTCGACACCGGGATGGGCCTGGAGCGGATGGCGGCCATCCTGCAGGGCGTCGACAACATCTACGAGATCGACACCACGTGGAAGATCCTGGACCGCGCGGCCGAGATCACCGAGCAGCGGTACGGCCGGGACCCCCGGGCCGACGTCGCGCTGAAGGTCGTCGCCGACCACGTGCGCGCGTCGGTGATGCTGATCGACGACGGCGTGCTGCCCAGCAACGAGGGACGCGGCTACGTGCTGCGCCGGATCCTCCGCCGCAGCATCCGTAACCTGCGGATGCTGTCCGGCGGCCAGCGCGGCGGGGCGGGCGGGGCCGCCAGCGGCGGCCGCCACTCCGGCGACGAGCGCTACCTGCACGAGCTTGGCAGCACCGCGATCGAGGCGATGGCCCCGCTGTACCCGGAACTGCGGAGCGACGCGGCCAACATCCTCACCGTGCTCGACGCGGAGGAGGCGGCGTTCCTCGGCACCCTGCGCACCGGCACCGCGATCTTCGACGCGGCGATGGAGGAGACCCGGCGGAAGGGGTCGTCGACGCTGTCCGGCGAGCAGGCGTTCCAGCTCCACGACACCTACGGCTTCCCCATCGAGCTCACCCTCGAAATGGCCCAGGAACAGGGGCTCATCGTCGACGAAGAGGGCTTCCGGCGGCTGATGGCGGGCCAGCGCGAGCGCGCCAAGGCCGACGCCGCGCAGAAGAAGACCGGCAACGCCGACATCTCCGTGCTCGCCGACCTGCGTGAGCGCACCGGGGCGATCGCGTTCACCGGCTATGACCAGTTCGCGGGCGAGGCGACGGTGGTCGGCCTGCTCGTCAACGACCTGCCGGTCAGCTCGGCCGCCCACGGCGAGGCGGTGTCGGTCGTGCTCGACCGGACGCCGTTCTACGCCGAAAGCGGCGGCCAGCTCCCGGACGGGGGCGTGATCCGCGTCCGCGGCGGCAGCGGGACACCGGACAGCGAGATCGAGGTCTTCGACGTCCAGGTGCCGCTGCCCGGGCTCATCGTGCACCGGGGCAAGGTCCGGTCCGGCGAGGTCATGGTCGGCTCGCCCGCGTACGCGGAGATCGACGTCGAACGGCGCCGGGCCATCTCCCGCTCGCATACCGCGACCCACCTGGTGCACCGGGCGATCCGCGGCGCGCTCGGCGACGCGGCCGCGCAGGCCGGGTCGGAGAACGCGCCGGGCCGGCTGCGGTTCGACTTCACCGCGCCCGGCGCCGTGCCGCGGTCCGTGCTGAACGAGACCGAGGACGAGGTCAACCAGGTGCTCATCAACGACCTGGACGTCCGCGCGTTTCACACCTCCATCGACGAGGCGCGCTCCATGGGCGCGCTCGCCCTGTTCGGCGAGAAGTACGGGAACGAGGTCCGCGTCGTCGAGGTCGGCGACTACTCCCGTGAGCTGTGCGGCGGTACGCACGTGGCGCATTCCGGCCAGCTCGGCCTGGTCAAGCTGCTCAGCGAGTCGTCGATCGGATCCGGGGTGCGCCGCGTCGAGGCGCTCGTCGGCATCGACGCCTTCCGCTTCCTGGCCCGGGAGAACATCCTGGTCAGCCAGCTCAGCGAGCAGCTCAAGGCGCGGCGGGAGGAGCTGCCCGAGCGGATCTCCTCCCTCGTCACCCGGCTCCGCGACGCCGAACGTGAGCTGCAGCGGCTCCGCAGCGCCCAGCTGCTCGAAGCGGCCGGTGAGCTGGCGGCCCGGCCCGACGACATCGGCGGCACCGCGTTCGTCGCGCACCAGGTCCCCGCCGGGACCGACGCCGACAGCATCCGCAGGCTCGCCCTCGACATCCGCGGCCGGTTGCCGGCCGGCCGCCCGGGCGTGGTCATGGTGATGGGCGTCCCGGCCGAGCGGCCGGTGGTCGTGGTCACCGTCAACGATGTGGGCCGCGACCGCGGGCTCGCCGCGGGCAGGCTGGTCGGCGTCGCGGCGCGCGCGCTCGGCGGGGGCGGCGGCGGGAAGCCCGACGTGGCCCAGGGCGGCGGCGGCCCGCTCGGGGACAACGCGACGGCTGTGATCGACGGGGCCTTTGCGGCAGTTCGGGAGGCTTTGAGGGACGGCGCGGAGGCCGGCAGGTTAACGTGATGACATGCTGTCCCGCGTCCGGCCTGCGGCTCCGGTTCGAGCGCCGTTTCCCGGTACTGGCTCGAGCGGAGTTCCGGCGTTCACGCGACCGGCTGCCGGGTGCGGAGGTTGCGTCGCCGTGAGAACGGGCGTTCGGCTGGGCGTCGACGTGGGCTCGGTACGCGTCGGGGTGGCCCGCAGCGATCCCGGCGGCGTGCTGGCCAGCCCGCTCGAGGTCATCGCGCACGGCCGCGGGGACCTGGACCGGCTCGCCGGGCTGGTCGCCAGCCACGGCGCCGTGGAGGTCGTCGTCGGGCTGCCCACCACGCTGGCCGGACGGGAGGGCCCGGCCGCGGCCGGCGCGCGCGAGGTGGCGTCGGCGCTGGCGGCCCGGATCGCCCCGGTACCCGTGCGGCTGTTCGACGAGCGTTTCACGACCACGACGGCGCACGCCGTGCTCCGCCAGGGCGGGAAGAACTCCCGGGCCCGCCGGCCCATGGTCGATCAGGCAGCCGCCGCCGTGCTCCTGCAGGCGGCGCTGGACGCCGAGCGGACCACCGGACGGCCCCCCGGAGAGCTCGTGCCCGTGGCGGGCGGTGTCCCGGGATGACCGACGACGATCGCACGGAGCCGGGCCGGGCCGGGCCGCGCCGGCCTCCGCGCCCCGGCCCGGCTGGCCGCAACCGCCGTGGCCGGGCGAAGAGGGCACCGTGCCGAACGCCCCGGGAAGCTGGACAGCGCCGCCGCGATACGGGCCGTCGTCCGGAAACGGGCCGACGCCCGGAAACGGCCAGCGCCCTGCTGGATACGGGCCGTCCGGTAACGGCCAGACTCCCGCCGGACACGGGCCATCCGGTAACGGTCAAGGTCCCGCCGGGTACGGGCCGTCTCCCGCCGTGAACGGGCCATCCGGAAACGGGCGGCCGCAGCCGGCGCTGCCGCCGGGACGGCACGCGGGACAGGGCAGTGCGCCGGACCGGCCGGCGGGCTCGTACCAGGGCAGCCGGCGCAGCACCCAGCCGAACGGCGCTCACCAGGACCGCTCCGGCGGCCGGGACGCGACCCCGCCGGGCGGCGGGCCGGCCCGGCCGCAGGACCGTCCCGATCCGCTGACCGATCCCAGCTACGGCCGCCGGCCCGGGTCCGGGCCGGCCCGCTCCCCGCAGCCCCGGCACGGCAGTCCCCGGCCGGAGGGCGCCCGCTACGGCGGCCCCCCGCCGGCCGGTTACGGCGACGGGACCGGCGGTTACCCGCCCGGCCAGTTCGGCGGCGGAGGGCCCGGCCGGGACGGGGACGCCTACCCGGGCGCAGAACCCACCCCGCGCGGCGACCGGTACCCGCGTGATGAGCCCACCCCGAGCGGCGACCGGTACCCGCGTGATGAGCCCAGCCCGAGCGGCGACCGGTACCCGCGTGATGAGCCCAGCCCGAGCGGACGACCGAGCCCGCCCGGCGACCGGCTCGCCGCCGGGCGCCTACCGGGGCCGTCGCCGGAGCAACGGGCCCGGCGCGGAGGATTACGCCGGCTCCGGCGAGCGCGCCGCGCACCGCGTCGCCGGGCCTGTCGGGCCCGGCGGACCTGGCGGGCCGCCCTGGTCGGACGCGTCCGACGACGGCTACGAGGACAACCGCTTCGTCCCGGGTCTCGGCGGTCCCCGGTACCGGGACGAGGACGCCGCCGGCGACGGTTACCCGGACGACGCGTACGAGGACGATGGCGAGGACGGCGGTGACGGGCCGGTCCGGCCGCGCCGGGGCCGGCCGTCCGGCCGCGGGGCCAAGCGCCGCCGGTCGCGCTGGATCGCCCCGCTGATCGCGGTCATCGTCATCCTCACGCCGGTGGTGATCGGCGGCGTGTACGCGTTCAACCTGTACCAGAGCAAGTATCACCCCGCCGACTACGCCACGGCCGGCACCGGCCAGGCCATCGTGGAGGTGCAGTCCGGCCAGACGGCCACCGCGGTCGGCGACCGGCTGGTCACGCTGGGCGTGGTCGCGAGCGTCCGCGCGTTCGAGCTGGCCGCCGAGCACAGCACGAACAGCCACGGCCTGGAACCCGGCTTCTACCGGATGCACAAGCACATGAAGGCGTCGCTCGCCTTCGCGCTGCTGCTCAATCCGGCCGCGCGGATCCAGGACACGATCACGATCCCGGAGGGCTGGCGGCTCTCCCAGATCGAGACCGCGCTCGGGGCGCGTTCCGGGATCCCGCTGGCCGACTACCAGCAGGCGCTCGCCAGCCCGGGCTTGCTCGGCCTGCCCAGCTACGCCAACGGCAACCCGGAGGGCTACCTCTACCCGGCGACGTACGTCGTCGAGCCGAACATGTCCGCAACCACCGTCCTGCAGGCCATGGTCAACCGCTTCAACCAGGAAGCGGTGAGCATCAGCCTGACCGCGGCCGCGGCCCAGGCCCACATGACCCCGGCCCAGGTCATCACGGTCGCCAGCCTGCTGCAGGCCGAAGGCGGCTCGATCTCCGACTACCCGAAGATCGCCCGCGTGATCCTCAACCGGCTGGCGGCGAACATGCCGCTGCAGTTCGACAGCACCGTCCTGTACGGGCTGCACCAGTTCGGCACGACCGTCACCGACAAACAGATCGCGTCGAACACGCCGTACAACACGTACCAGCACAAGGGCCTGCCGCCGGGGCCGATCGACAGCCCCGGGAACTCCGCGATCGAGGCCGCGCTGCATCCGGCCAGCGGCAACTGGCTCTACTTCGTGGCCAACAAGAACGGGGTGACCAGGTTCTCGGCCACCCTGTCCGGGCTGAACGGGTAGCCGCGGTCAGCGTTGCGCCGATGAAAGCCGCCGTCCTCGGGTCACCGATCGCCCACTCGCTGTCCCCGGTGCTGCACCGTGCCGCCTACGCCGCGGCCGGCCTGGCCGGGTGGACCTACCAGGCGATCGAGTGCGACGAGGCCGGACTGCCCGCGCTGGTCGCCCGGTGCGGCGCGGACGGCGCGGACTGGGCGGGCCTGTCGCTCACGATGCCGCTCAAGCGCGCGATCCTGCCGCTGCTGGATCACGTGGATCCGCTCGCGGCCGACGTGGGCGGCGCGAACACGGTCGTGTTCTCCGCCGGTCAGCGGCACGGCTACAACACCGACGTGGCCGGGATGGTGGACGCGCTGGCCGGGGCGGGCCTGCCCGCGCCCCGGTCGGCGGTGATCCTCGGCGCGGGCGCCACCGCCTGCTCGGCACTGGCCGCGCTGCGCCAGACCGGCCTGCGCGCGGTGACGGTGGCGGTCCGCGACGAGGCCCGCGCGGCCGCGCTGCGGGCGGTCGCGCAGCGGCTCGGCGTGCGGGTGGACCTGCGGCCGCTGGGTTCGCCGGGCGCCCTGGCCGGGAAGGATCTGCTGATTTCCACGGTCCCGGCCGGCGCCGCCGATGTTCTGGCCGAACGGGCCTTCGCGGGGGCCGCCCCCCGTGCGGTGTTCGACGTGGTGTACGCCCCGTGGCCAACGCCGCTCGCGCGGGCCGCCGCGGCTGCGGGGGCGGCCGTCATCGGCGGGTTCGAGCTGCTGCTGCACCAGGCGGGGGGCCAGTTCGAGCTGATGACCGGGCGGCGGCCGGCCCCGCTGGCGGCCATGCGCGCCGCCGGCCTGGCCGAACTGGACCGCCGCGCCGCCCAGGCCCCGGCGGACGCCTAGGCCCCGGCGAATCCAGGATCTCCCGGCAGCGATGATCATGGTGCGTGCGCAGGATGCGGACCCGGTCGGCCAGCCCGTGGAACCGGTACTCGTGCGCGGGCAGCGCCTCGGCGCTGTCGTACCGGGCGACCCGGCCCAGCGACTCCAGGTAGGCCGCCAGCGGCGGGTTCGTCGGTGTGCGCCACCTGGGCGATGTTCGGGGTGATGCGCGGCAGCACGTGGTCGCCGGTCAGCAGGACGTTGCGGTCAAAATACTTTGACACCAAAGTAGTCGGCGCGCTGGACTAGGTGACGCTGGTGCCAGGCGGCCGCACGGGTGCTGCGCCGGTACGATCGAGCGCGTTCGGGGATACGCCGAACGCAAAGGGAGCGGCAACGTGACACAGCCGACGGCGCAAGCGTCCCAGGGCGCCGGCCACGCCGGGTCCGCCGAGACGGCCGGGTCCGCCGGGTCCGCCGGGGCGCCGCCGCGGACGGGCGCGGCGATCCGGACCGAGGACCTGCGCAAGACGTTCACGACCTCCCGGGGTGACGTGCGGGCCGTGCGGGGCATCAGCCTGGACGTCGCGGCGGGCGAGTTCTTCGGGCTGCTCGGGCCGAACGGCGCCGGCAAGTCGACCACGATCGGGATGCTCACCACGCTGATCATCCCGACCGGCGGCCGTGCCTGGGTGTCCGGGATCGACGTGGTGGCCAACCCGGTCGGCGTCAAGCGCACGATCGGCGTGGTCCCGCAGAACAACACGCTCGACATGCAGCTCAGCGTCAGCGAGAACCTGGAGTTCCGCAGCCGGTTCTTCGGGCTGGGGCGGCGCGAGGCGCTGCGCCGCGCCGACCAGCTGCTGGCCGCGTTCGGCCTGACCGACCGGTGCCGGGCGATGGCCACCGACCTGTCCGGCGGCCAGGCGCGGCGGCTGATGATCGCGCGGGCCCTGGTGCACCGCCCGGACGTGCTGTTCCTCGACGAGCCCACGGCGGGCCTGGATCCGCAGACCCGGGTGAATCTGTGGGACACGCTGCGCGTGCTGCACGATGAGGGGCAGACCATCCTGCTGACTACGCACTACATGGAGGAAGCCGAGGCGCTCTGCGACCGGGTCGCGGTGGTCGACCACGGCGAGGTGCTGGCGTCCGGCACCGTGGACCAGCTGAAGGAGGACGCCGGCGCCGACACGGTGATCACCGTCCGGTACGACGGCAGCGTGCCCACGGGGCTGGATGCCCTGGCCGATCTCGCCGCCGGCCGGGCATCGGCAAGGTGGAAACCGACGGGGATCAGGTGCGCGTGTTCGCCCGGGACCCCGAGGGCGTGCTGGGCGAGCTGGTAACCGCGGCCGCCCGCGCGGGCCTGACCGTGCGCGACGCCGCTCAGCTCAAGCCCAGCCTGGAGACCGTGTTCCTCACCCTGACGGGACGGGAGTACCGCGAATGATGACCACGAGCGGAACCGCGCGGCCGGCCGGGACGGGAGTACCGGGACGCAGAGCGACAGGACGACCGCGACGGGAGTGCCGGAAGACGACCAGGGCGGCCGGCCGGACGGGAGTACCGGGAATGACGACCAGGAGCCGAACAGGGCGGCCGGCCGGACGGGAGTAGCGCGCATGACGACCACGAGCAAGCCCGTGCGGCCCGATACGGCCCCGCCGGCTGCCCCCGCCGGTGCCGCGCCGGGCCACGCGACCGCGATCATCTCCGGCGCCGTAGTGCCGCACCCGACCACGGCGCGGACCTTCGCCGCGATGATGGCGCGCGAGTTCCGGGTGATGGGACGGAACCTGCCGTCCACCTTCATGCGGTCCGTCGTCCAGCCGCTGCTGTGGGTCTTCGTCTTCACCTACGTGATGCCGAAGATCGGCGCGGCCAGCCTGTTCGAGGCCGGGGCGGCGGCGCGGGCCGGGCGGGCGCGGCCGCAGCCGGCGCGACGACGTTCTCCACCATCCTGCTGCCGGGCCTGATGGCGTCCATGCTGCTCATGCAGGGCATCATGGCGACCACGTTCCCGCTGGTGATGGAGTTCTCCTGGCAGCGCACGATCGAGGACCGCGCGCTCGCCCCGGTACCGCTCGCGGTGCTGGCCGTTCAGAAGATCGTGGCCGGGGCGGTGCAGGCGTTCGTCGGGGCGCTGATCGTCATCCCGATCGTGCTGTACGTGCACGCGGCCGGGCAGACGCCGCACGCGCACGTGACGAACTGGCTGCTGCTCGCGCTCATCCTGGTCGCCGCGTCGATGCTGACCGCGGCGCTCGGGCTGCTGCTCGGCACGCTGATGGACCCGCGGAAGATGCAGATGCTGTTCGCGGTAATCCTGCTGCCGGCCACCATGCTGGGCTGCGTGTATTACCCGTGGTCGGCGCTGCACCAGATCCGCTGGCTGCAGATCGCCGTCCTGTTCAACCCGATGGTGTACATCTCCGAGGGGCTCCGCGCGGTGCTCACCCCCGGCGTCGGGCACCTGGCCATGTGGGCCGTGCTGCTCGTCCTGGTCGGCGGCGCGGTGCTGATCGGCTACCTCGGAACCCGGACGTTCAGCCGCCGCGTGCTCAACTGAGGGTACGGATCTGGGGGTACGGATCTGGGGGTACGTCGGGATCTGGGGGCACCGATCGGCGCCGGAATTTCCGGTCCGGGGGAAATTGTTGTTACTCTTAGCCAACGACTAGTCCGGCGTGGCGATGCCGGACGTGTAAGCGGAGGGCCACCTCCCACCTCGCCAGCCACAGGCTGGCAGGTCAGGCTGGGTACGTCGGCCCGTATCCCGGGGAAAACCGGGCATGCGGGGCCGCGCGGATCTGGCGTTGGCGGGCTGCCGGTGTCACAGTGGTGATGCGGGGCATTGCCCGCTATGGTGGTTGCCCCGCGTGCACGGCGTGCGGGGCTTTTCTCGTATGCGGCGGCTGCCGCTTCCGGGTCGGCTCAGCAGGCTTGGTCACAGCTAGTCTGCCGCCGGAAATTCCGCGGCAGTGATGGGACTCAAGGAGGTCACATCAGCGCCGAACCGCGTATTAACGAGCGCATCCGTGTTCCCGAGGTCAGGCTGGTCGGGCCCGCCGGCGAGCAGGTCGGGATCGTCTCGATCGACGACGCGCTCCGGTTGGCCCAGGAAGCCGACCTCGATCTGGTTGAGGTCGCGCCAACGGCGCGGCCACCGGTCTGCAAGCTCATGGACTACGGCAAGTTCAAGTACGAGTCCGCGCTCAAGGCCAGGGAATCGCGTAAGAACCAGGCCCAGACGGTCATCAAGGAGATCAAGCTCCGGCCGAAGATCGACCCGCACGACTACGGCACCAAGCGGGGCCACGTCGAGCGCTTCCTCAAGGCGGGGGACAAGGTCAAGGTGACGATCATGTTCAGGGGGCGTGAGCAGTCCCGGCCCGAGCTGGGCTTCCGGCTGCTGCAGCGCCTCGCCGGCGACGTCGAGGAGCTCGGCTTCGTCGAGGCCCAGCCCAAGCAGGACGGCCGGAACATGACCATGGTGATCGGCCCGCACCGCAGGAAGAGCGACGCCCGGGCCGAGCGTCCCGCGCACCCGCAGGCCGAGCGCTCCCACCCCGAGCGCCCGGAGCGTTCTCCGCAGTCCGAGCGGGTCCCGCAGGCCCGGCCCACCCCGGCCCCGGCCCCGGCCCGGCCCACCCCGGCCCCGGCCCCGGCCCGGCCCACCCCGGCCCCGGCCCGGCCCAGGCCCAGCCCGCGCAGGCCCAGCCCGCCCAGGCCCAGCCCGCCCAGGCCCAGCCCGCACAGGCTCAGCCCGCACAGGCTCAGCCCGCACAGGCCCAGCCCGCACAGGCTCAGCCCGCACAGGACCAGCCCGCGCAGGTTCAGCCGGTGGCCACCCAGCCTGCTCCGCAGCCCGCGGAACGCGCGCCCGCCGCCCGGCCGGTTCCCGGCCCGCGCGCCGTGCACGCCGCCGCGGCCCGGCGGGCGAACGGCGGGCAGCAGGGGGCCAGGCAGCCAGGCCAGGAAGTCTCGGCCGGCTGACCGCAAGCTTGCCCTACGCCTGACGCACCAGGTGCCAGGCGCCGGACCCTCGCGGCCCGGCGCCGGCCCAGGTAAGGAAGAAACGCGCCCCGGGCGCGCAGATGACAAGCGCGCCCCGGGCGCGCAGAGAATTGGAGACGACGGCGACCATGCCGAAGATGAAGACCCACAGCGGCACCGCGAAGCGTTTCAAGGTGACCGGTACCGGCAAGATTTTGCGCCGCCGCGCCAACCGCAACCACCTGTTCGAGCACAAGTCGTCACGCGTGACGCGACGGCTCGCCGGGGAACTGAACGTCGCCGCCAACGACGTCAGGGAGATCAAGAAGCTGCTGGGGAAGTAGCCCGGCCCGCGAGCTCAGGGAGTTAAGAACATGGCACGCGTGAAGCGGGCGACCAACGCCCACAAGAAGCGCCGGGTCGTCCTCGAACGGGCGAGCGGCTACCGGGGCCAGCGGTCGCGTATGTACCGCAAGGCCAAGGAGCAGATGCTCCACTCGATGACGTACGCCTACCGGGACCGCAAGGACCGCAAGGGCGCGTTCCGGCGGCTGTGGATCCAGCGGATCAACGCCGCGGCCCGCAGCAACGGCATCACCTACAACCGGTTCATTCAGGGCCTCAAGGCGGCCGGCGTCGAAGTCGACCGCCGCATGCTGGCCGAGCTGGCCGTGGCGGACGCCTCCGCGTTCACCGCGCTGGTCGAGGTGGCGAAGAAGGCCCTGCCGGACGACACCGGCGCATCGAGTGCCGCTGCCTGACGGCAGCGGCCGGCCTGGGCTGTCCGGCCGGGGCGGGCGGAGCGCCGGGCCCGGCCGGAGCGGGCTGCCCGGCCGGAGCGCCGGGGCGCGGGCGTCGCCGGGCGCCGGGCCGCCCATGACGACCTCGCCCGGCCTGGAGCACACGAGCGTCCGCTCGCCGCGGCTGAAGGCCGCGCGCCGGCTGACCAAACGGGCGCTCCGGCAGCGCCTGCGGGCCTTCCTGGTGGAAGGCCCGCAGGCCGTTACGGAGGCGTTCGGCTCCGGCGCCCCGGTCACCGAGCTGTTCGTCACCGCGGAGGCGCGGACGCGGCACGCCGATCTCGTCACCGCGATGGCCCGCGCCGAGATCC
Organism: uncultured Actinomycetes bacterium; assembly: GCA_963808295.1. GTDB lineage: Bacteria > Actinomycetota > Actinomycetes > Streptosporangiales > Streptosporangiaceae > Bog-532. The sequence goes on along the minus strand of CAWEFP010000009.1, from coordinate 23,892 downwards.
CGGTGCACGCGGTCAGCGGTGAGGTGATGGCCGAGCTGGCCCAGACGGTCACCCCGCAGGGCCTGCTCGCCGTCTGCGGCTTCGTCGACGTCCCCCTGGAGCAGGCCGTCGCCGGGGGCACCGTGGCCGGGGGCCCCGCGGGCCGGCCCGTTGCGGCTCGCCGCGGTGCTGGCCAGCGTCCGCGATCCGGGGAACGCCGGCACCGTGCTGCGGACCGCCGACGCGGCGGGCGCCCAGGCGGTGATCTTCTCGGACGCGTCGGTGGACCCCTACAACGGGAAGTGCGTCCGCGCGTCCGCCGGGAGCCTGTTCCACCTCCCGCTGGTGGCCGGCGTCCCGCCGGAGCGTGCGGTCAGCGCGCTGCGCGCCGCCGGGCTGCGGATTCTCGCGGCCGACGCGCGCGGCGGGCGCACCCTGGACGAGCTGGCCCCCGCCGAACTGGCCGCGCCGACGGCCTGGATCTTCGGCAACGAGGCGTGGGGCATGCCGGCCGAGGTGGTCGCGCTGGCCGATGAGAGCGTCGCGGTGCCCATCTACGGCCGGGCCGAGAGCCTGAACCTCGCCACCGCCGCCGCCGTCTGCCTCTACGCCTGCGCCCGCGCCCAGCGCGCGCCGTCGTGACAGTGCACCAATTGCCCCTTACATCAAAGCGGACGCTCCTGCCCCGCTGGGGCCGCACTCAATATGACGGACCGCTTACGGGATATGGCATTTCACTTATCCTGGCGCACAATCAGTGGTGTGGGGCTGTCGCCCCAACGAGGGCACGCTAGAGTCGCATCACCTTTCGTCACGCGGAACCGGGTGGCGGAACGTGCTGCGGCTGGTGGGCCGGAGCGGGCGGACGTGCCAGATGGAGGCGTCGTTCGATTGGGCAGAACATGACGAGCCGAGCGGCCCTGGGCCAGCCCAGCGGGCCCGTGCGGGCCGTGGGCGCCACCGGGCCCGTGGGCGAGGGCGGGCCAGCCGGGCCTGACGCGCTCGCCGAGGCGTACGGCGTCCCCGGCTGGCTCGTCATCGCGGACGAACTTCCCGACGGCCTCGTGGTCGCCGACGACGCGGGCCGCGTCGCCGTCTTCAACGCGGCCGCGGCGCGGCTGACGGGCGTCCACCCCGCCGACGCGCTCGGCAAGGACCTGTTCGACGTGCTCCCGCTGCACGACGCCGACGGCCGCGACTGGTGGGCCTGCATGGACCCCTACCACGGCCTGCAGATCCGCACCCGGCACCCGGAGCGGCCCCTTTACCTGCGCGACGGTACCGAGGTCCTCGTGGTCGTCCGCTACATCCGCGAACGGCACCGCCGTGACGTGCTGCGGCTCGTCGTCGCGCTGCACGACGCCGGGCAGCGGGCGCGCCTCGAACGCAGCCGGGCCAACCTGGTCTCGACCGTCGCCCACGAACTGCGGTCCCCGCTGACCAGCGTCAAGGGGTTCACCGCCACCCTGCTGGCCAAGTGGCACCGGTTCACCGACGACCAGAAGCGCGTCATGCTGGAGACCGTCAACGCCGACGCGGACCGGGTCACCCGGCTCATCACCGAACTGCTCGACGTCTCCCGGATCGAGTCGGGACGGCTGGAGGTGCACCGCCAGCTCGTCGACGTGCCCGAGCGGGCCCGCAAGATCATCGCCGGGCGGGTCGCGGCGGGAGAGCCCGAGGACCGCTTCCGGCTGGAGGCCCGCGCCGGGCTGCCCGAGACCTGGCTCGACCCCGACAAGGTGGACCAGATCCTGAGCAACCTCGTGGAGAACGCGGTACGGCACGGTGCTGGTACCGTGACTGTCGTGGTAGAGCCAGCCGCCGGGACCGACGCCGTGACGGTGTACGTGCAGGACGAGGGCGAGGGAATCGCCCCCGACCTGGCCTCACGCGTGTTCCGGCAGTTCTGGCGGGGCAAGCGGCACGGCGGTACCGGTCTCGGCCTCTACATCGTCAAGGGACTGGTCGAGGCGCACGGGGGCACGATCAGCGTGGGCCGCGCGCCCGGCGGCGGGGCGGAGTTCCGATTTACCATGCCCGCAGGGACTCCTGCCGCCTAGGCGAGCCGGACGTTCCGCGGGCCCCCCGCGGCGGGCCGCGCCATCCGTACCCCTGCACCCATTCCCCTGCCCCCGGACACCGGAGGCGGCCGCCCGCCTGCCCGGCGACCGGCCGGGTCCGCCGAGTCCGCCGAATCCACCGGGCCGGCCGGGCCCGGTGTGGCACGCTCGCCGCACCCGCGGCCGGATGACCCGGCGGCGGGGGAGGCGCGCACTATGTCCCGTTCGGCATTATTGACCGCCGAATCCACCACCAGACCGTCAGCAAACCGCTCGGCCCGCGAGGGAAGGCCCGATGCCCGGACCCAATGCGAACTACGACCCCGTCGAGGTGACCCCGCTGTCGCCCGACGAGGTGACACGGATGCGCGACGAGGCGCTCGCGGCCATCGCGGCCGCGCAGACGCTGGACGAGCTGAAGGAGGCGCGGATCGCGCACTTCGGCGACAAGGCGCCGCTGACGCTGGCCAACGCGGAGATCGGCGCGCTGCCGCCGCAGGCCCGCGCCGAGGCGGGCAAGCGGGTAGGCAAGGCCCGTGGCGAGGTCAGGCAGGCCCTCGCCGACCGGACGGCCGCCCTCGAGGCGGACCGGGACCGGCGGGTGCTGCTCGAAGAGGCCGTTGACGTGACGCTGCCGTGGGACCGGATGCCGCCCGGGGCCCGGCACCCGGTGACGATGGCGGGGGACCGGCTCGCCGACGTCTTCGTGGCCATGGGCTACGAGGTCGCCGAGGGACCCGAGGCCGAGGCGGAGTGGTACAACTTCGACGCGCTGAACTTCCCGCCCGACCACCCGGCCCGGGAGGCACAGGACACCCTGTTCGTGGCCGGGCCCAAGGACGCCGGTAACGGCCCCGGCGGGCCCGGCGGCCCGGCACGCTCCGGGGTGATCCTGCGCACCCACACGTCCCCGGTGCAGATCCGGGCGATGCTCAGCCGGCCGCTCCCGCTGTACGTGGTCAGCCCGGGCCGGTGCTTCCGCGCGGACGCCCTGGACGCCACGCACAGCCCGGTCTTCCACCAGATCGAATGCCTGGCCGTCGACGAGGGCCTCACCATGGCCGACCTGCGCGGCGCGATCCAGTCGTTCGTGGACGCGATGTTCGGCGAGGGGCTGCGGACGCGGTTCCGGCCGGACTTCTTCCCCTTCACCGAGCCGTCCGCGGACGTGTCCATGGAGTGCCACGTCTGCCGGGGCGCGTCCACCCGGCCCGGCGGCGAGCCGTGCCGCGTCTGCCGCTCCCAGGGCTGGATCGAGATCGCCGGCTGCGGCATGGTCAACCCGCGCGTGCTGGTCGCGTGCGGCGTCAACCCGGACCGCTACAGCGGGTTCGCGTTCGGCCTCGGCATCGAGCGCACGCTCATGATCGGCCACGGGGTGACCGACATCCGCGACACCACCGAGGGTGACGTGCGGTTCAGCCGGGCATTCGGGACGGAGATCTGACCATGAAGCTTCCGCTTTCCTGGCTGCGCGAGTACGCGCCGGTGGAGGTGTCCAACGAGCCCGCCGAGGTGGCCCGGCGGCTGACCGCGGCCGGGCTGGAGGTCGAGTCCGTCGAGCCGGTCGGGCACGACATCAGCGGCGTGGTCGTGGCCAAGGTGCTGTCCATCGAGGAGCTGACCGAGTTCAAGCGGCCGATCCGCTACTGCCGGGTCACCACCAGGGACGACACCGGCGACGGCACCGGCCGCGGGGACGCCGGCCGCGGGGACGCCGGCCGCGGGGACGCCGGCGGCGAGGGCACGGACGGCGGGGACGCCGGCCGCGAGGACGCTGACCGCGAGGGCCCGGGCGGCGACGGCACCTTCGGGGTCATCTGCGGCGCGGCCAACTTCGCGGAGGGGGACCGGGTTGCGCTGGCCCGGCCCGGCGCGATGCTGCCCGGCGGCTTCGAGATCACCGCGCAGAAAAAGTACGGCCGCCTGTCCGAGGGCATGATCTGCGCCGCGGACGAGCTGGGCATCGGCACCGACCACTCCGGCATCCTGGTGCTGCCGCCGGACGCCCCGCTCGGCGCGGACTTCGTCGGCTACACGGGCCTGCGGGACGAGGTGTTCGACATCGCCGTCACCCCGGACCGCGGTGACTGCGTGTCCGTGCGCGGCGTCGCCCGCGAGCTCGCCATCTCGTTCGGGGTGACGTTCACCGACCCGGCCGACGCCGGGCTGCCGGCGCACGCGGGGCTCGGCGCCGACCTGGGCTGGGTGTCCGGTGACATCCGGCCGGCCCGCATCGCGGACCCGACCGCCTGCGACCGGTTCGTGCTGCGCGAGGTGCGGGACTTCCACCCCGGGGCGTCAACGCCGCTGTGGATGCGGGTCCGGCTGGCGCGTTCCGGCGTCCGGACCGTCTCCCTCGCGGTGGACGTGACCAACTACCTGATGCTCGAGCTCGGCCAGCCGCTGCACGCGTTCGACGGCACCAAGCTCAGCGGGCCGATCGTGGTCCGCCGGGCCGAGCCGGGGGAGCGGCTGGAAACCCTGGATCACGTCGTCCGTGTGCTGGACCCCGACGACATCGTGATCGCGGACGACTCCGGGCCGGTCTCGCTGGCCGGCACGATGGGCGGCCTGGCCACCGAGATCGACGAGAACTCCACCGACCTGCTCATCGAGGCGGCGCACTTCTCGGCCACCGGAACCGCCCGGATGAGCCGCCGGCACCGGCTGCACAGCGAGGCGTCCTACCGGTTCGAGCGCGGCGTCGACCGCGAGCTGCCGCTGCGCGCCTCGGCCAAGGCGGTCGCGCTGCTCGCCTCGCTCGGCCACGGGAAGATCGTCCCGGGCTGCACGCACGCGCACACGGACGTGCCCCCCGTCACGATCACGATGGCGGTGGACTACCCGGACCGCGTGGCCGGGGTCGTCTACGGCCTCGACACCGTCATCCACCGGCTCCGCCAGGTCGGCTGCGCGACCGAGCACGACCGGGCGCAGCACACGCTGACGGTCACCCCGCCGACGTGGCGGTCCGACCTCACCGACCCGGCCGACCTGGCCGAAGAGGTCATCCGCCTGGAGGGGTACGAGAACATCCCGGTGCACCGGCCGCGCGCCTTCGCCGGGCACGGGCTCACCCAGCGGCAGCGGCTGCGCCGCGCGGTCGGCCGGGGCCTGGCCGGGGCCGGGTACGTCGAGGTGCTCGCCGCGCCGTTCGTGTCCGCCGCCGACGCCGACGCGCTCCAGCTTCCCCCGGGGACCCGCGCCGCGACATGCTGGCCCTGTCCAACCCGCTCAGCGACGACGAGCCGCTGCTGCAGACCACCCTGCTGCCCGGGCTGTTCCGCGTGCTCAACCGGAACATCGGGCGGGGCTTCGGTGACGTCGCGCTGTTCGAGATGAGCGTGGTGTTCCTGCCCCGGCTCGGCGGCCGCGCCGTCGCGCCGGTGCTGCCCGTGCACCGGGCCCCCACCTTCGAGGAACTGGCCTCGCTGGAGGCCGCCCTGCCGGACCAGCCGCTGCACGTGGCCGCGGTGCTGGCCGGGAACCGGGAACCGGCGGGCTGGTGGGGCGCCGGGCGGCCGGAGTGCTGGGCGGACGCCGTGCAGGCCGCCCGGGAGATCGGCCGGATCTGCCGGGTCACAGCGGACGTGCGCGCCGACAAGCAGGCGCCCTGGCACCCGGGCCGCTGCGCCGCCATCTTCGTGCAGGCCAGCGACGGCTCGCAGGCGACCGGGTGGCACGCCGGGTACGCGGGCGAACTGCACCCGCGGGTGATCCAGGCGTTCGGCCTGCCGCCCCGCACCAGCGCGGTCGAGCTGGACATGTCCACGATCCTCGCCGCCGCGGAGGGTTCCGGCCCGGTCCAGGCCCCGGTGCTGTCGTCGTACCCGCCGGCCACCCAGGACGTCGCGCTCATCGTCGACGCCTCGGTCCCGGCCGCGGACGTGCAGGCCGCCCTGCGGGACGGCGCGGCCGCGGCCGGGGACGGCGCGCTGCTGGAGGACGTCCGGCTGTTCGACGTTTACACCGGCGCGCAGGTCGGGGAGGGGCGCAAGTCGCTGGCGTACACGCTGCGGTTCCGCGCCCCGGACCGGACCCTCACCGCGGCCGAGGCCAGCGCCGGCCCGGGACGCCGCCGTGGCCGAAGCCACCCAGCGCCTCGGCGCCACCCTCCGCAGCGGCTAACCCTGGCCAGCGCCTGAGGGCCGCGTGTCGCAGGCTTCACTAAAAACTGCCAGCTGATTAAAAGTAAAATTTAACGCAGATTTACGTTTTTAGACGGTGGCTCGTCACGCACGCGGGCATCGGGCGGAGCAGGCGGCCGGTGGCGCTGCTGCGTGCGGTACCGCCACCACTAGCCAGGCCACCAGCAGCAGCGCGTACAGCACCACCGCGGCGCCGCGCAGCACCCCGGCGTGGCTGCGGGCCGCCAGCGCGATCGTCCCGGTCACGACCGTCCCCACCGGGAACGTGAAGCTCCACCAGGTCAGCGCGAAGGGCAGGCCCCCGCTCTCCCGGGCCGCCCGCACGGTCATCGCCGCGGCCAGCGCCAGCCACGCCATCGCGAACCCCCACGCCGGCACGCCGTACAGCAGCGCGAGCACGGCCGCGCCCGACGCGTACGGCGCGGGCAGCACCCCCGCGGCCGCGGTGCCCAGCACGCCCGCCGCGGTCACCGACTGGCCGAGCGGCCCGAGCACGATCCACAGCGTCGGCACCAGGACCGCGGGCCCGGCGCCGCGGGTCTACCAGGCGCGACCAAATCTGGGTGATCATCATCACCGCGGCGAACAGGCTGATGCCGAACATCGCGTAGCACGCCAGCAGCAGCGTCAGGCGTGCCTGCCCCGGCGCGGCGTAGGGGACCAGCAGCGCGCCGGTGGCCGCTGACACCATCGGCGGGACCACCGGCATCAGCCAGCCGCCGAATGCCCCGTCCCCATCCTATCCCCGGCCGCGTCATCATCAGGTACGGAATCCAGCACGCCGTCACCAGGCCCTAGCGCGGTCCCGGCGCCCCACAGCACCCAGTCGGCGGTAACGGCTGCACTGGTGCCGATCAGCCCCCCGCCGAGCACCAGGGTGCCCGTCCCCACCGTCATCAGCGCCATCGCCGGGGCACCCCAGAACTGCGCCATCACCGGGTGCCGCGCGTGGCCGCGGGCCCGCTCCGGGTACCGGATCCAGTGCACCGCCCACGCCGCGGTCGCACGACCAGCGCCGCGGCGGCCAGGCCCCACACCACCGTCGCGAACCCGCGCAGGCCGGGTACCCGCAGCGGCAGGCTCGCGCCCGGCGGTGGCGACGATGCCAGTGCCCATCATCGCCGCGAACCAGTTCGGGCCGAGGTCGCGGAAAACGGCGGACGGCCGTTCCAGGTCTTTCCATAGGCCGAACGGACGGTGTGGCGGTCCAGCCACGCCCGCCGTCGCCGGGCCGAAGTATTCGGAGTGTCAAGCATCTGGGCCATGCCTCCACTGTGCGACGCACCGGCGAACGGCTGTAGGGGCCGATCCGCTATCGCGTCATAACCTTTGCTTATGACCTTGCCGTCGCGGGTGGCCGACCTCACGGGGTTCGACCTGCTGCTCACGGTGGCGCGGCTCGGCAGCCTGGGCCGCGCCGCCGCCGAACACGGCATGTCGCAGCCCGCGGCCTGCGCGCGGATGCGGTACCTGGAGGGCCAACTCGGCCTGGCGCTGATCGAGCGCTACCCACGCGTTCCCGGCTGACCGCGGCCGGTGCGCTGGTAGCCGACTGGGCGCAGGCCGCCGTCGACGCCGCGGCGGCGCTGGACGAGGGTGTCACGGCGCTGCGCCGGGAGCGTGACTCCCGGGTCCGGATCGCCGCCAGCATGACTGTCGCCGAATACCTGCTCCCCGCCTGGCTCACCGCGCTGCGGGCCGTCGATCCCGCCGCGGCCGTCGCCCTGAGGCGAGTTATGTGGGTTGATCACGGCGCGTCGCGTTGATCATGAGATGGCCCCTGCGGCAGACAAGTGGTAGCTGAAACCCTTGTCCCGCAGAGGCCACCCCCATGCTGCCAACCGAAGACCTGTTCGTCTACGTCTACGTGCTGATCGATGATGCGATCAAGGCCAGGCCATCGTCATCCCGGCGCGGCCGAGGCAGGCGCCCGGCTGCTCCGACGCGAGATCCTGGCGATCACCCAGGTGCGCGTGCTGCTGGCCGCCGCAGCGAGGCCGGTTCCTCGCCGAGTGGCCCGCGACTGGCGCACCTGTTCCCGGTACTGCCGCACCAAAGCGAGCTCAACCGGCGGCCCGCTGGCTGTGGGCGCGTTCGAGCAGTTCCGCGCGCGCTGGCGGCCGCCTGCCCGAAGACACTGCCAGCAGATCGACACCAGCGCGCTGCCGTCAAGCACGCCTCCCGGTCCGCGCCCCGACGCTGACCGGCCCCAATGGCCTGCATGCCCGTTCGGCCGCGACGCCGCGCACGCCGAGTGTTCTACGCTTCCGCCTGGCGGCCAAACCGACCTGGCAGCCGCATCGTGCGGCCTGAGCATCGTGCCCGCCGCCGTCAGCGAGCGTGACGTGCACCGACCTGCTGGAAGCCGGCCGCCGCCCCGCGACCTGCTCGCGGACAAGTTCAACGCAAGCGTTCGCCGCGTCCCAGCTGCCCGCGCACCGCGTGCTGGTCCCGCCCACCAACCAGCGCAAACACCGGCGATCCTGCAAGAGTCATCGCCCAGTGCGCAACGCATCGAGACCACCTTCAAGAGATCACCACCAATGGAGCTGGCCCGCCACGCGCGCATACCTTCTGGCCTGCTCGCCCACAGCCGCACCATCGCCGCCCATACCCTCATGCGCCTGCCTCGCCGCACCGTAATCAACCCACATAACGCGCCTGAGGCGGTCAATTCCGCCGAAGTGGCCGCGGCCGTCCTCGCCGACGCCGCCGATGTGGGCTTTGTCGGGGGCCCGACCTGCCGGAGGGGCTGCGCGCCGAGCCGGTCGGCTGGGACGTGCTGACGGTCGTGGTCGCCCCCGGCCACGCCTGGGCACGGCGGCGCCACGGGATAACCGCCGCCGAGCTGGCCGGGACCCCACTGGTCACCCGGGAGGCGGGTTCCGGCACCCGGCGCTTCCTGGAGCAGGCCCTGGGCGGCCAGGCGGGCCCGGGCGGCCGGGCGGGCGCGCGCCGCCAGGCGGGCCCGGACCGCCAGGCGGGCGCGGCGCCGCGCGAAACTCCGCCGCTCGCGGAGCTGTCCTCCACCACCGCGATCAAGGCCGCGGTCGCGGCGGGAGCCGGTCCGGCCGTGCTCAGCTCGCTCGCCGTCGCCCCGGAGCTTTCGGCGGGACGCTCCGCGTGGTGCCGGTCAGCGGGCTCGACCTGCACCGGATCCTGCGGCGGGCAGTCGCCGCCGGGCGCCGTCTCACCGGCCCGGCCGGTGACCTCTGCGCGATCGCGGCCCGTTCCGCGCCGCGCCGGTGACCTTGCCTCGATGCCAGCGCGTTCCGCGCCCGCGCACCCTCGCGCCCGGCCCGGTGGGGCCCGTTCCGCGCCGCGCCCGGCACCTCGGCTCGTTATCGATGGCCGTTGGTCCATGGACGGATGGCCATCGGTCTGGTCACGCAGCGCGGCGCCCGGACTAGCATCGCTCTCGCCAGGCAACCGTGATCAGATGGGGCGCCCGATGGATCAGATGCTTGAGGTGGGCCTGCCGCCCGTGCTGCGGCTCGGCGGGACGCTGCTCCCGCTCGCCGGGCGGGCCCGGGTGTACGCGTGCGGGATCACACCGTACGACGTGACGCACCTGGGGCACGCCGCGACGTTCGTCTGGGCGGATACCCTGTCCCGGGTCCTGCACGCCGGCGGCGCCGAAGTGATCATGTGCCGCAACGTGACCGACGTCGACGACGTGCTGCTCGCCGCGGCGAACCGGGACGGCTCCCCGTACGACCGGTTCGCCGCCATCCAGCAGTTCTACTTCGACCAGGACATGACGGCGCTGGGCGTGGGCCGCCCGGCGCTGGAGCCCCGGGCGCACGCGTTCATCCCGCAGGTTATTGAGCTCACCGCGGGCCTGCTGGACCGGGGCGCCGCCTACGAGCGGGACGGCCAGGTGTACTTCCGCGGCGCGGCCGCCGCCCGCCGGGCGGTCCCGGATCACGCGCGGCGGCGCTGCGGCTGGCCGCCGAGTACGGCGACCGGCCGGATGACCCGCGCAAGGACGACCCGTTCGACGTCGCGGTCTGGCAGGCGTCCCGGCACGGGGAGCCGGCCTGGGCCAGCCCGTGGGGACCCGGCCGGCCGGGCTGGCACGCCGAATGCGCCGCGATGGCGCTGTACGCCTTCGGCCCGGCCATCGACGTCCAGGCCGGCGGGGCTGACCTGCGCTTCCCGCATCACGCCTACCAGGCCGCCCTGGCCGAGGTCTTCACCGGCGTGACGCCGTTCGCCCGGGCCCGGCTGAACGCCGGTGTCGTCCGCGTGGCCGGGGCGAAGATGGCCAAGTCGGTCGGCAACCTCGTGCTGGTCAAGGACCTGCTCGCCAGCTACCCGGCGGCGGCCGTCCGGCTGCTGATCCTGGACCGGCCCTGGCACGAGGACTGGGATTACGACCGCGCCGGGCTGGACGCGGCCGCCGCCCGGCTGGAGCGGATCGCCGCCGCCGCGGGCCGCCCGGGGCCGCGGCCGGGCGGGCCACGACGACGCGGCCATCAGCGCCGTGCGGGCGGCACTCGCCCAGGACCTCGACGTGCCCGCCGCCCTGCGCATCGCCGAGGAGGAGGGCGGCCCCGCCGCCCGCTCCCTCGCCTCGCTGCTCGGCCTCTGGTAACCGCCCGGCCGCCCCGACCACCGTCGAGCACCGCCCCTGACGGAGCGTCCATGATCGGCAGAGTTTCCGCAGTATAGGGAGACGCGACAAATAATCAGCTGAGGCACAGCACGCGCCGAACCAGCTCGAAACGGACCCGAATGCGGCGGGCCAGGGATAGGGATTCCCGGGGTTCTGGCCCGGCTGCGGACGGGCGATTTACCGACGCCTGCGAATGGTCAGTGGCTCGCCCACGGCTCAGGGTGAGGCGGTGGGGGTGGTAGGCACGCTTGGGGCGCCGGGGGGCGGGAGGATGGCGAGGACCTCGGCGGCGCCGTTGCGGCACACTGAGGTCTGCCCGGTCTTCAGGACCTCAGGGGTGGGGAAGCCCTGGCAGGTCCAGCCGCTTACCGTGACCGGGGCGCCGCCGCCCTTGCCGCGTACCTGGCCCGCGCGCACCACGGCCGCGTAGGAGTTCTCCACCCGCAGCGCGGTCGCGCAGGAGACCGATCCCTTGTCGACGGTGATGACGACCGGGACGTTCGCGCCGGTCCGGGTCGTCCCGCAGGCCTGGCCGGCGTTCGGGGTGCTGGCCGCGGACGTCCCGCACCCCGCGAGCACGCCGAGCCCCAGGACCGCGGCCACGGCCCGGCCACGCCGGTCGGTTCCGCTCCGGGCGATTCCGCCCGGTCGGTTCCGCTCCGGTCGGTTCCGCGCGGGGTCAGGCCGTTCCGGGGAAGACGGCGGTCGCGGGAGTCCGCCAGGCGGTCCGGGCGCGGGCGGCGACGCATCGGGGTGGATTCTCCGCATCCCTGGCTTCGGGTCACATCATCCTTTGGACCCGGTCCCGAACCCGCCAGGTTCCACCTTCGTGCCGTCATTTCCCGGTCCGCTGCCCCCATCATGCCGCTCCCCGCCCGGCCGCCCCAAGCCGCCACCCCGCGCTCAGCCCAACCCGTGAAACCGCCCTCGCCCCGGCTCGGCCCCTCCCGCCCAGTGCCCCCTCCACCGCCGATGATGGTTATCCGGCGCGGTCGGCTTCGGCGGCCGTCAAGCCGACCTGGCCGAAACGGTGGCGTTCCGCGTGCCATCGGCGACAAATGTCCAGGCCGGCGAGCTGATCGATTCCTGCGGTGGCGTCGCTACTCAGCTGGACGGGTTCCGGGGCGCCGCGCTCGATCGTGCGGCGCTGCGCGAGCTGTGGAAGGTGTGGACGTGGCTACCTCTGTGCGTCCCGGTACCGCCGTGGGGATGACTGTGACCGTTGCGCCACGCGGCGCTCAGCGGCGGCCATAAAATGACTACGGAGAGTACCTTTATCCGTTTAATTCTGTTATATTGTGACCTAATTAACATCGCGTGGAGCGTGGCCCGTTCCGGGCAGCAAACATGCACGTAGAAGCCGAATTAGGCCGACGTCCACGTCAGCATTTGATCCGGTCATAGCGCATTATCATGGGCTTTTCGCTTCGCCTTGCGGGCCGAATCTCGGCATACTGGTGGTTTCCAGCACCCAGCGTGCGCGATTACTTTTCCGTCGCCCGGACCCAGCGACACTTTCGCACGCCGATGCCTTTAGCCGCCAGTGTCGCTTGCGGCGGGCATGTGCCCATGGGTGGAAGCCGCGCACATCATGTGCACGACAGAAGGGTCCATCTTGGTTAGCCAGAGGACAACCAACCGCAAGTTCCCCACGCTCACCATCTCGCCGTAGCCGCTCATCGCCGCAGGCGCCATCGCCGCAGGCCACGGTCGGTCGCGCGTAACCGGGCAACCCCCGCCGCCGTCCCCGTCCCATGTGACCAGCGCCAACTCCAGCCCACCGGTAGCCGTCCTGCGCTTTTTGCCGCTGTCACCAGGCACCCCGCCGCGCTCTTCAACTTCGGCGCGCTCGAACGCATCTGGATGGGCGCAGGCGGCAGCAGCCGCAGCGCCACGCACGCCGCCTGCATCGCCGAGCACGAGTCAGGCGGCAACGCCTAGCGACATCAGCCGGACCAACGACTGGGGCCTGTGGCAGATCCACGACGGCGGGCCCGCCATGCTCGACCCGGCCGCCAACGCGGCGACCGCCGTCCGCATGTCAGGCAACGGCGCCAACTGGTCAGCGTGGACGACACGGGGAGCGTGCTAGCACAACGGCCTTCCTGCCATTCGGCTGCCCAGAAATGAATGAAGGAAACCACCGACACGGCGGCCCCGGGGATCTTCCCCCGGGGCCGCCCTCCGCTCAAGCTCTGCACCTGCGGACTTTCGTTCGCGCCGTCGGCGTCCTGCCACTTTGTACAGCAGTGCGGTAGTGGCTAATGGGGACGATGTTGACCTGGCGTTCACTGATCATCTTGGTCCGTGGGATCTGCGGCTTCCGCAACGGCCGCGCCCTGGGTCATCGGCGAGATCGGATGAAACAGTCGTCTTCATCAGCGGGGTGAACTCGCTGGACTTGACGAGCACGTTCCGATGCAGCCGCTGCTGGTGCAGTTCGGCCCATTGCCCAGTTTGCTGATGCCAGGTCACTGCGGCATTCGGGAGGGTGCGCACTGCCTCGCCGTGCTTGGCCCAGCCTGGCTTGAACGATGCCGAGGCGCCGGGCGGCCCCGCAGCTAGTGTCACCGGCCAGAACATATTGGGTTGCATAATTTCTCGGAGGACTGCATAATTTCTCAGGCAGGACGCTGATGACCCGGATGGGCGGGACGGTGCACCGGGGTCAACTCAGGAGGAGAGCGCGAGATGGGCGCACGGGTCGCGGTCGCAGGCGCCAGCGGATACGCGGGCGGTGAGCTTCTCCGTCTCCTGGCGGGCCACCCGGACCTGGAGATCGGGCCGCTGGCCGCCGGGTCCAGCGCCGGCGCCCCGGTCACCTCCGTGCACCCGAACCTCATCGGGCTCGCGGGCCGGACGTTTGGGTCGGCCGATCCCGCCGCGCTCGCCGGGGCCGACCTGGTGTTCATGACGATGCCGCACGCGGAGGCGGCCGCGCTGGCCGCGCAGCTCCCGGCGGAGACCAGGGTCGTCGACCTGGGGGCCGGTTTCCGGCTCGCCGACTCCGCGTCCTGGGCGCGGTTCTACGGCGGCGAGCACCCCGGCCACTGGACGTACGGGCTCCCCGAACTGCCCGGCGCCAGGGCGCGGATCCGCGCCTCGGCCACGGTCGCCTCGCCCGGCTGCTACGCCACCGCCTCGATCCTGGCCCTCGCGCCGCTGCTGGCCAGCGGGCTGGCCGAGCCCAGCGACATCGTCATCGTCGCCGCCTCCGGCACGTCGGGGGCGGGCCGCGCCGCCACGGCCAGCCTGATGGGCAGCGAGGTCATGGGGTCGGTGTCCGCCTACAAGGCCGGCGGCGTGCACCGGCACACCCCGGAGATCGAGGAAGCCCTGCAGGGCGTGCTGTCCCCGCGGACGCCGGCCAGCAACGCCGGCCAGCAGCGGGTCACCATCTCGTTCACGCCGTCGCTGGCCCCGATGCCGCGCGGCATCCTCGCCACCGCCACCGCCCGCCTGGCCGGAAGGGCCGCGGCGGCCAGCCAGGGGAGGACCCCGCGGCGGCCACCGCGCTGCTCCGGTCGGCCATCGCGGCCGCGTACGCGGGGGAGCCGTTCGTTCACCTGCTGCCCGAGGGCCAGTGGCCCAGCACCGGGGCGACCGCCGGGTCGAACGCGGCCCACCTCCAGGTGGCGGCGGACGTGCACGCCGGCCGGGCCGTCGTCGTCGCGGCGATCGACAACCTCGGCAAGGGCGCGGCCGGCCAGGCGCTGCAGAACGCCAACCTCATGCTCGGCCTGCCCGAATCGGCCGGCCTCACCGCGTACGGAGTCGCGCCGTGATGCCCGGCCCTAGACTTCCCCCATCGTCAAGATCTCTCCGGGAGCGCACCAGTGAGCGTCACCGCACCGCTCGGTTTCCGCGCCGCTGGCGTCGTGGCCGGGCTCAAGGCCTCCGGCGACCGCGACGTCGCGGTCGTCATCAACGACGGGCCGTCCCGGGCCGCCGCCGCCACCTTCACCTCCAACCGGGTCAAGGCGGCGCCGGTGCTGTGGACCCAGCAGGTCTACCGGCGGTGGGCGTGTCCGCGCGGTGGCGCTGAATTCCGGCGGGGCCAACGCCTGCACGGGACCGTTCGGCTTCCAGGACACGCATCTGACCGCGGAACGGCTCGCCGACGCGCTCGGCGACTCGGCGGGGGAGATCGCGGTCTGCTCCACCGGCCTGATCGGCGAGCGGCTGCCGATGGACAAGATCCTCCCGGCCGTGGACGCCTGCGTCGCCGAAGCCTCCCGCGGCGGGGGCCTCGCCGCGGCCGACGCCATCCGCACCACGGACACGGTCGTCAAGATCTCGTTCCGCCGGGAGGGCGGGCGGCGGACGGGACCGGTTACGCGATCGGCGGCATGGCCAAGGGAGCCGGCATGCTCGCGCCCGGCCTGGCCACGATGCTGTGCGTGCTCACCACCGACGCGGACCTGCCCGCCGCCGAGCTGGACGCGGCGCTGCGGGCCGCGGTCCGGGTCACCTTCGACCGGCTGGACACCGACGGCTGCATGTCCACCAACGACACCGTGCTGCTGCTGGCCAGCGGCGCGTCCGGGATCCGGCCGGACGCCGGGACGTTCACCGGCCTGCTCACCGAGGTGTGCGCCGACCTGGCCCGGCAGCTCCAGCTGGACGCCGAGGGGGCGGGCAAGATGATCGCGGTCGAGGTGATCGGCGCGGCCAGCGAGGACGACGCGGTCGCCGCCGGGCGCGCGGTGGCCCGCAGCAACCTGCTCAAGTGCGCCATCGCCGGGGAGGACCCGAACTGGGGGCGGGTGGTCTCCGCGGTGGGGACGACCGCCGCCCAGTTCGAGCCGGACCGGCTGAACGTCGCGATCAACGGGATCTGGGTCTGCCGGAACGGCTGCGCCGGCGATGAGCGGTCCAAGGTCGACATGACCCCGCGGGACGTCACCATCACCGTCGACCTGTCCGCCGGGCCGAGCGCCGCCACCATCCTCACCACCGACCTGACCGCCGAGTACGTGCACGAGAACTCGGCGTACTCCACATGACGGCCATCGGCGACCAGGCCGCGGACGGCCCCGGCCCGGCGCACGGTGCCGCGGCCGGGAAGGCGGCGACGCTGATCGAGGCGCTGCCGTGGCTGATCCGGTTCCACGACCGGACCGTGGTGATCAAGTACGGCGGCAACGCGATGACCGAGGAGCCGCTGCGCGCCGCCTTCGCCGAGGACCTCGTCTTCCTGCGGTACGCCGGGATCCGCCCGGTGGTCGTGCACGGCGGCGGCCCGCAGATCACCGAGCACCTCGACCGGCTCGGCCTGGAGACCACGTTCACCGCGGGCCTGCGGGTGACCACGCCGGAGACGATGGACGTCGTCCGCATGGTCCTCACCGGGAAGGTGAACAAGGACATCGTCCGGCTCATCAACCGGGACGGCCCGTTCGCCGTCGGCATGTCCGGCGAGGACGCGAACCTGTTCACGGCCAGCCGCAAGCCGGCCATCGTGGACGGCGCGCCGGTCGACATCGGGCTGGTCGGCGAGATCGAGGCCACCGACCCCGGCGCGATCCGCGCGCTGCTCGCCGACCGGCGCATCCCCGTCGTCTCCAGCGTCGCCCGGGGGGAGGACGGCGAGGTCTACAACGTCAACGCCGACACCGCCGCGGCCGCGCTCGCCGTCGCCCTGGGCGCGGCCAAGCTCATGATCCTCACCGACGTGCCCGGCCTGTACCGGACCTGGCCGCCGTCCGGCGACGTGATCAGCGAGATCGGCGCGGGTGAGCTGGAGACCATGCTGCCCGGGCTGAGCACCGGGATGATCCCCAAGATGGAGGCCTGCCTGACCGCGGTCCGCGGCGGCGTCGCCCAGGCCCACGTGCTCGACGGCCGCCAGCCGCACGCCGTGCTGCTGGAGATCTTCACCGATTCCGGCACCGGCACCATGGTCGTCCCCGACTCGCCGGCCAGGAAGGCGGGAAGAGCGTGAGCGCGACGGACGTCCTGCAGAAGCGGTTCGCGGCCGCCCTGATGCCCAACTACGGGCTGCCGCAGGTGGCCCTCACCCGCGGCGAGGGCTGCCGGGTGTGGGACGCCGACGGGCGCGAGTACCTCGACCTGTTCGCCGGGATCGCGGTGAGCTCGCTGGGGCACGCGCACCCGGCGCTGGTCGCCGCGGTCACCCGCCAGGTCGGCGCGCTGGCGCACACGTCGAACCTGTTCCTGCACGAGCCCGGGATTGTTCTGGCCGAACGGATTCTCGCGCTCCTCGGCCCCGGTGCGGACCCCGCCGACGCGCGGGTCTTTTTCGCCAACTCCGGTGCGGAGGCCAACGAGGCGGCGATCAAGCTGGTCCGGCGGCACCGGGCCGGCCGGACCAGAGACCGCAGCGCCCCGTCATGGTGGCCACCGAGAACGGGTTCCACGGGCGCACCATGGGCGCGCTCGCGCTGACCGGCAAGGCCTCCATCCGCGAGCCGTTCGGCCCGTTCGGCATCGACGTGCGGTTCGTGCCCTACGGCGACGCGGGCGCCCTGCGCGCCGCGGCCGGCCCGACTGCGCGGCCGTGTTCGTCGAGCCGTGCCAGGGCGAGGCCGGCGTCATCCCGCCACCGCCCGGTTACCTCCGCGCGGCCCGGGAGGCGTGCGACGCGTCCGGCGCGCTGCTGGTCATCGACGAGATCCAGAGCGGCATCGGGCGCACCGGGCACTGGTTCGCGCACCAGGCCGAAGACGTCACCCCGGACGTCCTGACGCTGGCCAAGGGGCTGGGCGGGGGACTGCCGATCGGGGCGTGCATCGGATTCGGCGCGTTCGGCAGCGTGCTGGGCAAGGGCGATCACGGCTCGACGTTCGGCGCGAACCCCGTCGCCTGCGCGGCGGCGCTCGCGGTGCTGGAGACCATCGAGGCCGACGGGCTGCTCGAGGCGGCCGCCGCGGTCGGCCAGCAGCTCGCCGACGGCATCGCGGCCGTTTCCCACCCGCTGCTCGCCGGGGTGCGCGGCGAGGGCCTCTGGCTGGCCGCGATCCTGACCGCGAACGAGGCGGCCGGCGTGGAGGCGGCCGCGCGGCGGGCCGGGTTCCTGGTCAACGCCGTGCAGCCGGACGCGATCCGGCTCGCGCCGCCGCTGATCATCACGGCCGCGCAGGCCGGGGCGTTCCTCAGCGCGCTGCCGCACATCCTGGACGACGCCGCCGCGGCCGCGGTCGCCGCAACGGGCAACCGCGAGGGGGACATCATGACGGGGCCGCGGCACTTTCTCCGTGACGATGACCTGAGCCCGGCCGAGCAGGCCGAGGTGCTCGACCTCGCCGCCGCGATGAAGGCCGACCGGTTCGCGCGCAAGCCGCTGGCCGGGCCGCGGACGGTCGCCGTGCTGTTCGACAAGCCGTCGATGCGGACCCGGGTCTCGTTCGCGACCGGCATCGCGGAGTTGGGCGGCCACCCGCTGATCATCGACACCCAGACGACCCACCTCGGCCGCGGCGAGACGATCGAGGACATCGCGCGCGTGCTGACCCGGCAGGCCGCGGCGATCGTGTGGCGCACCTTCGGCCAGGACCGGCTGGCCGCGATGGCGTCGCCAGCGACGTCCCGGTGATCAACGCCCTGACCGACGCGTTCCACCCCTGCCAGGTCCTCGCCGACCTGCAGACGATCCGGGCGGCGCGCGGCGTCCTGTCCGACCTCACGCTGACCTACCTCGGCGACGGGTCCAACAACATGGCGCACTCCTACCTGCTGGGCGGGGCCACGGCCGGCCTGCACGTGCGGATCGCGTCGCCCCCGGCGTACCGCCCGGACCCGGCCGTGCTGGCCGCCGCCGCGAGATCGCCAGCCTGACCCGGGGCAGCGTGCGGTGGTACGCCGATCCCGCCGAGGCCTGCGCGGGCGCGGACGTGCTCGCCACTGACGTCTGGGCGTCCATGGGGCAGGAGGACACCCACGCCGAGCGGATGTCCCAGCATTTGGCCGTTCGGCCTGGACAGAGCAAGCTGGAGCTGGCCGCCCCGAGCGCCATGGTGCTGCACTGCCTGCCCGCCCACCGCGGCGAGGAGATCAGCGGCGACGTCATCGACGGCCCGCCAGCGCCGTCTGGGACCAGGCCGAGAACCGGCTGCACGCACAGAAGGCCCTGCTCACCTGGCTCCTCGGGCGGGCGTGATGACGCTGACCAGGCCGAGCACCAAGGCGTCACGGCAGGCGTGGGTGGCGGCCACGCTGACCGACCGCCAGGTCCGCTCGCAGGAGGAGCTCGCCCGGCTGCTGAACGAGCGCGGCGTTCCCGTCACCCAGGCGACGCTGTCCCGTGATCTCGAGGAACTCGGCGCGGTGCAGGTCCGCGCCGCGGACGGGTCGTTCGTGTACGCGCTGCCCGGGGAGCCGGGCGGTCCCGGGTCGCGGCCGGGCCTGCCGGGCGGGACCGCCCCTGCCGCCGTCGCGGTGAGCGAGGCCGGCGACGGCCGCCGGCTGGGCGGGCCCGCCCCGCCGCGGCTGGCGCGGGTGGCCGGGAGCTGCTGATCTCCGCCGAGGCGAGCGGCAACATGGTGGTGCTGCGGACCCCGGCCGGCGCGGCGCAGTTCCTCGCCTCGGTGATCGACGACGCGGCGTGGCCGTCCATCCTCGGCACCGTGGCCGGTGATGACACGGTGCTGGTGATCGCGCGCGACCCGGGGGGCGGCGCCGACCTCGCGGCGCGGCTGCTCGCCCTGGCCGAGCGCCGACGATGACCGCCGCGGGTATCCGCCGCGGCGCCGAGCCCCAGCTGACCCGTTATTCGTGCCACTGACCCTTCCGAAGAACTTCCAGAGAACGTAACGAAATGACCGGAGAGAGAAGGACCGCGTCGTCCTGGCGTATTCCGGTGGCCTGGACACGTCCGTGGCCATCGGCTGGATCGCCGAGCAGACCGGCGCCGAGATCATCGCCGTCGCCATCGACGTGGGCCAGGGCGGTGAGGACATGGACGGCATCCGCAAGCGCGCGCTCGCCTGCGGCGCCGTGGACGCCGAGGTGATCGACGCGCGGGCCGAGTTCGCCGCGGACTACTGCGTGCCCGCGCTGACCGCCAACGCGCTGTACATGGACCGCTATCCGCTGGTCTCCGCGCTGTCCCGGCCGCTGATCGTGGACCACCTGGTCCGGGTGGCCCGGGAGAAGGGTGCGTCGATGCTGTCGCACGGCTGCACCGGCAAGGGCAACGACCAGGTGCGCTTCGAGGCGGGGATCGCCGCGCTGGCACCGGACATCAAGGTCCTCGCGCCGGTCCGCGACTCCGGCATGACCCGGGACAAGGCCATCGCCTTCGCGGACGGCAAGGGCCTGCCGATCGACGTGACGTCCAAGTCGCCGTACTCGATCGACCAGAACCTGTGGGGCCGCGCGGTCGAGACCGGGCACCTGGAGGACATCTGGAACGGCCCCGGGAGGACGTCTACGACTACACGGCCGACCCCGCGAAGCCGCGCGAGCCCGACGAGCTGGTGATCAGCTTCACCGACGGCATCCCCACCGCGGTCGACGGCACGCCGAAGACCCCGCTGGAGATCATCACCGAGCTGAACGAGCGGGCCGGGGCGCAGGGCGTCGGCCGGCTCGACATGGTGGAGGACCGGCTCATCGGCATCAAGAGCCGCGAGGTCTACGAGGCCCCCGGCGCGATCGCGCTGATCACCGCGCACCAGGATATCGAGAGCGTCTGCGTCGAGCGCGACCTGGCCCGGTTCAAGCGGCAGGCCGAGCAGCGGTGGGCGGAGCTGGTCTACGACGGGCTGTGGTTCTCCCCGCTCAAGCGCGCCCTCGACGCGTTCATCACCAGGCCTCCGCGCACGTGACCGGGGACATCCGGCTCAAGCTGCACGGCGGCCGGGCCGTCGTGACCGGCCGGCGCAGTCCCGCTTCGCTCTACGATTACGAACTGGCCACCTACGACACGGGCGACACCTTCGACCAGGCGCTGTCCAAGGGGTTCGTGGAGCTGTGGGGCCTGCCGAGCAAGATCGCGGCCGTCCGCGACCGCCGGGTGAGCTGACCCTCGGGAGCATGGTGCCGTCGCGGCACCGCGGTTGTACAGGGCTGAGGGACTGAGGGATACGTGGCAGAAGCAGGCAGCGCGCCGACCCGGCTGTGGGGCGGCCGGTTCGAGTCCGGGCCGGCCGAGGCGCTGGCCCGGCTGTCGGTCAGCGTCCAGTTCGACTGGCGGCTGGCCCCCTACGACCTGCTCGCCTCCCGCGCGCACGCCCGGGCGCTGTACGGCGCCGGGCTGCTGACCGAGGCGGAGCGGGACGCGATGCTCACCGCGCTGGATGACCTGGACCGCGCGTGCCGCGACGGCACGTTCCGCCCGACCGCCGCCGACGAGGACGTGCACACGGCCCTCGAGCGCGGCCTGCTGGAGCGGCTCGGCACGCTCGGCGGCAAGCTGCGCGCCGGGCGCAGCCGCAACGACCAGGTCGCGACCGACCTGCGGCTGTACCTGCGCGACCACGTGCGGATGATCGTGTCCCGGCTCGCCGAGCTGGAGACGGCCCTGCTCGGCCAGGCCGAACGGCACGCCGGCGTGCGGCCCCCGGGATGACGCACCTGCAGCACGCCCAGCCGGTGCTGTTCGCCCACCAGCTGCTGGCGCACGTGCACGCGTTCGCGCGGGACGCGGACCGGCTGCGGGACTGGGACAAGCGCGCGGCGATCTCGCCGCTCGGCGCGGGGGCGCTGGCCGGCTCGTCGCTGCCGTTCGACCGCGGGAGCTGGCCAGCCAGCTCGGCTTCACCGCCGCGGCGGCCAACTCGATGGACGCGGTCAGCGACCGGGACTTCGCCGCCGAGTTCTGCTTCGCGGCGGCGCTCATCGGCGTGCACCTGTCGCGGCTCGGCGAGGAGATCGTGCTGTGGTCCTCGCAGGAGTTCGGCTGGATCGAGATCGACGACGCCTACGCCACCGGCTCGTCGATCATGCCGCAGAAGAAGAACCCGGACGTGGCCGAGCTGGCCCGGGGCAAGGCCGGGCGCCTCATCGGCGGGCTCACCGGCCTGCTGACCACGCTCAAGGGGCTGCCCCTCACCTACAACCGCGACCTGCAGGAGGACAAGGAGCCGGTCTTCGACGCGGTCGACACGCTGCTGCTGGTGCTCCCCGCGATGGCGGGCCTGATCGGCACGTTCCGGCTGCACACCGAGCGGATCACCGCCAGCGCCAGCGCCGGCTTCACGCTGGCCACCGACCTGGCCGAATACCTGGTGCAGCGGGGCGTGCCGTTCCGCGAGGCGCACGAGATCGTCGGTCACCTCGTGGTCTGGTGCCAGGTGCACGACGTGGACCTGCACGAGGTCAGCGACGCCGACCTGGAACGGGTGTCGCCGCACCTCACCCCCGACGTCCGGCAGGTGCTGACCGTCGAGGGCGCCCTGGCCGCGCGCAAGCAGCAGGGCGGCACGGCGCCGCAGCGGGTCGCCGAGCAACTGGCCGCGCTGCGCGCCCTGGCCGACCAGCACGCCGCGTGGGCGACCAGCTGACCGGGTCCCGGCCGGTGGCGCCGGCTGCCGCCTGGGCCCGACCGGGCGAGCTGACCGCGCCGGGCGCGCTGCTGCCGCGCTCGTTCTTCGACCGCCCGGCCCTGCAGGTCGCGCCGGCGTTGCTCGGCTGCGTGCTGGAGCACCAGGCGCCGGACGGGCTCGTCGCGGTCGCGCTGACCGAGGTGGAGGCGTACGCGGGCGCCGCGGACCCCGCCTCGCACGCCTACCGCGGCCGGACCGGGCGCAACGCGGTCATGTTCGGGCCGCCGGGCCACTCCTACGTCTACTTCACCTACGGCATGCACTTCTGCGTCAACCTCGTCTGCCTGCCCGCGGGCACGGCCGAGGCGGTGCTGCTGCGGGCCGGCGCCGTGGTCGAGGGCGTCGCGGTGGCGCGCCGCCGCCGGCTCACCTCACGGCGCACCGCCGACCTCGCGCGGGGGCCGGCGCTGCTCTGCCAGGCGCTCGCCATCGACCGGGCCCAGGACGGCGCGGACGTCTGTGCCGCGAGCTCCGCGCTGCGGATCCGGGCTCCTGGGGACGAGCCGCCCCGGGAGGTGCTGACCGGGCCCCGGGTCGGGGTCAGCGCGGGCGCCGAGGTGCCCTGGCGGTTCTGGATCGGCGGTGACCCCACCGTGTCCGCCTACCGGGCGCACGCGCCGCGCCGGCGCGCGGAAAACGGAAACGGTTACCGCCTCCCGCGACGGAGATGGCACGATGCAGCCGTGACCGACATCATCGACGAACTGAGCTGGCGCGGCCTGATCGCGCTGTCCACCGACCTCGACGAGCTCCGTGCGGCGCTGAGCTCCGGTCCGGTCACGGTCTACTGCGGCTTCGACCCGACGGCGCCCGGGCTGCACATCGGTAACCTCGTGCAGCTGCTGACGCTGCGCCGGCTCCAGCTCGCCGGCCACCGGCCGATCGGCCTCGTCGGCGGCGCGACCGGGCTCATCGGCGACCCGAGCGGCAAGTCGGCCGAGCGCGTCCTCAACCCCCGCGACGTCGTCGCGAAATGGGTGGACCGGATCCGGGGTGAGGTCGAGCGCTTCCTGGACTTCGGGGATGCGGAAAACAGCGCGCTGATCGTCAGCAACCTGGACTGGACGGCGGGGCTGTCCGCGCTGGACTTCCTGCGCGACATCGGCAAGCACTTCCCGGTCAGCCAGATGCTGGCCCGCGAATCGGTCAAGGCGCGGCTGGAGGCCGGGGGGATCAGCTACACCGAGTTCAGCTACCAGATCCTGCAGGCCCTCGACTACCTCGAGCTCTACCGGCGGCAGGACTGCACGCTGCAGCTCGGCGGCAGCGACCAGTGGGGCAACCTGGTCGCCGGGGTGGACCTGATCCGGCGGGCCGAGGGCGGCTCCGTGCACGCCCTCGCCACCCCGCTGATCACCAAGGCGGACGGCACCAAGTACGGGAAGACCGAGGGCGGTGCCATCTGGATCAGCCCCGACCTGATGAGCCCGTACGCGTTCTACCAGTTCTGGCTCAACGTCGGCGACGCCGAGGTACCCAAGCTGCTGCGCGTCTTCACGTTCCGGTCCCGGGAGGAGATCGAGGACCTGGAGCGCCAGACCGCCGAACGGCCCCAGGCGAGGGCCGGCCAGCAC
>CAWEFP010000008.1:0-11325 GCA_963808295.1 uncultured Actinomycetes bacterium | reverse complement strand
CCGAACGGCCTGGCCGCGGCGATCACGCTGGCCCAGGCCGGGCTGGAGGTCGTGGTCTTCGAGGGCGCGGACACGCTGGGCGGCGGTGCCCGCACCGAGGAGCTGACGCTCCCGGGTTTCCGGCATGACCCCTGCTCGGCCGTTCACCCGCTCGGCGCGGGGTCCCCGGTGATGCGGGCCTGGCCGCTGGAGCAGCACGGCCTGTCGTGGATCCAGCCGGAGCTGGCGCTCGCCCACCCCTTCCCGGACGGGTCCGCGGCCACGCTGGCGCGCTCCATGGCCGCCACCGCGGCGTCACTGGGCGCCGACCGCCAGGCCTATCTCCGGCTGCTGCGGCCGTTCGCCGGCCGCTGGGACGAGCTGGCCCCGGACGTGCTCCGGGCGCCGCTGGACGGCCTGCCCCGCCACCCGCTGCTGCTGGCCCGCTTCGGGCTGCTCGGGCTGGCCCCGGCGGACGCGCTGACCAGGTATTTCCGCGCAGAACCGGCCCGGGGCCTGCTGGCCGGCCTCGCGGCCCACGTGACGGCCCCGCTGACGTCGGCCGCCACCGGTGCGGTGGCGCTGATGTTCGCGCTGGCCGCGCACGAGGTCGGCTGGCCCGCCCCGCGCGGCGGCACCCAGGCCCTGTCCGGCGCCATGGCCAGCCTGCTGACCTCGCTCGGCGGGACGATCAGGACCGGCCACCCGGTCCGCGACCTGGCCGGGCTGCCCCGGGCCCGCGCCTACCTGTTCGACACCTCACCCGAGCAGCTGGCCGCCATCGCCGGCGCCCGGCTGCCGCGGCGCTACGCCGACCGGCTCCGCCGTTACCGGCACGGGCCGGGCGTCTTCAAGATCGATTACGCGCTGAGCGGCCCGGTGCCGTGGACCGCCGAGGCCTGCCGCCGGGCCGGCACGGTGCACCTGGGATCGTCCCTGGGCGACATCAGCGCCGCGCAGAAGTCGGTGCACCGCGGCGCGGCGCCGGCGCGCCCCTTCCTCATCACCGCCCAGCCGAGCCTGTTCGACCCGGCCCGGGCGCCGGCGGGCTCGCACGTCTTCTGGGTGTACGGCCAGGTGCCGAACGGATGGCGGCAGGACCACACCGCTGCCATCGAGACGCAGATCGACCGGTTCGCGCCCGGCTTCCGCGACCTGGTCCTGGCCCGCACCGTCACCGCCCCGGCCGGCATCGAGGCCCGCAACCCGAACAACGTGGGCGGGGACATCGCCGCCGGCCGCTGCGACCAGCTCCGGCTGCTGTTCCGGCCGACGCTCGCGCCGGTGCCGTACGCGACCCCCGACCGGTCCATCTACCTGTGCTCCGCGGCGACCCCGCCCGGCCCGGGGGTGCACGGCATGTGCGGCTATCACGCCGCCGCGACCGCGCTGCGCCGGGTCTTCGGCCGCCCGCGGCCGGGCAGCGCGGGGCCGCTGCAGCCGGGCAGCGCGGGGCAGCTCCGGCGGGGGAGCGCGGGGCCGTCCCGGCCGGAACGACCCGGGTGACGCGATGCGGTGGTTCGCGGCCCCCGACTACTGGTTCGCCCGGCTGGCCTTCCAGCGCGGGCTGGCGGCCATCTACCTGGTCGCGTTCGTCGCCGCGGCCCGCCAGTTCCGCCCGCTGCTCGGCGAGCGGGGCCTGCTGCCGATCCCCGCCTATACCGCCCGCGTGCCGTTCCGCCGCGCACCGAGCCTGTTCTCGCTGCATTACTCCGACCGCTTCTTCGCCGCCGCCGCGGCCGTCATCATCGTGACGCAGCTGTGGCTCGTGCTGTCCGGCAATTTCGCCTGGCTCAACTGGCTGACGATCGTGCTGGCCGCCGCCGTGCTGGACGACGCCGCGGCGGCCCGGGTGCTGCCGCTGCCGCCGGCGCCACACCTCGCGGCTCCGCCCGGCTGGTACGAGGGCGCCGTGCTGGCGGTGACCGCCGTGGTGCTGGTGCTCAGCTACCGGCCCGCCTGCAATCTGCTGTCCCGGCAGCAGCTCATGAACTACAGCTTCGACCCGCTGCGCCTGGTCAACGCGTACGGCGCCTTCGGCGGGATCACCCGGCGCCGCGACGAAGTGATCATCGAGGGCACCAGCGAACCGCGCGTCACGCCCGGCACGCGATGGCGGGAGTCAATTCCCCGGCGCGCCGCCCGTCTACGTGCGGGCCCGGCTCTACCGGTACCGGTACACGACCTGGCGCGAACTCCGGGAGACCGGGGCCTGGTGGCAGCGGTCGCCGGGACGCGAGTACGTCCCGCCCGTCACCCTGCGGACGCCGGATCGGGTAATCTGACCTGCGACCCGGATCGCGCCATACGGGTAGACGGCGCGGCGGTCCCAGGCGGAGTAGCTCAGTCAGGCAGAGCAAGCGGCTCATAATCGCTGTGTCGCCGGTTCAAGTCCGGCCTCCGCTACGCGATCTCCTGCTCGTCGGCCTTCGGTCGGCTTCGCCGGAGTTCGGTGCTAACCCGGGGGGCGACCCCCCGGACCCCCCGGGTGCGGGCCTCCGGCCCGCGGGGGCGGGGAACCTGGCTGCGAGGCTGGGCCTTCGGCCTGCGGGAACAAGGACGGCGCTTGATACGCTGTCCTGCTGTCCATCTGAACGAGAAAGGCACTTCGCCGTGGCTGCCACCGACGTCCGGCCCAAGATCACCCTGGCCTGCCAGGAGTGTAAGCACCGCAACTACATCACCCGCAAGAACCGGCGCAACGACCCTGACCGGCTCGAGCTGAAGAAGTACTGCCCGAACTGCCGCTGCCACCGGCCGCACCGCGAAACCCGCTGACCGCTGCGATGGCGCTCAACCGGGACTACATCGGCCGGAGCTTCCCGCCGTCCGAGCCGTACGAGGTCAGCCGGGTCAAGATCGCTGACTTCGCCGACGCGATCGGCGATCCCAGCCCGCTGTGCCGCGACCGGGCCGCGGCCCAGGCGGCCGGGTACCCGGACGTCATCGCGCCGCCCACGTTCGCGATCGTCATCACCATGGCCAACAGCTCCTACGCGATCATGGACCAGGGCCTGGGGCTGGACTACTCGATGGTGGTGCACGGCGAGCAGCGGTTCGAGCACACGCGCCCGCTGCACGCCGGAGACGTGGTTGTCGCGCAGTCCACGATCACCGACATCCGGGACGCCGGCCGCAACGTGATGCTGACGACCCGGACCGACATCAAGACCACCGGCGGTGAGCACGTCTGCACCGCCCTGTCCACACTCGTCGAACGAGGCGGGACGGGCTGACGCGGCATCGGGGGATGCCGGGAAGACGGGGGCCTGACGGGGGCGACGGCCGCGAATCTGTAGCGGAAGGCGGGAACGGTGGCAGCGACGGTTAACTACGCGGACGTGCAGCCCGGCGCCGAACTGGCAGCGAAGAGCTACCCGGTCACCCGGCTTGACCTGGTCAAGTACGCGGGCGCGTCCGGGGACTTCAACGTCATTCACTGGAATGAGCGCATCGCCCGGTCGGTCGGGCTGCCCGATGTCATCGCGCACGGCATGTTCACGATGGCGCAGGCCGGGCGTTTCGCGAGCGAATGGGCCGGCGACCCGGGCGCGATCGTCGAGTTCGGCGTGCGGTTCTCCTCCCCGGTGGTCGTGCCCGACGACGACAAGGGGACCACGATCGAGGTCAGCGGCACCGTCGAGGAGAAACTCGACGGCAACAAGGTCGTGCTCGCGCTGGTGGCCCGGTCGGGCGGCAGCAAGGTCCTGACCCGCGCCCGGGCGGTCGTGGTCCTGCCCTGATGCGCCTGACCGGCGGGCGCCCGCAGGTGCCGCTCGCGGGCTACACCACGCTGGGCCTCGGCGGTCCCGCCGCCACCCTGGCCGAGCCCGCCGGCGAGGCTGGCCTCATCGCGGCGGTCCGCCGCGCCGACGACCGCGGTGAGCCGGTCCTCGTGCTCGGCGGCGGCAGCAACGTGGTGATCGCCGACGCCGGGTTCCCCGGCCTGGCCGTCCGCGTGGCCACCCGGGGCATCTCCTTCGCCCCGGCTGACCCCGGCGGCACCGATCCCGGGCGGCACTGGGCCCGGCGGCACTGGGCCCGGCGGCACTGATCCCGGCGGCACTGATCCCGGCGGCACTGGGCCCGCCGCCGTGGCCCTGACCGTCGCGGCGGGCGAAAACTGGGACGACGTGGTCGCGCGGTGCGTGGCCGAGGAACTGGCCGGGCTGGAATGCCTGTCCGGGATTCCCGGCCTGGCCGGTGCCACCCCGATCCAGAACGTCGGCGCCTACGGCCAGGAAGTGGCCGACACGATCACCGGCGTGCGCGCCTACGACCGCCAGCAGCGCCAGGTCAGCGAGATCCCGGCCGCGGCGTGCGGCTTCGGCTACCGGACCAGCTCGTTCAAGCGGACGCCGTTCGCGCCCGGCTCCGCGACCGGGCGGTTCGTCGTGCTGGCCGTCACCTTCCGGCTCACCCCCGGCCGGCGGTCCGGTCCCATCCGCTATCCCGAGCTCGCCGCCGAGCTCGGGGTCGAGCTGGGCGGCCGGGTGCCGCTCGGCGAGGCCCGTTCGGCCGTGCTGAAGCTCCGCGCGCGCAAGGGCATGGTGCTCGACGCCGGCGACCCGGACACCCGCAGCGCCGGGTCGTTCTTCACCAACCCGGTCCTCACCGGCGCCGAGTTCGCCGCCGTCACCCGCCGGCTGCGCCAGTCCCGGGGGCCCAACGGGCCGGACCTGCGGGTCCCGCATTTCCCGGCCCCGGACGGGCACGTGAAGCTGCCGGCCGCCTGGCTGATCGAGCAGGCCGGCTTCGGCAAGGGCTACCCCGGCCACACCGGCGGCCCCCGCGGGGCCCGCATCTCGTCCAAGCACACGCTGGCCCTCATCAACCCCGGCGAGGCCAGCACGGCCAGCCTGCTGGCCCTGGCCCGGGAGATCCGCGCGGGTGTGCGGGACGCGTTCGGCGTGACCCTGGACATCGAGCCGGTACTCGTCGGCGTCTCGGCCTGACTCCCGGCAGCGGCCCGTTCGGCTGCGAATTTCCCGGCCGGCCAGGAGGCGGTGACCCCGGCACCGGACGCGGCGGGCCAGGCGGCGGCGAGCCACGCGGCGGGCGCGGCCGGTCAGGCGGCCGCGAGCCAGGCGTCGATCCCGGCCAGCAGATCGGTCCGCACCGCGTCCGGCGCGGCCGAGCCCAGCACCGACATCCGGGCCAGGTCGGCCAGCTCGGCGTCGGTGAAGCCGTGCTGGCGGCGGGCGATGCCGTACTGCGCGACCAGCCGCGAGCCGAACAGCAGCGGGTCGTCGGCGCCGAGCGCGATCGGCACGCCGGCCTCGAACAGCCGCCGCAGCGGGACGTCGCGGCTGCGGGCGGCGATGCCCAGCGCCACGTTGGACGACGGGCAGACCTCCAGCGTGACGCCCCGGGCTCGCCAGCCGCTTGACCAGGTCGTGATCGGGCGCGGCCAGCACGCCGTGGCCGATCCGGTCCGCGTGCAGCGCATCCAGGCAGGCCAGCACGCTGGCCGGGCCCACCAGCTCGCCGCCGTGCGGCACCGCGAGCAGGCCGCCGCGCCCGGCGATCCGGAACGCCGGGGCGAAGTCTTCCGCCCGCCCGCGCCGTTCGTCGTTGCTGAGGCCGAAACCGGTCACGCCGCGCCCCGCGTACTGCACCGCCAGCCGGGCCAGCGTGCGCGCGTCCAGCGGGTGCCGGGTCCGGTTCGCGGCGATGACGACCGCGATCCCCACCCCGGTCGCGCCGGCGGCCCCGGCCGCGGCGTCCAGCACGAGCTCGACCGTGGGCGTCAGGCCGCCGAACCGCGCGGCGTACCCGGACGGGTCGACCTGGATCTCCAGCCAGCGGGAACCTTCGGCCCGCTCGTCCTCCGCGATCTCGCGGAACAGCCGCCGCACGTCCGCCGGGGCCCGCAGCACCGACCGCGCCGTGTCGTACAGCCGCTGGAACCGGAACCAGCCCCGTTCGTCCGCGCCGCTCAGCTTGGGCGGCCACTCCTCGACCAGGGCGGCGGGCAGGTGGACGCGGTGCGCGCGGGCGAGCTCGACCAGCGTCGAATGCCGCATCGCCCCCGTCAGGTGCAGGTGCAGGTGCGCCTTCGGGAGTTCATCGAGCGGACGGGCCATCCGCCTAGTGTGGCCCCTCCTGAAGGGTCACCGGGCCGGTCCGGTCCGGCCGGTTACCCGCCCCCGTCCGGGGGCGGGCCGCGTTCCGGTTACCGGGCCTCGCCGAGCAGCTTGCCGATGCGCATGACGCCTTCCTCGAGATCGGCGTCGCCGAGCGCGCAGGACAGCCGGAAGTACCCCGGCGTGCCGAACGCCTCGCCCGGCACCACCGCGACCTCGGCCTCGTCCAGGATCAGCGCGGCCAGCTCGGCGGAGCTGCCCGGGCGGCGCCCGGCGATCTCCTTGCCGAGCACCCCCTTCACCGACGGGTAGCAGTAGAACGCGCCCTGCGGCTCGGGGCAGACCACGCCGGGGATCTCGGTCAGCATCCGCGCCATCGTGCGCCGGCGCCGGTCGAACGCCTCGCGCATCGGGACCACCGCGGACAGGTCACCCGAGACGGCGGCGAGCGCGGCGGCCTGCGCGACGTTGCAGACGTTCGACGTGACGTGCGACTCGAAGTTGGTCGCCGCCTTGATCACGTCGGCGGGGCCGATCATCCAGCCCACCCGCCAGCCGGTCATCGCGTACGTCTTGGCCACGCCGTTCACCACCACGCACTGCTCGGTGACCTCGGGTGCCACCACCGGCATGGAGGAGAACCGTGCGTCGCCGTACACCAGGTGCTCGTAGATCTCGTCGGTCACGACCCACAGCCCGTTGGCTGCGGCCCAGCGGCCGATCTCGGCGACCTGGTCCGGCGGGTAGACCGCGCCGGTGGGGTTGGACGGCGACACGAAGAGCAGGATCTTGGTCCGCTCGGTGCGGGCCGCCTCCAGGTCGGCGACCGAGGCCAGGTAGCCGGTGCTCTCGTCGGTCGGCACCGGGACGGTGACCCCGCCCGCCAGCTGGATGGCCTCGGGGTAGGTGGTCCAGTAGGGCGCCGGCACGAGCACCTCGTCCCCGGGATCGAGGAGCGCCGCGAAGGTCTGGAAGACGGCCTGCTTGCCGCCGTTGGTGATCAGGACCTGTCCCGCGGTGACGCCGAAGCCGGAGTCCCGGGCGGTCTTGTCGGCGACGGCCTGCCGCAGCTCGGGCAGCCCGGCCGCGGGCGTGTACTTGTGGAACCGCGGTTCCGCGCACGCCCGCTGCGCGGCCTCGACGATGTAGCCGGGAGTGGGGAAGTCGGGCTCGCCGGCCCCGAAGCCGATGACCGGACGGCCGGCCGCCTTGAGCGCCTTGGCCTTGGCGTCCACCGCCAGGGTGGCTGATTCGGCGATCGCGGACAGGCGCGCTGAGATGCGAGGATGTGTCGTGGGCATACACCTATGGTGACATCTCCCAATGATGCTGTGCACATGGATAAAGCCCTTACCCGGACGGCTTACGGCGGGACGGTTGTAACCGGCCAGCGAGCCCGGGCCTTGTGCCCGGGCGAGTGCCGGTGTGTCGGCGAAGTACCACCGCGTGGGCGCACAGCGCAGTGGGGGGTTCCAGGGGGGTCGTCCCCCCGGGCCAGCACAGCGCAGTGGGGGGTTCCAGGGGGGTCGTCCCCCCGGGCCAGCACAGCGCGGGGGTTCCAGGGGGGCGTCCCCCCTGGGGCAGCACAAGTTCCAGGGGGGTTCGCCCCCCTGGCGGCGCTGCTACACTTTCGGGACTGATGGTGTTCCGTCGTTGCTGGCGCATGCCCTCCGGATGGCGCCACCTGCCAGGTGGCGGCCGGGAGGCGGATGCTGGCCGGGCCGCCAGGCAAAGGGCAGTAGCTCAATTGGCTAGAGTCCCGGTCTCCAAAACCGGTGGTTGGGGGTTCGAGTCCCTCCTGCCCTGCAGTAGACACTGATTGTAGGAAGACGGGTTTGTAGAAATACGGACCGTTCAGCGCTTCATAGGTGAGGACATGGCGACTCAGACGCGCGGTGAGGCCGCGGAGAGACGGGGCGGCGGCGCCAAGCCCCCCGCACGGCGGAACCGCACTACTCCGGCGCTGTTCTTCCGCCAGGTTGTCGCCGAACTGCACAAGGTGATCTGGCCGACCCGCCGGGAACTGGGCACGTACACGACCGTCGCCCTGGTTTTCATAGTCGTGATGATCGCGATCGTCACCAGCCTGGACTACGGCTTTACCAAGCTGGTCATCGCGCTCTTCGGCTGACGGCGCCGGGCGGCGGGCTGGCCTGGCCCGTCCTGTGCCGCCCGGCGACGGTTCGGCCGGCCTGGTGCCCGTCCCGCCGTGGCATCCCACCACGCCGGGGCGTAGCTGGCAACGGTGTTGGGCGCCTGGAAGCGCGGAAAAATCCGCGAGGAAGCATAGAAGGAAGAACAATTGTGTCCGAGCCCCAAGTGCAGGTGGGCGATTCCGCCGACGTGGACGAGGCGACCGCAGGATTCGACGAACGAGACGGGGAGGCCGACGTGACCGAGGACTCCGGGGCCACGCCGGAAGAGGCCGCGTCGTATGACGACGACTCCTCCGGCGAGAACCTGTCCGGCGGCTTCGGCGAGGCCGCCGCGCCGGCGGACGGCGCCGTGGCCGCGGACGAGACGGCCGCGGAGCCGGAGCACGCCGCCGGGCCAGCGGACGCCGCTGAGCCGGAGCACGCCGCCGTGGCCGCGGGACGGACGGCCGCCGGGAGGACGCGCGGAGCCGGAGCACGCCGCCGTGGCCGCGGACGAGACGGCCGCCGGGCCGGAGGACGCCGCCGGGCCGGGAGACGAGGGCGAGCCGGGGGACGAAGGCGGCGACGCCGAGGCGCGGCTCGAGGCCGACCCGCTGGAGGAGTTCATGCGCCAGCTCCGGGCGATGCCCGGCGACTGGTATGTCATTCACTCCTACGCGGGTTATGAGAACCGGGTGAAGACGAACCTGGAGAACCGGATCTCCTCGCTCAACATGGAGGACTACATCTTCCAGATCGAGGTCCCGGTGCACAAGGTGACGGAGATCAAGCAGGGCAAGCGGCAGCAGGTCCAGGAGAAGGTGCTGCCGGGCTACATCCTGGTCCGGATGGAGCTGACGGACGAGTCGTGGGCGGTGGTCAGGAACACCCCCGGGGTGACC
Organism: uncultured Actinomycetes bacterium; assembly: GCA_963808295.1. Taxonomy (GTDB): domain Bacteria; phylum Actinomycetota; class Actinomycetes; order Streptosporangiales; family Streptosporangiaceae; genus Bog-532. Next base: position 2,223 of record CAWEFP010000008.1, on the reverse strand, counting down.
GGATTCGTCGGCCTCTCCAGCCGCCCCTCGGCGCTCAGCCTGCACGAGGTGGCTGGCCTGCTCGCGCCGGAGCCCGAGGAGCAGGTCAAGCAGGCCGAGGCCACGAAGTCGCCGACGGTGGACTACGAGGTCGGCGAGTCGGTTACCGTGATGGATGGCCCGTTCGCGACGCTTCCGGCGACCGTGAACGAGATCAGCGCCGACTCGCAGAAGCTCAGGGTGCTGGTGTCGATCTTCGGCCGGGAGACGCCCGTCGAGCTCTCCTTCGACCAGGTGGCCAAGATCTGACGTTTGCCGGATAGACGCAGCCAGAAACTAGGAAAAGGAACAGGGAACCATGCCTCCACGGAGGAAAAGGGTCGCTGCGGTTGTCAAGGTGCAACTGCCGGCCGGCCAGGCTACCCCGGCGCCGCCCGTCGGCACCGCGCTTGGCCCGCACGGCGTGAACATCATGGACTTCTGCAAGCAGTACAACGCGGCGACCGAGGCCCAGCGGGGCAACATCGTGCCGGTCGAGATCACGATCTACGAAGACCGGTCCTTTGAGTTCGTCACCAAGACGCCGCCCGCGCCCGAGCTGATCAAGAAGGCCGCCGGGGTCGCCAAGGGCAGCAGCGAGCCGCACAAGACCAAGGTCGGCACCATCTCCGCCGCCCAGGTCCGTGAGATCGCCCAGACCAAGATGCCCGACCTCAACGCACGGAGCATCGAGATGGCGGAACGGATCATCGCCGGCACCGCCCGCTCGATGGGCATCCAGATCGAAGGCTGACGCACCGGCAGGCCGAAGGCTGACGCACCGGGCCGGTGGCCGGGACACACCCGGCCGCGAGTGGCGGCAGCGTCAGCCGGAACAACTGAACATGCAGGCGTGGGAGGGCCGGGCGCGGCCCCAGGACCACGACCTCCGCTACCTATGCAGGAGAAGAAATGAAGCGCAGTAAGGCGTATCGCAGCGCCGCCGAGCAGATCGACCGCGACCGGCTGTACAGCCCGCCGGACGCCGTGGCCCTGGCCAAGTCGGCCACCGTCACCAAGTTCGACCCGACCGTCGAGGTGGCCCTCCGGCTGGGCGTTGACCCCCGCAAGGCCGACCAGATGGTCCGCGGCACCGTCAACCTGCCGAACGGCACCGGTAAGACGGCGCGGGTCCTCGTCTTCGCGACCGGTGACCGCGCCGAGCAGGCCCGCGCGGCCGGCGCGGACTACGTCGGCTCGCGACGACCTCGTGGAGCGGATTCAGGGCGGCTTCCTGGACTTCGACGCGGTGGTCGCCACCCCGGACCTGATGGGCAAGGTGGGCCGCCTCGGCCGTGTCCTCGGCCCGCGTGGCCTGATGCCGAACCCGAAGACCGGCACGGTCACCCCCGACGTCGCCAAGGCGGTCACGGAGATCAAGGGCGGCAAGATCGAGTTCCGCACCGACCGGCAGGGCAACCTGCACTTCGTGATCGGCAAGGCGTCCTTCCCGGCCCGCGCGCTGCTGGAGAACTACGCGGCCGCGCTGGACGAGATCATCCGGCTCAAGCCGGCCGCCGCCAAGGGCCGTTACGTCAAGAAGGCGACGATCACGACCACGATGGGCCCCGGCATCCCGGTCGACCCCAACAAGACCCGCGGCTTCATCGAGGACGAAGAGCCCGTCGCCGTCTGAGGCGCCCGCCCGCCATCCGCACCGCGCGTTTCCGCGCCGATTTGGCGGGGCGCGGCGCGGGCACGTACGCTATGACTGCCGAAGACCGCAGGTTGTCACGAGCCATCCGGCTCAGGGTGACCGAAGGTCCCGTGACGAACGGGCATCCTGCGCAGGTAACTGAGCGCGTGCGTGGTGCCCCGGAGTCTGCCGGGGAACCACGACGAAGCCCCAGTGCGCCTGCGCCTGGGGCGTTCCGCTTTTTACGGGCATTTCTTCGTGCGTATCGGAGACCTTTCCCGGCCCCGCCGTGCGGGCCGCGTGCGTCCTGTGCGGGCGCACGCCGGCCGCGAGACGGCGGAACCGGGTCCGGCAGGAGAAAGGAGGCCCATGGCGAGAGCGGACAAGGTGGCTGCTGTTACGGAGCTCACCGACCGTTTCCGGGACTCGGGCAGCGTCGTGCTGACCGAGTACCGCGGGCTGAGCGTTTCGCAGCTCCGCGAGCTTCGCCAGTCGCTCGGGGACAACGCCACGTTCAGCGTGGTCAAGAACACCCTTACCAAGATCGCAGTCAGTGAGGCCGGCCTGCA
>CAWEFP010000007.1:0-111673 GCA_963808295.1 uncultured Actinomycetes bacterium | reverse complement strand
GCGTCGACCGCGACCCGGTGCGCGTCCCGGACGCTGAGCTGGCCGTCGACGACGATCGTGATCTCGGCGTGCAGGTGATGGCCGATCCAGCGCATCCTCACGCCGCTCACCTCGATCACCCCGTCCACGCTGTACAGCGCGGACTCGGCCGTCTCCAGCAGGGCCGGGTCCACGGCGTCCATCAGCCGCCGGAAGACCTCCCGCGCCGCGTCCTTGAGCACGAAGAGGATGGCCACCGTGATCACCAGGCCGATAACCGGGTCGGCCAGCCGCCAGCCGAGCGCGGCCCCGGCCGCCCCGAGCAGCACGGCCAGTGAGGTGAAGCCATCGGTGCGCGCGTGCAGCCCGTCGGCGACCAGCGCCGCTGAGCCGATCGCGCGGCCCACGCGAATCCGGTAGCGCGCCACCCATTCGTTGCCGATGAAGCCGATCACCGCGGCGGCGGCCACCGCCGGAATGTAGGACACTGCGGCCGGATGCAGCAGCCGCCCGATGGCGGCGAAGGCGGCCAGCGCCGATGACAGCGCGATGAGCACCACGATGAGAATTCCCGCGATGTCTTCCGCCCGGCCGAACCCGTAGGTGAACCGGCGGGTGGCCGGTCGGCGCCCGGCCATGAACGCCACCCCGAGAGGCAGCGCGGTCAGCGCGTCGGCGGCGTTGTGGATGCTGTCCCCGAGCAGGGCCACCGAACCGGAGATGGCGACGACGGCCGCCTGCGCCGCGGCGGTGGCCCCGAGGCCGGCCAGGGAGATCCATAGCGTCCGCACGCCCTGGGCGGAGGCTTCCATCACCCGGTCGACCTTGGCCGCCGCATCGTGGCTGTGCGGCCGGGCCAGGTGCGACAGTCCGTGGCGCAGCCGGGCGGCCAGCGAGCGACCGCCGTCGCCCGGATGCTCGTGCCCGGGGCTGTGCTCGGGCCCGGGGCTGTGCTCGTGCCCGGGGCTGTGCTGGCCGGCGCCGGGCCGTGATCGTGTCCCGGCCCGTGCTCGTGATCGTGGCCCGGGTTCAGGGTCTCCACGCCGGGCCACCGGGGCCCCGGCCCGCGGGGCCGCCGGGGCCGACCCCGGCAGCGCGGCGGCCGCTGCCCGGCGACGGCCCGTCCGGCTCGCCCTGCAGCCCCCGGCGCAGGTCGCGGATGTTGTCGAGGAGGCCGCGGCGCAGCCCGATGAGAATAGTTATGGCCGTGCCGAGGAAAAGCCAGGGTGCGGAATTGGCCAGCGTGACGACCGTGCCCTCGGCCGCCGACGTCGCGCCCGCGGACGTGGCCAGCTTGGCCCCCACGCAGGCGACGAAGAACGCCAGCGGCGGGCACACGGTGACCGGGAGCAGGTCGCTGGGCTTCGCGTAGTACGCGATCACGGCGCAAGCCGTGACGAACGTCACGTTGGCGAGGATCCCCCAGTCCAGCCAGTCCGACACGATCAGCCCGAGGAAGGACAGCACCAGCAGGGCCAGGATCGCGCCGCGACCGGTCAGCCGCACCGGGGGTGCGTCATCACCCTCGCCTGGCCCGCGCGGGGTCTGCGGCCGCGGCCGGCTCATCCGGTTCCTGACGTCATTCGGCCGTCCCTGACGCGGCACGGGGGCCGTGCCACGTGGCACCGGGGCCGTGCCACGCGGCACAGGGGCCGTGCCACGCGCCACGGGGCGGCCGCTGGCGCCGTCCGCGGTCGCAGCGGGACCGGTTCGCGGCCGGTCCGGGCCTTGCCTCGTGTATTCGGGCACGCCTGCGCTTCATCCTCCGGTCGTGGGCGATGATTGGTACCAGCAGACCGTCGGCATCGCCGGTCTCAGGTCCATTGTGGCGCCTCGATGAACTGATCGGGGCTGCCGATTTCGGGCGATTCTATGCCCGGTTTCGATCCTGGTGGGGTAATCGGCGTGGCCGGAGCGGTCAGCTCGGGGACCGCGGCACCCAATCCAGGGACGGACTCGACCAGTTCGGGGGCGGACAGACCGCGGGCGGCCTCCTCGACCGGGGCGGGCGACGGCAGCTCGCAGTCGACGACCCCCAGCTGACTGAGCCGCCGTGCGCTGACCAGCACCCGGCTTTCCAGTGATCCGAGCGTCTGGTTGTAGGCCGTCACCGCCTTGGTCAGCGTCCGGCCGAGCGTGTCCATGTTTCGGCCCAGTCCCGCGATCCGGGCGTGCAGCTCGCGTCCCAGGTCGAACACGGCGCGGGCGTTCTGCGACAGGGCCTCCTGCTGCCACGCGTACTGCGCGGTCCGCAGCATGGTGACCAGCGTGGTCGGGGTAGCGATGTGGACCCTGCGGGTCATCGCGTGCTCGAGCAGCCCGGGGTCCCGTTCCAGGGCCGGGGCCAGGAATGCCTCTCCCGGGATGAAGAGCACGACAAACTCCGGCGCCGGGCGCAGCGCCGTCCAGTATGCCTTGGCGGCCAGCCGGTCCACGTGCTCGCGTACGTGCCGCGCGTGCGCATCGAGCCGGGCCGCGCGGACCGACTCATCGGCCGCCTCCACCGCTTCCAGGTACGCGGCGAGCGACACCTTCGAGTCGACCACGATGTTCTTGCCGCCGGCCAGCCGTACCACCATGTCGGGCCGTTGCGGGCCACCGTCCCCGGCCACCGCGACCTGCTCCTCGAAGTCGCACCGCGCCGCCATCCCGGCCAGCTCCACCACGCGCCGCAGTTGCAGCTCGCCCCAGCGCCCGCGCGCTTCCGGCCGGCGCAGCGCGGTGACCAGCGCCTGGGTCTGGTCGCGGAGCTGCTCCGCGCTGTGCCTGGTCAGGTTGACCTGCTCGGCCAGGGCGGCATGCGAGGCGCGGCGGGCCGAATCGGACTCACGCAGCTGCGCCTCCAGCCGGGTGAGGGTGTCCGTCAGGGGGGCGACGAGGTGCTCGACGGCAGCGCGGCGGTTTTCCAGTTCCCCGGCCGCCTTGACGTTTTCCGCGCGCAGGCGGCCCTCGGCGATCTCCAGGAAACGCGCCGTGCTGGCGTCCAGGGCCTCCGCGGACAGGCTCTGGAACCGCTGGGCCAGCTGGCCGTCGATCAGCGCCGCCCGTTCCCGCTCGGCCCGCTCGACCATCGTGGCCCGCTGTTCGGCGGCGCGGGCCCGCTCAGCCGCGGCGCTGGCCTGACTGGCCAGGTCAGCGGAGGCAGACCCGATCCGGCCACGGGCGTACAGGTACCCGATCGCCGCGCCGATGAGGATCCCGAGTACCAGCCCGGCAATCAGCATGATCGCGCTCATGTGTCGCAATACTGGCAGCCAATGATGACATTCCGTTCCTGACACGCCGTGCGGCGCTGACCGGGCGGGCGCGGTTGGCCTCCGTCACCGGGCTGGGCTCGTACCGGATCAGCTGGCCGTACAGCGCGCCCGCCGCGTCCGTCCCCGGCTCGGGCAGGTCGGGGCCGTTCAGCAGGAACATGTACTTCATCAAGGGAAACCTCTCCGCCGGGGCCTCCGCTCACCATCGCGGGCGCCCCCTCGCACCGCCCGCGGCCGCGGGCGGGCCGCCGCAAGCGGTGCGCGCGGGCACCTAAAATCGCCACGTGAGTCTGTCCATCGGCATCGTCGGGCTGCCCAACGTCGGCAAGTCCACTCTGTTCAACGCGCTGACCCGGGCCGGCGCGCTGGCGTCCAACTACCCGTTCGCGACCATCGAGCCGAACGTCGGCATCGTCGGGGTGCCCGACCCGCGGCTCGCCGAGCTGGCCAAACTGTACGACTCGGCCCGGATCGTGCCGGCCACCGTGCGGTTCGTCGACATCGCCGGGCTGGTCCGGGGCGCCGCGCAGGGGCAGGGACTCGGCAACCAGTTCCTCGGCCACATCCGCGAGACCGACGCGATCTGCCAGGTGGTCAGGGTTTTCACCGATCCCGACGTCAGTCACGTCGAGGGCGACGTATCACCGGAACGCGACATCGAGACGGTCGTCACCGAGCTGATCCTCGCCGACCTGCAGACCCTGGAGAAAGCCTCGGCGCGGCTGGCCAAGGAAACGAAATTCGCCAAAGACGCCGAACGGAACCGGGTGGCCGACGCCGCCGCCCGGGCACAGAAACTGCTGGACACCGGGACGACGCTGTTCGCGGGCGCGGCCTCGGCCGGGATCGACCTGGCGGACCTGCGTGAGTTCCAGCTGCTGACGGCCAAGCCCTTCCTGTACGTCTTCAACGCCGACACCGACGAGCTCGCCGACCCGGTGCTGCGGGAGCGGCTGTCCGCTCTCGTCGCGCCCGCCGAGGCCATCTTCCTGGACGCCAAGACCGAGGCTGACCTGGCCGAGCTGCCCGAGGACGAGGCCGCGGAGCTGCTGGCCGAGGCCGGGCTCGGTGAACCCGGCCTGGCCCAGCTGGCCCGCGCCGGGTTCCGCGCGCTCGGGCTGTCCACCTTCCTCACCGCGGGGCCGAAGGAAACCCGGGCCTGGACGATCCCGGCCGGCGCGACCGCCCCGGAGGCGGCAGGCGTCATTCACACCGACTTCCAGCGCGGCTTCATCAAGGCCGAGATCGTCTCCTACGACGACCTGATCAAGGCCGGCTCGCTCGCGGCGGCCCGCGCGGCAGGCAAGGTCCGCATCGAGGGCAAGGACTACGTGATGCGCGACGGCGACGTGGTGGAGTTCCGCTTCAACGTGTAATCTGGCGGGTCCTGGCACGTCACAGCGCTAGGCTCGCCCGCTAGTCCGCACAGAGTCCGCAGGGTTCAGCGTCTCGGCCAGCATCGCCGCGGCAGCGGCGCGGGTCCGGTCCTCGGCCGTCGGCCACAAGTGGGCGTAGGTGTTGAGCGTGACGTCGCGCTGGCATGGCCGAGCGCGCGCTGCACGGTCACCACGTCGCACCCGGCCGCGATGAGGCTGTGAACGGGTTCCGGGACCAGTGGGACGGGCCCACCGGGCGGTTTTTTTCGTGTCATGAAGTGGTGCGCGGGGCACCGGACCCTGAGCCCAGTGCCCCTCGCGGTTGTGACTAGCGGATGTTCGCCCATTCCTGGCTGGCGGTCGGGCCGTGCCGGCCCTGGGGCGCCTCGGTGAGCCGCGCACCCTGCGCGGTCAGCAGGTCACGGTTGATTTTGATGGTGCTGTAACCGTGGACCCGGCTGGCCTGACCGGGAGCGAAATGAGTTCCCTGCCGGCCGAGGCTGGCACCGAACTGGCTGACGGTCAGGTACTTCGCGTTGCGGCCCTGGCCGTACTGCAGCTCATACTGGCCGTGCGGCTGATTCACCTTGATGAACTTGGCGGCGTCGTAGGCGTAGCGTCCCATGGACACCTGCCCGCGGGCGTTGACCTGGACGTACTGCCCGGCCTGGTCCTTCAGGGTGACGGTCGCCGCGGGCGGTCTTGGGGCCTGTCCCGGCTGGGGTGCCGCCGAAGCGGCTGCCGCGGTTCCGGCGATCCCTGCGACCGGGGCGAGCGCGAACGCTGCGACCTTGGCGGATGTTGCATACTTGGCGTGCATGATGAGCCCCCTCATCAGGTTCGGGGCTGATGGTCGCCAGCCCCGGCGGGGCGCGGATCCCGGGTTCGTGCCTCTCGTTGTTTTCTGTAGGCTTATGTCCTACATATGCCAGCCAGCGTATGCGGGTGCACGCCGATAGCAAGGAGGGGTCAATCGCAGACTGCGCATCCGGGACCGGCGGCGGTTTCTTCACCCCAAGCGCGCGGGCCCGTTCCCCCGGGTCATTAACCCGCCACGACGCGAGCCGCGCATCGTCCATGGACATGTCCACACCCACCCCGACCCGGCCGAGCACACTCGCGGTCAGCATCGTCGCGGCCCTGCGCAGCATCGCCCCGGACATCATGGAACGGGCCCGCGCCCGCGCTATTGCCCGCGAACGAAACGCGGCGGCGCAGATAGCCCGCTGACGTGCGGAAACGCATGACGGCAGGCGCCAAGGTCTGCTGTCCGTAGCACGCGGCTGAGTCCGCTGAAAGTCCGCAGCAGTCCGCGGATAAGTCCGCGCGAGCATGACCAACGCTGTCCAACCAATGACCAACGCTGACCATAGTTTGGGCAGGTCAGACACCATATCTGGCACATCGGCGCTGACGGGACGGCGACGTGGTGGAGTTCCGCTTCAACGTCTGAGCCAGATCGTCCCGCGCGGCGCGCCGAGGCGGGAGGCTCCCGGCGCGGTCCGTTCGGCCGGCCGCAGACGCCGCCGCCCGGGGAGTCCCGCACGCGCTCAGCCGGGGCCCGGGCCGACTCGGGCGCGATGTCCGGCCGTTCCGGTCCATCTCCAATGTTTGCGCAGGTCAGCGGCTCGCCCGGCGCGCCTGGAGGGGTATTTGGGGACAATCCGCTAAGGTGAGGCCTTAGAGTCACCGTTTAGGCGTGTCGGTTTTTCCCGCGCATCGGCGGATCCCGTGCATTATCAGCTAATTGCGTGCGGGCAAAGACTCATCAACAACGTCCTCCCCTGCCAGGCTTTTATGACGCACAATGGACGTCAAGGTCGGCGGGGTGGCGTCAGCCGAATGAAGGCCCAACGCGGAGTGGGCGGAGGTGTGATGGTTCGCGGTTCGGGCGTAGATGACGCAGCGCGGCCGGCTGTGTACGCTGATACCCCGGAGATGGATGCTGGCACACCGGGACAGCCGGGCGGCGGGCGGCCCCGCCAGTCCCGCTCATGGAACGGCGGCGGAGGCCGATGGCTGGTGTGGACCCTCCGGGCGGTGCTGTGGGCGGTTCTGCTCATCATCGGGTACCGGGGCATCACGGCGATCATCTTCAACGAGACCCCGGCGTCGCGCTCCGGCTCGTCCGGCACATCCTCGGGCGGCAGCGGGAGCGGCCAGTTCCCCGTGACGCTGGCCGAGGCGTACGCGATGCAGTTCGGTGCCGTGTACCTGAACTTCAGCACGGACACCGCCAGCCAGCGCGCCCAGGAACTGGCGGCTTACCTGCCGAGCGCCCTCAGCAACGCGGACCCGCAACTCGGCTGGGACGGCTCGGGCAGCCTCCGGCTGCAATCGGAGCAGGTCTCCGCGATCACCGTGCAGGATGCCACGCACGCGGTGGTGACCCTGCTGGCCAGCGTGAACGGCCAGCTGATGCAGCTGGGTGTTCCTATTTACGCCGCGAATGGCGGCCTGGTGGTTACCGGGGAGCCCGCCTGGCTGGCCGCCCCGCCGCAGGCGGCCCCGCCCGCGCCGGCCACCGGGGCATCGGATTCCGCCGCGCAGGGCGCGCTGAACGCGCAACTGCCGCCCTTCTTCCAGGCCTACGCGAGCGGCGACAGCGCGACCCTGAACCGGTTCCTCGCGCCGGGCGCGACGGTTTCCGGCCTGGGCGGCGCCCTCAGCTACGCGGGCATCTCCAATTTGTACGTGCCGGCGGGCGGCGCGACCCGGCACATCACCGCCACCGTCGTCTGGCAGCTGTCCGGGGCGGGCGGGGCCAGCCCCGCCAAGCTGGAGATGACGTATGACATGACCGTTATCGACCAGGGCGGCAAATGGTACGTGCAGGACATAGCGGCGTCGACCCGGGGAAGTCAGCAGACGGGGGGCGCATGAGGTACGCCGGCCTTCCCTCTGCGGCGCGGAGGGGCGCGACGCGGGGTGGTGAACCATACCCGGGCCGCCAGACGTATCTCCTGGGTAGGGGCGAGGGCGAGCCGTCGTCCCTGGCTGGAACGGGGTGCCTTAGTGTGGGCGCGGCACGGCTCTCGCCGGCCGCCTGGCAGGTGTCGGCCGCCTGGCGGGTACCTGATAATCCCGGAAGGGAAGAGTTATGTCGATCCATCTCCTGGCCGCGTACCCGCCGGTTGCCCTCAGCACCCAGGGGCTCGTCACCTACCTCCAGGGGCTCTTCGGGCCGCTGTTCCTCGGCATCGTCGGGATCGTCGCGCTCTTTTTCCTCTTCACCCGCGAGATCACCCGGTTCGTGCAGTTCATTGTGCTGGCCGTGCTGATAGCGATCGTTTTCTATACGCCTGGCATCGTGCAGGCATTGGCCACAGGAATCACCAACGCGCTCGGAGTCCACTAGCCACCGTAACGGCAAAACCCCGTCACGGCCGAAGGAGCGCACTTCGTGGACCTGCCCACATATACGAACATCTGGCGGATTGAGAAGCGGCTCTATAAGCTCTACGATTTCCGCTTGCCGATGCCGCTTCCCATCAGCTGGATCGCTGTCTTCTGTGGTATCACGATTCCCTACGTTGTCGTGCTTGCAGCTATTGGGCTGCCCTTCAATCACAATCTGGTTTGGCTCTATGTTCTCCCGCCCGGCGTTCTGACCTGGCTCACCACTCGGCCCGTGCTGGAAAACAAGCGGCTGCACGAGCTGCTTGCTTCCCAGCTTCGCTACATTGGCGAACCGCGCACGTGGTGCCGCCTCGTGCCATTGTCAGAGAAAAATGAGATACGGGTCTACGCCCGGGTTTGGCACCGCGCTCCGGCCTATGCGGAGGATGCCGAGCTGCTGACCGTCCCGGCCGGCCGCCCGGCGCGCGAGTCCGTGCTGGCCGGGGCGCCCGCCCTGCGTGCCGGCGGCGGCCCCGCGGGCAGGCCGGGAGCCGGCCGGGACGCCGGGCCGGCCCGGCGGACCTGGCAGGCGCGCCCGGGACGGCCGGTTCAGGCACCGCAGCCGGTGTACGCCGGTCCGCCCGCGCCGGCCGGTCCGCCCGCGCCGGCCGGTTCGCCGGAGCACGCCGGTCCGCCGGCGTGGCCGCACGCCGGGATGGCTCCCGCGCGGGCCAGCGAGGGCGCGAGGGGCCTATCCGTCCCGGTCCGGGCCGGGACCGACCGGGCCGGGACCGGACGGGCCGGGCCGGGACGTGCCGCGCCCGCGGCGCGGGCCGGGGCCGGCCGGACCGCCCCCGGCTGGACCGGATCGGGCGCGGCGGGCCCAGCGGGCGCGGCTGGCTCGCCGGGCACGGTGCGGCCCGCGGCGGCGCGGCCGGGATCTGGCGCGATCACCCCGGGCCGGCGGCCCGCCATCCCGGGCCAGGTACGGAGGGGACCCTCGGCGGCCGACCCTGCGCCAGGCGGTCCGCGGCCGATAGCGCCGCCGCCGATCGAGGTGGCGCACGAGACGCAGGGGCCGCAGGGGCCCGCGGCCGTCCCGCTCTGGGGCCGGGCGTCCTCCCGCCCCGCTCCCGGCGGTTCCGGCCCCCGCCCCGCTCCCGGTGCTTCCAGCGCCCCGGGCGGTCAGGCTGCCGGCGCGGTCACCGGGGCCAGGCCGCCGCGCGCGCTGCCCCCGGCCGGCTCAGGCCAGCCGGGTACCGGCGCGGGCCGGACGGGCGCCGGCTCAGGTCGGCCAGGCGCGGCTCGGCCAGGCGCCGGCTCAGGCCAGCCGGGCGCCGCGGACGCAGCTTCGCCCGGTACCGGCGCGCCCCCGGCCAGGACCCAGGATGCGATCCCGCCTGCGCCGTCGATCGAGCGCGCGCTGAGCGGGCCGGACCGGATCGACAGCTGGCAGCGCCGGGTCCGGGTGGTCCCTGGCGGCCAGGGACCCGGCAAGCGGGACCAGGAGACGCTGAACCGGGACCGGGCGCGGCTTCCCCTCACCGGCCCGCGCCGCATCGTGTTCCTCGGCTGCACCAGCGGTGCGGGCCAGACGGTGACCGCGCTGATGACGGGCCAGCTGCTGGCCACCCTGCGCGGCGCCCCGGTCGCCGCCATCGACCTGAACCCGGGCCGCGGGTCGCTCGCCCGGCAGGCGCAGGCCGCCGCCGTGCTCACCGTGGCCGAACTGCTGGCGGGTTCGGCGCCGGCCGGCCCGGCGGACGCGGCCACGGGAACCAGGCTCGACGTCATCACCGCCGGCGCGGACCCGGCGTCCCCGCCGGCGCCGGGCGAGCGGGACTACGCCCGGCTCGCGGAGCAGGCTGGCCGCCATTACCTGCTGACGATGCTCGACCCGGGCGCCGCAGCGGTCACCCGCGTGCTGGGCATCGCCGATCAGCTCGTGCTCGTCGCGCCCGCCAGCGCGGACGCGCCGAGGTCACTGGCCATGACCCAGGAGTGGCTGAACAGCAACGGCCACGGTGAGCTCGCGGCCCGCGCGGTGACGGTGGTCAACGGGGTGAGCAGGGCCAGCCTGAGCGACGTCGAGCAGGCCGAAGCCGTCGCGCGCGGGCGCTGCCGCGCGATCGTCCGGATTCCGTGGGACGACGTGCTGGCCGCGGGGGGCGCCGAGCGCGCGGGGCCCGCCGGGGTGCCGGCGCTACGGCCGCAGGCCCGGCACGCCTACACCGCCCTGGCCGGAGTACTCGTCGCGGGCCTGGCCGCGGCCCCGGTTCCCCGGAAGGTTCTGCATTGACCAGCCGGACGAAGGGACGCAGCCGGCTCGACATCCGGTATTTCGACGACCGGATCCTGCTGACCGACAGCCACGCGTGGGCGTATTTCCGGCTGCCGTCGATTTCGTATGAGTTCACGACACCCGAGGAACGGGAAGCGCTGGCCACCAACATCACGGTCGCGCTGGCCGCCATCAGGATGCCGGACGCCGAGGTGCACCTGCGGATCGCGCACCGCTCGTACCCGGCGGCGGACTGGGCCACCGGCCTCGACGCCACCTCCGACGGGGGCTCCGGCTGGCGCGAATACCTCGATGAGTCCTACCAGCACGTGTGGACGAAGGACTTCTGGAGCAAGGAGATCTACCTGGGTGTCCGGCTGGGGCAGCGCGGCATGCGCGCGCAGCTGTCCGGCGGGGTGCTTTCCCAGTTCATCTCCCTCTACCAGGGCGGCGAGCGCCGGCTGGGCATCGAGGACGAGGCGGTCGGGTCGGCGGAGACGACCAAGTGGAACGACCAGGCCGAACGGGTCGGCCGGGCGCTGGCCGCCAGTGCGCTCGCAGCCCGGCACGCCACCTCCGACGAGCTCGCCTGGCTGCTGCGGCACGCGCTGATGGGCTCGCTCGGCGATCCGCCCCCGTCGGCCACCAAGCGGCGGACCTGGGGGGCGGGGGAGATCGAGGGGCTGTTCGAGGGCCAGGTGCACAACGGCCGCACGCTGCTCCAGCTCGAGCACGCCACCGGCGACTCCTTCGCCGCGTTCCTGTCCTTCTCGCGTTTCCCCGACGTGATGGCCTTCCCGGACGGGGAGCCGTGGCTGCACTTCGCCGACTCGCTGCCGTTCCCGGTCGAGGTCAGCTCGCGGATGCGGCTGATACCGCCCGCGAAGGCCAGCAAGGACGTCAGCCGCCGCCTGGCGCACGCGCGCGACATGGACGCGCACATCAGGGAGGCCGGCGTGGAGGCGCCGATCGCGCTCGCGGAGCAGATCGCGGCGGCGCGCATGCTGGAGCACGGCATCACCAAGGAACGCCTGCCGTTCGTGTACGGGTGGCACCGCCTGATCGTCACCGCCCCCACCCGGAGCCTCGTCGTCCGGCGGGTCGAGGCGGTCATCGAGCACTACCGCGACATCGGGATCGACATCGTCAACTCGACCGGGGACCAGTTCTCGCTGCTACGGGAGTCGCTGCCCGGCGACCACGTCCGGCTGGGCTCCTACCTGCAGCGGCAGCCGCTGTACACGATCGCGGGCGGCATGCCGACCGCCACCGTGGACCTGGGCGACCGGATCGCCGACGGCGTGGGCTGGATCGGCCCGTACATCGGCGAGACGCTCGGCCGGGCCCGGGCGATCGTGCACTTCGACCCGCTGCTCGCGGCCGCGCGCAACCGGCCGACCGCCATCGCGATCACCGGGGAGCCGGGCGGGGGGAAGACGACGCTCGCCCTGCTGCTCATCTACCAGCTCGCGCTGCGCGGGGCGACGGTCGCGGTGATCGACCCCAAGGGCGACGCGACGTCCCTGGTCCGGCTGCTGCAGGCGCGCGGCCGCCGGGCGCGGGTGCTCTCGCTGGGGGCGGCCGCGCCCGGGCTGCTCGACCCGTTCTCCTTCGGCGATGATCTGCCCACGAGGCGGACCATGGCGACCGAGACGCTGCGGCTGCTGCTGCCGAGGATGAGCGAGGAACGCGAAAGCGCGATGATCCAGGCCGTCGGCGCGGTCGCCGCCGGGCCGCGGCCGAGCCTGGGGAAGGTGGTCCGGCACCTGGAGCAGTCCGGTGACCCGGCGTCGAAGAACCTCGGTGCCGTCATGCGCTCCATCTCCGAGATGCGCCTGGCCCGGCTGTGTTTCGCGCCGTCGGGCGGCCAGCAGGTCGACGCGGAGGGCTGGACCACGGTGTTCACGCTCGGCGGCCTGACCCTGCCGGACACCGCGATCGGCCGGGACGACTACTCCTACGAGCAGCGGCTGTCGGTGGCGCTGCTGTACCTGGTGTCGCAGTTCGCCCGCCGGCTGCTGAACGGGATGGACCGGCGGATGCCGAAGGCGATCTTCCTCGACGAGGCGTGGGCGATCACCGCGACCCCCGAGGGCGCGAAGCTCGTGCCGGAGGTCTCCCGGATGGGCCGGTCGCGGAACACCGCGCTGATCCTCGTCTCGCAGAACGCCAGGGACCTGCTGAACGAGCAGGTGACGAACTGTATCTCCAGTGTCTTCGCGTTCCGCTCGTCCGAACGGACCGAGGTGGAGAGCGTGCTGTCACTGCTCGGCGTCGAGGCCTCCGATGAGCACAAGGCGGTCCTGCGCGGCCTCGGCAACGGCGAAGCGGTCTTCCGTGACCTGGACGAGCGCGCGGGCCGGATCGGCGTCGACCTGGCCTCCGACGAGCTGCAGCGCTGGCTGGACACCAACCCGACCCGGTCCCGGCCGGACGAGGCGTCGCACCCGCGCGGGGCGGCGCCCGGCGCCGGCGGCGCGGACAGCGCCGAGCCGCCGGCACCGCCGGGCGCCGGTAACGACGATGACGACGGCGGCCGCCCGGCCCGGGAGACCGCAGGCGAGGCGAGTCAGTGACCACCCGACGAAGCTCAACAGGAGCTCCCCAGATGGCCAGATCCCCGTTGCGCTGGGTGGCGCGGCTGCTGATTGTCGTCGGCGCGGTCCTGGCCGTGCCGGTCTCAGCCGCGGCCGCGTACGCATCGGCCCCGGCGGGGCCCGGCGCGGCCAGTGTGGCCGGCGCGGCCAGTGTGCCGGCGCGGCCAGTGTGCCCGGCATGTCGGCCGTGCACGTGGTCGCCGCCGCCGTACCGGCCAGTGCCGGCCCTGTGACCCGGCCGGCACCGCGGGCCCGGGCGCCCGGGCGGTCCTCACCGCGGCGCGCGCGGCGGCCACCCCCCGCGCGCCCTCAGGTGGCGTCTGCTCGGTGCCGGGTATCGGCGACATCGGCGGCCTGCTGGGACTGTGCTCGGCCGGGTCGAGCGGCATCATCGGCAACCTGAACAACATCTGCCAGCCGTCCATCCCGCAGCCGGAGCCGGCCAACGGCGGGATCAACGCGCTGATCCAGCCGCCGGCCGGGGTCGCGGCGGGAAAGACCCTCTACGACAGCTACGGGGTGGCCGGGCAGTTCTGGGCCGCGCACGGCCTGCAGTGTTCCGACATGACCTCGCTGATCGGCAACAACGTGGCCGGCATGGTCTTCGACGCGGCTAAATCGATCGACCGCGTGACCATCACCGTGTATCAGTCGGCGGCCGGCAACGGCATCCTGAACTGGCTGCAGAGCGTAGTGGACCGGCTGATCAGCGCGCTGGGCAACGCGATCTACTTCCCGTACCTGGCGCCGGTCATCATCCTCGGCGCGATCTGGCTCGCCTGGAACGGCCTGGTGCGCAAGCGGGCGACCCGGGCCATCGAGGGCACCCTCTGGATGGTGGTGGCGTGCGCCGCGGCGATCTGGCTGATCGGTCGGCCCGCCGACTTCACCGGCGTGGGCACGACGGTGTCCAACGGCGTCACCCAGGTGCTGAACGTCGCGTTCGCGAAGCTGCCCAATCCCGGCGGCAGCAACTGCGTGCCCGTCCAGGGCGGTGACCCGCAGGCGGCCTCCGGCAACTTCGGGTTCACTTCCAGCAACGGGCTGGTCGACAGCAACGCCAACGAGCTGTGGTCGGTCCTGGTCTGCAAGCCGTGGCTGGACGGCGAGCTGGGCACGACCCAGTACGCCACCTCGGCCAAGGCGCCGCAGACGGTGGTGAACACCTACGGCCGGCAACTGCTGTGGGCCCAGGCCATCGCGGCCAACGAGCAGCCGTCGTCCGACCTCATCCAGGCCAAGCAGGCGACCTACAACGGCATCGCGACCGCCCTGCAGAACAACAACCCCGCGATCTACCCCCTCTTCCAGGGCAATCAATGGACGACGCGGCTGGAGATCGGGTTCGCCGCGCTGTTCGCGGCGCTGGTGGCCGGGCTGCTGATCCTGCTGATCGCCCTCACCTTGATCATTCTGAAGCTCGGTTTCCTGCTGCTGCTCATCGCGGGCCCGTTCTTCCTGATCATCGGCACGCATCCGGGCTTCGGCCGGATCATCGCGATCCGCTGGTTCGAGATGCTGGTGGGCGTGCTGATGAAACAGGTGGCGGTCGCCCTGGCCCTGAGCGTCCTGCTGTACGCGTACTCGCTCATCATGGGCACCAGCGACGCGGTGCTGCCCTGGGCGCTGAAGATCCTCATGATCGCGCTGGTGACCGTCGCGGTGTTCATCTACCGCAAGCCGTTCCAGCACCTGTTCTCCGCGGTGGGCTACGGCGTGATCGGATCGCAGGACCGCGCCGACGTCAGCCTGCGTCAGGCCAGCACCACCTTCCGACGCGTCACGCGGGACACCGCGACGGTGACCGTCCCCGGGGTCGCGGCCTACCGGGTCGGCCGGTGGGCCCGGCGCAATCCCGGTGAGGCGGCCGCGCTCGCGGCGGGCATCGTCGGCGCGGCCGGCGCCGCCAGCGCGGGTGCCGCGGCCGGCAAGATGGCCGCCGCCCAGGCCGTCGGCGCGCCCGGCGTGACCGACGAGGCCGCGGCCCGGCTGCGGTCACCGGCCGACGGCCAGCCCGGTGACGGCGAGCAGGCGGCTTCGGGCAGCCCGGGCGGGCCACGGCCCGCGGCGGCCGAGCACGCCCGGCGCTGGCCGGACGGCGACGAGGATGGCCGGCGCTCGGCGCCGCCGCTGCAGCTGCCGCCCCGGACCGGTGACCGCGAACACGCCGGGGGCCCCTCGTCCGGCTGGGCCCGCACCAGCGCCCAGGCGGGCGCCGCCGTCCGCAGCGGGGAGGCGCCGCCCCGGCCGGGCTCGGCGGTGCGCGTCACGAACACGCCCAGCCAGGCCGCGGCCCGGTCCGGCGGGTCTGGCGGCCAGCAGGCCGCCGCGTCGGCAGGCCGCCCGCCGTCCGCGCCCCCGCCGTCCGCGCCCCCGCCGTCCGCGCCCCCGCCGTCCGCGCCCCCGCCGTCTGGGGGCAGGCCCACGGCGTCGCGTTCGGGTGGATCATGGTGGCCGTCCGCGGGCCGGTCCGCGGGCGGGCGGCCGGCCCGGAGCGCGGCCCGTTCACCCGGCCCGGCACCGTCACCCGCGCCGCCGACCTCCCCGCCCGCCTTCGGCAGCCGCCCGGCGCCCAGTCGCGGAAACAACGGCTCCGGCGGCGGGATCTTCTCCGGCGGCGGGAGCGGCTTTAGCGGCGGTTCCGGCGGTTCCGGCGGGTTCCGGCGGGAACGGCGGGAACGGCGGCCGGGCCGGTGGCGGGCCGTCCGGGGGGCCCTGGTCCGGTGCGGCGGCGCGGCCGCGCTGGCAGCCCGGCCCGATCCGGCCCTCCGGCGGATGGACGGGACGCACGCGCTCGCCGGAACCTTCCGGGAGCGCACCGGCCGGCGGCGGCTCCCGGCCGCCGGCTGCCGGCCGCAATGGCGGCGGGGGCAACCCGCCGCGCGGACGGTCCCGCGGCGATCGTAATCCGGGTGGCCAGAACGGTTCGGCGGGCTCGACGGGGCGGGCGGCCCCGGCGCGCCCCGGGAACGGGCGTGACGCGGGCGGAGCGGAACCGCCGGAAGCGCCGATGCCCTTCTGGCTCCGCCCGGTTAGGCGCAGGAAGTAGCGGGGCGCGAATGGACCTGTCCGCAGGCCAGCAGAAGGCGCTTTTCGCGGTCGTCGTCGTGGTCCTCGCCGGGCTCGGGATCTACCTGATCGCCCCGCACGGCAGCAAGCAGCCGACGCCCGGCCGGTCGGCGTCGGCCGCGCCGTCCTCGCCCGCGCCGGCGGCAGGCTCACCGTTGCCCACCGCCCCCACCGGCGGCTCCAGCGTCAACATCTACCAGTGGCTGCCGTTCACCGAGCCGGAGCTCGCCCGGGCCGCCGCGGTGACCACGCAGGTGATCACTGACTACAACACGTTCACCTACACCGAAAGCGCCGCCAGTTACGTGGCGCCGATGAACGGCCTGATCACCAGCCAGCTCAGCCAGACCCTGAAGAACGGGTTCGCCACCCTGGGCGTGGCCCAGACCAGGACCAGCCAGAAGCAGGTCTCCTCCGGCACGGCCACGATCAGCTCGATCCGCACCTTCGGGTCGTCCAGCATCACGTTCGTGGTCACCGCGACCCAGAAGCTCACCGGGACCAATGGCACGACCACCAGCAGCACGCAGTACGCAGTCACGGTCAGCGGCCAGGGCAGCTCGTGGCAGGTCTACGACATCGAGCCCGCCACGGCAGGCAACAATTGACGGGAGATGATACATGACCGGCCGCTGGGGCCGGGGGCGGACGGACAGAAGGAGCACAGCACAACACGGTCGGCCTGGCGGACGGCCTGCGCGGGACGGCGGCGCCAGCCAGATCGTCGTGATCGGTGTCATCGGCGCGGCGGCGCTGCTGCTGATCGGCTTCCTGACCGTCCCGATGATCGTGGGCGGGTCCAGCCTGCTGTTCTCCGCGGGCACCGGCGGCTTCGGCTGCTCGGGCTCGGGCTCGGCCCAGCAGGCCAAGAGCGCCCTGCAATCGAAGGTCAGCGGGCAGGCGAAGAATTCGATCCCGGCCGACTACCTCAGCTGGTACCAGAAGGTGGGCCAGCAATACGGCGTGCCCTGGGTCATCCTGGCCGGGATCGGCACCGTGGAGAGCGACAACGGGCGCAGCAGCCTGCCCGGCGTGCACAGTGGGGCCAACGCGTTCGGCGCGGCGGGCCCGATGCAGATCGGCATCGGCGGCGCGGCCGGCAGCAACTGGGGGGCGCCCCCGTGCACCCGGCCAGCCAGACCGTGGCCGGTGCGGCCACCGACGAAGACGGCGACGGGATCGCGAGCGTCTATGATCCCGCCGACGCGATCGCCGGGGCCGCGAAGATCCTCCTCGCGCACGGCGTGCTGACCGACGCCGCGTCGGCGATCTTCGCCTACAACCATCTCACCTCCTACGTGCAGGCGGTCCAGAGTTATGCCAGCGGCTACGCCAGCGGCGGCTTCTCCGTCACGCCGTCGGTGGGCAGCCAGGCCGCCAGCACGGCGGCGTGCGTCCAGCTGGCCGGCACCGTGATCAGCGGGTCGACCACGGTGCCGAACCAGGCCGTGTCGGCCGTGATCACCTTCGCCCAGCGGCAGATCGGCAAGCCGTACCTGTGGGGCGGCACCGGCCCGGACGCCTTCGACTGCTCGGGGCTGGTCATGATGGCCTACCAGGCGGCGGGCGTGAACATCCCCCGGACGTCGGAGGACCAGTGGGCCTGGGGCCCGAAGGTCCCGGCCAGCCAGGCCGAGCCGGGTGATCTGGTGTTCTTCGCGGGCTCCGACGGCACCGCCACCAATCCCGGTCACGTGGGCCTGGTCATCGGGGGCGGGAAGATGATCGAGGCCTACGCGACCGGCTTCCCGATCCGGATCTCCACCTACGGCACCAGCTCGTCCGCGGGCGGGCTGTCACAGGTGGTGGGGTTCACCCGGCCCTGGGCCCATGCCGGCGTCAGCCTGCCGGCCGGGGCCGCGTCACCGGCGGGAGTCGCGGCACCCTCCGGGACCGCGTCCCCCTGAGCCGCCGCAGGACATCGCCAGCCGGCTGGGTGTCACCAAGCAGACCGTGCACCGCAAGCACGGCCGGCGGATCGGGAGGCGATGATGTTCGAGCGCTTCACTGCCGACGCCCGCCAGGTCGTCGTCCTGGCCCAGTCGGAGGCACGCCAGCTCGGCCACGGCTTCATCGGCTGCGAGCATCTGCTGCTGGCAGTGCTCGCCGTTGACGAGCCGGCCGCCGCCGTCCTGCGCGAGCATGAATTGACCACCGAACGGGCCCGGCCGGAAGTCATCCGCCTGGTGGGGGCGGCGCAGCGCCGCCGCCCCGGCGACCTGCTCAACGTTCTCGATCGTGAGGCGCTGGCCTCCATCGGCATCGACCTTGACGTCGTGCGCAGCCGGATCGAGGCGACGTTCGGCCCGGACGCGCTGGCCCGTGCGGTCCCGGCCGCCTGCCGGAGCCGCCAGCGGCGCGGGTTCCGGTCCCGGCTGCGGCGGCCCGCCCGCGATGCCCGGCTGCTGCCCATCATCGCGCGTAACGGGGAGCTGCTGGACGTGCCCCCCGTCCGGCGCGGTCATATCCCGTTCACGCCCCGGGCCAAGAAGAGCCTGGAACACTCGCTGCGCGAGGCGCTGGTCCTGAAAGACAATTACATCGGGGTGCAGCACATCGCGCTCGCCCTGCTCGGCATGCCCGACGGGGCCGTCCCGGCCATCCTGTCGGCGCTCGGGCTGTCAGCCGCCCCGTTGCGTGCCGCGATCCTCGACCGTTACCGCAAAGCGAGCTGACCGCGGGCCGGTCCGCCACGATAGGGCAGCGTTCTCAGTGAATAGCACCGAAACTTGTCTTTGCGCTGCCCAGACCGGGCACGTCACGGCGCGACGGCCGGTCAGTACGACCGGTCTATCTTCAGCGGCCGGGGCAGGTCAGCCGGCCGGGCGGGCCCGGCGCGCGGCCCGGATCCGGGCCCGTGGCTCCGGCTTGCGCTCCAGTTCCTCGGGCAGCCGCAGCAGTGAGTTCGCGGTGCTGTTCACGACGTCTTCCGCGATGTCGATGACGCGCCGACCGCGGGTCCTCGCCGCGTTCCTGAGCAGGTCGAACGCTTCCCGGGTGCGGAGCCGGTGGCGCTCGGCGAGGACCCCGATGGCCTGCTCGACCCGGACCCGTGCGGTCAGCGCGTGCTCGAGCTGAGCGACGGTCACGGCCAGCCGCGCCGCCTCATCCGCCTCATCCGCCTCTGCGGCCTCGTTCATGGGGCGGGCGTGCCGCGGGGCGGCCTTGCGTGCCGGCGCCGCGCGGGCCCCCGCCGTTCCGGTCCCCGCCGAAGCGGAGCCGGCGGTAACGGAGCCGGACGATGCGGAGCCAGCGGACGCGAGGTCGGCGGCCAGCAGGTCGGCGAGCACCATCGCGCTCGTCAGGTCGGAGGCCTCCTCGTCGCCGACGACCCACCCCCGCCCGGATCTGCGGACTACCGTCTCGCCCGGTACCGTGGTCCCGCTCATCTGCCGCTGCCTTCCCTGACCCCTTTCATTACGCCGGTCTCATGACGCCGGCCGGCACTTTCGCGTGCCGGGTCAATGTGGGGTAATTAAATTACGACCCCGTTTGGGGATAGCAAATCTACCGGCATCCGCAAAAACGGAAGCTCACCCGCTCGTGGCGAGATCCGCCATCCGCTTCTTCACCTGCACGGCCGAGGGGTTGACCAGCACGGCGCCGTCGGGGAACACGACAGTTGGCACGGTCTGATTGCCGCCGTTGACGCTCATCACATACTCGGCCGCGGCCGGGTCGCGCTCGATGTCGACCTCGGTCATGGTGATTCCGTCCCGGGCCAGCTGGCTCTTGAGACGCCTGCAGAAAGCGCACCATTGGGTCGTGTACATGGTCAGCGGAGCCGACACCTGCTATCTCCTTCCGTCACGTGCCCCCGTCTGAGGACTAGCAACACCAAAGACGCCGCTGCGCTTCCCGGGGCACGCCGGCCCGGTCAGGCGCCCCGGAAGATGGGCTGGCGTTTCTCGGCGAACGCCTTGAGGCCCTCCAGATAATCACTGCTGTCGTACGCCTGGCGGCGCAGCCCCTGGAGACGCTCGTACACCTGCGCCGCAATGGGCTGATAATCCGTCAGGACCCGGAGCTGTTCCTTGATGACCGCCATCGCCATGGGCGACTTCCTGGCCATGGTCTCGGCCAGTTCCAGGGTCACCGCTTCGAGCTCATCCGACGCCACCAGGTGGTTGACGACCATCCACTCCTTGGCCTTCTGCGCGTCGAGGGGGGCGGCGGTGAAGAACATTTCCTTGACCAGGTTGATGGGCAGCCGCCCGACGAAGTGCAAGAGACCTGTCGTGTTGTACGGAAGTCCCAGGTTCACCGGCGTGATGGCGAACGACGCCGTTTCGTCCGCGATGACGAGGTTGGAGCTGAGCACCAGGTCCATTGCCCCGCCCCACACCGTGCCGTGGACCATGGCGACGACCGGGGCGGGGAAGGTGCGGATCGCGCGGAGCAGCCCTTCCAGCGGATCGTCGTAGCCGAGCGGGTCGCGTCGGCCCTGGGGGAGTTCGTCGATGTCGTGTCCGGCCGACCAGACCGACATCCCCGCGGCGGCGCGGATCACGACGGTACGCGCGTTCTGGGCCCGCAGGATGCCGAGCGCGGCGACGATGCCGTTGGCCATCCGGGCGCTGATCGCATTGCGTTTCCGCTGGTCGTCGAGCGTGATGATGCCCACTTGGCCATGCATCGCCGTCTGGACGACGGCGTCCGCCGGGCCGCTCGTCCCGTCCTGCCCGCCGAGCGCGTCCTGCGCGCCCCGCCCGCCCCCACCCCCGGCCGGAGCCGCGGGGCCCGCCGGGGCCTCCGGGCCTCGGAGTCGGCCGCCTGCGTGGCTGGCCAGGGCCACATAGGTCCGGGCCAGCGCATCCTTACCGGTCCCGACGATCGCGTTCACGAGCCTGAGTGCCTGGAGTTGCTGGTCGCCGGGCAGCTCGGCCGACAGATGGTGCCAGAGCATCTCCTCCAGCACGACGAAGGCGGCCTGGACGTCGGCCAGATCGATGCCGGCCGTGAAACGGTCCGCCGCGAACTGCTGGGACGGCGTGACGATCGGATCGGCGCGGCCCTCGTGCAGGCACCGCCGTACCAGCCCGAAAAGATGCTGCACATCGCGGCGGCGCTCCGCCGGGTTGAGCGCGTGGCGGCGGTCCTGATCGCGTCGATCGAGGGCGGCCACCGCGTCGCCGACCACCTGGTCCTCTGCCCGGGCGAGGACTGCTGATATCTCCGTTGATATCTCCATCAGCCGGTACCTCCATCCTTCCTCCCCAAGCCTGCGCCCGCATCGCCGCATGTGGGAAGCATAGGCGGCCACCGGCGGGCTAAAGTGGCCCGTCAGGCAGGAGGGCGGACGAGAGCTGTGGAGGCGGACGTCAGCCAGTTCGGAGCCGAAGCGGTGCTGGACGCGCTCGACCCGGAACAGCGCGAGGTGGCGCTGGCCGTACGCGGGCCGGTGTGCGTGCTCGCGGGCGCCGGGACCGGCAAGACCCGGGCCATCACCCACCGGATCGGCTACGCGGCGCTGACCGGGGTGGTGGACCCCGCGCGGGTTCTCGCGCTCACGTTCACCGTCCGGGCCGCGGGTGAGCTGCGCGGCCGGCTGCGCCTGCTCGGCGGCGCGGGCCTGGGCACGGAAGCGGTACGCGCGACGACCTTCCACGCCGCGGCGCTGCGTCAGCTCACCTACTTCTGGCCCCGGGTGGTCGGCGGGCACCCGCCCCGCCTGCTGGAATCCAAGCTCCCGCTGATCGGCGACGCCGCGCGCGTGCTGCGGCTGCGCACCGGTGAGGGCGGCCTGTCCGATATCGCGGCGGAGATCGAGTGGGCCAAGGTGACACAGGTCCGGCCCGCCGAGTACGTGGCCGCCGCGGCCCGGGCGGGCCGGGCTCCCGGCCCGGTGGGGGCGGACGGGGTGGCTGCGCTCTATGACACCTACGAACGGCTGCGGCGGGAGCGCCAGCTGATCGACTTCGAATCGGTCCTGGAGCTGACGGCGGCGATCGTGGCCGAGAGCCGCCAGGCCGCCGACCAGGTCCGGTCCTCGTTCCGGTACTTCGTGGTCGACGAGTACCAGGACGTCAACCCGCTGCAGAAACTGCTGCTCGACGTGTGGCTGGGGGAGCGCGACGACCTGTGCGTGGTCGGTGACCCGGGCCAGACGATCTACTCCTTTACCGGGGCGACGCACCGGTACCTCACCGGGTTCGCCGCCGAGTTCCCGGACGCGACGGTGGTCCGCCTCGTCCGTGACTACCGGTCGACCCCGCAGGTCGTCACGCTGGCGAACCGGCTGGCCGGCCCGGCCGCCGCCCTCGTGGCGCAGCGCCCGCCCGGGCCGGAACCGGTGCTGACCGGCTACCGGCGACGAGCTCCAGGAAGCCGAGGGTGTCGCGGCCTGCGCGCGGTCGCTCATCGAGGGCGGCCTCCCCGCGCGGGAGATCGCCGTGCTGGTCCGCATCAACGCGATGCTGGAGCGCTTCGAGAGCGCGTTCGGCGCGGTCGGCGTGCCCTACCAGGTACGGGGATCGGAACGCTTCTACGACCGGCCCGAGGTGCGCCAGGCGGTCATGCTGCTGCGCGGGGCCCTGCGCGGCCGGGCGGAAGAGGAGGCCGCCGGGCCGCTCCCGGCCGAGGTATGCAGCGTCCTGTCCGGCCTCGGCCTGACCCCGGCCGAGCCCGCCGGGGGCGGCGCCAGCCGGCAGCGGTGGGAGTCGCTGGCCGCCGTCGCCCAGCTCGCCGACGACATGCACGCGACACGCCCGGGCACGACGCTGGACGATTTCGTCGCCGACCTCGAGCACCGGGCGGCCCTGGGCCACGCACCGGTGCTGGATGGGGTGACGCTCGCGTCGATGCACGCGGCCAAGGGGCTGGAATGGGACGCGGTCCTGCTGCCGGGCCTGGTGGAGGGGATCATGCCGATCGTCTACGCCCGGACGCCGGAGGCCGTCGAAGAGGAACGGCGGCTGCTCTACGTGGCCGTCACGCGGGCCCGGGAGCGGCTGTTCCTGTCCTGGCCGGCGGCCCGCGGGCCGGGTGCACGGGCGTCCGGCCCGCCCTCCCGGTACCTGGCGGAGCTGCGCCCCGCCGGCCGGGCGCAGCCGCGGCTCCGGGATAATGCCAACCCAGCGGCTCCGCGCAGCGACGACACGGCGGGTGAAGGCGGCAGATGAGCAAGCCCCTCGACAAGCTTCTGGAACTGCTCGACCTGGAGCAGATTGAGCTGGATATCTTCCGCGGGCGCAGCCCCGGTGAGGAGAGGCAGCGCGTTTTCGGCGGCCAGGTCGCCGGGCAGGCGCTCGTCGCCGCCGGGCGGACCGTGGACCCGGGCCGACCGGTGCATTCGCTGCACGCCTACTTCATCTGGCCGGGCGACCCGGCCGTGCCGATCGTCTACACCGTGGACCGGGTGCGGGACGGCCGGTCCTTCAGCACGCGCCGGGTGTCGGCGATCCAGCACGGGCGCACGATCTTCACGCTGTCCGCGTCGTTCCACCGCGGCGAGCCCGGGCCCCACCATGCCGACCGGATGCCGGATGTCCCCCCGCCCGAGGGGATCCCGCGGACCATCGACCGGCTGGAGAAGCTGTTCGGGACGCTGCCGGCCCATTATCGCGAGAGCCCGATCGACGTCCGATACATCGGCCCGCTCACGTTCGAGGCGGAACGCGATCCCTCGCTGCGCCGCACCGAAAACCTCGTCTGGCTCCGGGTGGACGGGGAACTGCCCGACGATCCGCTGCTGCACGTGTGCCTGATGACCTACGCGTCCGACCTGACCCTCCTCGACTCGGTGCTGCTGGGCCACGGGCTCTCCTGGGCTGACGGCAAGACGAGCGGCGCGAGCCTGGATCACGCGATGTGGTTCCACCAGCCGTTCCGGGCCGACCGGTGGCTGCTCTACGCCCAGGAGTCCCCGGTCGCGGCGGGCGGCCGCGGGCTCGGGCGCGGTGAGGTCTTCACCGCCGGGGGCGACCTGGCCGTCTCGGTCGTCCAGGAAGGCCTCATCCGGACGCAGTTGTAGCTGGCCGTGGCCCGCTCCGTCCGCTGCGCCCGGCCCGTTGTTCGTGCTTGATGTTTCAGGCAAAAAAGCAGGTCAAAAAATGTGTTGCCCATCACGGGCCGCGCTACGTAGGCTTTTCGCATGCGTCTGGGACCGTTGCCGATTCCCACGAAGGGAGGTGCCCAGTGATCTACATCGATCTCGTCGTTCCGGCTGCCGCGCAGCCTGCCCGTGACGGCGTCTCACCGCTGAGCGCCAACCCGGTGGCTGTTGGCGGTGTTGGCCTGCCCGCCACCCGGCATGACGCTGCCGCAAGCATGAAGCGTCCGCGCCTGGGTGCTGTTTCCGCTGCCGGATTCTGGCCGCCCACGCTCGCCACCGTCACCAAGCCGGGGCACACGAATATCCGCAACCAGCACACGAACATGACCCGCGTCTACGCCGATGGCGAGGGCGGATCGGGTCCGCACCCCTTGAGTAAACCGGCCTAACCGAGCCGGCCAGAACCTCTCAAGGCCGCGGACCCCACAGGGTCCGCGGCCTTAAGCATTTGGGCCTCGGTCCCATCGGACGGGCGAGAAATCGCATGAACGACGAGGGATCAGCGACGAGAGGGGTTGGCTCCGATGCAGTGGCCCAAAGCCACCGCCAGCGTGGCGGACGCGGAGGGGTTCGAGGCAGGTCTGGCCGGGTCCGGGGGCGGCTCGGTACCGGTGCTGGGTGGGGTGAGCGCGATGAACCTGCCCTGCACCGACGATCCGGAATTGTTTTTCGCCGAATCACCGGCAGACGTCGAGAGCGCGAAGGCGCTCTGCCGCGACTGCGCGGCGCGGCTGGCCTGCCTGTCTGGCGCGCTCGAGCGCAAGGAGCCGTGGGGCGTCTGGGGCGGAGAACTTCTCCTGCACGGAACGGTCGTGCCGCGCAAGAGGCCCCGGGGACGTCCCCGCAAGACCGAGGTAGCCGCCTGAAACCGCACATCGGCGGCTTGGGCACGTACGCAAGGGTGGCGACCAGCGTGCGGAACGCACGCAGTGCCGTCGCGCGGCTGCGCACCGAACTGGAGCTGTAGCCGGGCATGACGCCTCCCACCGCAGGCCCCGGCCGTCCGGACGGCCGGGGCCTGCGGCCGGATCAGGCCACCGGGAGCGGCCGGAGTGCGTCCCCGTCCGGCTCATCCAGATAACCGGGCATCCACCTGAGCACCTCGGCCCGGAATCGCCCTTCGCATTCCAGCTGGCACAGGACGCCAATGCCGGCCGTGGACACCCGGTGAATGAGCACATAGCTCGGTGGCACATTGAACTTGCGGGAAATGTTCGACGCGCTCAGATCCGTGATCCGGGCGGCCTCGCTCCGCATCCATTCGCGGCTGAACCGGAAGCATTCCACTTTCGACGGCTCGGCCAGCGGCGCCAGAAAGGCGCGCAGCGCGTCCATGTCGACCTGGATTCCCTCGTTGAGGAATCCGTTGGCGCGCAGCTCATGCTCCACCGCGCCGATGTCGGGGTTGTCTTCGTGCATGATCCGCAGCAGCCGGCCGAAGAACGGCGGCAGGCCGCCCGGCAGCCGGTCGACCGCACCGAAGTCGAGCACCCCGAGGCGCCCGTCGTCCAGCAGCCGGAAATTGCCGGGATGCGGGTCGGCGTGCAGCAGCCCGGCCCGGGCCGGGCCGGAGAACAGGAACCGGGTGAGCAGCAGGCCGGCCCGGTTCCGCTGCTCCTGGGTGCCGTCGCTGATGATGCGGGACAGCGGCGTGCCCGCCATCCATACCGAGACGAGCACGTGCCTGGTCCCGGCGACGACGTCCGGGACGTAGATGTCCGGGTCGTCCCGGTAGGCGTCGGCGAAGGCCTGCTGTGACGCCGCCTCCAGCTCGTAGTCCAGCTCCTCGGCGACGCGGTTTCTCAGCTCCTCCAGCAGCGGCTTGACGTCCAGGCCGGGCATCAGGATGCCGAACAGCCGGCCGACCCGGCTCAGCTGGTTGAAGTCATTCATGATCGCGTTGCCCGCCCCGGGGTACTGGATCTTCACCGCGACCCGCCGCCCGTCGCGCCAGGTGGCGGCGTGGACCTGGCCGATGGATGCCGCCGCCACCGGCTGGTCGTCGAACTCGCTGAAGTTGTCCCGCCAGTCCGCACCCAGGTCACGCACCAGCACCTGGTGCACGGTCCGGGCCGGCAGCGGCGGCGCGGACTCCTGAAGCTTGGTCAGGGTCGCGCGGTAGGGCCCGGCGATCTCCGGCGGGAGCGCGGCCTCGAAGATCGACAGGGCCTGTCCCATCTTCATCGCACCGCCCTTGAGCTCGCCGAGAACCCGGAAGATCTGCTCGGCGGTGCGCTGCTGGATTTCGGCCGCGACGAGCTCGGCGCTGCGGCCGCCGATTCGCTTGCCCAGGCCGAGGGCCGCCCGGCCCGCGTATCCGATCGGCAGGCCAGCGAGCTTGGCGGTGCGCGTCACAGCGCGTTGAGGCACATCGTTCACGTGTTCTATTGTCCGTCATCCCAGGGTGTCGCGGCTACGTGCCGGCGCCGCAGGTGCAGCGCGGGTGCGGCGGCCAGGTCCGGCGCCGCCACTGCCAGTCGGGCACGGCCAGCTCCAGGGTCCCGTTGGTGACGGCCGCGCCCGGGCGGCCCGTGTCGATGAACAGCAGGGCCTGCGCCGCGGCCAGCGCGCCGGCCGCGGCGGCGAGGACCGTGTCGCACGCCTGCGGCTCCATCCGGGCCCCGGCGAGCTGCGCGAGGATCAGCGGCCACGCCGGGTCACGTTCGGCCCGGCCCAGGTCCAGGCAGCGCAGGCACGCCGACCGGCCCGGGCTGACGAACGGCCCGACCACGCCGACGGCCTCGGCGGCGTTGACCGCCAGATGCGGTATCCGCTCCCGGACCAGCGCGGCGCCCGGGGCGGGGTCGTCGATCTCCGCGAGCACGACCAGATCGGGCCGCGTGCCGTCGCCGCCGGTCCGGACCTCGGGCGCGATGCGGCCGATCGCCCGGGCCACGCCGCACGATCTCGGCAGCTCAAGCTCGGCCAGGCTGAGCCCGGCCGGGGTGAGGTCCTGTGGCCGGGTGATCTCGCTGTCCTCGCACGTGACGTGCCCGATCCCGGCGGACGCGAGGAGGGTGGCCACCCCGGAGCCGATCCGCCCGGCCCCGTGCACGCGGACAGCGGCCGCCCGCCGCCGGGCGAGGGTACGGGCGCCGCCGTCGCTGTCCCCGTACGCCAGCGAGGCGGTGGCCAGCTCCGGAGCGAGCCGGCCGCGCTGCGCCGCGGGCAGCGCGCTGAGCGTCCGCGCCGCGGAGTCGGCCAGCGCTCCCGCGCCCGCCAGTAAGCCGAGCACCCGGTGCGCCGCCTCGGCCGGGATGCCGGCGTGCCCGGCGGCCTCGATGATCGCGGCCCAGTCGCGGCTTCCGTCCAGCAGCCCGACCACGGCGGCCGATGCACCGATCCCGGACAGGGCCATCGCGCGGCGCGGGTTCACGCCGATCTGCAGGGTGTCCCGGTCCCGCCAGACCGGCCGCAGCCCGGCCCTCAGCGCTGGTCTCATGCCGCTGATGGTGACACCGCCGGCTGACATTCCGGCCGGGGGACTGGTCGGGGCACTGGCCGGGAGGTCGGCCCGCAAAAGAGATCCCGGGCGCGCGGGCTGTCTGAACCGGGACCGCAAGATCGCCCTCGCGAGCCCTCCGTCCCCCTTCCCCAGAAGACGAACGACTCCGCCAAAGTGATCAGGGACCCGCGCACCCGGGAACTCTGCTGGCGAACTTAGGAGCCGCTCCGCTGCCGCGTCAACAGAGCCTGTGGATAACGCTGTGGAGGACATGGGGAGTGCGCGGCGTGTTGCTGGGGAAATCCGTGTCCTGCCCCTGTGGATTTCCCGCTGCGCAATTGTCGCCGGGCAGCTCTAGCTGGCCGAACGTCCTCCACCGCCTGTGGAGGGAAAATTCCGCGGAACGGCGTCAGCCCTGCGGGCTCGCGGGCCCCTCCGGCCCCGCAGATCCTTCCGGCCCCTCGCGCCCCTCAGGCCCCTCGCGCCCCTCAGGCCCCGCGTTTCCCAGGTCCGCTTCGAGGTCGTCGATGTCCAGCTCGGGGCGGCCGCGGACGAAGCCCTCGGGGTCGTCGAGATCCTCGGCCGTGGGCATCAGGTCGGGGTGGGCCCACACCGCGTCCCGGCCGTCCACGCCACGGGCGTCGGTGAGGCCGGCCCAGATGGCGGCGGCTTCGCGCAGCCGCCGCGGCCGCAGTTCCAGCCCCACCAGCGTAGCGAAGGTGCGCTCGGCCGGCCCGCCGGTCGCGCGGCGCCGCCTGATCGCCTCGGCCAGCGCGCTCGCGTGCGGCAGCCGTTCGGCGGCCGCGGCGTCGACGACGGTGGACACCCAGCCCTCCACCAGAGCCAGCGCGGTCTCCAGCCGGGCCAGCGCCACCTTCTGCGCCTCGGTGTTCTCCGGGCGGAACAGCTCACCGCCGGCCAGCGCGTCGCGCATCGCCTCCGGGTTGCTGATGTCGATCTGCGGCATGGCTTCCTCCAGCCGCGACATGTCGACGGTCATGCCCCGGGCGTACGCCTCGACCGCGCCGAACAGATGGGCGGTCAGCCACGGCACGTGCGCGAACAGCCGGTGATGGGCAGCCTCACGCAGCGCGAGGTAGAGCCGGACCTCGCCCGCGTCCAGGCCAAGGCCCTCACCGAACGCCGCCACGCCGGACGGCAGCAGCGCGGCCGTGCCCCTGGGCCCCAGCGGGAGCCCGATGTCGAAGGACCCGGTGACCTCACCTGCCAGCTCCGCCACGGCCGCCCCGGTCTGGCCGCCGATCATCGCCCCGCCGACCTGCTTCATCATCGCGCCGAGCCCGCCCAGGCCGCCCGCCGCCGCCGAACGCGCCGAACGCGGACTTCAGCTCCTCCGGGACGCCTTCCAGCTGCGACGGGTCCACCGACAGCATGCTGCTCATGCCCTCGACGACGGTGGCGGCGATCGGCTCGCACAGCTTCGACCAGACCGGGAAGGTCGCCTCCACCCACTCCGACCGGCTCCACGCCTGAACGGTCTGGATGCCGGAGGGGAAGGTGCTGACGTCCTCCAGCCACAGGTCGGCCAGCCGCACCGCCTCGACGACCTCGTTCCGCTGGGAGGCCAGTACGCTGGGGTCCCCGGCCGCCGCGACGGCATGCCGCGCCACGTTCTTGGCCAGGTCCCAGTTGACCGGGCCGCCGCGGTACGACATCAGGTCGGCGAACTGCCGCAGCGCGTCGGCGAACTGCTGGGGATCACCGAACGGGTTGGCCGCGCCGAACGGGCCGCCCGGTTGGGGCGGCTGGCCACCGCCGCCTGAGCCACCGCCGGAACCGCCGGAACCACCGGAACCACCGGATCCCCGGGCTCACCCGGCCGCCGCTCCGGGTCGGGCGGCCCGAAGCCGAACGGACGATCAGTCATTAGTCCGTCCTCTCGGGCAGGATGGAAGGGTCATGACCGTCACGTTATCTCGGGAGCGGCTTAATTTGAGAAATGCAGAAGGCCAGGTTCGCCAACGGCGCAGTGGCGGCGGCCCGGCCGGCCAGCACCCGGCGGTGGCGGTCACCGGGGCGGCGCGGGGCATCGGGCGCGCGCTGATCGCCCGGCTGGCCACCTCCGCCCACGTCCGGAAGGTCGTCGCGATCGACGATCACCGCGGTGACGTCCCGGGCGTGACCTGGCGGGTGGCCGACGTGCGCGACCCGGCCCTGGCCGGCGCTGGCCGGGGTGGACGTCGTGGTGCACACCGATCTGGACCTCGCGCCCGACTCCGAGCACCGGGCCCGCCGCGCATTCAACGTCCGCGGCGCGCAGACCGTGCTCACCGCGGCCGCGGCCGGACGGGTGGGACGGGTCGTCCTGGTCACCAGCGCGATGGTGTACGGCGCGCGCGGCGACAACCCGGTGCCGCTGCCGGAGGCCGCCCCGCTGGCGGCCGACGTGGACAGCAGCGTGGCCGGTGACCTGCTGGAGATCGAGCAGCTGGCGCGGCGCTCCCTGCGTGCCCACCCGGGCATGGAGCTGACGGTCGTCCGCCCGGCGGCGCTGGTCGGCGACGACATCGACACGATCGTGACGCGGCATTTCGAGGCGCCCCGGCTGCTGACGGTCAAGGGCTGCGAGCCCCGCTGGCAGTTCTGCCACCTCGACGACCTCATATCGGCCCTGGAGCTCGCCGTGACCGGGGAGGTCACCGGCGAGTTCGCGGTGGGCAGCGACGGCTGGCTGGACGCCGAAACGGTCAGCGAGCTGAGCGGGCTGCGCGGGATCGAGCTGCCGGCCGGCCTGACGTTCGGTACCGCGCAGCGCCTGCACCGCGTCGGCGTCACCCCGGCCGAGGCGGCCGATCTGCGCTACGTCGTCTACCCGTGGGTGGTCGACTGCGCCACGCTGCGCGCCGCCGGCTGGCGGCCGAAATACGACAACACCCAGGCCCTGGAGGTCCTGCTGGCGGGGCGCGTCGGGCGGCACGCGGTGGCCGGCCGGCGGATCACCCGCAAGGAGGCGACGATCACGGCGGCGGGCGCGGCGGCCGGCGCCGGCGCCGTGATCGGGACCGCCGCGATCGTCCGGATCGCGCGCCGCCGCCGCAAGAGCGGCTCCTGACCCGCCGCCGGCGCGCCGCCGACCGCCGGCCGCCGCCGCGTAAGGTCATTCAGCCGCCGAACGGCCCTGGGTGAGCGTCGGCCCGCCCCCGGAGCCCGCCCGGCCGGGCTGCCGGGCGGGGTACCGTGGGCGGGTGAGTCCCATACGCCTGATCGCGCTGCGCGAAGCCCCGCTGTCGGTCGGTGAGGTTCAGGCCGCCGTCATGGCGGACGAGGCGGGCGGGATCGCGCTGTTCGCCGGGGCCGTGCGCGACCATGACCACGGCCACCCGGTCACCGGGCTGACCTACGTCGCGCACCCGTCGGCCGAGTCCGAGCTGCACCGGGTCGCGGCGGCCGTCGCGGAGAAGTACCCGGCCCAGGGGATCGCGGCCGTGCACCGCGTCGGGGACCTGGGGATCGGCGAGCTGGCCGTGGTCGTGGCGGTGTCCTGCGCGCACCGCGGCGATGCGCTCGACGCCTGCCGCATGCTGATCGACGAGCTCAAGGCGACGGTGCCGATCTGGAAACATCAGCGCTTCGAGGACGGCAGCAGCGAATGGGTGGGGTGCGCGTAGTCTTCCGGTCATGTCGCGACGCGCCCTGACGCTGTACATCGCCGGAGCTGCGGTCATCGTCGCTCTCGTGGTGGCCGTCCTGCTGCCGGTCCCGTACGTCATTCTGGGCCCGGGACCCACGCTGAACACACTGGGCCGCGACGCCCGCGGCAAGCCGCTGATCACGATCACCGGGCACCGCGTCTACCGGGCCAGCGGCAACCTCAACATGGTCACCGTCACCTACCAGGGCGGCCCGGGCGATGAATTCAACGTGTTCACCGCGCTGCGCGGCTGGCTGAACCACAGCGAGGCGGTCGTACCGGAAAGTGAGCTGTTCGCGCCGGGCCAGTCCCAGCAGCAGGTCCAGCAGGCGGACCAGGCGCAGATGACCGGTTCGCAACAGACCGCCACCGCGGCGGCCCTGCACCAGCTGGGCATCGGCTACCAGACCGTCGCGGGTGTCGCGGGGACCGAGAAGGGGATGCCGGCCGCCGGGGTGCTGCGGCCCGGTGACCTGATCACCGCCGTCGACGGCCAGCGGGTCACCGGCCCCGCTCAGCTCACGTCGCTGATCAAGGCGCACGCGGCCGCGGCGCCGCTGCACCTCACGATCGTCCGGGGCGGCGTCACCCGCCAGGTGCAGATCACGCCCCGGCTCATCAAGGGCCGTCCCGTCCTCGGCGTGATCGTGCAGCCGGACTACCAGTTCCCGTTCTCCGTGCAGATCAGCATCGGGAACATCGGCGGCCCGAGCGCCGGGATGATGTTCGCGCTGGGGGTCATCGACAAGCTCACCGGGATGGACCTCGCCGGGGGCCGGTTCATCGCCGGCACGGGGGAGATCTCCCCCGGCGGGGCGGTCTTGGCGATCGGCGGCATCCAGCAGAAGATGGCCGGCGCGCGGGACGCGGGCGCGACCGTCTTCCTCGCCCCGGCCGGCAACTGCTCCGACACGAAGGGCGCCATCCCGGCCGGCCTTCGGGTGGTGAAGGTCAGCACCCTGTCCGGCGCCATCTCCGCCCTCCAGGCGCTCAAGGCCGGCCACCCCGTCCCCTCCTGCTAGCCGTGACGCTGCCGTGGCGGCCGGGCCGCCACGTCCTCCTATCGCGCGCATATTCATGTGGTCCAGGCCATAGTCTGGCCCTCATGAAGGTTTCGGACGCGGTCGCGTTCGCCGGGCACCAGGTGCACGTGTGCCGCTGGCGGGAGGCGGGGACGCTGCTGCGCTGGCTCGGCCCGGACCTGCGGGGCCTGCGGGTCCTGGACGTGGCCGGCGGTGACGGGTACTGGGCTGGGCAGGCCCGGCGACGCGGGGCCCGGGCGGTCGCGGTCGACATCGCCGGGCCCAAGCTCCGCCGCGGCCGTGCGCTGGCCGGCGCGCCGTCCCTCATCCTGGGCGACGCGCTGCGGCTGCCGTTCCCCGACGCCAGCTTCGACCGGGTGATGTCCATCTGCGCGATCGAGCACTTCGACGACGGCCCGCTGGCCCTCAGTGAGATGGCCCGGGTGCTCGCGCCGGGCGGTGAGCTCGTCCTGTCCGCCGACACGCTGAGCCGCGCCGCCGAGTGGCCGCACCTGTACCAGGCTCACTGCGCGCGGTACCACGTCCAGCGGACGTACACCCACCAGCAGCTCACCGGCCTGCTCGCCGAGCGCGGGCTGGACGTCGCCGAGTACGCCTACCAGTTCCGTTCACGCTGGTCAGAGCGGCTCTACCTGACGCTGTCCGCGCACGGTGGCTGGGTCGGTTTCAACGCGGCCGCGCCGCTCGTGCCGCTGGTCGCGGCGGCCGACCGGGGGACGCGCGCGGACCGGGGCGCGATCGTGCTGGTGCGCGCGCGGCGCCGGCCGGCTGACGGTGCGGCGGCCGCCGGGGAGAAGACAGCGGCCAAGGCGGCCGCGACATGAGCCCGGACGCTGCTTACTGCTGCGCCGAGGGCGTAGGCTTCGGTGCTGACGGGACATCCACAGCGTCGCTGACCTCCCTGTGTGCCCGTGATCGGGTGGAGAGGAGCAGATACGGCCGTGGCGCCTCGTGTGCTTGTTGACGCGACAGAGGTACCGGCGGACCGGGGGGCACTCGGCCGGTACGTCGACGGGCTGCTTACCGCGCTCGGCGCGGCCGGGACCGACCTGGCCATCGCCTGCCAGCGCTCCGACGAGGAGCGCTACCGCAGGCTGATCGCCGGCTCCGAGGTCGTGACCGCCCCCCCGACGATCATGCACCGGGCGGCCCGCCTGGCGTGGGAGCAGTCCGGGCTGCCGGTCGTGGCCCAGCAGGTAGCCGCCGACGTCATTCACGCCCCGCACTACTCGATGCCGCTGCGGCCCGGCCGGCCGACCGTCGTGACCATC
Organism: uncultured Actinomycetes bacterium; assembly: GCA_963808295.1. Taxonomy (GTDB): domain Bacteria; phylum Actinomycetota; class Actinomycetes; order Streptosporangiales; family Streptosporangiaceae; genus Bog-532. The sequence continues at coordinate 78,311 of CAWEFP010000007.1, read as the reverse complement.
CACGACCTCACGTTCTTCACCGAGCCTGAGCTGCACAGCCCGGTGGCCTCGGTGTTCTACAAGTCGGCGATCCGGACCGCGGCGCGCCGCGCCGCCCGGCTGATCGTGCCGTCCAAGGCCACCCGCGACGAGCTCGTCCGGGTCCTGGGCGCCGACCCGACCCGCATCGACGTCGCCTACCACGGCGTGGATCACTCGCTGTTCCACCGGCCGGATCCGGTGCAGGTCAGTCAGGTGTCCGACCGGCTGGGCCTGCACGGCAAGCCGTACATCGCCTTCCTGGGTGCGCTGGACCCGCGCAAGAACGTGGCCGCGCTGATCACGGGCTGGGCTGGTGCGGTCGCGGACCTCGACGAGGCGCCCGCGCTGGTGCTGGCCGGCGGGGGCGGCTGGAGCGACGAGGTGGACGCGGCGGTGGCCGCCGTGCCGCCGCACCTGCGTCTCGTGCGGCCCGGCTACCTGCCGTTCTCGCTGCTGCCCGGGTTCCTCGGCGGCGCCCTGGTCTACGCCTACCCGAGCCGGGGGGAGGGCTTCGGCCTGCCCGTGCTGGAGGCGATGGCCTGCGGCGCCCCGGTGCTGACCACGCACTGCACGTCCCTGCCCGAGGTGGGCGGGGACGCAGTCGCCTACACCGAGGTGGACGCCGAGAGCATCCAGGCGGCGCTCCGCAGCTTGCTCGATGATCCCGTCGGCCGAGAGGCGCTGGCCCTGGCCGGCTACGCCCGGTCGCAGGAGTTCACCTGGGCCGCGTCGGCCGAGGCGCACCTGGCCTGCTACCGCCGCGCCGCCGAGAACCGCGCCGATCAGCAGAGCGCCGTGTAGCCCCGGGCCATGACCTCGGCCGGGCGGCGACCCAGTCCGTAGACGACTGCCAGAAAATGACAACAGAGGCGACGAGAATCCATGCCGCGAGAAACGCTTGAGGCGATCCTTCTGGTCGGCGGGCAGGGCACCAGGCTCCGTCCGCTGACCCTGTCCGCCCCGAAGCCGCTGCTGCCGACGGCGGGCGTGCCGTTCCTTTGCCACCAGTTCGCCCGGGCCGCCGCGGTCGGCGTCACGCACGTCGTGCTGGCCACGTCCTACCGGGCCGAGATGTTCCGCGAATGTTTCGGGGACGGGGCAGCGTTCGGCCTGTCGGTCGAGTACGTCTACGAGGACACGCCGCTCGGCACGGCCGGCGGCATCCGCAGCGCCGCCGCGCGGCTGCGCGGCGGCCCCGACGATCCCGTCGTCGTGCTCAACGGTGACATCCTGTCCGGCCACGACATCGGCGCCCAGCTGGACATGCACCGCAAGGCGGACGCGGCGGTCACGCTGCACCTGGTGGAGGTGCCGGACCCGGCCCGGTTCGGCTGCGTGCCGACCGATCGGGCCGGGCGGGTGACCGCGTTCCTGGAGAAGACGCCGCACCCGGTCACGAACCGGATCAACGCCGGCTGCTACGTGTTCACCCGCCGGGTGATCGACGAGATACCCGATGACCGGCCGGTCTCGGTGGAACGGGAGACGTTCCCCGGCCTGATCGACGCCGGGCAGACCGTCATGGGGTACGCGGAGTCCGCCTACTGGCTCGACGTGGGGACGCCGGCCGCGTTCGTGCGCGGCTCCTGTGACCTCGTGCTCGGCCGGCTGGCGTCGACGGCACTGCCCGGCCCGTGCGGCGCGTCCCTGGTGCTGCCCGGCGCGTCCGTGGCCGACGGTGCCATCGTGTCCGCCGGCACCGTCGTCGGCCCGGGCTCCGACATCGGCACCGGCGCCACCGTCGAGGGCAGCGTGCTGTTCGGCGGGGTGCGGGTCGGCCCGGGGGCCGTGGTCCGGGACAGCATCGTCGGGGCGGGCGCGCAGATCGCCGCGGGCGCCGCCGTGGACGGCGTGCTCATCGGGGACGGCGCCGTCATCGGCGCCGGCAACGAGCTCGCCCGCGGCATGCGGGTCTGGCCGGGGGTGCGGCTCGACCCCACGTCCATCCGCTTCTCCTCCGACGCCTGACATGACCGGGCCAGGCGAGTGACATGACCCGGCCGGATGAGTGACATGGCCGGGCCAGCCGACATGGCTGGATCAGCCGAGTGACGTGGGCGGGCCAGGCGAGTGACGTGGGCGGGCCAGGCGAGTGACATGGGCGGGCCAGGCGAGTGACATGACCGGACCGGACGAGCCCCTGGTCCGCGACTGGCGCGCGCCGTTTCCCGTCGACGTGCGGATGACCCTGTCCGTGCACCGCCGCGGTGGCGGCGACCCGGCCTACCGCGTCGACGCGGCCGGGGCGGTCTGGCGGACCTCGCTCACCCCCGAGGGACCCGCCACGCTGCGGATCCTGCCCGCGCGCTTCCCCATGACCGCCTCCTCCGGCGGCCCTCCCTCCTCCGGCGGCCTCCTCCTCCGGCGGTCCTCCGCGCCCGCCGCCCCTCCCTCCTCCGGCGGCCCGCCGGCACCGGCCGCCCCGCCGGCACCGGCCGGGCCCGTCATATCGGCGGCGGCCTGGGGGCCCGGCGCGGCCTGGATGCTGGCCACGCTGCCCGCCATGCTGGGCGCTGATGACGAATGGGCAGGCTTCCGCCCGGAACACCCGCTGCTGCGGCAGATGGCCGCCCGGCACACCGGCCTGCGCATCGGCCGCACTCACCGGGTCATGGAGGCGCTGGTCCCCGCGGTCCTCGAGCAGAAGGTCCTCGGCGTCGAGGCGCACCGGGCCTGGCGGACGCTGATGTACCGGTACGGCACCCCGGCCCCGGGGCCCGCCCCGCGCGGCATGCGCGTGTTCCCGCCCCCGCCGACCTGGGCGCGGATCCCGTCCTGGGAGTGGCACCGGGCCGGCGTGGAAGCGGTCCGGACCCGGACCATCGCCGCCGCCGCGCAGGTCGCCGGGCGGATGGAGGAGACCACCGGGCTGGGGGCGGCCGAGGCCAGCGCTCGGCTCCGCGTCATCCCCGGCATCGGCGTCTGGACGGCCGCGGAGGTCATGCAGCGCGCCTCCGGTGACCCGGACGCGATCTCGATGGGGGACTACAACCTGCCCAAGGCGGTCGGCTGGGCCCTCGCGGGCCGGATCGTCGACGATGCGGGCATGCTCGAACTGCTGGCCCCCTACGCCGGCCACCGCTACCGGGTAACCAGGCTCGTCGAGCTCAGCGGCGTCCGCCCCCCGCGCCGCGGCCCCCGTCTCCCCGTCCGCGACTACCGCGGCTTCTGACGCGCCCGCCGGCGTGCGCGCCCCCCGCGCCCGCGCCCTGCGCGCCCCGCGCGCCCGCGCCCTGCCCGGCCGAGGAGACTACGGCTGTCAGGCGTAGGACACCGCGGTACCCGCGTTGGCACCATTGCGTGTACCCCGGTACCCGCGTTGGCGCCTCAGCGTGTCCTCCGGCGTGGCGGTGACGCCGGCGGGACGATGCCCGGGCGCAATAGGACGGAGCGCGGGCGCGTTATGGGGGTGATTTCTCGCGGCGTAGGGTCGGCAGGGGTTTTGGTTGGCTGCCGGGCCTGGCCAGCCCGATTCGCCGACGAAGGGATAACGCGTGACGTCTTCCGCTGAGCCTCAGCCGGGCCTGCGCCGGGCGCTGGCCCGGGCCCGGGACGGCAAGGCCCTGGACCCCGGCGAGGCCGGGATCCTGCTGCAGAGCCGGGGCGCCGACCTGGAGACGCTGCTCGGCTACGCGGGCCGGACCAGGGACGCGGGCCTGGCCGCCGCCGGGCGTCCCGGGGTGATCACGTATTCGCGGAAGGTCTTCATCCCGCTGACCCGGCTGTGCCGGGACCGCTGCGGGTACTGCACATTCGCGACGGTCCCGCACCGGCTGGACAGCCCCTACCTGGAGCCCGACGAGGTCCTTGCGATCGCGCGCCAGGGCGCCGCCCTCGGCTGCAAGGAGGCGCTGTTCACCCTGGGCGACCGGCCGGAGGACCGCTGGCACCAGGCCCGGGAGTGGCTGGACGCCCGCGGCTACGACGACACGCTGTCCTACGTCCGGGCCATGGCGATCCGCGTGCTGGAGGAGACCGGCCTGCTGCCGCACCTCAACCCGGGCGTGCTGGGCTGGGCGGATTTCCAGCGGCTCAAGCCGGTGGCGCCGTCGATGGGCATGATGCTGGAGACCACCGCGGCCCGGCTGTTCACCGAGAAGGGCGGCCCGCACTACGGCAGCCCCGACAAGGACCCCGCGGTCCGGCTGCGGGTCCTGGAGGACGCCGGGCGCTGCGGGGTGCCGTTCACGACCGGAATCCTTATCGGCATCGGTGAGACGCTCGCCGAGCGGGCCGAATCCATCTTCGCAATCCGCCAGGTCGCGCGCGAGTACGGCGGCATCCAGGAAGTCATCGTGCAGAACTTCCGGGCCAAGCCGGACACCAGGATGCGCGGGGTTCCGGACGCCGAGCTCGATGACCTCGCCGCGACCATCGCCGTCACCCGGCTGGTCCTCGGGCCGAAGGCGCGAATCCAGGCCCCGCCGAACCTGATCGGCGACCAGTACCGGATGATCCTGGCGGCCGGGATCGACGACTGGGGCGGCGTCTCCCCGCTCACCCCGGACCACGTCAACCCCGAGCGCCCGTGGCCGCAGATCGACGAGCTGGCGGCGCAGACCGCCGCCGGGGGGTTCACCCTGCGCGAGCGCCTGACGATCTACCCGCCCTATATCCGGGAGCCGTGGCTCGACCCGCGGCTGGGCGCGCACGTCTCCGCGCTGGCTGACCCGGCGACCGGCCTGGCCCGGGACGGTGCCATGCCGCAGGGGCGGCCGTGGCAGGAGCCGGACGGCGGCTGGCAGGAGGCGGGCCGCACCGACCTGCACACCTCGATCGACACGACCGGCCGGACCACGGACCGCCGGGACGATTTCGCCGAGGTCTACGGCGACTGGGACGAGATCAGGACCCGGCTCGGCGGCGGGCAGGCCGACCGCGGGCAGGCTGACGACAGCCCGAACACATGCGGCCCGAACGCCCGCGGCCCGAACGCCCGCGAGTCCCGGATCGACGCCGACGTCAAGGCCGCGCTCCGGCAGGCCGAGCGGGATCCGGCCGCGCTCACCGACGACCAGGCGCTCGCGCTGCTCGACGCCGACGGGGACGCGCTGGAAGCGGTCTGCGGGCTGGCCGACGCGATCCGCCGGGACGTGGTGGGCGACGACATCACCTACGTCGTCAACCGCAACATCAACTTCACCAACGTCTGTTACACCGGCTGCCGGTTCTGCGCGTTCGCTCAGCGCCGCACCGACGCCGACGCCTACACCCTGTCGCTGCAGCAGATCGGGGACCGGGCGCAGGAGGCCTGGGAGGCCGGGGCCACCGAGGTGTGCATGCAGGGCGGCATTCACCCGGACCTGCCCGGGACCGCCTACTTCGACATCGCTGCCGAGGTCAAGCGCCGCTGCCCGGACATGCACGTGCACGCCTTCTCCCCGATGGAGGTGGTCAACGGGGCGTCCCGCACCGGGCTGCCGATCCGCGAATGGCTCATCCGCGCGAAGGAAGCCGGCCTCGGCTCGATCCCCGGCACGGCCGCGGAGATCCTCGACGACGACGTGCGGTGGATCCTGACCAAGGGCAAGCTGCCCACGGCGGTGTGGATCGAGGTGATCACGACCGCGCACGAGCTCGGCCTCCGGAGTTCGTCGACCATGATGTACGGGCACGTCGACACCCCGGCGCACTGGGTCGGGCACCTGCGGGTGATCCGCGGCATCCAGGAGCGCACCGGCGGTTTCACCGAGTTCGTGCTGCTGCCGTTCATCCACTCCAGCGCGCCCATCTACCTGGCCGGCCTGGCACGGCCAGGCCCGACCCGGCGGGAGAACCGCGCCGTGCACGCGGTGTCCCGGCTGCTGCTGCACGGCGCGATCGACTCGATCCAGTGCTCGTGGGTCAAGCTTGGCGAGGACCTGTGCCGGGACGTCATGCAGGGCGGCGTCAACGACGTGGGCGGCACCCTGATGGAGGAGACGATCAGCCGGATGGCCGGCGCCGATAACGGTTCGTTCCGGACGATCAGCCAGCTTCAGGCGATGATCGCGCCCACCGGCCGGCCCGCCCGGCAGCGGACCACCTGCTACGGCGAGGTCCCCGCCGAGCGGCTGGCCGCCGCCGCGGCCAGCGACGGCGTGTGCGCGTCCGTCCGCACGCCGCTGCCCCTCCTGACCAGCTGACCGCCCGGATGGCCGAACGGGCCTGTGCTGGGACCCGGCGCTGCCCGGGAGGGCCCGTTCACAGCGTCAGGACGAAGTAGTCCGGGTCGCGGGGCGGCCGTGGGGCGGGTGCGGCCGCGGGGTGCCCGATGCCGATGGCGCCCATCGGCTGGGCGTCGCGCGGCAGGCCGATCGCGTCGCCCGCGACGTCCGGGCAGAACAGCGTGCTCGATATGTAGCACGAGCCCAGGCCCTCGACCCCCAGGGCGATCATGAAGTTCTGCACCGCTGCGCCCATCGAGATCAGGAACATTTCCTGTTCGGCGCGGGACCGCCGCTGGTCGGGGTAGCGGTGCAGGCCGCTGGGGATCAGGCATGGGACGACGATGAGCGGCGCCTTGCGCAGCGGGTCGCCGCGGCGGACCCGGCGGGCGATCTGCTCGTCCGTGCAGCCGTCGCCGCGCAGGTCCGTGATCCACGCTTGCCCGCATCGCGTCGCACAGGTCCGCCCGGCTCCGCGCGGACGCCAGGATCACGAAACGCCATGGCTCGGTGTGGTGCGGCGCGGGGGCGGTCAGCGCGGCGGCGACCGCGCGGCGGACCGCCTCCAGGCTGACCGGCTCGCCGGTGAATTCCCGGATGGTCCGGCGCGCCAGCAGGACGTCGGCGGCGCCGAACCGGAACATGTCCTCGGCCGCGGGCCGGATCAGGGCGGCCGCCCCGGGGCCGTCCTCGGCCGTCACCAGGTCGGCCAGCCCGCGCACCACGGCCACCGGGACCCCGGCCGCCTTGCCCTGGACCAGGTCCGAGGCGGCGGCGATCTCGTCGGCGACCGCGTCCAGGGTGACCTCCAGGGAGTTCCCGAAGCTGTCGTCGGTGCCCCGGTAGTCGACGAAGGGCCGCACGCCCGCGGCGCCGATCGCGGCGTCGGTCTGGCCGATCCGCCAGGCCCGGCCGAGCGTGTCGGTGATGATGATCCCGACGTTCGCGCCGGGCCGGCCGCGCAGCGCCTTCCGGAGCCGCCGCGCGGACTCGTCCGGGTCCTCGGGCAGCAGGACCACCGTGCCGGGCAGGGTGTTGGAGGCGTCGACACCCGCCGCGGCGAGCACGAGGCCCTGCCGGGTCTCGACGATGCGGGCGGCGCCGCGCCGCGCGACCACGCGGACCGTCTCGGCGTCGATCGCGGCCTCACGGTCGCCCTGGACGACCCGGCCCTCCGCCTTGCTCACGATCTTCGACGTCACCACGACGATGTCGCCGTCTCGCAGGTCACCGGCGGCGTCCGCGATCAGCGCGGCCAGGTCCGCGCCCGGCTGGATCTCCGGGATCCCGGGGACGCCCCGGACGCTGATCTGCAGGGCAGGGTGGCGGTTGTCCCCGGCAGGGTGGCGGTTGTCCCCGGCAGTGGCGGTTGTCCCCGCAGGCTGGCGGTTGTCCCCGCAGGCTCGCGTTGTCCCGCCCTCGGCCCCCCCCGCACGTTCCGGGCTCTGGCCCGCCACCGCCTCGCCCAGCACGCTGTCCCCCTCCCGGCTCCCGGGCATCAGGCGAGCTCCGCGGCCAGGTCAACCGCCGCCCGCGCGATGCTGGCGGTCGCGGAGAGGTCACGCATGTACAAGGGCATGATCCGCACCTCGATCCCGGCCAGCGCCGGATCCGCCGCGGCCGCCTTGTCCTCGTCGTCCACCAGCCAGCCGTCGATGAGCCCGGCCCCGTAGAGGGCCCCGACGGCCACCGCGGTCGTCGGCACGCCGATCGCGGCCAGGCACGCGTCGGCCATCCCGCGCACCGGGGCGCCCCCGATGATCGGTGACACGCCCACCACGGTCTTGGCCGCGACCGCCTCCCGGATGCCGGGCACGGCGAGGATCGTCCCGATGCTCACGACCGGATTGGACGGCGGGAAAAGCACCAGGTCCGCCCCGGCGATGGCGTCCAGCACGCCCGGGGCCGGGCGGGCGTCGGCCGCGCCGGCCGGCACGATTGCCGACGCCGGCACCTGCGCGTGCATCCGGACCCACCACTCCTGGAAGTGAACGTAGCGTCGGCCGTCACCGTCATCGACCAGCACGTGCGTCTCGATCTGGTCGTCCGACATCGGCAGCAGCCGGACCCCGGGCTGCCACCGCCGGCAGAGGGACTCGGTCACGGCTGAGAGCGGATGGCCCTCGGCCAGCAACTGGCTGCGCACGATGTGCGTGGCGAAGTCGCGGTCGCCCAGGGTGAACCAGTCCGGCCCGGCGCCGTAGGCGGCCAGCTCGTCCCGGATGGCGAACGCCTCCCCAGCGCGGCCCCACCCCTGGGCCTCGTTGATCCCGCCGCCGAGCGTGTACATCACCGTGTCCAGGTCGGGGCAGACGCGCAGGCCGAACAGCGTGATGTCGTCGCCGGTGTTCCCGATCACGGTGATCTCCGCGTCCGGGCCGGCGGCCTTGAGGCCGCGGAGGAAGCGCGCGGCGCCGACGCCGCCGGCCAGCACGGTGATCCGCATAGCCAAAGTCTGGCAGCCTTTTTCACCCCGCCTGACCGCGCCCCCCTGCACGCGCCCCCGCCGTCGCCGCCGGGCCAGGTGACCGCGCCCACGCCGCAGATGCCCGCCGCCGCGTGCCGGGCGGATCCGCGGCGCCGTCACCGGTATCCTGCCCCGCGGCGGCGGGCTCCCGGCGGCTACGGTATGTGCTGGCCCCCGTTCGCTCTGGCCCGGCAACGGATAGGCCGCAATCTTGGGGAACTTTTCGCCCACCAGGCGACATTAATACGGCCAATATCACCTAGCCGGCTTGACGGGAAGCAAGACACGCGCGTGTAATTTCACTGTTGTAAGTACGCGTCCCGGGGGAGGGGCGTGAGTCCGGGGGCCCCCGCAAGGGGTAGGAGGTGCGTGTGTCTGAGGTCATCGTCCCACTTGAGCACGGTGTGGAGTGCTCAGACGACGCCGAGGATCTTGGCTGGCAAGACCGGGCCCTGTGTGCCCAGACCGATCCCGAGGCGTTCTTCCCGGAGAAGGGCGGCTCGACCCGGGAGGCCAAGAAGGTCTGCCGGGGGTGTGAGGTCCGGGCCGAGTGCCTGGAGTTCGCGCTGGAGAATGATGAACGGTTCGGCATCTGGGGCGGCATGTCCGAGCGGGAACGTCGGCGGCTGAAGCGAGAAGCGGTATAGCCCTCGCCCCGCCGGCGCCGAGCCGGCGGGGCGAGGGGCCGCGGCGGGGCCCGCCCTGACCCGCCGACAACCCCGGGCACGGAACCACGTCCCCGGCCCGGGCTCAGTCCCCTTCGGGGTACCCGGGGTCGATCGTGTCCGGATCCAGCCCCAGCAGCTCGGCGAATTCCTCGACCACCACGTCGAAGATCAGCTCGCTCAGCTCATCCTCGTCCTCCGCCCGCGCCAGCAGCGGTCTCCGGTACAGCACGATCCGCGGTGATCGCGAGCCGGCCGCATCGAGCGGGTCCGCCTCCCCGGGATCGATCCGGGCCAGCGGCACCGGGACGATCTCCTCGCCCAGGATCTCCTCGTCCGGTACCTCCTGCACCGCGAACTCGATCCCGGACAGCTCCGCCTCCCACCGAGGCTCCAGCCGCGCGACGGCGTCGAGGACCAGGTTGTCAAACTGCTGCGCCCGGCTGCGGTACAGCGGCACGTCCGTGGGCACCAGCCGGCCCCGCAGGCCGCGGCCATGCCGGTCACGCCGCCGGATGCGCCGGCGGCCGGGAACGGAACTGGTCTCGCCGGCCTGCATAGTTACCGAGCGTATCCCGATGAGCCGTACCGCCGGTAGACGCCGGGCGCGGGCCCCGGCCCGCAGCCGCGCCCCGGCCGAAGACACGATCGTGCAGAGTGCCCCGGGTGGTGGCGTTAACGACCCCGGCCAGCTACCGTCGACGGATGTACGGGACGCACGCTGGGCTATTCCGGACCTGGTCCGGGATAGTGCTGCGGGACCCGGCCCTTGAGGGTGAGAATCTCTCCCGGGACGTACGAGCGACCTGGCGAGCCCCGGCCAGTGGGATGCGGCCTCGGCCGTGCCGGCGGAGTTTGATCATGTGAGTGAGGTGGGTCGGTGAGTTCGCGTTGCTGCTCGCGCACCGCATGCAGGCAGCCCCCCGTCTACACGCTCACGTACGTCTACCGTGACTCGACGGCGGTGCTGGGCCCGCTCGCCGCCTACGTCGAGCCGCACTGCTACGACCTGTGCGCGACGCACGCCGAGCGGCTCACCGTGCCCCGGGGCTGGGACGTCGTGCGGCTGCCCGGCGACCCCGTGCAGCAGAGCGTGGACGATCTGGAGGCACTGGCCAACGCGGTCCGGGAGGCCTCGCAGCAGCAGCGCCAGCGTCCGCCGGGACCGGAGCCGGTCGGGCAGGGGGTCGAGGTGGGGCGGCGCCGCCACCTGAGGATGGTCCGCTCGGCCCCGCCGGAGACGGCCCCGTCGGGTGAGCCGCAGGCCGCCAGCCCACGACCTGACCGCAAAGCCGCGCCGGGCGCCCGCTCAGCGGGCGGCCGAGATGACCTCGCGCAGCTTGGCCAGCAGGGACGCTTCGGTGAATGGCTTTTCGATCAGGTTGACGCCTGCTTCGAGGACACCCTGGGTGTCCAGGACTCCCTCGGTGTAGCCCGACATGAAGAGCACCTTCACGGCCGGATGGAGGGCACGGATCCGCTCGGCGGTTTCTTTTCCGAGCATCTGCGGCATCACGACGTCGCTGACCAGTACGTCGATCCCGCCGGGGCGGCCGGTGGCGATCTCGATCGCGTCGCGCCCGCTGGCGGCGGTGATGACCTCGTAGCCGTTACGGGCCAGGATGCGGCGGGTCACCTCGCGCATCGCCGCCTCGTCCTCGACGACCAGTACGGTCTCACCCTGGGCGCCCTGCGGTACCCGCGGCCGCGATGGCGTCTGCTGGGCGGGCTGGCTGGTCGCGGGCAGCAGGATGGTGATGGTGGTGCCGATACCTGGTTCGGAGTAGATCTGCACGTAGCCGTTGGCCTGGGCGATGATGCCGTAGATGGTGGCCAGGCCCAGGCCCGATCCCTCGCCCTTTGCCTTGGTGGTGAAGAACGGCTCGAACGCGCGGTCCGCGACGTCCTTGGGCATCCCGGTACCGGTATCGCTGACCTTCAGGCAGGCGTACCGGCCGGGTGGCAGGCCGACGCGGCTGGCCGCGTGGTCCTCGTCGATGTCGGTGCTGGAGGTGCTGATGGTCAGCCTCCCGCCGGTGGGCATGGCATCGCGGGCGTTGACGGCCAGGTTGACCAGGACCTGCTCCATCTGGCCGGGGTCGGCGAGCACGAGGCACAGCTCGTCACCCAGATCGGTGTCCAGTTCCACGTGCTCACCCAGGGTGCGGACGAGCAGTTGCTCGACGCTGATGACCACGTCGTTGAGGTTCAGTGCGCGGGGCTGGATGACTTCGCGGCGGGCGAAGGCCAGCAGCTGGTGGGTGAGCCCCGCGGCCCGCTCGGCGGCCTGTTCGATCTGCTGGACGTCGTCCCGCACGGCCTGCCAGCTGTCCTGCGGTTCCCGGCTGGCGATCTCATCGCCGACGAACGCGGCGTAGTTGGAGATGACGGCCAGCAGGTTGTTGAAGTCGTGCGCGACCCCGCCCGCGAGCTGGCCCAGGCTTTCCAGCCGCTGGGACTGGTGGAGCTGGCGTTCGAGCCGGTCCCGCTCGGCCTGGCTTTTCAGCCGCTCGCGTTCGGCCTGGAGCTCCAGCCGCTCGGTGACGTCCCGGATCGCGGCCATGACGAGGATCCCGTCGCCGGTGCCGATGGCGGACAGGGAGATCTCGGCGGGGAAGGTGCTGCCGTCACGGCGGCGGCCGGCCAGTTCGATGCCCGCGCCCATCGGCCGCGGCTGGGGGGCGGCCACGTACCCGGCCCGGCGCGCCGGGTGCCCGGCCTTGATGGCGTCGGGAACCAGGATCTCCACCAGCTGGCCGGCCAGCTCGTCCCGGCTGTACCCGAACAGCCGCTCCGCCTGCGCGTTGACCAGCTCGATCCGGCCGCTGCGGTCCACGCACACCACCGCGTCAGGCGCCGCCTCCAGCAGGCCCCGGAACCGGTCATCGGCCCGCTGCCGCTCGCTGATGTCCCGGATCGCGGCCATGACGAGGATCCCCTCGCCGGTGTCAATGGCGGACAGGGAGATCTCGGCGGGGAAGGTGCTGCCGTCACGGCGGCGGCCGGCCAGTTCGATGCCCGCGCCCATCGGCCGCGGCTGGGGGGCGGCCACGTACCCGGCCCGGCGCGCCGGGTGCCCGGCCTTGATGGCGTCGGGAACCAGGATCTCCACCAGCTGGCCGGCCAGCTCGTCCCGGCTGTACCCGAACAGCCGTACCGCCTGTGCGTTGACCAGCTCGATCCGGCCGCTGCGGTCCACGCACACCACCGCGTCAGGCGCCGCCTCCAGCAGGCCCCGGAACCGGTCATCGGCCCGCTGCCGCACGCTGATGTCCCGCGACACCGTGGAGATCCCGACGATCGTCCCGCCACTTTCGGTAATGGGAGACAGTGTCAGCGACACTCTGACCGTGGTCCCGTCCTTGCAGATCCGATCGGACTGGTACTGCTCGACCCGCTCACCGCGGACGACCGCGTCCTGGATTTTCTTCTCGTCGGCGCGGTTCTCTGGCAGGATCAGCACATCGATGTGACGGCCGCTGATCTCGGCCGCGGAGTAGCCGTACAGCCGCTCCGCCCCGGGGTTCCAGCTGGTGATCGCTCCATCGAGAGTCTTGCCGATCACCGCGTCGTGTGAGGACTGGATGATCGAAGCCAGCCGGGCCGCCGTCTCAGCGGCTCTCCGCCGCTCGGTGACGTCCCGGATCGCGGCCATGACGAGGATCCCGTCGCCGGTGCCGATGGCGGACAGGGAGATCTCGGCGGGGAAGGTGCTGCCGTCACGGCGGCGGCCGGCCAGTTCGATGCCCGCGCCCATCGGCCGCGGCTGGGGGGCGGCTACGTACCCGGCCCGGCGCGCCGGGTGCCCGGCCTTGATGGCGTCGGGAACCAGGATCTCCACCAGCTGGCCGGCCAGCTCGTCCCGGCTGTACCCGAACAGCCGCTCCGCCTGCGCGTTGACCAGCTCGATCCGGCCGCTGCGGTCCACGCACACCACCGCGTCAGGCGCCGCCTCCAGCAGCCCGACAAACAAGTGATCAGCAAATCGCACGGCCGCCCCCATATCTTTACTGATAGTTATTATAAAGATACGGTAAGTCATCGAGCCCGGGTGCTTCCCCGCGGGTCGTGAGCGGCAGCGACTCAGGCCCCGCGTTGATGCACGTCCCTGGGCATGAAGGGCTGGCGCAGTGACAGAAACCTCATGCGGCCCGCGGGCCCTGGTCCTCGATGACACCGAGGAGATGCGCAAGACGATCCGCCGCGCGCTCGTCGGCGCCGGGTACGAAGTCGAGATGGCGTCATCGCTGGCCCAGGCGCGGGCGCTGGACCCGAGCCGGTTCGACGTCGTGCTCATCGACGCGAACCTCGGCGCCGAGAACGGCCTCGACCTGGTCGAGACGCTCCGATCAGACGACCCGGCCGCGGCGGATCGGTGCCTGGTGATCACCGGCGGCGTTCTCGGGCTGGTTCCCGCGGGCGTGGCGTGCCTCGCCAAGCCATTCCGGATCGCGGATCTGCTCGCGGCGGTGCGCGGCGTCGATCAGTCCCGAAACAACCCGCGCGCCAGCCAGCACGGCGACGTGCTGACCGGTGCCGGCGCGCAGAGCCTGGCACCAGCCGCGGGCGCGCGGCATCCCGGTGACGGCCAGCCGGCCGCCTGGCTCCTCCTTGCCGTGGCGCGCCGCCTGCGCGCCCGCGAGCACCACGCCGTCGTGAACTTCATTCACGACGGCCCCATCCAGGCGATCACGGCGGCCGGCCTCAGACTGGAGATGATGCGCCGGTCGAGTTCACCGGCCCAGGCGGCAAGCCTGGATGACGTGCTGAAGTGGCTGGAAACAGCGGCCGACTCACTGCGGCACCTGATCGATGGGCCCCGGCCGCCCGCCACTCCCGGGACTGACCTGCCTTCCGTCATCAGCCACCGGGCGACATGCCTGTTCGCCACGCCGGTGACGGTGGACGCCGATGAGCAGGCAGCGCCGCTCGGCCATGACGAGCTGCCCGTCGTCACGGACATCGTCGACCTCATCCTGCTCGGCACCCTGGCCGCCATCCAGGCCGCCCGGGCGCACGTGGGGGTGCGGGCCGGGCGCAGCATGATCCAGTTCGAGCTGACGCTGACAGCCGCGTCGGCGCGCCAGGCGATCGACGGCCAGGAGGCAGCCAGGGCCTGGATGGAAGGCCTGGCCACAGCCTTCGGCGCGTCCGCGCGCAGCGAACTGCGCAGCGAGCAGTGGCGGGCGGAGATCAGCCTGCCGCGGCCGCCCGCCGTTGGTGCCGGTCCGCCCGGGTAAGTGCCGTTGCCGTACCATCCCGCCCGGACGGTAGGCTCGGTCCCCTGGTGCCGGAGCCGGGTGGCGACGCAGCGAGCGGATGAGGTGGGCTCGCCCCTGCGTGCGAGGCCCCGCCGTACCGCATCGGGCAATGGCATCGGGCACGGGAGGCATGAGCTGCAGTGGCTGACTTGGCAAAGATCATCAAGGCGTACGACATCCGCGGCGTCGTGCCCGGCGAGCTCAACGAGGGCGTGGCCGAGGCGGTAGGCGCCGCCTTCGTCCGGCTGACCGGGGCGGCCGAGGTCGTGACGGTGCACGACATGCGGACGTCCTCCGGGCCGCTGGCGGCGGCGTTCGGCCGGGGCGCCACGTCGCAGGGCGCCGGCGTCATCGAGGCCGGCCTCGGCTCCACCGACATGCTCTACTACGCCAGCGGCACCCTCGGCATCCCCGGCGCCATGATCACCGCCAGCCACAATCCGTCGCGCTACAACGGCATCAAGCTGTGCCGGGAAGGGGCGAAGCCGGTCGGCCAGCAGACTGGCCTGGCCGAGCTGCGCGAGATGATCGAGGCGGGCGTGCCGGCCAGTGCCGCGCCGCCCGGCCGCCGCACCCGCCAGGACCTGCTCTCCGGCTACGCGGAGCACCTGAAGAAGCTGGTCGACGTGTCGGCCATCCGGCCGCTGAAGGTCGCGGTCGACGCGGGCAACGGCATGGCCGGGTACACCGTGCCGAAGGTGCTCGACGGGCTGCCCATCGACCTCGTGCCGTTGTATTTCGAGCTGGACGGCACCTTCCCGCACCACGAGGCCAACCCGATCGAACCGGCCAACCTGCGCGACCTGCAGCGGGCGGTGACCGAGACCCGCGCCGACATCGGGCTGGCCTTCGACGGCGACGCCGACCGCTGCTTCGTCGTGGACGAGAACGGCGACACTGTTTCCCCGTCGGTGCTCACCGCGCTCATCGCGACCCGCGAACTGGCCCGTGAGCCCGGCGCGACGGTCATCCACAACCTGATCACCTCGCGCGCGGTCCCGGAGATCATCGCGGAGAACGGCGGCACCCCGGTCCGCACCCGCGTGGGCCACTCCTTCATCAAGGCGGAGATGGCCCGTACCGGTGCGATCTTCGGCGGCGAGCATTCCGGCCACTTCTACTTCCGGGACTTCTGGTTCGCCGACTCCGGCATGCTCGCGGCGCTGCACGTCCTCGCGGCCCTCGGGCACCAGGAGAGCCCGCTGTCGCGGCTGCTGGCCCGTTACGCCCGGTACGCCGCGAGCGGGGAGGTCAACAGCGAGGTGGCCGACCAGGCCGGGGCCACCGCCCGGGTCCGGGACGCCTTCGCCGGCCGCCCGGGGGTCAGCACCGACGAGCTCGACGGGCTGACGGTCCTGGTCCCCGACTGGTGGTTCAACCTGCGTCCGTCGAACACGGAGCCGCTGCTGAGGCTTAACGTGGAGGCCGCTGACGTGGCGACGATGGAATCGGTGCGCGACGAGGTGCTCGGCGTGGTCCGCGGCACCGGGGCGTGACCTGTCCGCGGCGCTGACCCCGGACCAGCCCGCAAGGGACGAACGGCAACGTAGGAACGTAGGAGAAAGCGTGAAGCTCGACGACTGGCTGCTGGAGATACTGGCCTGCCCGAACTGCCATTCGCCGCTGCGCGTGGACGACGAAGCCGGCGAGCTCGTCTGCACCTCCGCCGAATGCGGCCTCGCCTACCCGGTCCGCGATGACATCCCGGTCCTGCTCGTGGACGAGGCGCGCCGTCCCGGGGCCGGGGCGTGACCGGCGAGGGGGACCTGGCCGGGCTGGACGCCGAGCTGGCCGCCGACCGGCTGGACGACGCCGAGCTGGTGGAGGCCGCCGACCCCGGCGGGATGCTCCGCCAGGTGGCGTCGTCCGCGGCCCAGGTCAGGTCCGCCCTCCTGGCGTGCTCGGAGGCGGACCTGTCGCCGGTGGCCTCGGCCGGCCCCGCGCCATCGTGGTCGCGGGCATGGGCGGGTCCGGGATCGCGGGTGACGTGCTGGCCGCGGTGTGCGGCCCCGGCAACTCCGTGCAGGTCGCCACCGCGCACGGGTACCAGCTCCCGGGCTGGGTGGGCGCGGCGGACCTGGTTATCGCGGTGTCGTGCTCCGGCTCCACCGAGGAGACGCTGGCCGCCGCGACGGAAGCGGTGCGCCGGGGCGCCCAGCTGGTCGCGGTCGGCGGTGCCGGGTCACCGCTGCAGGCCACCGCCACCCAGGCGCGGGCGCCGTTCGTCCCGGTGAAGTCCGCGGGCATGCCCCGCTCGACGCTGTGGGGGCTGTCGATCCCGCTGCTCGCCATCGCCGAGCGGGCGGGCGTCATCGACGTGGGCGAGGACGTCTACGAGGCCACCGCGGCCACCCTCGAGGAGATCTCCTTCCAGTGCCTGCCGGCCAGCGAGTCGTTCGTCAATCCCGGCAAGTCGCTCGCGCTAGATCTGCTCGGCACGCTGCCGATGATCTGGGGCAACTCGCCGCTCGGCGGGGTCGCGGCCAGCCGCTTCGCCGCCCAGCTCAACGAGAACGCGAAATACCCCGGCATCGCCGGGGAACTGCCGGAGGCCAATCACAACCAGGTGGTGGCCTTCGACGGCTCGTTCGCGCCGGGGCGCACCGGGGTGGACGCGGAGTCCGGCTTCCCGCTGCGGCTCGTCCTGCTGGCCGATCCGGACGAGCACCCCCAGGTGGCCCGGCGCCGGACGGCCTCGGCCGAGTTGGCCGCCGAACGGGGGATCCGGGTCTGCGAGCTGCCCATGAAGGGGGAGCATCCGGTCCCGCGCTTCGCCAGCGTTGTCCAGCTCATCGATTATGCGACGGTTTATCTGGGCATCGCCTCTGGAGTGGACCCCACGCCGATCGAGATCATCCAGGAGCTGAAGGAGCGGATCTCCTAGGCTCCGTCCGGGAAGGAAGTCGGGCATCAGAGCAGAGGAACAGCCGCGGGACGCCCCGGGAGGAGCCGTCGCCCAGCAGGGCGGGCCGGGTGAGCCCGGCGGCGAGCCGGCTCGCCAGCGGCCGGGCCGGTCGGCCGGCCTGCGCGCGGTGCTGGCCGCCTTCGCGGCCAACGTCGGCATCGCGATCTGCAAGCTGATCGCGTTCCTGGTCACCGGCTCGGCGTCGATGCTCGCCGAGTTCGTCCACTCGTGCGCGGACTGCGGCGATCAGATCCTGCTGCTCGTGGGAAGGAAACGGGCGCGGCGGGGGGAGACCGAGGAGCATCCGTTCGGGTTCGGCCGGGAACGGTATTTTTACGGCTTCCTCGTGTCCGTCGTGCTGTTCTCGGCCGGTGGTGCGTACTCCGTCTACGACGGCATCCACAAGATCATGAATCCCGAGCCGATCACCAACCAGTACGTCGCGTTCGGGGTGCTGGCCGTCTCGGCCATCCTGGAAGGCTTCTCGCTGCGCACCGCGATTAAGGAGTCCAACCAGCACCGGAACGGGAGCGGCTGGCTGTCGTTCATCCGCCGGTCCAAGGCCCCCGACCTGATCGTCGTGCTGCTGGAGGATTCGGCCGCGCTGGCCGGGCTCGCGTTCGCGTTCATCGGGGTCGGGCTGGCGGTGCTGACCGGGGACGGCGCGTGGGACGGCGCCGGGTCGGTCGCCATCGGCGTGCTGCTGGCCGGAGTCGCCGTCGTGGTGGCCCGGGAGACCAAGAGCCTGCTGATCGGGGAGGCCGCTAGCGACGACGCCGAGCGCGTGATCGTCACCGCGCTGCAGGACGGCCCCGAGGTGGAACGGGTCATCCACATGCGCACGGTGCACCTGAGCCCCGATTCCCTGCTGGTGGCGGCCAAGGTCGCGGTGCGCGCTGAGGACTCGGCCGCGACCGTGGTGCGCGGCATCGACGCGGCCGAGCGGCGGGTCCGCGAGGCGCTGCCGATGGCCGACGTCATCTACCTGGAGCCGGACATCTACCAGGAGTCGAAGGCCGACCAGACCGACCCGGCGATCCGCACCGTCAACCGCGCCTGGGGCGACTACACCGGGCCGGACGGCCCCCGCGGCACGGGCCCGCAGCCCGCCAGCCCGCCGGGTCCGCGCGAGCCGTCGCCCTTACTGCCCGGCGTTACTGACCCGGACGGGGCGTGCGGCCCAGCAGTCGCAGCGCCCGCTCCTGCTCGAAGTCGAGGGCCCGCCCCGGCTGCTCCGGCAGCCGCCCGAGGCATCGGCTGAGGTCGGCCACGGCCGCGCGCACCGCGGGCTCCGACAGCACGCGCAAGCCGAACGCTACCGATGCGGGGCTGACCTGGTAGCGCCGCTCCAGCCGCAGCGCGGCGGTCACGGCCCGCAGATCCGCCTCGCCGAACTGCCGGTGCCGTGGCCCGCGCCCGTAGGCCGCGTCGCGCACCGGCGGCAGCAGTCCCAGATCCTCGCGGTAACGCAGCATCCGCGGTGACATTCCCAGCCGTCTGGCCGCCTCCGAGATACGCATGGCGTAAAGCTTACAATTTTTTGTAAGAAATGGCCCCTGGGGCGTGCGTGTGCCCCCCGGCATCCCGTACGGTCGATAGCGCGTAGACGCCGCCCGGCGGCGAACGCCGGACCGCGAAAGACCGGCGGCGAGCGCCCAGGAACCGGGAATGCCGGAGATAACGAGGAGAATGCATGTCCAACGCACCGCTTCCGTACAAGGTCGCTGACCTGTCCCTCGCGGAGTTCGGCCGCAAGGAGATCAGCCTGGCCGAGCACGAGATGCCGGGCCTGATGGCGGTCCGCGCCGAGTTCGCGGACGCCCAGCCGCTGCGCGGCGCGCGGGTCACCGGGTCGCTGCACATGACGGTGCAGACGGCCGTGCTCATCGAGACGCTCACCGCGCTGGGCGCGCAGGTCCGCTGGGCCAGCTGCAACATCTTCTCCACCCAGGACCACGCGGCCGCCGCGGTCGCCGTCGGCCCCGACGGCACCCCGGACGACCCGAAGGGCGTGCCGGTCTTCGCCTGGAAGGGGGAGACCCTGGAGGAGTACTGGTGGTGCACCGAGCAGGCGCTGACCTGGCCCGGCGGCGACGGCCCGAACATGCTGCTGGATGACGGGGGCGACGCCACCCTGCTGGTGCACAAGGGCGCGGAGTACGAGAAGGCGGGCGGGGTGCCGTCGGCGGCCGACGATGACGCCGACGAGTGGAAGGTCGTCCTGGGCGTCCTGCGCGCGTCGCTGGCGAGCACGCCGGGCAAATGGACCGCGGTGGCGGACTCCATCGTGGGCGTGACCGAGGAGACCACGACCGGGGTGCACCGGCTGTACGAGATGGCCCGGGCCGGCTCGCTGCTGTTCCCGGCGATCAACGTCAACGACTCGGTGACCAAGAGCAAGTTCGACAACAAGTACGGCTGCCGGCACTCGCTGATCGACGGCATCAACCGGGGCACCGACGTCCTCATCGGCGGCAAGGTCGCGGTGGTGTGCGGCTACGGCGACGTCGGCAAGGGCTGCGCCGAGTCGCTGCGCGGCCAGGGCGCCCGGGTCATCATCACCGAGATCGACCCGATCTGCGCGCTCCAGGCCGCGATGGACGGCTTCCAGGTCAGCACGCTGGAGGAGGTGGTGGGAACCGCCGACATCTTCGTCAGCGCCACCGGCAACCGCGACATCATCACCGCGGACCAGATGGCCGCCATGAAGCACCAGGCGATCGTCGGCAACATCGGCCACTTCGACAACGAGATCGACATGACCGGGCTGGGCCGGATCCCCGGCGTCCGCCGGGTCAACGTCAAGCCGCAGGTCGACGAGTGGGTCTTCGCCGACGGGCACGCGGTCATCGTGCTGTCCGAGGGGCGCCTGCTCAACCTGGGCAACGCGACCGGCCACCCGAGCTTCGTGATGTCCAACAGCTTCACCAACCAGGTCATGGCGCAGATCGAGCTGTTCACCCGGACCAGCGAATACCCCATCGGGGTGTACACCCTGCCGAAGCACCTGGACGAGAAGGTGGCCCGGCTGCACCTGGACGCGCTGGGCGTGAAGCTGACCCGGCTGACCAAGGAGCAGTCCGACTACATCGGCGTCCCGGTCGACGGCCCCTACAAGAGCGACCACTACCGGTACTGACCGGCAATGGCGAACGCCAGGGCCGCCGGGCCGCGCACGCCGCGGCCCGGCGGCCGGTCACGCTCCGCCCCGGCCCCGGCGAGCCGGCCGGGCGCGGCGGAACGGGACGGCCGGCTGGACGGGGACGTGCCCGCGATCCCGCCCGGCGCGCCGGGTGACATCGCCGATCCGTCGCTGGCCGACTCCGGCAGCGCCCGTATCGAATGGGCCGAACGGGCCATGCCGGTGCTTGCCCTGCTGCGGGAGCGTTTCGTCGCCGAGCAGCCGTTCGCCGGCCTGGCCGTCGCGGCGTGCCTGAACGTGACGGCCGAGACCGCGATCCTGCTCCGGGTGCTGCGCGCGGGCGGGGCCAGCGTGTCCCTGGCCGCGTCCAACCCCCTGTCCACCCAGGACGACGTGGCCGCCGCGCTGGCCCTGCGGCACGGGATCGCCGTGTTCGCCCGGGCCGGCGTCGACCGGCCCACCTACTACGCGCACATCGCCCGCGCCCTGGACGGCGCGCCCGACCTGGTCGTCGACGACGGCTGCGACCTGGTCAACACGCTGCACACGCAGCGGCCCGACCTGCTGCCCGGGGTGCGCGGCGGCTGTGAGTCGACGACCACGGGCGTGATCAGGCTGCGCCGGATGGCGGCCGAGGGCGCGCTGAAGTTCCCGGTCGTCGCGGCCAACGACACCGCGACCCGGCGCCTGGTCGACAGCACCTTCGGCACCGGGCAGTCGGTCCTCGACGGCATCCTGCGCGCCACGAACACGCTGCTGGCCGGCAAGACGGTGGTCGTGGCGGGGTTCGGCGCGTCCGGCCGCGGCGTGGCGGAACGGGCGCGCGGGCTCGGCGCCGAGGTCATCGTCACCGAGATCGACCCGGTGCGGGCCCTGGACGCGGTGCTGCGCGGTTTCCGTGTGCTGCCCATGGCCGAGGCGGCCGCCGCCGGGCACGTGTTCATCACCGTGACCGGGTCGACGCAGGTGATCGGCGCCGGGCACCTGGCCGTCATGCGCGACGGCGCCATCCTGGCCAACGCCGGTCACTTCGACGTCGAGATCGACCTGCCGGCGCTGGCAGGCCTGGCGGTCGCGGTCCGCCGTGACCTGCGGCCGCACGTGGACTCCTTCGAGCTGGCCGACGGGCGGCGGCTGCTGCTGCTCGCCGAGGGCCGGGTGGTGAACCTGGTCGCCGCCGAGGGCCATCCCGCCCAGGCGATGGACCTGTCGTTCGGCGTGCAGGCGCTCGCGCTGGCCTGGCTGGCCGGGAACGCCGGGACGCTGGCCCCCGACGTGCACGAGGTCCCGGCCCCGATCGACGCCGAGGCGGCCCGGCTCGAGCTGGCCGCGATCGGCACCCAGATCGACGTCCTCACCCCGGCCCAGTCCGCCTACCTGGACTCCTGGCGCATCGGCTCCTAGCCCCGCCCGAGGGGATCTGGGCAGCGTTCTCCGCGCTATGCGCCGAGAACGCTGCCCACATGTTCCAGGGCGGCCACGTGACCCTGCGCGCCAGGTGAGATTTACGCCGATCTCCGGCACAGGTCTGGTCAATCCCACGGATGTAGGCCAGCGCTCTCCCACTGGCTCATGCGCGGAGAATTCCCAGATCTCCACGGCCCTTGTCTTGATTGGCATCGAGTCAGCGTAAGCGCATATCGGCGGCAGCGTGCTCTTGCGCAACTGGTTCAAGGCAGAGGGCCTAAGGTTCCGCGCCTGGCACCGGGGGGCTGCCCCAGCTTGGCTGGATGTGTCGCCCGCTGATCCGGGTCGGCACGATGCGTATATACACGTCACGGGCGCCGGCTGCCCACGGCTCAACGTGCGTTCCGTCCTCAAGATGCTTGACTTCACGCTCATCAGTGACCTTGTGCGCGTGACCTTGCGCCAGGACGCTCCAGCCTTCATGGAGCGCCTCGTCGAAGCGGTCGATCTCGAAGCTGACCTGGGCATTGGCGTACAGAGCCAGCAGCGTGTCCGGTGCGGTGCGGAAGATAATGGTCTTTCCCGTTACGGCGAAGTTGACCGGCAGCATCATGATTCCGTCTGCGGACGTGAACCCGACGCGGCCGATGCCACCCAGTTCCAGCAGGTCGAAGCACTCGGCTGGGCTGAGCGTCCGCAGGGCGCGCTCGTGGGCAGCGGGCTCGGGGGACTCCCGGTTAGGCAAGGCCCTTAGCGCGTCCCGCTGTTCGCCGGCCCCTCCCGGTTGTCATAAATATTCACCTCCGCCATTCGCGGGCTGTTTCGTTTCGTCAGCCTTGTCTTGCGGCGTCAGCGGGCGCTGCGGCCCGAGGTCCCGCTTGGCCGGGCCGTTCGGCCCAAGGCGACACCCGCGAGGCCCTGGCCGAGCTCGCCGTCGCAGACGTGCCGGTACTGCTCAAGGACCAAGCGCTGCGCCTGTCCATCCAGGAGTTGGTGCGGGTATCCGCAGCGCTTCCTCGTGGCGACGCCGTTCGAGCACCTCGTATACGAGCCTGTCTCCCTATGCTGCGGAATCCTGCGGAAAACCCGCCCCTAATCATGCAAGCGGTGGTTAGGGGAGGGCCCAGTCGATGGGCTGGGCGCCCTGCTTTTCCAGCAGCTGGTTCGCGCGGCTGAACGGGCGCGAGCCGAAGAAGCCCCGGTCGGCGGAGTACGGGCTCGGGTGCGCCGACTCGATCGTGGGGACGCCGTCCAGCAGCGGCGTGAGGCTTTGCGCGTCCCGGCCCCACAGGATGGCCACCAGCGGGCCGCCGCGGGCCGCGAGCGCGCGGATGGCCTGGTCGGTGACCTTCTCCCAGCCCTTGCCGCGGTGTGAGCCCGGCTTGCGCGGCTGCACGGTGAGCACCCTGTTCAGCAGCAGCACGCCGCGTTCGGACCACGGCGTGAGGTCGCCGTTCGACGGCTCCGGCAGGCCCAGGTCGCCGGTGTACTCGGTGAAGATGTTGACCAGGCTCGGCGGCAGCCGCTTCACCTCCGGCGCCACCGAGAAGCTGAGCCCGACCGGGTTCCCCGGCGTGGGGTAGGGGTCCTGCCCGACGATCAGCACCCGCACGTCGGCGAACGGCTGCTTGAAGGCGCGCAGCACGTTCTCGCCCGCGGGCAGGTAACGGCGTCCGGCCGCGAGTTCCGCGCGGAGAAAGTCGCCCATGTCCTTGATCTGCCCGGCCACGGGTTCCAGCGCCTCGGCCCAGCCGGGCTCCATCACGTTCCGCAGTGGCCGGTCCGCCATCTGCCCGGCCACGGCCTCCGCTTCGGGTTCCGCCATGGCGAGCCACTTTACCCGCCGGGTGCCCGCTCACGCGGTCGGCTGTCACGCGGGCGGCGTGAAGCCGCCGGCGGACGGCGGCTCCCCGTCGTCGGCCCGCCCCGTCGTCGCCGCCGCGGGGGAGGGGTCCGGTGCCGGAGGCGACGCGGGCCCGGTCCCGGGCGTGCCGTGGCTGGCGGTCCCGTACCCGGGTGTGCCGCTATCCCCGCCGCGGGTGACCCGGTTCATCCTGGCCTCCTCGCGGGCGCGCCGTTCGGCCAGGACGGCGGACAGATACGCGGCGGGCGCCGTGCCGGGCGGCGGAGGCGGTGAGACGTGCCCGGCCACCTCGGCGGCCAGCCGGCGGCCGAATTCCTCGCGCGCCGCCGGCGTGAGCTCCCAGCAGCGGCCCAGGTAGCTGCGCGCGATGGCGGCCGTCTCGTCGGGCAGGCCGGACAGTTCCAGCGACGCCGCCCACGCGGCCAGCATGGGCGGCATCACGGCCGGCGCGCCGCTGCTGGCCCGCAGCCGCTCCTGGATGACGAACGTGCCCGCGAAGACGTCACCCAGCCGCTTGCCCTTGGCCGACAGCAGCGACGTGATCAGCGCGGGCGCGCCCAGCAGCAACCAGATTTCCAGCACGGACGCCAGCGAGCGGACCAGCGCCTGGCGGAAGCGTTCCGGCCCGCCGTCGTCCCCGACGACCCGCAGGCCCATCGCGAGCTTGCCCAGCGACCGGCCCCGGCTCAGGGTCTCGAAGACCGCCGGGTAACCGACGATGACACCGATGGTCACGCTGAGCGCGATCGCCGCTCCGGCGGCGTCGTCCAGGCCGCCGCCCGCCTGCGTGGCCGCGACGATCACCAGCAGGATGACCAGGGTGATGAGCTGGACCGCGAGGTCGATGGCGATGGCGAGCATGCGGCTCGGGAACCGGGCGACGGGTACGTCGAGGACCACGGCCTCACCGGTGACGACGTTGTCCATCACACCCCAAGAAGACCACCCAGACGAGATAAGGCTAATGCCTGCCCAGGCGTTAGTCTCCTGCCCGTGGACATCGACGTGTTCGGGGCCGCGCACCGGGCCGAATGGCGGCGGCTGGACGACCTCGTCCGCCGCCGGGCGCCACCTGTCCGGGGCCGAGGTGGACGAACTGGTCCGGCTCTACCAGCAGGTGACCACGCACCTGTCGGCGGCCCGTTCGGCCGGCCACGACCCCGCGCTGACCGCGCAGCTGTCCACCCGGGTGGCGCGGGCGCGCAGCGCCATCACCGGCTCGCACGCCGCATCCTGGTCGCTGGTGGTGCGGTTCGTCACGGTCGGCTTCCCCGCCGCCGCCTACCGGGCGCGCTGGTGGTGGCTGGCCTCGGCGGCCGGCTCGGTCATCCTGGCCGTGATCGTCGGCTGGTGGGTCGCCCGGTCGCCCGCCGTGCAGGCCCGCGCTGCTCCCCTCCGGCCAGGCCCGCCAGCTGGTGAATCAGGAGTTCCGCGGCTACTACTCCCAGTACGCCGCGTCCTCGTTCGCGGCGCAGGTGTGGACGAACAACGCCTGGGTCGCCGCCGAGGCGCTGATCTCCGGCATCCTGCTGGGTGTCCCGACGGTGCTCGTCCTGATCGTCAACGCCGTGAACGGCGGCGTGGACGCCGGTTTCCTGTTCGCCTACGGCAAGGGCGGCCTGTTCTTCACCCTGATCCTGCCGCACGGCATGCTGGAGCTGTCCGCCGTGTTCCTCGCGGCCGCGGCGGGCCTGCGGCTCGGCTGGTGCGTCATCGACCCGGGGCCGCGCACCCGGGTGACGGCGCTGGCCGAGGAGGGCCGCGCCGCGGTGACGATCGCGCTCGGCCTGATCGCGGTGCTGCTCGTGTCCGGCGTGATCGAGGCCTTCGTCACCCCGTCCCCGCTGCCCACCTGGGCCCGCATCGGTATCGGCGCCGTCGCCGAGGCGACGTTCCTGGGCTACGTCCTGGTCTTCGGCCGCCGTGCCGCCGCGGCCGGCCTGACCGCCGACATCGACAGCCCGCCCGACGTCCTTCCCGTCGCCGCCTAGCTGGGATCATCGGCGTATGCAGGGCCGGTGACTTTCGGCCCGGCCGGGAGTCTGTACTGAGGACGGCGTCCGCCGTCGGTGCGGACGAGCCGGGGTGGCGATGATGGCCAGCGACGATTTCACCAGCGTCACGAGCCCGTTCCGGGCCGAACTGCTGGCCCACTGCTACCGGATGGTGGGCTCAGCCGACGAGGCCGAGGACCTGGTTCAGGAAACCTATCTGCGGGCCTGGCGCGCCTACCACGGGTTCCAGGGCCGGTCGTCGGTGCGCACCTGGCTGTACCGTATCGCCACCAACACCTGCCTGACCGCGATCGAGCGCCGTGGCCGGCGGCCGCTGCCCTCCGGCCTGGGCGGCCCCGGCGACGATCCCGGCGCCGCGCCCGGCGGCGCCGCTGGACGTCCCGTGGCTGCAGCCGATCCCCGATGCGGTGCTGGGCGCGGCCCGGGCCGATCCGGCCGCGGTGGCCGTCGCGCGGGCGGGCACGCGGCTGGCTTTCGTGGCCGCCCTGCAGTACCTGTCCGCCCGCCAGCGCGCGGTCCTCATCCTGCGTGACGTCCTCGAATGGCCCGCGGCGCAGGTGCGGCCGGCCTGCTCGGCCTCAGCACGACCGCGGTCAACAGCGCGCTGCGGCGGGCCCGGGCCCAGCTCGCGCAGGCCCTGCCCGCCGAAGACGACGTCGCCGAGCCCGCCGAGCCGGGCCAGGCGCGCGATGCTGGACCGTTACGCGGCGGCCTTCGAGGACGCCGACGTGACCACGCTGGCGGGCCTGCTGCGGGCCGACATCGCGCTGGAGATGCCCCCGATCGCCACCTGGTTCGCCGGCCGGGACAGCGTCGCGCGTTTCCTCGCGTCGCACGTGCTCCGTGCGCCCGGGCAGTTCCGGCTGGTGGCCACGGCCGCCAACGGGCAGCCGGCGTTCGCCACCTACGAGCGCGGCCGGGACGGCGTCTACCGCGCGCACGCCCTGCAGGTGCTGACCGTCACCCCGGGCGGGGTCGCCCGGATCGTCATCTTCCTCGACGCGGGCCTGTTCGGCTCGTTCCGGCTCCCGGACGTTTACGGCGCCGCCGCGGCCGGAGCCGTCCTGACGGGCGCGGACCGCGCGGGCCACGGTGGCTCGGACGGCTGAGCGCGGGCTGCTGACCGGGGCGGTCAGGTACGCGCTGTCCGCGGCGCTGCTGGTCACCCCGCAACGCCTGCCGCTGCCCACGCCGTGCGCCGGATGGGACCTGCGGACGTTGCTGTACCACCTCGGCGACTCCATGGACGCGCTGTCCGAGGGCCTGTACACCGGCTTCGTGCACCCGGATGCGGCCGCCGGCGGTGACGGGGCCGGGTCCGGCGGGCCCGGCGCCCCGGTCGCCGTCTTGAGCCAGTGCGCCGGAACGCTCCTGTGCGCGAGTGCCGCGGCCGGCTCGGCGGAGCGCCGGGTCGCGGTCGGCGACCGTGAGCTGACCACGGGCCTGATCACGCTGACCGGGGCCGTCGAGATCGCGGTGCACGGCTGGGACATCTCCGTGACCTGCGGCGGCACCGGGACGATCCCGCCCGCCCTGGCCAGCGACCTGCTGCCGGTGGCCGCGTTGCTCGCCCCCCGCGGCACCCGGGCCGGGCTGTTCGCCGATCCGGTCCCGGTCGCTGAGACGGCCGGTCCGGGTGACCGGCTGGTGGCCTTCCTCGGCCGCCACCCCCGCCGCACCCGCTGAGGCCGCCGCGGCGATTCCGCCGGGTTCACCTGGTCTACATCCCTAGACCGCCACCACCCGGCGGCGGACATCCGATCATCAGGAGACCGTCATGACCAGTACGGAATTCGCCGGATTCCGCGACGCTCGTCACCGGCGCCAGCCGAGGGTTCGGCCGGGCCATCGCCACCCGGCTGAGCAAGGATGGAGCGCACGTCGTCGGCGTCGCCCGCGATCAGGCCCGGCTGCAGGAGCTGCGCGCCGAACTCGGTGACTCCTTCACCCCGGTGAGCGCGGACGCCGCCGACCCGGTTGTCGCCGGGCAGCTCATCGACGCGTACCGGCCGCGCGTCCTGGTGCTGAACGCCGGCGCCGCCCCGCTGTCCCGGCCGCTGCAGCAGCATTCCTGGGCGTCGTTCAGCCGGAACTGGGACGTCGATGTGCAGCACGTCTTTCACTGGGTGCGCGAAGCGCTGCTCGCCCCGCTCGACCCGGGGAGCACGGTCATCATCATGTCCAGCGGGGCCGCGCTGCGCGGCTCACCGCTCAGCGGCGGCTACGCGGGGGCGAAGGCCACGATCAGGTTCATCGCCTCCTACGCGGCGGCCGAGTCCGCCCGCGACAGCCTCGGCATCCGGTTCGTCTCGGTGCTACCGCAGCTCACCCCCGCGACCGAGCTCGGTGCCGCGGCGGTGGCCGCCTACGCCGCGCGGGAGGGCCTGGACGTGGCCACCTACCTGGACCGTTCCGGCCCGGTGCTCACCGCGCCGCAGGTCGGCGACGCCGTCGCCCAGCTCCTCTCCGAACCCGGCTACGACCAGGACGCCTACCTGCTGACCGCGGCGGGCCTCCGCCCGGTCAGCTGACCCGCCCGGCGGCCGCCGACCCCCTTGGGACGGGCGGCCGCCGTCAAGCGGGGCCCCGCTTCCCGATTTCATCGCATCGGGCGTCCGCTGGTGGAACGGCCTGCATTCAGGTGATCCCCGCATCGGCGGCAGAGACATTTTCCCGCTCGGCCGCGATTAGCGGCCAGCGCCAACAGGCAAGGGCGGATGCTGGGGGCGTAAGCTGGCGTCGTGACAGAGCAGAGCGCGCCTGTGGAGCCAGCGCATCCACCGGCGGCCATGATGCGGGTGACCAATCCGGTGGTGCGCTTGCTGCTGCGGTCGCCATTCGGCGGCCCGATGCGCAAACAATTCATGGTGCTACGCTTCACCGGCCGCAAGACGGGGCGCCGCTATGATATCCCGGTCGTGGCGCACCGGCTGGGCGACGAACTGTACGCGCTTACCGACGCCCGATGGCGTAACAACTTTCGCGGCGACGCGGATGTCGAGGTCACCCTCGACGGGCACGTCTTCCGTATGCGTGGGCAACTGATCGAAGATCCCGAGTCCGTCGCACCTATTTACGCCCGTAGCATCGGCCAGTTCGGCGTGAAGAGGGCACAGCGAATGCTTGGCCTCAAGATTTACACGCCAGGAACGCCGACGACCGAAGCGCTCGCCGAGGCCGCTGGGCGCTACCACCTGTCCGCCATACGGCTCAGCGTCAAGACTTGATAGCAGCGAGTCAGTACGGCTGGTCGCAGTTACCTGTATCAAGGTCGTCCGGGTCGGCATCCATCTCCTCCTCGAAGATGCATAAGGGGCTCCGGCGGATCCTCTTGCCGCCCGCGCACCTGCGGCTCCGGAGTTGCCGGGAACGTCGGGGCCCGATGGGGATCAGCCTGGCCTGCGGCATTATCGGGGGAGCGCCAGCGCAGGCTGGCCATCCCGCAACACCACCCAACCATGACCACCGTCTCATCAAACGCACTGCCATGCCGCTGCGGGCGCACCGGTTGAGCGGGCTTCAATTCCGATCCGGGAGCGGCGGCACAGGGCCGGCTGATCGCACGCCGGCGGGAGGCCAGACAGCACGCACGTGACCCAGCGCGCGCCCATGCCGCACCCAGTGCGCGTTCGGGATGTCCGGTCAGCCAGCCGCCAGTGGCAGTTCGGCCACGGCATGCCAGCTGCCCGGTGAGGCGTTGCCAGTCATCACGCTCGCAGCCTGCCACCGAAATAGCCGCCGCTACCAATATGTCCGCTAGTGCGCCGGCCTTCAGGCCGGTGGTGAAGGCGGGCGGACCCCGGCCTCGTCGGCGGGATGGTCCTGCTGCTCGATGTACTGGCGCAGGACGGAGATCGGGGCGCCACAGGCCGTCCCGGCGAAGTAGGACCCGGACCATAGCCGTTTCGCCCGCCAGTAGTGCCGCTGCAGGTCCGGGAACTCTTGCCGCAGCCTGCGGGAGGACACGCCCTTGAGGCTGTTGACCAGCCGGGAGATCGCCACGGTGGGCGGGAAGTTGACCAGCAGGTGGACGGCTGGGGTTCCGTTGAACTCGGCCAGCTCGCACCCGAAGTCCGCGCATACGTCTCGCATGATCTCTTCCATGCGCTCCAGGTGCGCGGCGGTGAACACGGGGTGCCGGTACTTGGTGACGAAAACCAAGTGGGCGTACAGAATGAAAACATGATTCCTGCCAGTGCATATGTCATCGTATTCGGCCATGAAGCAAGTATGCTATATGTGTGCAGCTCCGGTACAACTACCGCCTCTGCCCGGCGCCGGGCCAGCGTACCGCGCTGGCGAAGGGCGTTCGGGTGCGCGCGGGTGGTGTTCAACGACGCGCTGCGCGTCCGCGAGGAAGCGCATGCGGCCGGGCGGCCGTTCGTCAGCGACGCTGAGCTGTCGGCCCGGCTGACCGCGGTGAAGGCCACCCCGGAGCGCGCATGGCTCGAGGAGGAGTCGGCCGTGGCGCTGCAGCAAGCCCTGGCGGACCTGAACGCGGCGTACCGGAATTTCTTCGCGTCGGTCACCGG
Organism: uncultured Actinomycetes bacterium; assembly: GCA_963808295.1. Taxonomy (GTDB): domain Bacteria; phylum Actinomycetota; class Actinomycetes; order Streptosporangiales; family Streptosporangiaceae; genus Bog-532. Next base: position 47,886 of record CAWEFP010000007.1, on the reverse strand, counting down.
AAGCGGAAAGGGCCGAAGATGGAGCCGCCCGCTCAAGTCCCGGAAGGATCGCCGGCAGGCGGTCCGGTTCACGGCGAGCGCGAAGTTCCGGATGCTGGCCAACGGGCGGCTGCGGCTGCCGAAGATCGGGGAGATGAGAGTGCGCTGGTCCCGTGATCTGCCGTCCAGCCGTGGGGCATCACCGTGATCCGGGACTCTGCAGGCCGGTACTTCGCCAGCTTTGTCATCGAGGCCGGGCTCGTCACCTTGCCCGCGACTTGCGGGTGGTCGGCATCGACCTGGGACTGACCCATTTCGCGGTGCTGTCCGATGGCCGGAAGATCGCCTCCCGCGGTTCCTGCGCCGGGCGGAGAAAAAGCTCAGGCGGGCACAGCAAGCACTCTCGTATAAGGAGAAAGGCGGCGGGAACCGGGACAAGGCCCGCGCTAAGGTCGCCCGCGCGCATGTCCGGGTGGCCGACGGGCAGCGCGATCCACCACCAGCTCTCCACCGTCCTGATCCGCGACAGCCCAGCGGTCGCGGTGGAAAACCTGGCGGTCAAGGGACTCGCCCGGACCCGGATGGCCAAGTCCGTCCACGACGCCGGATGGTCGGCGTTCGTGAACATGCTGGAATACAAGGCCCGGCTGTACGGCCGGAGTCCGCCGGATCGGCCGGTTCGTCCCCACGTCCCAGGTGTGCTCGGCGTGCGGGGTCAAGGACGGCCCCGAGCCGCTGCACGTCCGCACCTGGCAGTGCCGGGCATGCGGAGCGTGGCTGGACCGGGACATCAACGCGGCGGTCAACGTCGCCAGGGCCGCCGGACTGGCGGTGACAGCCTGCGGAGCGCAGGTAAGACCGGGGCCTGCCCCGGCGCAGCGCGGCGAAGCAGGAACCCACCCGGAGTCACGCCGGGAAGCGGCGTGACAGGCGATCTCCGCCCTTCAGGGCGAAGTGGGAAGTCAATGGTCAGGGAACCGTTCTCCGGGGCACGACCCACTGCATGGGCTGGCCGGTGACCTGCGTGATGAAGTCGTAATCACCGTCGTAGTGCAGAACGGTGACACGTTCTCGTTCCGCCACCGCCGCGACGAGCAGATCCGGGAAACCTACCGCTCTCATGCGCCCGCTTCGCCACAGCGAAGCCTGGACGTCAAGCGCGCGCCGCCAGTCTTCATCGTGCGTCGCCAGCCACTCGTAGCCAGCGTCGCGATCGGTTCGCAGCTGGTCGAATTCTGCGCTGCTCCGGGTCGCCCAGCCGAGCTCGAACTCAATGACACCGCAGGTAGCTACTACTCCGGCCTCGATCAGTGGGGCAAGAACCGCAGCCACCGCCGGGTGGTGCAGGCGGGCTAGCGCGCTCGTGTCTGCGAGGTAGCTTGCTACCGCTGCCATGCGGCCCGCATCACATCCTCGTTTTCAAGATCGGGAAGTCCGCGGGAGGTAAGCCGCTGCAGGTCCCGGCGCCGGGCTGCCAGCGCAGCGACCTCGCGGAGGGCGGCGTTGACGGTGTCCTTCTTGGTTGCGGTGCCCAGCACCTGCTGGGCGGCAGCAAGGTACTCGTCGTCGATCTCGATGAGAGTCTTGGCCATGGCCGCCTCCTTTCCCGCGAGTATATCCCGAAGTGTGCAATCTAGATATATCCGTAGGGATCGAGGATCATGGCGCGCTGAGGACGATGAACGGCGTCCGGAACCTGGTCAGAGGCGGCCGGAGGCTTTGAGGGCCAGGTAAGCGTCGGCGAGCGCGGGCGGGAGGCGCTCGGGCGGGGCGTCCACCACCATGACTCCCCGCCGCTGCAGCTCAGCCGAAACGCGCGAACGCTCCGCCCGGGCCCGTTCCGCAGCGGCGGCGCGTAGACCAGCCCGGCCTCGCCGCGCCCGGCGGCCAGCTCATCCACCCGCGGGTCGGCGACCGCGCCCAGCAGGACCTGGTGCCGGGACGCCAGCAGCGGCACGTGCGGCAGCAGGTTCCCGGTCAGCGCGGCCGGTGCCGGCGGTGCCGGTGCCCGTGCCGGCCGGACCCGACGCCGTCCGCAGGGCCATGTCCAGCCCCTCCTTGCGCATCCGGAGGTCGACGTAGAGCAGGACGTAGACGCTGGCCAGCAGCGCGCCCGTTACGGCCCGGCTCACGATGGTGCCGATCGTGCCGATGATGACCGCGACCACTGGCGGATGCAGCGGGGTGCCGGCGTGTGAGGTGATGATGTTGGCCGGGATGCTGAACGGCAGTTGCAGGATGGCACTTGCGATGCCGACGATGAGCTCGGTGAGCAGCGCGATGCCGAGAACGCGCCAGAAGCTGTGCCGGACGAGCCGCCAGGACCGCCCGAGGGCCCGCGCCGGGCCGGTCCGCTCGAGCACGACCACCTGGTTGGCCAGGATGAAGGACGTCCAGAGCCACACGGTCAGGCCGAGCACGGCCACGGCGGCCAGCGCGAAGTAGGCGACGGCGGCGCCGCTGGGGGCGTGCGCTGCCACCAGGCCGAGGCCGATCCCGAGGTAGACCGCCCACAGGCCGATGATGACGAGGCAGAACAGGACGGTGGCGCCGAATATGGCCGGGAGCCGCGGCAGCGTGCGCCGCCACGCCTCGCCCGCGGTGACCTGGTCGCCCAGCACCGAACGGCCCACGACGACGGTCAGCATGCCGGTGAGGATCTGCCCGGCGATGACGAGGAGCAGGTACGTGACCCCCAGCCCGGCCAGCTCGTGCCCGAAGTTGGACAGTTCGTGCTGCAGCTGAGCCTGGTTCGCCTGCTGGGTGGTCCCCAAGGAGGAGAAGCCGAAGCCAGTCACCGCGCCGGGCGCGACGACCGCCGCGACGATCCCGTAGATCGTCATGATGAGGGCGCCCACGCCGAGCGTGGCCCGGGGATTGCGGCGGACCGCGGTGAACGCCCCGTCCAGGATCTCGTTCACGCCGATCGGGCGCAGCGGGATGACGCCCGGCTTGGGCGCGGGCGGCCGCGCGTAGGCGGGCTGCCCGTAAGGACGGGGCGGCTGGCCGTAGGGCTGCTGCCCGTAGGAACCTGGCTGGCCGTAGGGCTGCTGGCCGTAGGGCCCCGGCTGGCCGTAGGTACCTGGCTGCCCGTAGCCGCCGGACGGCTGGCCGGGACCAGGCTCGCCGCCGGAAGTGGATGGCTGGCCGAACGGACCTGAGCCGGGCTGGTCCCCTGGGTCGGGCGGAAACCCGCCGGGAGTCGGCGGGAACCATGGCCGGGTGAAGTCACCCTGATCAGCCGGGCCGGGCTGGCCCGTTTCCCCGGGCTCGCCCCGCCCCGTCTCCTCAGCCATGCCGGCTTCCCTTACTGTTGCCGCCACCCGGTGCCGACCATACTGACATGCCCGGCCTGGTCCGCGGAATGCCGGTCCGGCAGGCCCCCGGCGGTATCGCGGGAGCCGGGCCGGCGGGGTGGCGGGGACGGTAAATCCGGCCCCGCGCCGGGGTGGTCGTGGCCCCGGCATTCCCGCACTGGCCTCCCCATGCCCGATCACGTGGAACTATAGGGCCATGAAAGGACGTGTGCTGGTCGTCGATGACGACGCGGCCCTCGCAGAAATGCTCGGGATCGTGCTCCGCGGCGAAGGCTTCGAGCCAACGTTTGTCTCCGACGGCGACAAGGCGCTGGACGTCTTCCGTGACACCCGGCCGGATCTGGTGCTGCTGGACCTGATGCTGCCGGGCACCGACGGGATCGACGTCTGCCGCCAGATCCGGACCGAATCCGGGATACCGATCGTCATGCTGACGGCCAAGACCGACACGGTGGACGTGGTCCTCGGCCTTGAATCGGGCGCGGACGACTACCTCGTCAAGCCGTTCAAGTCCAAGGAACTGGTGGCCCGGATCCGGGCCCGGCTGCGCCGGACCGACGAGCCGGCGCCGGAGATGCTCCAGATCGGGGACATCAGCATCGACGTGGCCGGCCATTCGGTGAAACGGGACGGCGAGGCGCTGAACCTCACCCCGCTCGAATTCGACCTTCTCGTCGCCCTGGCCCGCAAGCCGCGCCAGGTCTTCACCCGCGAGGTGCTGCTCGAGCAGGTCTGGGGTTACCGGCACGCCGCCGACACCAGGCTGGTCAACGTGCATGTCCAGCGGCTGCGGGCCAAGATCGAAAAGGACCCGGAGCGGCCGGAGGTCGTCGTGACCGTGCGTGGCGTCGGTTACAAGGCCGGCCCGGCCTGACCGTATGCCCGGTTCGGCCGGGGCCCGGCCTGATCGGACGCCGGTTCGCCGGTGAAACCCTGGCTGAACCTGCGGGAACGGCTTATGCTGCTCCCGATGAAGGATGACGGGGGTGCCTGCGCCTAGCTCAGCGACCGACACGCAGAAGGGCCGGGGCGAGCCGGGTGCCGGCCGCGCGGCCCCTGTCCGTGGCGTGCCCCCGCGCCGGAAGAAGCGCAGGGGCTGGTACAAGGTCGTCCGCCAGTCGCGGCTCGCGAAACTGGTCGGGCGGCGGCTGCCCCGCCGCGCGAAACGGCTGCTGCGCGCGGGGCGGAAGTGGCAGCGCGCGCGGGCGGAGGAGCTGCGCTGCCGGTGGCGCCGGTCGCTCCAGCTGCGTGTCGTCACCACCACGCTGGCGCTGTCGGCTCTGGTCATCGCCGTGCTCGGCTTCTTCCTCACCCAGCAGATCGCCGACGGCCTGCTGCTGAACAAGGAAAAGTCCGCGACCGCCCAGGTGTCGCAGGGCCTGACCGTGGCCGAGAGCAGTCCCGACCTCAACCGGGCCCCCCTGTCCGCCGCGGTCGCCGACAGCTTCCTGTACCCGACCGCGCAGGAGCTGCAGAACGCCAACGGCAACAACAGCACCTATGACGTGGTGATCGAGGTGAGCCAGGACCGGGTCGCCTCCCCGGTCTACACCCGGGGCGTGTCCGGGGGCGCCGATCCCGCGAGCATTCCCGCCGCCCTGGCGACCAGCGTGCAGGCGGAGCAGGACCACGGCGGGGCCAGCAAGATGTACTACGCGCCGACGATGATCGTGTCGACGCTGAGCCGCGCCAACCAGCCCGGGCTCGCGGTCGGCACACCGCTGGGCAACTACTACCAGCTTTACTACCTGTTCCCGATGCGGCAGGAGCAGCAGACGCTCCAGCTTGTCCAGCGCACGCTGATCGGGGCCGGGCTGGCCCTGATCGTCCTGCTCGCCGTGATCGCCTCGCTGGTGACGCGGTGGGTGGTCATCCCGGTCCGGCACGCGGCGCAGGCGGCGCAGCGGCTGACCGCGGGCCGCCTGGAGGAACGGATGCGGGTCCGCGGCGCCGACGACCTGGCCGCGCTCGCGACGTCCTTCAACGATATGGCGGCGAGCCTGCAGGACAAGCTCCGCGAGCTCGAAGAGCTGTCCAAACTGCAGCGGCAGTTCGTCTCCGACGTCTCACACGAGCTGCGGACCCCGCTGACCACGATCAAGATGGCCGCCGAGGTGCTGCTGGAGGCCAAGGACACCTTTGATGTCTCCTCGGCGCGCTCGGCCGAGCTGCTGCAGGGACAGCTCGAACGCTTCCAGGAGCTGCTCGAGGACCTGCTGGAGATCAGCCGGCACGACGCGAACGCCGCCACCCTCGACGCCGACTCCGTCGATATCAGCGATCTGGCGCGGCGGGCCGCTGACGACGCGCAGCAGCTCGCCGAGCGCCGCGGCGGCCGGATCGAGTTCCGGCTGCCCGCCGAGCCGTGCATGGCGGACGCGGACCGCCGCCGGGTCGAGCGCATCCTGCGCAACCTGCTCGTCAACGCGGTCGAGCACGGGGAAGGAAACGACGTCATCGTCACCGTGGCCGCCGACCGCGACGCGGTCGCGGTCGCGGTGCGTGACCACGGCGTGGGCCTGAAACCGGGACAGGACCAGCTCGTCTTCGACCGCTTCTGGCGTGCCGACCCGGCCCGCGCCCGCACGACCGGCGGAACCGGGCTCGGCCTGGCCATCGCGCTGGAGGACGCCCAGCTGCACGGCGGGTGGCTGCAGGCCTGGGGCGTGCCGGGGAAGGGCTCGGTCTTCCGGCTCACGATCCCGCGCGTCGCCGGCCAGAAACTCGTCGGCTCCCCGCTGCCGCTGGTCCCCGACGACACCGACGTCATCCCGAGCCTCGGCGACGTGGTCTCCGGCGGCCTGGTCCTCGAGGCGACGGCCGCAGCGGCCGGGTCGGTCCCCGGCGACGGGACCGGGCCGCTCGGCCGTGCCGACCCGGTCGGCGGGACCGGGCCGCTCGGCCGTGCCAACCCGGTCGGCGGGACCGGGGTGGGCACGCGTGGCTAACGCGCCGCGGTGGGGGCACGCGGGCCGGGGACAGGCAGGGCGCGAGCAGGCAGGGCGCGGCCACGCGGGCCGGGGGTTCGCGGGCCGGGGGCGGACGGCGTGGCTGGCGCTGGTCACCGTGACGTGCGGGCTGCTGCTCGCCGGGTGCGTCACCGTGCCGACCAGCGGCCATGTGCAGGCCGTGAACGTTACGCAGGGCGGTACCGGCGACGGCCAGTACTACCTGCAGCCGATCCCGGTCCCCCCCGGGCACGGCTGGACGCCGCAGCAGATCGTGTCGGGCTTCCTGGCCGCCAACGCCAGCTTCGCCAACGGTCACGCGGTCGCGCGCGAGTACCTGGTCCCGTCGGCGAACCGCAGCTGGCACCCGGGATGGGCGGTGACGGTCTTCGGCCAGAACCCGAGCATCGTCACCCCGGTGCACGGCTCGCCGTATTCCGGCAAGACGGCCGCCACGACCGTGGTCGAGGTCAGCGGCCCGGTCCTGGGCAACGTGTCCGACACCGGGCAGTACGCGATCTCCTCACAGGGCCAGTCCGCGGCGCAGGAGAAGTTCGTTCTCGTCCGCGACGGCGGGGAGTGGCGCATCTCCAGCCTGCCCGGCGTCGTGCTGCTGACCGAGGCTGATTTCCTGCACGTCTATCAGCCGCGCAACATCTACTTCTTCGATCCCGCGATGCAGGTGCTGCTGCCCGACCCGGTCTACGTGCCGCAGGAGGCCACCCCCGCCGATCTGGTCACCCAGCTCCTGCAGGTGCTGCTGGCCACGCCGTCGGGGTGGCTGCTCAGCGCGGCGCAGACGGCGTTCCCGCCCGGCACCCGGCTGCTGAACGTGTCCCTCGACGGCGGCACCGCCATCGTGAACCTCAGCGGCCCGGTGGCCGGCGCCAGCGGCCAGACCCTCCGGCAGATGTCCGCCCAGCTGCTGTGGACCCTGGCCGGCTCCAGTTCGGATGAGCCGTCGATCCAGTCGGTCGAGCTGGAGGTCAACGGGACGCCGCGGACGCTGCCCGGATCGGGCAGCCCGGTCCAGCAGATCGGTTCCTACGCCAGCTACGTTCCCTCCGCCCGGGCGCACGCCAGCTTCTACTACGCCGACAGCCGCGGTGCGGTGCGCTCGCTGTCCGGCACCGCGCAGGCCAACGCGCCGCAGGGTGCGCCGGTGCCCGGCCAGGCGGGGACGGGACAGATCCCGCTCACCCAGGTCGCCGTCTCGCCCAACGGGCACTACGTGGCCGGGCTCGGCCCGGGCGGTGCCCTCTACACCGGCAGCCTGACCAGGAGCGCCACGCTGGCCCAGCGGTCCGCCGGTCCCTTCACGTCACTGAGCTGGGACACCCATGACAACCTGTGGGCGACGGGCAACGGTCAGGTCTGGCTGGTGCCCGGCCACGGCGGTGCGGCCGTCGCGGTGGCCACCATGCTGCCGTCCGGGACGCGGGTCACCGCGCTGAGAGTGGCCCCGGACGGGGTGCGCTGCGCCATGCTCGTCACCGGGAGCGGCGGGTCGCAGCTCATGCTCGCGGCGATCGCGGGTTCCGGATCGCAGGCCTACATCGGCGCGGCGGTCCCGATCAGCTCGCAAAACGGCAACTTCACGGCTCTGAGCTGGTACGACGCCGACCATGTGATCACGCTGAGCCGGTCGTCGGGCAACCCCGTGCTGGACGAGGTCGGCATTAACGGCGAGACGCTCCTGCCGGTGCCAGCGGAGCAGGGGACCGTCTCGATCACCGCCGACGGCTCCTCCAACCCGCTGGTCGCGGGGCTGTCCAGCGGCCAGATGACGACGCTGGCGGGGCTGGGCGGGCTGTGGAGCGGAGTCGTGGGCGCGGGGCGGGCCCCGGCTTATCCGGGCTGAGGCATGCTGTCGCCCCGGCTCATCCGGGCTGAGGCTGGCCGTCGCCTGCCTTTATCCGGGCCGACGGCAAAACGTTTCCTGTCCGTTATATGAATTTGGCCTGTCCGTTATGGGAAATCAAAGGCCATGGTGCGACGTTCAGTAAACATTCGATAACCGGTTGCTTACGATTCCCTCCTGACAATCGGGCCGGATAGGGCTAGGTTCATGTCATGGCACCCGTCCGGGTCCGTGGTTGCGTCAGGCTGGGCCCCTTGGGCACGATCCAGGGGCAGGACCCGGCATGGCAAGCCGATGCCAGCCGCAGGCTAAACGGCCCACGTAAGGCGACTTCTCGTCGACCGATCACGGTGCGGCTTAGAGGTAAGTCCTGCCCCGCCAGCGAACACCGGGTTCGCTGGGCCGGGAGAAGGGCAGTAGTGGCCACAGAGATGCCGCGAGCCCCTCAGCAGGCGGATGTGGGGACGAAGACCAGGTTGGCCGGACGGGTGCCCACCGCACAGTCGCCACTAGGAGCGACAATCGGCAGTAGAGGGGATCGCAATGGACATCATCTTCAAGAGCCGGCGCACTAACATCCCCGAGCGCTTCCGCGAGCACGCGGTCGGCAAGCTCGTCAAGATCGAGAAGCTGGATCAAAAGGCGATCAGGATCGATGTGGAGGTCACCAAGGAGCGCAATCCGCGGCAGTCGGGACGCCGCGAACGGGTTGAGCTCACTATCCGCTCGCGCGGCCCGGTGATCCGCGCGGAGGCGGCCGCGGATGACCGTTATACGGCTCTTGACCTAGCCTTCGCCAAACTCGAAGCCCGGCTGCGCCGGGCCTGCGACCGGCGGAAGGTGCGCCACGGTGACCGGGACCTCGTCCGGGCCGGCGGCGCGGCGGGGGCGGCGCCCGCGCCGGAGGCCAGCCTGCCGGATACGCCGGAACCGGCCGTTCCCGTCCTGCCGGGCGGGCCGGTGCTGGCGGGCAACGGCAATGGCCACGGTAACGGCCATCAGATGCCCCGGCCGGCCGACCTGAGGACGGGGGAGTGGCCCGAGGAGTACCAGCTCGACGGGGATCTCGATGTCGAGGAGTCCGTGTCCGCGCACCTCGTGCCGATCCAGATGGAGGGGGATGGGCCGCTGGTCGTCCGGGAGAAGCTGCACCCGGCCGAGCCGATGACGATCGACCAGGCGCTACTGGAGATGGAGCTCGTCGGGCACGACTTCTATCTCTTCCATGACCGCGATCGCGACCTGTTCAGCGTCGTCTACCGGCGCCGGGGTTACGACTACGGTGTGATCCGATTGATGGAAGGCTCCGCGTAGGAGGCTGACGCGGAAAACGGTACCGGGTACCGGCGCCGCGGCTCAGGCCCGGCGCGCCTGATTTGCACAGCGTGCCATGGCTCGGCCAGAGTCTGTGGATATGAGCGTCATGTCCGCCGAGCCGGGACAGGCCGCCGCGGCCGGTACCCGGGCCAACGGTCGTAGGTGGGAGGAGACAGCGTGAGCGAAGGTTCGGGTGTTCCCGGTGGCGAGCGGGCCAGCGGGAAGGCTTCGGCCGACCCGATTCGCGTGCTGATCGCCGACGATCATGCGCTCTTCCGGCGCGGGCTGGAGATGGTCCTTGTCGAGGAGCCCGACATCGAGCTGGTCGGCCAGGCCAGCGACGGCGCCGAGGCGGTGGCCCGGGCCGGTGAGTTCCTCCCCGATGTGGTCCTGATGGACATCCGCATGCCGAAGACCAGCGGTATCGAGGCGGCGCGGGCGATGAAGGAGGCCGCGCCCAGCGCCAAGATCGTGATGCTGACCATCAGCGACGAGGAGGAAGACCTCTTCGAGGCGATCCGGTCGGGGGCCAGCGGCTACCTGCTCAAGGACATTCCGCTGGACGAGGTCGCCGACGCCGTGCGGGCCGTGCACGGTGGCCAGTCGCTCATCAACCCCTCCATGGCCGGCAAGCTGCTCACCGAATTCGCCACGCTGGCCCGCCGTGACTCCGAGGAGGAACGCCCGCAGCAGGTTCCCGCGCCCAAGCTCACCGACCGGGAGATGGAGGTCCTGAAGCTCGTCGCGCGGGGTATGAACAACCGGGACATCGCCAAGGAACTGTTCATCTCCGAGAACACGGTCAAGAACCACGTCCGCAATATCCTGGAGAAACTGCAGATCCACTCCCGGATGGAAGCCGTCATGATCGCCGTCCGCGAGAAGCTCATCGAGTTCAGCTAAGCGAATCCGTCGCGCGCACGAGACGAGCAGGCGTCCGTACCGGCCCTACGCCCCGTCACACCCACCGGGCCATCCAGCACCGGGCTCCACGACACGGTAACCGCTCACCCGGCCAGGGCAAACCCGGATAAGCTGCCCGCCACCCCCGCTGCCCGGCCAGCGCGGCAGCACCCGGTCATAACGCGCCATCTCCTCCACGTCCCCGACCAGGGCGGCGCTCCCGGTCACCGTCACGCTCCACCCCCCCAACGTCTCAGGATCGACCGCACCCGCCTCATAAGCCAGCACAACCTCCCCGGCCCACACCGGGGAAATAACCGGCGACCGGCCCTGACTGCGGATAATCACCTCACCGCCGTCAACCACATGAGTGGCCACCTGAATGCCCGGCAGCGCCCGGTCAACGTAGGCCACCCGGCCAGCCCGCACCGTCGCAAGCAACCTCAGCACCTCGCCGCTGGCCACCGGGACAAGCCACCCGCCGGCAACATCGGTATCCATCTCCCATACCCCCCCGGGGACGTGCGCAGCGGAATTGCTACCGGGCAAGTATGCCCAGGCCAAACCCCGCCCCGAAAGAGCCACAAGTGACCAGACGGTACTGCACCACCGATCATCATTTCGTCACAATCAGCCATTTGACCGGGCGCACTGGGCCGTCCGCCCGGGCCAGCACAGGGTCGCCCCCCGGGGTTAAGACAGCGCGGCCCGCAGCCGCGCCGTGCCGGGCGCCGGCGTCACCTGCTCCAGCACGACCTGATCGCAGCCGACCCATTCGGCGGCCTCGCGTAGCGCGTGGGCCATCGGCTCCGCCGCCGAAGGCCGGTCGAGGGAGACCTGGCGGGCGACGAGGGCCGTGCCCCGGCGCACCGGATCCACCCGGCCGACCAGGCGGCCCCCGGCGAGCAGCGGCATCACGAAGTAGCCGTGCACGCGTCGGGCCTTCGGCACGTAGGCCTCCAGGCTGTGCTCGAAGCCGAACAGCCGGGCCGTCCGCTTGCGGTCCCAGATGAGCGAGTCGAACGGCGAGAGCAGCGTGACCCGGTGCCGTTCCCGGCGGGCGCCGTCCGCGGCGGCCAGCGCGGCCGGGTCGGCCCACGCGGCGACGGGACCCCGGGACCCGGGGATCGTGACCGGCGCCAGGCCCGCCGCCCGCGCGGCGTCGTCCAGCGCCGCCGTGCGGCCAGGACCGCCCGGCAGCCGCCGCTGCAGCCGGTGGTAGTCGGTCAGGTCGTTGTGCGTGGCCACACCGAGGGCCCGCGCGGCCACGCCCACCAGATGGCGCACGCACTCCTCGTCGGACGGATCCGTGTTCAGCAGGGGCGCCGGGACGACCCGCTCCGCCAGGTCGTACACCCGGCGCCAGCCGGTCCGCCGGACGCAGACGAGATCGCCGATATCGAGCAGCCACTCGGCGGCGACCTTGATCTCGGACCAGTCCCACCAGGGACCGCCGCCCTTCGCGCCACCGAGCTGGGTGGCGGTCATGGGGCCCTCGGCCGCCACCCGCGCCAGGACCTCCGCGCACACCCGCGGGGAGACCTCGTGCCACCGCATGCCGCGGGCCCGGAACCACCGCCGCCGGAAGGCGTAGTACGGCCACTCCTCGATCGGCAGCACGCAGGCGGCGTGCGCCCAGTACTCGAACGCCGAGGGATGGGCCGGATTCCAGTACGCGCGCTCGATCCGGTCCCGGGGGACCGGCCCGAGGCGCGCGTAGGCGACCAGCTCGTGGGACCGGGCGAGCACGCTGATCGTGTCGAGCTGGACCCCGCCCACCCGGCGCAGCATTGCGGGCACACCGCCCTTGCGGGCCGACACCCCGGTGAACCCCTGCGCGCGCAGCGTCATCCGCCGGGCGTCATCGAGGCTGAGGGCCACCGCCGCCGTCGAGGAAACGGGGGAGGGCGGCGTGACCGTGGTGGCCGGGGGCGCCGGGCGGGCGCCCCGTTGCGCGGCGGTACCCCAGGCGGGCGTTCAGTACCAGTCTTCGCTCATCTTGGCCACGGCGCCGACGCCGAAGCCGACCAGCGCGATCGCGGCCCCGGTCCAGAACAGCCACCAGGTCGGGTGGGGGACCATTCCCACGCCGCCGACGATGAAGCCGATGGTGATGATCGTGACGGCGACCCACGACACGGGACGGCCGTGGAACGTGTCGTGCGCCAGGGCCGTGGCGTGCCCGTCCGCTGATCCCTCCGGAGCCTGCCCGGCCGTGCCGCCGGCGGCCGCCAGCACCCCCGATACTGGCTGCTCGGTCATTGCCCTGCTCCTCTCGTCCCGCGCCGGCTGCCGCATTCCGGGCCTGGCGCGCGCGTCCCTTGCCGTCGCTGCGACACATATTATTGTGGGGCAGGGATGCGGGGGCTACCACCGGTCTCCGTGCACGAAGAGTCCGTCCCGGCCGCGGCGGGACTTCCCGTACGGGCTCGGTTTCGGGGCGTGACTCGCCTACCATGACTGTCGGGGCGCATGTCCGTATCCCAGGGCTTGCCCGGCCCGGCGAGGACAGGCCGCCCGGGTGCCGGGCGTCGGCGGCCGTCAGCTCAGACAATCCGCGAGGAGCGCGACAAGAAGTGCCAGTCATCCTAGACAGCGTCCTTCGTGCTGGCGAAGGGAAGATCCTTCGCAAGCTCAAGCGGATTGCCCAGCAGGTCAACTCGATCGAGGACGATTTCGTCGCGATGAGCGAGGCCGACCTGCGCGGCATGACCGACGAGCTGAAGCAGCGGCATCAGGACGGCGAGTCGCTGGACGATCTGCTCCCCGAGGCGTTCGCGACCGTTCGCGAGGCCGCGAAGCGGACGCTCGGCCAGCGCCACTTCGACGTCCAGCTCATGGGCGGCGCCGCGATGCACATGGGCAACATCGCCGAGATGCGGACCGGTGAGGGCAAGACCCTGACCTCGGTCCTCCCGGCGTACCTGAACGCGCTGGCCGGCCAGGGCGTGCACGTCGTCACGGTCAACGACTACCTGGCCAAGCGCGACGCCGAGTGGATGGGGCGGGTGCACCAGTTCCTCGGCCTCGAAGTCGGCGTGATCCTGTCGGAGATGCCGCCCGAGGAACGCCGCAAGCAGTACGCGGCCGACATCACCTACGGGACCAACAACGAGTTCGGCTTCGACTACCTGCGCGACAACATGGCGTGGAGCCTCGACGACTGCGTACAGCGCGGCCATCATTTCGCGATCGTGGACGAGGTGGACTCGATCCTCATCGACGAGGCGCGGACGCCCCTGATCATCAGCGGCCCCGCCGAGCAGAGCGCGCGGTGGTACGTCGAGTTCGCCAAGATCGTCCCGCGGCTGCGCCGGGGTGAGGACGGCGACTACGAGGTCGACGAGAAGAAGAAGACCGTCGGCATCCTCGAGTCCGGCGTGGAGAAGGTCGAGGACACCCTCGGCATCGACAACCTCTACGACCCGGTGAACACCCCGCTGGTCAGCTTCCTCAACAACGCGATCAAGGCCAAGGAGCTCTACAAGCGGGACAAGGACTACGTCGTGATGAACGGCGAAGTCCTCATCGTCGACGAGTTCACCGGGCGCATCCTGCACGGCCGGCGCTACAACGAGGGCATGCACCAGGCCATTGAGGCCAAGGAAGGCGTGCAGATCAAGGACGAGAACCAGACGCTCGCCACGATCACGCTGCAGAACTACTTCCGGCTGTATGACAAGCTCGGCGGCATGACCGGCACGGCCATCACCGAGGCCAACGAGTTCCATCAGATCTACAAGCTCGGCGTGGTGCCGATCCCGACCAACAAGCCGATGATCCGGGCCGACGAGTCGGACGTGGTGTACCAGACGGCGCAGGCCAAGTTCGAGGCGTGCGTCGAGGACATCGTGGAGCGGCACCGCAAGGGCCAGCCGGTCCTGGTCGGCACGACCAGCGTGGAGAAGTCGGAGATCCTCTCCACCATGCTCAAGCGCCGCGGCATCGCGCACGAGGTGCTGAACGCCAAGTACCACGAGCGTGAGGCGACGATCGTGGCCATGGCCGGGCGCAAGGGCGCGGTCACCGTGGCCACGAACATGGCCGGCCGCGGCACCGACATCATGCTCGGCGGCAACCCCGACTTCATCGGCGACCTGGAACTCCACCAGCGCGGCCTGTCCCCGCTGGAGGCGCCGGAGGACTACGAGGCCGCCTGGCCCGAGGCGGTCGCGAAGGCCAAGCGGGCCGTGGCCGAGGAGCACGAGGAGGTCGTCGCGGCCGGCGGCCTGTACGTGCTCGGCACCGAGCGGCACGAGTCACGCCGGATCGACAACCAGCTCCGCGGCCGGTCCGGCCGTCAGGGCGACCCCGGCGAGACGCGCTTCTACCTCTCGCTCGAAGACGACCTGATGCGGATGTTCAACTCCGACCGGGTCGCGGCGATCATGGACCGGCTGAACATCCCGGCCGACGTGCCCGTCGAGTCCAAGGTGGTCACGCGCGCCATCCGGTCGGCGCAGACGCAGGTGGAGCAGCAGAACTTCGAGATCCGCAAGGACGTCCTGAAGTACGACGATGTGCTGAACCGGCAGCGCCATGTCGTCTACGACGAACGGCACCGGGTGCTGGAGGGCGCGGACCTGCAGGAGCAGATCCTCCGGATGACCGATGAGGTCGTCGCGTCCTACGTCGAGGGCGCGACCAGCGAGGGGTTCCCCGAGGAGTGGGACCTGGACAAGCTGTGGCGGGCATTCGGTCAGCTGTTCCCCGTCACCATCACCGTGGCCGACATGGAGGAGGAGGCCGACGGCAAGGCGAACCTGTCGACGGACCTGATCTCCGAGGTCGTGACCGAGAACGCGCACGAGGCCTACACGCGCCGCGAGCAGGAGCTGACGCCCGAGGTCATGCGGGTACTGGAGCGCCAGGTCGTGCTGTCCGTCCTGGACCGCAAGTGGCGCGAGCACCTGTATGAGATGGACTACCTGCGCGAGGGCATCGGCCTGCGCGCCATGGCGCAGCGCGATCCGCTGGTGGAATACCAGCGCGAGGGCTTCGACATGTTCAACGCCATGATGGACGGCATCAAGGAAGAGTCGGTCGGGGCCCTGTTCAACCTGCAGGTGGAAGTCCAGCAGAACCCGATCACCGAAGAGGCCACGGACGACGGTGCCGTACCCGGGGCCCAGCCTGGCATCGCCCCGCCGGGTCCGGCGGCCCCGGCTGCCCGCCCGGCCGGCCGGGCGGGCCGGGCGGGCCGGGCGGCTCAAGGGGGCGCGGCTCCGGCGGCCGGCGCAGGCACGAGCGCGGGCGGCGCCGCAACCGGTGCTGCGGCTGGCGCGGGCACCTCGCGTACAGGCAGCCGCGCGCGCAGCAAGGCCCCGGCCGCCCCGGGCGGCGCGAAGCCCGGGACCAAGGCCGGCGCGTCCGGGACGCAAGGCCGGCGCGTCCGGGAGCAGAGGGGCCGCCTCGGGCGGCGCTAAGTCCGGAACCAGGGGCGCCGCGTCCGGGACCGCGGGCGGCGCCGCGACCGGAGCTGGGGCTGGGGCTGGTGGCCGGCACCGGGGCGGCCCGGCCGCCACCGACGGCAACGGCGCATCACCCGTGCTTCCGGCCGGACTCGCCCCGCCACGCCGGAGCGGCGCACTCCAGTACACCGCGCCGTCCGTAGACGGCGGGACGCACGTGGAAAGCCACATGGAAGGCGACCCCGGCGGCGACTTCGCCCACGTCGGGCGGAACGACCCGTGCCCGTGCGGTTCCGGCCGCAAGTTCAAGCGCTGCCACGGCGACCCCCGCAACCGCGCGACGACCTGACCCCGGGCCCCCGCAACCGGCCGGCCCCGCAACCGGCCGGCCCGCAACCGGCCGGCCCGCAACCGGCCGGCCCGCGACGGGCCGGCCGCGCGGCGACCTGACCGCGATACCGGGTCCAGCTCACCCGGGCCTGGCCGCCGTGGATCCGGTCAGGCCGATTCGACGGCCGTGCAGAGCCAGCGGGCCTGGCGGGCGGGGCGGCGCAGCGTGGCCGGCTGTGGACCTGCCCGTTCCAGCCGGGCCGCCAGGGCGCGCGTCCGTGGCCCGAACCCGACGATGACGGCGACTTCCACGACGCCCTCCACCGGGCGAGACGTCAGGACCCGTTGCACCCGGGGCCGCTGTCCGGCGGCCAGCAACGGACCGAGACGGCGGATGTGCTCCCGCGCGCGCTCGGTGGTCCAGGGCGTTATCTGGCTGGCCGGTCGCGCACCCGACAGGGTCTCCGCGAGAACCTGGGCGAACTGGTTCGGCCACCGGCCAGGGCCCGCGCCGCCGTCGCCATCCTCGCCGGCTTCCCCGGACTCCGCGCCCTTCCTCGCGGCGGCCTGCGTCCCGGCGGCGGCCTGCGTCCCGGCGGCGGCCTGCGTCCCGGCGGCGGCCTGCGGACCTACCGCGAGCATCTCCACCCGGTGCGGCTCGGCCGCGGCAGAGTGACCGCCCGGCCCGGCCGGCCACGTGGCTGACACCTCATCGTCGTACGGAGGCCAGGAATCGGGCAGTTCGGCGAGATGGATTGCCGTCAGATCGGGAAGCGGCCGCCCCGTATCGGGAGAATGGCCCGGGCCCGGCGTTACCTTTCCGGGCCGGAGCCCGCCGCCACCAGGCGTGTCATCCATGTTCCCTCCGCAAAAGATAAATGCGCGCGCCCGCGTGACAGCAACGCCGTCCAGCACCGCGCCGCCACGCTTTCCTGCTCGCGCCGCTTTTGCGGCACATCTGCAGTTGTACCGCCTGTCAGTGACATTTCCGCCGACACCGCGGGGCCAGGCGGGGCCCTGGCGTAAATAGTTAAGTTTCTTGCATACTAGGTGGGTCCGCCCAGAGAGGAGCCGTGCGCGTTGGCCGAGATGCTGATCGAGGCCGAACGCATCGTGCCGGGTGTCCCGGCGCCGCGCTCCGCCCGCAGTGGCGGCCCGGCGGGTGACCTCAACGCCGTCGCACCTGGTCATGTGCTGGTCCGCGACGGCGTGATCGCGGTGGTCGGGGAGGGGCCGCCGCCGCGCCCGGCCGACGTGCGCCTGGACGGCGGGGTTCTCGTCCCGGGTTTCGTTGATCTCCAGGTGAACGGGTATTTCGGCGCCGAGCTCGAGGCGGCGCGGGCGGACGAGTGGCGGATGGTCGCCACCCGGCTCCCGGAGACCGGGACGACCGCCTTCATGCCGACGTTCATCACCGCCCCCGTCCCGCAGCTCGCCCACGCCCTGCGCCAGGCTGCCCGCCTGGCCAGCGAGCGGGCGGACACCGGCCCGGCCGGCCCGCGACGGCCCGGCCCGCAACGGGCCGGGCACGCCGCTGGGGCCCGGGTGCTCGGCGTGCACCTGGAGGGGCCGTTCATCTCACCGCTGCGGGCCGGGGCCCACCGCAAGGACTGGATGACCGATCCGGCGCCGGGGGCGATCAGCGAGCTGCTCGACGCCGGCGGCGGAATCCTGAAGATCGTCACCCTGGCCCCGGAACTGCCCGGCGCCCTGGCCGCCATCACCCGCCTGGCCAGGGCGGGCGTCGTGGTCAGCGTCGGCCACACGGACGCGATCGCCAGCCAGGTGGCGGCCGCCGCCGACGCGGGGGCGCGGATGGTGACGCACCTGTTCAACGCGCAGCGGCCGCTGCACCACCGGGAGCCGGGGGTGCCGGGCCAGGCGCTGTCGGATTCCGCGGTTGACCAGCGGGCTGATCGCGGACTCCCATCACGTCGCACCGCCGGTCTGCGCGCTCGCCTTCACGGCCGCGCCGGGGCGGATCTGCCTGGTCACGGACGCGGCGGCGTGCGCCGGGATGCCGCCGGGGACGTATCTGCTGGGCGGCGAGCCGATCGAGCTGCCCGCCGGGGACGGGACGCCGCCGATCCGGCCGGACGGCACGCTGGCGGGCTCGGCGCTGCGGATGGACGCGGCCGTGGCGAACATGGTCCGCGCCGGCGCTGGGCTGCCCGGCGTGGTCGCGGCCGCGACCCGGATACCCGCGGACCTCATCGGCCTGCCGAGCTGGGCCGGATCGCCCCGGGAGCGGCGGCCGACCTGACCTGGCTCGGCGACGGCCTGCGGGCCCGGGCCACCTGGGTGGCCGGTGAGCTGGTCTACAGCCGATGACACCCTGCGGCCTCAGCAAGGTGACCCAGACCAGCTGAGGTCCCGGGCAAACGGCGCGGTCAGGCCTCGACGAGTTGCGGGGAGGGAGGCGCCGGGGGCGTCAGCAGGCCGCGGCGGCGCAGTTCGGGGCGCACGCCTTCGCCGAACCAGTAGGCTTCCTCCAGGTGCGGGTAGCCGGAGAGGATGAACTCCGAGATGCCGAGCGAGGCGTACTCCTCGATCCGGTCCGCCACCTCCGCGTGGCTGCCGACCAGGGCGGTCCCCGCGCCGCCGCGCACCAGTCCGACCCCGGCCCACAGGTTCGGGTAGATCTCCAGGTCCGAGGCGTAGCCGTTCTCGCGGTAGTTCTGGTGCAGGGCCCGCATCCGCTTCTGGCCGACCGATTCGCTGCCGGCCAGCACCCGCTGAGCGTGCGCGACTTCCGCCGGGTCGAGGTACCTGAGCAGCTTGTCCGCCTCGGCCCACGCCTCCGCGGCCGAGTCCCGCGTGATGACGTGCAGCCGGATGCCGAACCGCAGCGTCCGGCCCTCGCCCGCCGCCAGATCGCGGATCCACGCGATCTTCTGGGCCACCTGGGCGGGCGGCTCACCCCACGTCAGGTAGACGTCGGCGTGCCGGGCCGCGACCGGCCCCGCGGCCGGGGACGAGCCGCCGAAGTAGACGTCTGGGGGCGGCTCCGGCGGCGCCAGCACCGTGGCCCCCGCCACCTGGTAGTAGTCCCCGCTGAAGTCGTACGGCGTGCCACTCCACGCGCCGCGTACGATCGAGAGGAACTCGCCCGTGCGCCGGTACCGCTCGTCGTGCGGCAGGTGGTCGCCGAACCGGCGCTGTTCGTCCGCCTGGCCCCCGGTCACCACGTTGAGCATCAGGCGGCCGCGGGAGATCCGCTGGTAGGTCGCGGCCATCTGCGCCGACAGCGTTGGTGACGTCACCCCGGGCCGGAACGCGACGAGGAACTTCAGCCGCTGGGTTTCGCGGATCAGCGCCGCGGTCACCAGCCACGCGTCCTCGCAGTGGCTGCCGGTGGGGGTGAGCACGCCCTCGAAGCCGTTGTGCTCCGCGGCTTGGGCGACCTGAGCCAGGTAGTCGATGTCCGGGGCCCGGATCGCGGTCGCCGCCGCATGCGCGGCCGCGTTCGGCGCTGGCCGCGCCGTCCGCGGCCGATCGGCACGCTGTGGCCGCGGCCCGCGATCGCGCGCCCGTCGCCCGAGGTCGGCAGGAACCAGTGGAATTTGAGACTCATGACGCCCTCCGAGCACGGTGTCGTTGAACCTGCGTCACTGAAATCGCGCGAAGTTCACCTTGGCGGGATCAGCCCGGCCTGTCGAAGGCGTTCACCAGCTGCTGTTCGGCGGAGATGACGCCGCTGGTGATCGGGACCGCCTTGGTCGCGGCGTCCTTCGCGGCGGTGAGCATGATGCTGCCCGGCAGGCCCGTCGCCTCGCCCCAGACATTCGCCCATGTGCTGAAGTGGGTCCCGGACCAGACGTAGCGCCTGGTTGAGGGCTCAGGTAGTCGCGGATCGCGGCGGCCTTGGCTGGGTCGGCAGCGCGGCGCGCGAAGCCACCTCGAACGAGTAGTTGCGCCGTAGCCGTTGCCGTTGACCAGGATCCTGGCGTTGTCCAGCCCCATGGCCTGCTCGATGTAGGGCGACCAGATGTCCCACGCGTCCACGTGGCCCGGAGTTGAACGCGGCCAGCCCTTCGGCGGGCTGCAGGTACTCCAGCGTCACCTGCTTGGCGGTCAGGCCCGCCTTGTTGAGCACGGTCAGCAGGTGGTAGTCGGCCGAGCTGCCCTGGGCCACCGCGATCTTCTTGCCCTTGAGCTGGGAGATCGACGTGATCGGGGAGTTCTTCGGGACGACGAGCGCGGCGGCCGCCGCGGGTTGGTCCGCAGCGCCCCGACGATCGCCACCTTGCTCGCCGCCGGCCGCGGCGAACACCGGGCGGCGCATCGCCGACGCCGCCGATGTCGACGGAGCCGGCGCCCATGGCCTGCAGCATCGGCGGCCCGGAGGTGAAGTCGGTCCAGCTGACCTTGAACGGCAGCTTGCTGATCAGGCCGGCGGCCGCAAGCAGCGCCTGGGCGCCGTTCCCTCCTGGTCGCCGATGCTGAGGGTCACCGGGAGAGGTTGCTGGTCCCGCCCGACCCGGAACCCGCGACGTCGCCGGCCGACGAGCGGCCGCGATGGGCTCGACGCCGACGAGCACGCCGCGGCGGTGAGCACCGCCGCCGGTCCCGGCGCCGGCCAGCAGGACGCCCCGGTCCCGGCCCGTTCTGGAGCAGTCATATTCTGGTCCCGTTGTTCCTTCAGTCCACGTCCCGGGTGGCCGCACGCCCAGCTCGGTGAGCAGGCGGATGCGCAGGGCCACGAGGTCCGGGTGATCCCGGTCCCGCGGCCGGTCCAGCGTGATGCGTGGCGGAGTGCGCGATCCTGCCGTCCGCCAACACCAGCACCCGGTCGGCGAGCGCCAACGCCTCGTCCACGTCGTGCGTGACCAGCAGGACGGCCGGCTGGTGACGCGCCCACAGCGACGAGCACCAGGCCATGCATGCTGATCCGGGTCAGCGCGTCGAGCGCGCTGAACGGCTCGTCGAGCAGCAGCAGGCCGGGTTCGCGCACCAGCGCCCTCGCGAGCGAAGCCCGCTGTGCCTCGCCGCCGGACAGCGTCAGCGGCCACGCGTTCTCATGATCGCTCAGCCCCAACTCGTCAAGGGCGGAACGGGCCACCGACCTGGGACTAGCCGTTTTGCAGGCCGAGGCAGACGTTCGCCCAGACCCGCTTCCATGGCACCAGCCTCGGCTCCTGGAACGCCACCGACACCGCGCCATTGACGGCCAGCTCACCGGTCACGTCCCGGTCAAGCCCGGCGAGCGCGCGCAGCAGGGTGGACTTACCTGTACCGCTGCGGCCGATCATGGCCACGAACTCACCGCTCGGATCTCCAGATCCAGGTCGTCCAGGACGACGTGGTCGCCGAACGAGCGGCTGAGTCCGCGGGTCAGCGCCGCCGTCCCCGCCGCGGACGCCGTCCCCGCCGGGGGCCGCGGGCCGATCCGGACGTGGGGCGCCCAGCCACGTTTCGTTCGGTCGCTAGGGTTCCATGATTCCGCGTCGCCATGTCAGCGCCCTCCTCTCGATCAGCCGGACGATGTAGCTCGGTCGCCAACCCGAGGACAGGTAGACGAACAGGGCTACGAAGATCACGTTCTGCTGGAGGAACGTCTCGCCCTGGTTGATGATGTAGCCGAGGCCGGCGCTGGCATTGATCTGCTCGGCCACGACCAGCGCCAGCCAGGCGACGCCCAGGCTCTGCCGCAGGCCGACGAGGATCATCGGCAGCGCGCCGGGCAGCACGATGTCGCGGATCATCTCGCTCCGGCGCAGCCCGAGGACCTGCCCCAGCTCGGCGAGCCTGCCGTCGACGCCGCGGACGGGTCCTGGTCGATACGGACACGGCTGGACCTCTTCCGTGGTGGGTCGGAGCGGCCCCACCCATGCTGGGCGATTTTCCCTATTAAGTCAACGGGAGATATAGGGAATAGCCGCGGCGCAACCGGCCTTCGATCTGGTCACGGCGCGCCGGGGCGCACGAACTGGTCGCGGCGCAGCCGGGCCTTCGATCTGGTCACGGCGCAGCCGGGCTTACGATCACAGACATGTCCCCACTCCTGCGCGGTGTGATCATCGACTGGGCCGGTGTGCTGACCAATCCGCTGCACGGGACGGTGCAGGCCTGGGTGGAGGCGGAGGGCATCGACTGGGACAGCTACGCCGCATGCATGCGCTCGTGGCTGGACGACGCCTACCTGCCCGGCGCCGTCGGCAACCCGGTGCACGCGCTGGAGCGCGGCGAATGCACCGTCGAGGAGTTCGAGCTGACCCTCGCCGCGCGCCTGCTGCGGCTGGACGGCGGGACGGTCCCGGCCGAGGGCCTGCTGCGGCGGATGTTCGCGGCCAGCCTGACGGTCCCGATGATGTACGACATGCTGCGCAGGCTCCGCGCGGCCGGGATCCGCACCTGCCTGCTCTCGAATTCCTGGGGACCCGGCGGGTATCCGCGCGAGGACTTCCCGGAACTGTTCAACGCCGTCGTCATCTCGCACGAGGTCGGCATGCGCAAGCCCGAGCCGCGGATCTTCCGGCACGCAGCCGGACTGATCAGGCTGCCGCCGGGGGAATGCGTGTTCATCGACGACATCGAGGCCAACGTCACCGCGGCCCGCGACTGCGGCATGACCGGCATCTGGCACGCAGACCCCCAGCGCACCGCGGAGCGCCTCTCCGCCCTGCTCGGCATCTCCCTGCCCGCCTAGCGTTCCGCCCGCCTCCGGCCCCCTGACCGCGTCCGCCGCGGGCTCCTGCCGCCTCCGGCCCGGTTCGTGTGCAGTTTCTGCTGTGGGCACCGCAGTTATTGCGCACATTCGGATCGGGGAGCGGTCTAGCCTTGGGCGCCATGGCGGACCACCCGAAGGCCCCGGGCAGCCCGACGGCCCCCAGCTACCCGGAGGCTTCCAGCGAGGGGCGTTCGGCCAACATGCGCGCGATCCGGCGGACCGACACCAAGCCCGAGCTGGCGCTGCGCCGGGCGCTGCACCGGATGGGGTACCGCTTCCGCAAGGACTACCGTCTCGACCTCGACGCCGGCAAGCGGGTGCGGCCCGACATCGCGTTCACCGCGCGCAAGGTCGCGGTCTTCGTGGACGGGTGCTTCTGGCACGCCTGCCCGGACCACGGCTCCAAACCGTCGGTCAACCAGGGCTACTGGACGCCCAAGCTGGCCAGGAACGTGGAACGGGACCGCGCGGCCGATTCGGCGCTGGAACTGGCAGGCTGGCGGGTGGTCCGGCTGTGGGAGCACATCCCGCTCGACAACGCCGTCGCCGCCGTGGTCACCGCACTGGCCACGCCCAGCCCCGCCGGAGCCCAGCCCGCCGGAGCAGCCCAGCCCGCCGGAGCCCAGCCCGCCGGAGCCCGCCCGCCGGAGCCCAGCGGGCAAAAGACCAGCGAGGATGCCGGGCCACCCCCGGACCTGTCACACTCATGATCGGCTTGCCACTGGGCTCAGTCCGTTCTTGGTCAACTGCATCAGCGCGAGGAATCCATGCGTGTCTACCTTCCGTCGGCCCTCCCGGCGCTCACCGCCGCGCTCAAGGCCGGGGAGATCGGGCCGGCCCCGCAACTGGGATTCGCCGTCACACCCGCGCTGCGTGAGTGGTACGCCACTGGTGACCTCGAAGAACTCGAATACGTCGCGCTGATGGAGGCCGCTCGCGCGTCGCTGCGGCAACTGGCCGCGGACCCGGACGCGCCCGCGCGCCGCGTCGTCCTGGTCGCGGAGGTCCCCGACGGCGACGTCGGCCGCGCCGGCGATCAGGGCCACCCGGCCGCCGTGCAGATCCTGAGTGCGATTCCGTTCACCGACGTGGCGGCGGGCCACATCGACGGCCTGGACGCGGCCGATGACGTACGCGCCGCGACCGCCGCGCTCGCCGCCGCCGACGAGGGCGACGAGGACGCCCGCTTCACCGTGGGCAGCGCGGAAGGCCACGAACTGATGTGGTACGCCACCCAGGAACTCGAGTTCTTCGACTGATCTGGAAAGACGGGTAGCCTCCCAGCATCCGAAACAGCAGCAGGGAGGGCGCCGTCATGGACGCCGTCAGCAACGTGCCGGTCCCGGTCAACGAGCCGGTCCGGCAGTACCAGCCGGGGAGCTACGAGCGAGCCGTACTGGAAAAGAAGATCAAGCAGCTCGCCGCCGAGCGGGCCGAGCTTTCCATGACCATCGGCGGTCAGCTCCGGATGGGCGGCGGCGACGCGATCGACGTGGTGCAGCCGCACAACCACCGGCACGTCCTCGGCCGCCTCGGCAACGCCACCGACGAGGACGTGGCCGCCGCGATCGGGGCCGCCCGGGCCGCGGCCCCGGGCTGGCGCGCGCTTTCCTTCGACGACCGCGCCGCGGTCTTCCTGCGCGCCGCCGACCTGCTCGCCGGGCCGTGGCGCGGCACGCTCAACGCGGCCACCATCCTCGGCCAGTCCAAATCGCCCTACCAGGCTGAGATCGACGCCGCGTGCGAGCTCATCGACTTCTTCCGCTTCAACGTCGGTTACGCGCGGCAGATCCTGGCCGAGCAGCCGCTGTCCGCGCCGGGCGCATGGAACCGGATGGAGTACCGGCCGCTGGAGGGGTTCGTCGCCGCGATCACCCCGTTCAACTTCACCTCGATCGCGGCCAACCTGCCGGCCGCCCCGGCGCTGATGGGCAACGTGGTCGTCTGGAAGCCGTCGCCGACCCAGCAGCTGGCCGCGCACTACACGATGCGCCTGCTGGAGGCGGCCGGGCTGCCGCCGGGCGTGATCAACATGGTGACCGGGGACGGGCAGGCGGTGTCCCGGGTCGCGCTCCCGCACGCCGACCTGGCGGGCATCCACTTCACCGGCTCGACCGCGACGTTCCAGCACCTGTGGCGCACGGTCGGGGAGAACATCACCGGCTACCGCGGCTACCCGCGGCTCGTCGGCGAGACCGGCGGCAAGGACTTCGTGATCGTGCATGCATCAGCCAGCGAGGACGCGCTGGCCGCCACCCTGATCCGCGGCTCGTACGAATACCAGGGCCAGAAGTGCTCGGCCTCGTCCCGCGCGTACGTGCCCCGGTCGGTCTGGGAGCGGCACCGCGACGACTTCGTCGACCAGGTCGAGTCCCTGACCATGGGGGACGTGTCGTCCGACCTGTCCCTGTTCATGGGGGCGGTGATCGACGCCCGGGCGCTGGCCAGGCACGCGGCCGCCTTCGAGCGGGCCCGCCACCGCCCGGCCGTCCGGGTACTGACCGGCGGCCGCACCGACGACCGCGAGGGCTACTTCGTCGCGCCCACCGTGCTGGAGTGCAGCGACCCGGCGGACGAGGTGTTCACTACCGAGTACTTCGGGCCGATCCTGGCCGTCCACCCCTACCCGGACGACGGCTACGCGGACATGCTGGCGCAGGCCGCGGACGTCGCCCCGTACGCGTTGACCGGGGCGATCCTGGCCCGGGACCGGGCCGCGATCGCGGCGGCGGCGCAGACGCTGCGGTTCTCCGCCGGGAACTTCTACATCAACGACAAGCCCACCGGCGCGGTGGTCGGCCAGCAGCCGTTCGGCGGCGCCCGGGCCAGCGGCACCAACGACAAGGCCGGGTCCGTGTTCAACCTGATCCGCTGGGTGAGCCCCCGCTCCATCAAGGAGCTGCTCGTGCCGCCCACCGACTACCGCTATCCGCACATGGGCTGATCGCTGATCGCTGCGCCGGACTAGGGTGTGTGGCAGAGTCGTCCCCGCACGGGATGACACGACGACGTGTCCCGGCTGCCGTGGCCATCGTGACGGCGGTGGCGGAGTTGACGCCGAGCAGGAGCGGAGGCATCCATTCACCGCCTGGTGCTGTGGAACATCGACCTGACGCTGGTCGATGTGGCACGGGTGACACGAGAGGCCTACGCGGACGCCTTCCGCACGGTGACCGGCCGCCCCCTGGTCCAGCTGCCGCAGATGGCGGGCCGGTCGGAATCGGAGATCTTCTTCGACGCGCTCGCGCTCAACGGTGTGGACGTCAGCGCCGTCGGCCCGTCCGAGCAGCTGCTGGCCCCGTTCGGCAGCGAGCTGGCCACCGCGCTCGCGTCGCGCCGGGACCTGCTGCGCAGCAACGGCCACGCGATGCCCGGGGCGCGCGAGGCGCTGACCGAGGTCGGGAAGCTCGACGGCGTCGTCCAGACCGTGCTGACCGGCACCAGCAAGCCGAACGCCCTGCTCAAGCTGCGCAGCTTCGGGCTGGAGGGCTTCTTCGACTTCACCGTCGGCGGTTTCGGCTCCGAGCCCTACCCGAAGGGTGCGCTGGTCCGGGTGGTCAGGCTCCGTGCGGCCGAGAAGTACCAGGTCACCCTGGGTGAGCACGCCTGTGTCTACATCGCCGACTCGGTCCGTGACGTGGCGGCGGCCCGGATGGGCGGCGCCGCCTCGGCCGCCGTCGCGAGCGGGCGCTCGACCGCCGCGGAGCTCCGCGCGGCCGGGGCGGACACGGTGCTCGCCGACCTGACCGACGCGGCCGGGGTGGCGGCCGAGGTCGACCGCCTCACCCGCCCGTTATCGCGGTCCTTATCCCTGGTGGCCGCCGCGTGTTACGGCCGATAATCGGGGGGTAGAGCACCCAGGCGTCAGCGAAGGAGGGCCATCGGCAGCGTGCAGGCCGACGTCCGCGAGGCGAAGGAGAAGGCAGACCGATGACGATGGACAGACCCGCGGGGACGGACGCGAGCTCCGCCGTGCCCGACGATCCCGAGCAGCTCAGGCAGGAAATCGAGCGCACCCGCGCGCGTCTCGGGGAGACCGTCGAAGCGCTCATGGCCAAGACCGACGTCAAGGCGCAGGCCAGGGAGCGGGCCGGTCAGTTCTCGCAGCGGCTGAAGGACATGACCGCGCAGGCGAAAGAGCAGACGACCGCGCGTGTCGGGCAGGCGGGTGGCCAGCTCGCCGGCAAGACTGCCGACGCAAGGAGTGCGGCCCTGCGGACCAGCGGGTCGGCCAGGAACCAGCTCCAGGCGCGGGCCGCCACGGTCGGCGGCGCCGTCCGTGACGCCACGCCGGAGCCGGTGCAGCGGGCCGCCCGGCAGGTGACGCAGCGCGCGTCCACCGTGGCCACCCAGCGCCGGGGGCTGGCCGCCGGGGCCGCCGCGGCCGTCGCCGGGGTCGCCGTGGTGGGCTTCATCGTGACCCGGCGGAGGAGACGGCGATGATCAAGATCTTGTACAAGCCGTTCGGCATGATCGTGAGCGTGCTGGGCGGGCTGATAGCCGGCGCCATCTTCAAGCGGATCTGGAGGCTCACGGCGCACGAGGACGAGGCGCCGGAGTCCACCGACGCGGAGCGCGGCTGGGCCGAGGTGCTGATCGCCGCCACCCTGCAGGGTGCGATCTTCGCCCTGGTCAAGGCGGCGGCCGACCGCGGCGCCGCGACCATGACCCGCAGGCTCACCGGCGTCTGGCCGGGCAAGGACGAGAAGGCCGAGGCCTGACCCGTGTGACGGGTGGGGCGTTGCCAGCGTCCCGCTCAGGCCTAATGCTGGGGTTATGCCAATCGACGACGAGGCCGGTTCAGCGGACGGGCTGACCGAGCCGGGTTACGGCGAGGTTCTGTGGACACCCGACGCGGCGGTCACCGAGCGGGCGCGCGTCACCGCGTACCTGCGCTGGCTGGCCACCGAGCGGGGCCTCGGCCTCGATGGCTATGACGCGCTCTGGGGCTGGTCGACCAGCCATCCGGCCGAGTTCTGGGCCACCATCTGGGACTACTTCGGCGTGCTCGGCGAGCGCGGGCCCGGGCCGGTGCTGGCCGGCGGCCCCATGCCCGACGTGCGGTGGTTCAGCGGCGAATGATCAACTACGCCCGCAATGCGCTGCGGGCCGCACGGACCGATCCCGGCCGCGTCGCGCTGATTTACCGATCCGAACGGGCTGGCCGCGGAGCTCTCACCTACGGCGAGCTCGCCGGCGAGGTGGCCCGGGTGGCGGGGGGCCTGCGCGACCTCGGCGTGCGCACCGGGGACCGGGTGGCGGCGACTGCTGCCGAACGGCCCGCACGCGATCATCGCGCTGCTGGCCGCGGCCAGTATCGGCGCCGTCTGGTCCTCGTGCTCGCCGGACTTCGGCGCCGCCAGCGTGATCGACCGGTTCGCGCAGATCGAGCCCACCGTGCTCATCGCGGTGGACGGCTACGCCTACGGCGGCAAGGAGTACCGGCGCGACGACGTGGTCCGCCAGATCGCGGCCGAACTGCCGGGCCTGGCCGCGGTGGTGATGGTCGCGGGCGCCCCCGGGCGCAGCGGCGGGCCGGGCGCGGCCGGGCCCGGCCGGCCGCGGCGGACGGCGCCGGGGGGGACGCCGGCGGCCCCCGGTGGCTCGACTGGGACGGCCTGGGTGAGGCGGGCCGCGCCGAACCGGACTACGCGGACCTGCCGTTCGATCATCCGCTGTGGGTGCTCTACTCCTCGGGCACCACCGGGCTGCCCAAGCCGATCATGCACGGTCACGGCGGCGTCGTCCTTGAGCACCTCAAGACCCTGTCCTTCCACCAGGATCTGGGGCCCGGCGACGTGTTCTTCTGGTACACCACGACCGGCTGGATGATGTGGAACTTCCTGGCCGGCGGCCTGCTGGCCGGGGCGACGGTGGTGGCCTACGACGGCAGCGCCACCTTCCCCGGCACCGACGCCCTGTGGCGGATCACCGAGCAGGAGGGCGTCACCTACTTCGGGGTGGGCGCGCCGTACCTGCTCGCGTGCGCCAAGGCCGGGCTGGCGCCCGGCCGCGACCTGGACCTGTCCGGGCTGCGCGGGCTCGGGTCGACCGGGTCGCCGTTGCCGCCCGAGGGTTACCAGTGGGTCTACGGCCAGGTCAAGACCGACCTGATCCTCGGCTCCTTCTCCGGCGGTACCGACCTGTGCACCGGTTTCGTCGGGCCGTGCCCGCTGCTGCCGGTCCGTTCCGGCGTCATCGCGGGCCGCTGCCTGGGGGCGAAGGTGGCGGCGTTCGACCCGGCCGGGCAGCCCGTCGTGGGTGAGGTGGGCGAACTGGTCATCACCGAGCCCATGCCCTCGATGCCGGTCGGCTTCTGGAACGACCCGGGCGGCACGCGCTACGCCGGCAGCTACTACGCCGACTTCCCCGGCGTGTGGCGGCACGGGGACTGGATCAAGATCCTGCCCGACGGCGGGTGTGTCATCTACGGCCGTTCGGACGCGACACTGAACCGCGGCGGCGTGCGGATGGGCACGAGCGAGTTCTACCGCGTCGTGGAGGCGTTCCCCGAAGTCGCGGACAGCCTGGTGGTCGACACCGGTCAGCTCGGCCGCGAGGGGCGGCTTGTGCTGTACGTCACGCTCGCGCCGGGGCAGGAACTCAGCGACGACCTCACCGGCCGGCTGCGCGGGGCGCTGCGCGCCAAGCTGTCACCGCGGCACGTGCCGGACGCCATCCACGAGGTCCCGGGCATACCGCGCACGCTGTCCGGCAAGAAGCTGGAGGTGCCGGTGCGGAAGATCCTGCAGGGCACCCCGGTGGCCGAGGCCGCCGACCCGGACGCGCTGGCCAACCCGGATGTGCTGGCGCATTTCGCCCCCGCGGGCGGCCGCGACGGCGCGCCGTGAGCGTCCACGGCGCGCCGTGAGCGTCCTGTAGGCGGCGGCAGCGGGGCCCGTGAGCTTCCCCGCGGGCGACCGCGGGAACCCGGAGGGCCGGATAGCCTGGATGGCTGGGCAGCGGAAAGGCCCGCGCGCCCGCGCGCCGGACCAGACACGGTTACATAGGGAAACCGGACCGTAACTTAATGACGCTACGGTGCCTGCCGGGTGGCCGGAACGCGGCCCCCGCCCGGGACCAGTGCTTGGCCGCCGGCTCCGCGCGAGGTACGAAAGTTACATATGCGGCTGGACCGCGGCGTGTGAACACGTAGGGACAGACAGCGATGCCGGACAATGCGGACGAGTCACAAGACGCTGTGCTGGATCAGGCAGCACAGTCCATGGCAGCAGCCCCCGGGGACGCCGGGGCGGCGGTCGGTGATCTGGCCGGCTATCTGCGCTGCTACTACCACCACGTCGCGGCCGAGGACCTCGCCGCCTTCGGCGCGGAGCGGATCGCCGCGATCGCGTCCCGGCATGCGGCCCTCGCGGCCGAACGCCCCCAGGGCCGGGCGCTGGTCCGCATCGTGGACGCGCCCGGAGCCATGGGGCTCGTCGTCGACATCGTCACCGACGACATGCCGTTCCTGGTCGATTCGGTGACGATGGAGCTGAACCGGCATCGGGCCGGCATCAACCTGATCCTGCACCCCCGGCTCGTCGTGCGCCGGGACGTCACCGGCGCGCTGCACGGCGTGCTGGGCAGCGTGAACGGCACCCGGGCGGCGCCCGGTGAGATCACCGAATCCTGGATCCACGTGGAGATCGCCGGGCCGGGTGACCGTATTCCCCGGGCCAGGCTGGAGGCGGGGCTGCGGCGGGTCCTCGATGACGTCCGGGTCACGGTCGAGGACCAGCCCAAGATGGTCGCGGCCGCCGCCTCGCTGGCCGTCAGCGTGGCCGGGGACGATGCGGGCGCGCCGCTGCCGGGGCGGACCGGGCCGCAGCCGCCGGACGGCAGCGACACCGAGGCCGGCGAGCTGCTGAGCTGGCTGGCCGACGGGCACTTCATCTTCCTCGGCTACCGGGAGTACGACCTGGTGCCGGGGGAGGAGGGCGAGGCGCTGCGGGCGGTGCCCGGCACCGGCCTCGGCTTCCTGCGGCACGACCGCCAGGGCTCCGAATCCTTCGCGGCGCTGCCCGCCGACATCCGGGCCAAGGCGCGCGAACCGCACCGGCTGGTGCTGGCCCAGGGCAATTCACGGTCCACCGTCTACCGGAACAAGTACCTCGATTACGTCTCGGTCAAGAAGCTCGGCCGGGACGGCCGGGTGATCGGGGAGTGGCGGTTCCTCGGCCTGTACACCCACTCCGCCTACACCGAGAGCATCGCCCGCATTCCCGTGCTGCGCCGCAAGCTGGCCGACGTGCTGGCCGCCGCCGGGGTCACCCCGGACAGCCACGACGGCAACGACCTCAGCGAGATCCTGGAGAACTATCCGCGCGAGGAGCTGTTCCAGATCTCCACCGGCCAGCTCACCGACGTCGCCACCGCCGTGCTGCGGCTGCGCGAGCGCAAGCAGACCCGGCTGTTCCTGCGCCGGGACGCCTACGGGCGGTACATGTCGTGCCTGGTGTACCTGCCGCGGGACCGGTACACGACCCCGGTCCGGCTGCAGGTCCAGGAGATCCTGCGCGCGGCCCTGCACGGCGCCTCGGTCGACTACAGCGCGATGGTCGGGGAGTCCGCGCTGGCCCGGCTGCACGTCGTCGTGCGCGCCGAACGCGGCCGGCCGCTGCCCGATGTGGACGCCGCGGCGCTGGAACGGCGGATCGCGGCGGCCGTCCGCACCTGGGACGAGGACCTCGAAGCCGACGCGCTGCGCACGCTGGGCCAGCCGCGGGCCCGGCTGGTCCTGGACCGGTACGCCGCCGCCATCCCGGAGACCTACAAGACCGACGTGACCGCGGCCGACGCCGTCGGCGACCTCGGCCGCATCCTGCAGCTGCGCGAATCCGGTGACCCCTTCGCGGTCCAGCTGCGCGACGACGACGGCCACGGCGGCCAGTGGCGGCTGCGCGTGTACCGGTCGGGGGCGCCCGTCATCCTGTCCGACGTCCTGCCTCAGCTTCAGCACATGGGCGTCAAGGTGGTCGACGAGCATCCCTACGAATTCGGGGCCGTGAACGGTACGGATCCGTTCTGGATCTATGACTTCGGGCTGCGCGCCGAGACGCAGGCCTGGAAACAGCGTTCCCGCGGCGACGGCGGGAAGGAGCAGTTCGAGCAGGCGCTGTGCGCGCTGTGGCGGAACGAGGTCGAGGACGACGGCTTCAACGCGCTGGTCCTCGACGCGGGACTGTCCTGGCGCGAGGTCGTGGTGCTCCGCGCGTACGCGCGGTACCTGCGGCAGGCCGGGAACCGGTTCAGCCAGGGCTACATCCAGCGGGTGCTGCGCTCGAACAGCACGGTGACCCGGCTGCTGGGCCGCCTCTTCGCCTCGCGGTTCGACCCGGCCCGGCACGGTGGGGAGGGCGAGCGCAGCGAGGCGATCGCTTGAGGAGATCCGCGGTGAGCTGGACAACGTGGTCAGCCTGGACCACGACCGGATCCTCAGGTCCTACCTGGCGCTGATCCAGGCCACCCTCCGAACGAACTACTACCGCGGGCCCAGCCCCTACCTGGTGGTCAAGCTCGACCCGGGCCGGGTGGCCAGCCTGCCCGCGCCGCGGCCCAAGTTCGAGATCTTCGTGTACTCGCCCCGGCTGGAGGCGGTGCACCTGCGGTTCGGCCGGGTCGCCCGCGGCGGGCTGCGCTGGTCGGACCGGCTGGAGGACTTCCGCACCGAGGTGCTCGGGCTGGTGAAGGCCCAGGAGGTGAAGAACGCGGTCATCGTCCCGTCCGGGGCCAAGGGCGGTTTCGTGTGCAAGCAGCTGCCCGATCCCGCCGACCGCGAGGCCTACCAGGCCGAGGTGCTCGCCTGCTACAAGATGTTCATCAGCGCCATGCTCGACGTGACCGACAACGTGGACGGTGAGCGGGTCTGCCCGCCCCGCGACGTGGTCCGGCACGATGGCGACGACCCGTACCTGGTCGTCGCGGCGGACAAGGGGACCGCGACCTTCTCCGACGTGGCCAACGAGATCGCCGCCAGCTACGGCTTCTGGCTCGGTGACGCCTTCGCCTCCGGCGGCTCGGAGGGCTACGACCACAAGAAGATGGGCATTACCGCGCGCGGCGCATGGGAGTCGGTGAAGAACCATTTCGCCACGCTCGGCATGGACCCGGCCACCGACGAGTTCACCGTGGCCGGCATCGGTGACATGTCCGGCGACGTGTTCGGCAACGGGATGCTGCTGTCGCCGGTGATCAAGCTGGTGACGGCGTTCGACCACCGGCACGTCTTCCTCGACCCCGATCCCGACCCCGCCACCAGCTTCGCCGAACGGCAGCGGCTGTTCGCGCTGCCCCGCTCGTCCTGGGCCGATTACGACCGGTCGCTGATCTCGGCCGGGGGCGGCGTCTGGCCGCGCAGCGCGAAGTCCGTGCCGCTGTCGCCGCAGGCCCGGGCGGTGCTCGGCATCGATGACGCGGTGCTGGCGCTGTCGCCGGACGAGCTGATCTCGCGGATCCTGACCGCGCCCGTCGACCTGCTCTGGAACGGCGGCGTCGGCACCTACGTCAAGGCCAGCAGCGAGCCGCAGACCGCCTGCGGCGACCGGTCCAACGAGGCGGTGCGCGTCAACGCGTCGCAGCTCCGGGCCCAGGTCGTGGCCGAGGGCGGCAACCTCGGCCTCACCCAGGCCGCCCGGATCGAGTTCGCGCTGGGCGGCGGGCTGGTCGACACCGACTTCATCGACAATTCGGCCGGCGTGGACACCTCCGACCACGAGGTCAACATCAAGATCCTGCTGGACCGGGCCGTCCGGGACGGGGAAATCCCGCACGACGCGCGCAACCGGCTGCTCCAGGAGATGACCAACGAGGTCGCCGCGCTGGTGCTGCAGCACAACTACCTCCAGAACATGGCGCTGGCCACCGCGCGGGCCCAGGCCCCGCAGATGCTGCACGTGCACGCGCGGTACCTGCGCATGCTGGAGCGGGACAAGCGGCTGCGCCGCGGCCAGGACGCGGTGCCGGGGGAGAAGGAGATCGCCGAGCGCCGGTCGGCCGGCAAGGGCCTGACCAACCCGGAGCTGGCCCTGCTGCTCGCGCACACGAAGATCGCGGCGGGCGATGAGGTGCTCGCCTCCGGCCTGGCCGACGACCCGTACCTGCGCCGCGAGCTGACCGGCTACTTCCCCGCGCCGCTGCGCGCGAGCCAGGCCGGCCGGATGCAGTCCCATCCGCTGCGGCACGAGATCATCACCACCTCGGTGGTCAACGAGATGGTGGACACGTCCGGCACCACGTTCGCGTTCCGGCTGAACGAGGAGACCGGCGCGTCGGTGCCGGACATCACCCGGGCCTGGCTGGTGGCCCGCGAGGTCTTCGGCATGCGCGACTTCTGGCGGCAGGTCACCGCGCTGGACGGCATCGTGGACATCGGCACCCAGATCGCCCTGCTGCTGGAGGGGCGCAAGCTGGTCGAACGGGCCTGCCGGTGGCTGCTGTACAACCGGCGGCCGCCGGTCGACATCACCGGCTGCGTCGACTACTTCGGCAGCGGGGTCCTCGCGGTGCGCTCGGGCCTGCCGAAACTGCTGGCCGGCCGGGACGTGCAGACCTTCGAGGAGCGGCGGGACGCGTTCATGGTGCGCGACGTGCCCGCGGGGCTGGCCGAGACGATCGCCGGCCTGGTGGCGTCCTATTCGGCCTTCGACATCGTGGAAGGCGCCGCGGCCACCTCCCGCGGGATCGAGGAGACCGCGGGGGTCTACTTCGATCTCGCCGACCGGCTGCAGATCTCCCGGCTCCGCGACCGGATCACGGCGCTGCCCCGTGACGACCGCTGGAGCAGCATGGCCCGCGCCGCCATCCGCGACGATCTCTACAACGCGCACGCCGCGCTCACCCGCGACGTGCTGTGCGTCAGCGGGCCGGGTACGCCCGAGGCGCGCCTCGCGGCCTGGACGAAGCGGAACGCGGCGGCCGTCGGGCGGGCCACCCGGACCCTGGGCGAGATCTGGGAGAGCGAGCGCTTCACGTTCACGACCCTGTCGGTCGCGCTGCGCGCGGTCCGGGCCCTGGTCGCCTCCAGCTCCCTGCCCCAGCAGGGGTGAGCAGCCGGCGCATGCCGGCGAAGTACCACCGCGGGTTACGGCGAGGCGCTCGTTACCGGCCAGCGAGCCGGGCCTCCAGGCCCGGCGAGCGGCCGGTGTGTCGGCGAGTTACCGCAGCAGGGCGCGAAGCGCAGCGGGGGGCTCCGGGGGGTCGTCCCCCCGGGCCAGCACAGCGAGCCGGGCCTCCAGGCCCGGCGAGCGGCCGGTGTGTCGGCGAGTTACCGCCGCGGGGCGCGCGCGGGGGTCCGGGGGTCGTCCCCGGGCGCACGGCGACGGGCCTTCAGGCCCGGCGAGCGCCGGTGTGTCGGCGAGTACCCGCGGGGCGCGAAGCGCATCGGGGGTTCCAGGGGGTCGCCCCCTGGGCCAGCACCGTCAGGTGCCGTGTGCGTAGGTGGGGCCGCCGCCTGCGCCGATCACCTTGAGGGTGGCCGACGCCGCGGTGGCCGCCGGGTCGAGCGCGAGGTAGCTGAGCGTGGAGTTCGCGCTCACCCCGTGCTGAAACGGCGGGTGCGTGGCCGGCAGCAGGCCCTTGAACGCGGCGGGCACCGGGATGGCCGGCAGCGTGGTCTTGGTGTGCGCGGGCGGCAGCTGGGCCGGCACGGTCGAGGTGGCCAGGGTCATTGTGTAGAACACCAGCGCGCCCCCGTCCGTCGTGCGCAGCGCGAAGAACGGGTAGCTGGTTCCCTCCAGGTTCCAGCTGTACGTGTTGTGCTGCGCGGCGGCCTGCCGGGCGATCGCCGCGTTCGCGCGGTACAGCCCCGTGGTCTGCGGGCCGGCCTGGACGACCGGGGCGGCCGCGCTGGACGGCCCGTCGTCCGCGACGGCCGCCTGCATCGCGCCCACCACGTCCGGCCGCAGCTGCAGCGAGTGGTCCGACGTGGCCAGGG
Source organism: uncultured Actinomycetes bacterium (assembly GCA_963808295.1). GTDB lineage: Bacteria > Actinomycetota > Actinomycetes > Streptosporangiales > Streptosporangiaceae > Bog-532. The sequence goes on along the minus strand of CAWEFP010000007.1, from coordinate 12,216 downwards.
CGGTCGCGTAACCGGCGCCGTCGACCGCCACCTTCAGCGCGGGCGCGCCCGGGTTGAGCAGCGCCGATCCGCTGAGCGCCCAGGTGGTCGCGGCGTCCAGCCGGTCGAACACCAGCAGCGCGGTCCGGGTGGGACCGCCCGTGGCCGGGCGCTCCGGCACCGTGGCCATGAACCACTGCGGGTACGTGGTCAGCCTTGGCACGTACAGCGTCGGGCGGCCGTAGGCCGGGCCGGTCACCGGCTGGCCGGTCGCCTCGGCCGCGGCGTAGGCGGCCGCGGCGACGTTGTACTGCGATCCGGTCAGCAGCGACAGGGCCAGCAGCTCATCGTGGTTGACCAGGGCGACCTTTTCCGCGGTGACGTAGGAGTTGAACACCGCCAGCGCGCTGGCCGGGGTGGGCCCCGTCACCGCGGTCGTCGCGGCCGCAGGGGTGCTGCAGCCCTGCACGGACAGCAGCAGGCCGAGGGCCACCAGCGGGCCGAGAACGGCCACGAGCGCCCTGGGAATGCCGGTAAAAGTCGCATTCATTTTCGTATCCACTAAAAACCGGGGGAGATCCCGGCCTCACCCTCATCGTCGCAGTCCAGGCCGGCGTATGGACGGACCCGTTCGGCAGGATACCCGTCTCCGGCCCGCCGCCGTGCCGGCATACGCCACCAGGCACCGGCTCGCATAGGCTGTCCGCCATGGCAGCTACCGATCCCGACGAAGAGATCTCGGAACTGTCGTCGAAGCTCGCCAGCGTAGAGGCAGTTCTCGATCCCGACGCCATGCGGGCCGAGGCCGAGAGCCTACGCGAGCAGGCCGCCGATCCGGACCTGTGGGGCGATCAGCAGCACGCACAGTCGGTCACCCGCCGCCTCTCCTATCTCGAGGGCGAACTGGCCAGGCTGGAGGACCTCCGGCAGCGTCTCGACGACACCCGGGTAATGTTCGAGCTGGCTGACAGCGAGAACGACGAGCCGACCCGGACCGAGGCGCAACGCGACCTCGCGTCCCTGCGCAAGGAGATCGACCAGCTCGAGGTGCGTACCCTGCTGTCCGGGGAGTACGACGAGCGCGAGGCCCTGGTCACGATCAACGCGCAGGCGGGCGGGGCCGACGCCGCTGATTTCGCGCAGAACCTGATGCGCATGTACCAGCGCTGGGCCGAGCGGCACGGGTACCCGACCGAGGTGTACGACATCTCCTACGCGGAGGAAAGCCGGCATCAAGTCGACGACGTTCGCGGTCAAGGCGCCCTACGCGTACGGCACGCTCCGCGGCGAGCACGGGACGCACCGGATGGTGCGCATCTCCAAGTACGACAACCAGGGCCGGCGGCAGACCTCCTTCGCCGGCGTGGACGTGGTGCCGGTCGTCGAGCAGACCGACCACATCGAGATCAACGAGGACGAGATCCGGGTCGACGTGTACCGCTCCAGCGGGCCCGGCGGCCAGGGCGTCAACACGACCGACTCGGCGGTGCGGATCACCCACCTGCCGACCGGGATCGTCGTGTCCTGCCAGAACGAGCGCAGCCAGATCCAGAACCGCGCGTCGGCGATGGCCGTGCTGCAGTCCAAGCTGCTCGAGCGCAGGCGCCAGGAGGAGGCCGAGGAGATGGCCGCGCTGCGCGGCGAGACGACCGGAAGCTGGGGTACCCAGATCCGCAACTACGTTCTCTACCCGTACCAGAACGTCAAGGACGTGCGGACGGGCATGGAAACGGGAAACACCACGGCCGTGCTCGACGGCGAGATCGACGACTTCATCGAGGCCGAGATCCGCTGGCTGCGGCGCGGCCAGAACGGCGAAAAAGACTAGAAGGAAGCGGCGACCACAATCAGGTTACGGCGAGGCGTTCATACCGGCCCGGCGAACCGGGCCTTCAGGCCCGGTGAGTGGCCGGTGTCTCGGCGAGGTACCCCAGCGGGGCGCGAAGCGCAGCGGGGGGTTCCAGGGGGGTCGTCCCCCTGGGCCAGCACAGCGCAGCGGGGGGTTCCAGGGGGGTCGTCCCCCTGGGCCAGCACAGCGCAGCGGGGGGTTCCAGGGGGACGTCCCCCTGGGCCAGCACAGGTTCGGGGGGCGCCCCCGGGTTATAGATTCCCGTGCGCCGCCAGCACGGCCAGCAGGACGATCAGCAGGACCGAGGCGACCAGGATGTGCGGGGCGTAATTCGCCTGGGTGTGGTGCACCTCCGCCTTGGCCGTCCGGCAGGCCGGGCAGCGGCCCTCGCTTACCGGGCCTCCGCAGCGTGCGCAGATAAGGTGTTCGCAGCTCAATGGGAGTCCTTCCGGACGGTCGTGCCCTGCACTTGGAGCGTTATAGGGCTCTGCTCGCTAGTTTCCCCCTACACTGTTCCATTGACTAATCCAGGCTACCCGTTGGGCGCCTGAAATCGCCGCGTCTACGGCGGACCCGCCGGGCCACCTGCCGTTCGGCAGGCCCTGCGAGCCCGGTAGGCGCCAGCTGGAACAGTGGGAAGGCGCTCCGTCCCTCGTCCGTTTCCGACATCGCTGTGATGGTCCTGTGATCAATTTCGATAACGTCACCAAGGTCTACCCGAGCCAGAGCCGTCCCGCGCTGGAGAACGTCAGCATCTCGGTGGACAAGGGCGAGTTCGTCTTCCTCGTCGGGCCGTCCGGGTCCGGCAAGTCCACCTTTCTCCGGCTGGTGCTGAAGGAGGAACGGCCGACCGACGGCCTGATCCGGGTCTCCGGCCGGGACCTGGCCCGCCTGTCCAACTGGCGGATCCCGATGCTCCGGCGGCGGATCGGCTGCGTGTTCCAGGACTTCCGGCTGCTGCCGAACAAGAACGTCTACCAGAACGTGGCCTTTGCGCTCGAGGTCATCGGCAAGCCGCGCCGGTTCATCCGCAAGGTGGTGCCCGAGGTGATCGACCTGGTCGGGCTGGAGGGCAAGCATGACCGGATGCCGGACGAGCTGTCCGGCGGTGAGCAGCAGCGGGTGGCCATGGCCCGGGCCTTCGTGAACCGGCCCATGATCCTGCTCGCGGACGAGCCCACCGGGAACATCGACCCCGCGACGTCGATCGGCATCATGAAGGTGCTGGACCGGATCAACCGCACCGGCACTACCGTCGTCATGGCGACCCATGACGCCGCCATCGTCGACTCCATGCGCAAACGCGTCATCGAGCTCGAATTTGGCAAGGTCGTCCGGGACCAGTCTCGCGGTGTGTACGGCCAGGCGTACTGACGTGCCGTAGCCTGTCCGCCAGGCCGTCAGCACCCCACCCGCCGGGCCACCGCCACCCGACCGAGTACTGCGAGGGATCAGCCAGCATGCGTGCCCAGTTCGTGCTCCAGGAGATCTGGATCGGCCTGCGCCGGAATCTCACCATGACGGTCGCGCTCATCGTGGTGGTGGCGATCAGCCTGTCCCTGCTGGGGACGGGCCTGCTGTTCGTCAAGCAGGTCGACGCGACGCGCAGCTACTGGCAGGGCAAGGTCGAGGTCTCTATCTACCTGTGCACGGCGGAGAGCGTCAGCCTCCAGTGCAAGCAGAACGGGCCGGCCACCGACGCCCAGCGGCAGCAGATCCAGCAGCAGCTCACCTCGATGCCGCAGCAGGTCGCCAACGTCACCTACCAGTCGCAGCAGCAGGCCTACCAGCAGTTCAAGCAGGAGTTCTCCAACAACCCCTCGTTCGTCTCCACCGTCTCCCAAGGCGACATACCGGACTCTTTCCAGGTGAAGCTGAAGAACCCGGAGGCCGATTACACCACCGTCGCGTCGGCGGTGACCGGCAAGAGCGGGGTGGACTCGGTGATCGACGACCGGTCGATCCTGGCCAAGTTCTACAAGCTGCTCGGCGGCGCCCGGAACGCCGTGGTCATCGTCGCGCTGATCCTGCTGATCGCCGCGATCCTGCTGGTGGCCAACACGATCCGGCTGTCCGCGTTCAACCGCCGCCGGGAAACCGGCATCATGCGGCTGGTCGGGGCGTCGAACTTCTACATCCAGCTGCCGTTCCTGCTGGAGGGCATCATCGCCGGCCTGATCGGCTGGGCGGTCTCCGTTGGCCTGCTGATTGCGGTGAAGTCGCTGTGGCTGGATACGCTACAGCAGTACTTCACTTTCAACGTGATCCTCAGTGCGGGTGACCTCGTGGAGGTCGTGATCCTCGCGATGTGCGTGGGCGTGCTGTTGTGCGGCGCGACGTCGTTCCTCACGCTCCGCCGCTACCTGCGTGTATGAAATGAGCAGACGGGAGGGACGTGCCTCGGGAGCAAGGGCGGAAGGTGATCGCCCGCAACCGCCGCGCCCGGTACGACTACCGGATCGAGGACACGTACGAGGCCGGGCTGGTGCTCACGGGGACCGAGGTGAAATCACTGCGGGCCGGGCGCGCGTCGCTCGACCGACGGTTTCGCCCAGATCTCCGATGGAGAGGTGTGGCTGCACAACGTGCACATTCCCGAGTACACCCAGGGCACCTGGACCAACCACGAACCACGGCGGACCAGGAAGCTCCTGCTGCACCGCAAGGAGATCGAGAAGCTGTCCGCCCGCACCGCCGAGCAGGGCTTGACGCTGGTTCCGCTGTCCCTGTACTTCAAAGACGGGAAGGCCAAGGTCGAGCTGGGCCTGGGGCGCGGCAAGCGGTCCTACGATAAGCGTCAGGACCTGGCGAGCCGGGATGCGGCCAGGGAGATGGACCGTGCTCTCCGCCGGCGGCGGTAACGGGGAGGAGGACAGTGTCCTTCCACACCCGTGACCGGGGCAGTCACGCCGGCCGTGGCCGGCCGGTGCGGGTGGTCTCGCGCCCCGGCCGGCGGGCCGCCCCGCCGGGGCAGCGGCCCCCGCTGCCGGCCCGCCCGGCTGCGGCGCGCGGGCAGCGGCAGGCCCGGCGCCTGTCGATGCGCGCCCGGCGGATCGGGCTGATCGCCCTCCTCGTGACGGCCGGGATCGTGGTCGGGGGTTTCGTGGACGGCTTCGGGCAGGAGCCGTCCGCGGAGGGAACCGTCCAGGCGTTCCTGCTGGCCTGGCAGCGGCACGATTACCGCGCGGCCGCCGCCTACACCACCGGCCGGGAGCCCGCCGTATCCGGTGCCCTCGCTGACGCCTTCACCCAGCTGGACGCGACGGCCATGTTCCTGTCCATGGGCCGGGTCGACCAGAACGGCGACACCGCCGAGGCGCACTTTTCCGCCTCGGTGAACCTCGGTGAAGGGGGGCACCAGTGGACATACGCCGGCCAGTTCGCGCTGCGCCGGTCCGGTTCCGGCTGGAAGGTGCAGTGGGCGCCCAGCGTCATCAACCCCCAGCTGGGCCCGGGTGAACGGCTGGCGGTGATCACCCAGGTCCCGGCGCGCGCCGCGGTGCTGGACGAAGCGGGACAGCCGCTCGAGGTGCCCTCGGCGGTGTACCAGGTCGGGGTCTGGCCCAAGACCCTGGCCAACCCCGCCGAGACGGCCGAGGAATTCGCCGAGGTGACCCAGCTCAACTCCGACCAGGTGCGGGGCCAGATCCAGGCCGCCCCGCCCGGGCAGTTCCTCACCCTGCTCTCGCTCGACCCGGACTCCTACGCCGGGCTGGCGCCGCAGCTGGCCAAGGTCCCCGGCCTGCAGGTGCACCGGGTCAGCCAGCGGCTCTTCTCCTCCGAAGCCAGTGAGGTCGTCGGGACGGTCGGCTCGGAGAACTCCGGCCTGCTGCGCGACGAGGGCGCCTCCTACCAGCCCGGCACCACGGTCGGCCTGACCGGCCTGGAGGGCGCGTACCAGCGGATGCTCGCGGGCTCGCCGACCACCGAGGTGGTGGCCGAGAACGGCCGCGGGGCGCAGGTCGCGGTGCTGGAGCAGTGGCCGGGCAAAGCCGGGGAGCCGGTGCAGACCACGATCGACTCGCGGGTGCAGGAGGCGGCCCTCAGCGCGCTGGCCGCCGCGCCCAACGCGGCGGCGGAGATCGTGGCCGTGCAGGCCTCCACGGGGAAGATCCTGGCGGTCGCGGGACGGGGCGCGCCCGGGGGGCAGCTCCCGGCCGGCGGCGCGCTCAACGCGCACCTGACGCCCGGCACCGCGTTCACGATCGTGTCGACCGCCGCGCTGCTGGGCACCGGCTTTTCCACCAGCACCGAGATCCCCTGCACCAGCGTGGCCAACGTCGGCGGCCAGCTGTTCAGTGATCAGCAGCTAGCGTCCAGTCTCGGCGCCGACACGCCGTTCAGCACCGACTTCGCCCAGGGCTGCGGTACCGCGTTCGCCGGCTTGTCCCGGCGGCTGACCAGCAGTGCCCTGAAGAGCGCGGTGACCGGCTTCGGCATCGGGTCGAAGTGGCAGCTGCCGCTGCAGGCCTTCTCCGGCTCGGTGCCCGCCGCGACCAGCGACGGCCAGCTGGCCGGCGAGACCATCGGCCAGGGCGTCCAGGTCAGCCCGCTGGGCATGGCCCTGATCGCCGCCGAGGTCGACTCCGGGGTCTGGCGGTCACCGGTGCTGGTCACGAACCCGCCCGACGGAGCCGCGTCCAGCAGGTCCCCGCTGACGCCCGGCGCTCTCACGTCGCTGCGCGCGCTGATGCGCGAGGCCGTCACGTCCGGCTCGGCCCGGAGCGCGAACGTGCCGGGCACGCCGGTCTACGGCCAGACCGCGCTCGTACCGACCGGAAGCGGCCGCAGCGCCCAGTGGCAGAGCTGGTTCGTCGGCTACCGCGGGGACGTGGCGTTCACGATCCTGGCGTCCAACCAGTCGCCCCAGATCTCCGCGTCCGTCCTGGCCGCCCAGTTCCTCAACGCCCTGCACCTCCCCGGCTGACCCGCCCCGGCTGCCGCGCTCCCTCCGCCTGGCCCGCCCTCCGCCTGGCCCGCCCTCCGCCTGGCCCGCCCTCCGCCTGGCCCGCCCTCCGCCTGGCCCGCCCTGCCTGGCCCGCCCTGCCTGGCCCGCCCTCCGCCTGGCCCGCCCTGCCCTCTGGTCTCGTTACCTATTTGTTATAAAACTCTCTGTAATCGGAAGCAACCTTTTGGCTACTCTCCGACGTCTTAGCTGGTGACTGGGTTTCGCTAGGGGGGTTGCGGCCTCAGTCGTAGTGATAAGACCGGGTCTCATCTCGGGGGGGACCCGGGCATCCGGACCGGCTCCGACCCTGCCGGTCGACCCCCGCGGGCGCGTCGATTACCGCCAGCGCCCGCGGGGGTCATTCCCGTTTCCGGCCCGCCCCGGCTTACCTCCGCATCCGCCCCTGGCTTGCCCCATCGTGTGACGTGCGTAAAAGTGTTCGATTTCTGCTGTCCTGGCAGCGGTTACTGTACACAAATTGGAGAGATGATCTTGCCTGCGGCCGTGGCGCCTGGAGTCCCGCGTCGCAGGTGGCTATGGAGACGGGCAAGTCTGGTGTGGCGTGAGGGGCCGGGGGGCAGAGCCGGACAGCCCGTTGCGGCCAGCCAGCCCGAGCGGGAATCTTGATTGGCGCCTGGGCGTTGTCCGGTGTACGGTCGGGCGAAGCAGGTCATCGCGTGCGATGCCCGGTTGAAAACTCAAGAGGGGGTGAACGGTTTCGACTTCGGTGGTTGATTCAGGGGAAGCGGGCCGAGGGTTGCGGTTGTGACCTCGCTAATCACATGACCGCAAACCAATAAGTGCCAATTCAAAGCGCACTGCCTCGCTCTCGCCGCCTGAGGCGAGTTAGCGTCTGTCAGCCCGGGGATGCCTTCGACCCGGTGCCTGGCATCAGCAAGAAGGATTACCGTCTAGCCCGGTCACGGGACTAGCGCGGGACATCAAACAGTGACTGAGCCCGTCGGCATCTTGCCTGCGTGAATGCCGGGGCTGAGAAAAACACAGCAGGCTGCGCCCGGAGAAGCCCTGTTGATGCACTGAAGGACGCGGGTTCGATTCCCGCCACCTCCAAGAGTGTTCAGTGGAGAACCTGAACATTGTTGGGGGTGCCCGTTCCCTCGAGAGGCTGTTCCACGGGCTCGTCCAGGACCGTTTGCATCTGCTTCAGCATCAATTCGGCGTTCTCCTGGTAGACGGCATTGGGCCTCTTGGCCTTCTCGCTGCTCGGCTCGTACGGAAGCGGCGGGACCACATCGGCCAGCGGGCCGGTGTCCGGCGGTGCGCCCTCCTGCTTCGTGTCCTTCACGTGATCGAAGTACGGCCGGAACAACTGCCGTGTCCGCTGTACGGCGGCTTCGGCAGTACTGCCCCGGTCGCCCTGGCGAACTTCGGCGAGGCGTCGTTCCAGCCTGGTTCGCATTTCCCGGTACAGCGCGTAGCCATACTGGTTCAGCGACATCTCCTTGGTCTCCTGGTCGACCTGGTAAACGTATCCATGCAGGGCGGCCCGCGCGTACGCGTCGAACGCCCCGGCATCGTCACCGGCCTTCCAGCGCATGTCGCCGTACATCCGGGCCAGGAAGGCCCGCAGCGACCGGTCCTCCAGTTCGTCAGCCTCCGCCGCCAGCCCGGATTCTTGCAGGTATCCCGCGCAACGACCCGGATTCGCCGTGGACCAGACGTCGGCTCGCTGGTAGTGGGCGAAGGCCAGCACGCCCTTGAAGTCGGGATCGTCGCCGCAGGCCTCGCCGGCGAGCCGGAACCAGCCGTCCGCGTCGACAGGTGCGCCGGTGTACTGAGCGACGTCACCACCGAAGAAACACCAGCAGATGTAGATCCGCCTGAGCATGGGGTCGTCCGGGACGTGACCCGCCCGCAGCCCCAGGTCGGTGGCGATGGACTCGAGGGTGGCGCGGACGCGCCGCCAGCGTTCCGCGTTGTTCTCCCGGTCAAGCACCTGGGGGATGTAATTGCGGTCGAATTCAGCGAGCTGGTCCGGCCAGTCCGCCTGGCCCCAGTCGATCTCCCCGTACAACCTGATCAGCTCGCCCACCATGGGCAGCCGGATCTGATCGCCCCACCACCACGATGCCTCGAGGAACAGGCAGATGCAGGCGATCTTGGTGTCCGCGAGCCCGTCCGGGGAGAGTTGTGCGGCGTGGCCAAGCCATTCGTAGACATCGTGCTGCCAGCCGGCGTCCTCGTAAAGATCGAGACCGGCGTAGCCGGGAGTCCCTTCCGGGTCCCGGTTCAGGTCGACCAGCATCCGGAAGCACCGCTCGGCGGCCGCCTCGGCGTCCTGGTAGATCACGGGCTGTTTCTTCTGCAGCCAGTCCCGCGCGGCCTTGCCGATCGCCCCGTCGAGAGGGCTTCTCACCTTCGCGGGGTCGATTCCCTCCCGCGGATCATTCCGCCACCTGATCGGCAGGTATTCCTGTTCCCGCAGCCATGCGTAGAGTTCGTCGATGTCCGATGTGGTCAGCCCGAAGCCCTGCATCAGATTTGTGAACGTTTCTTCACTCAGCCAGCCCATCACCGCGAGCCGGTCAAAGGCCCCGGTGACGGTCGCCTTCGCTAGCCGTGCGGCTTTCCGGTCTATGGCCCAGCGCACCGCGAGCGCGGCCGCAAGCTGCGGATTCAGCGATGCGCGCTGGGCGTCCCTGAGCAGCCTGTTCATCGCTTCTTCAAGCTCGTCGAGTTCGCCCAGGTCGGCCGCGGCGCCGATAACCCCGCAGCAGATCTCGATCAGCGAGAGGTCACCGTCGGTGACCCTGAGCAGGGGTTTCAGGAACCTGTCGATATCGTGCCCCGGAAGCCACTGGCCCAGCAGGTCGGTGGCCGTGTTCCAGGCGTCGTATGTGCGCCCTTCCCGGTGCGCTGATCCGCAATCACGATGAGATACGGGTAGCCGACCTCCTGCAGCAGTTCCTTCAGCAGCTCGTGCAGCCATTCGCCCATGGTCCTGGCCAGGGTTTCTGTCTCTTCCTCGACCAGCAGCGCAAGCTCGCGGTCCCGGTTCCGCTTGCCCAGCCGCGCAATCGCCTTGACGACGTCCCGGCGCAGCTGGACCATGGCCTCACTGGGATCACGCCAAACCGATGACCGGTAGCTATCGCGGGTGCATTCCCGGAGGGCCGCCGCGGTGGTGGCGGTCTCGCCGAGTTCTCCCGCCATCTCCAGTTCGTCCGCGAGTTTTCCGACGAATACGCGGCAGCCGACGAATTCGGCATTGCGGGTCATCGAGCCAAGTTTGTCCCAGTTATAGGCGTACGCGTCCGTTTCAACCTCGGGCTGAATGGGATACAACCCGATCTCTCGCAGGTCGGACTTTAGATCCCGGAAAAAGTAGTTGCTCTCGGGAATGTTTGGCTTGGGTCTCGGGGTGGTGGTGCGCCGTTCCTTGATCGCAATGGCCAGCGACCGGAGGCGCTTCTCGCGGCGCCGTGTCGCCGTCTGGCTCGGCCGGGCCCTGCTGATGAGCCACGCCAGAGCCCCGAGGGCCAGCAGGCCTACCCCGCCGCCTGGGAAGTATATCTTCCACATCTCGTCAGAACGGGGCAGTATGGCCAGGGTCGCGCCAGTGCTGATTACCGTAACGCCAGTGGCGATGATCGTAGCGAGCAGGCCTATCTGGTTGCCGAGTCCACCCAGTGCCCTTCTGGGCGTATTGTGCCTATTGTCTGACATGTCTTTTCCCAGGGTGATGGCTGATAGCGTCATGCTGGACGGGCCGAGTTGCCGGGGGTTACGCGATACTACCGTCGGAGTTGAGACGCATGCCCCACCGGCCAGGATGGCGGACGTGAGATTGCTAGAAAGTAACAGCGTTGGCACTGGCCGTTTACCAGCTGCGGGAGTGAATTCTGTGCCCAGGGTGGCGTGCCGGGCTAAGCTGGCGGGCGCCGTTGCCGCCCGGCTCAATGGCCATAGTGGAATCTCATCCGGCGAAGTTTCCACCTGATGGCGAAGATTGAGGTATTCGAGGTCGTTATGCCTGATACCTGGGCCTTCAGCGGATTCCATGTATTCGTCCAGGAAAGCCAGCAAGACATCCCGCGACACTGACTCCCGCCACGGCTCGAGGCAGAGCAGGAACCAGGTGCCCGGCAGGCGGGAGGCGCGGCGCACGGTAACTAATACGGCCGGCCGGGCGAAAAGGATTGACGCTAAGCGGAACGCTTGGGGCGACACGCATAAGAAGGGCAATAAACGCATAGTGCGGGTGCCGGACTTATCAGGCGCGGCAAATGAGCCGACGCGGCGGCTGAAAAAGGTGCGCCCGATGAAGCACAAGAGCGCAGGTCAGGAGGCACTGGCCCGGAAGGGCGATAGGGACAGTCGCGAAGATCATAGGGACGTATGCAGCCAGAAGCCTGCAGGGGCGCGTTGGTGCTGGTTACCATGACTCGTCAGTTGGCGACATTACACACAGCGTGGGCGTCATTACTCTCGGTGCGCCGCACGTCTGCCAGAGGAAGGCGGACCGACAGGGAGTGGACCGGATATGGCCGCCCGTAACGCCGTGTGGGGAGTGGTCGAGGATGAGTGACCTGGTTGACCTGACGTCCCGTTTGCTGGACGACGGCTTCGTGATCTGCTCGGAGAAGACAGGAGACCGATGCACGGTGCTGCTGCGCCGTACCCGCCCGGAGGGGCGCCGCGTGTTCTGCGGGACCGGGGAGAGCTTCCCGGATGCCCTCGTCGACGCGGCGGAGGAGGCCGAAGTTCCCGCCGCCTAGATCCCGGCCCCGGCAGCGGTCGCGCAGGGCCTCAGGGGCCGTGCGGGCCTCAGGACGGCGACGCCGGAGCCGGCCCCGGCGTGACGATCCCGTATTCGTGAATCTTGCGGTAGATCGTCGCGCGTGACATGCCGAGGGATTCGGCGGCCTTGACCTTGTTGCCGTCGCAGTCCAGCAGGCTCTGCACGATCGCGTCGCGTTCCATCGACTCCAGCGGGCTGAGCAGCCGGCGGCTCACTGTCCAGCATTCGGGCGGCAGGTCGGTCGGCTGGATCGAGCCCGCCCGGCGGCGCTGGACGACCCGCTTCAGCACCTGCCACAGCTGCCCGGCGTTACCCGGCCAGCTCGACCGCAGCAGGAGCTGCATCGCCTCGGGTGAGCAGACCACCCGGCCGTGCTGGCTCAGCCGGGCCAGGAAGAACGGCACCAGTTCCTGCAGGTCCTCGATGTGGTGGCGGAGCGGGGGCAGCTCCACGGTGGCCGGGAAGAAGCGCAGCAGCTTGGTCAGGTCCGCGTTCGCGTTCTTGCGGTTCAGCGTGACGGCCACCCGCAGGGCGGTCTCCCGCTGCACGGCCCGGGCCTCCTGCAGGGCGCTGGCCAGCGCGTGCACCTGCTTGGTGTTGAGCTCGTCAACGTGCCGGATGACCAGCATGCCCTCGCCGTCGAGCAGTTCGCTGCGCGCCGTCACCAGCCACTGCGCG
>CAWEFP010000006.1:0-71795 GCA_963808295.1 uncultured Actinomycetes bacterium | reverse complement strand
GGCAGGGTAATCGAGGCCGAACCGGGCCAGGCCGCCGGGCCGGAGTTCTGGATGAACACGTCCGCGCGGGCGGACAGCGCGTGCGCCACGGCCGCGTCCTGCTCGCCGGCCAGGTCGAGCGCGATCGAGCGCTTGTTCTGGTTGACCCCGAGATAGTAGGTGGCGACGTCGCCGCGCCGGGGCGGGACCCACTCGCGGGTGTCGTTGCTGGCCGGGCCCTCGACCTTGATGACGTCGGCCCCGAGGTCACCGAGCATCATGGTGGCGTAGGGGCCTGCCAGATGCGGGAAAAGTCGGCGACCAGGATCCCGGACAGCGGGCCGTCCGGCGGCTTTCCGCCGGGGTCGGTGGGTCCCACGGGCACTCCTGCTTCCTGCCGCCGCTATACGGACAACTGTACGCTTATGTGACGCAGCCTCCCGGGGCACCGGCAAGAAGAGCTGGTTCATGGCGGAACTGGTTGCGATCCTCGCCACCACCCATCACCCGTTCTTTTGCGCGACGAGCAGGCTCCCGCCGGAGCAGGCGCCGCCGTTCGCCGCCGGGTGGGTGCGGCGCGACTACGGACCCGGCTCGCCCACTTCGACCTCCCCTACCCCGACATCACCACCTGACCCGCGCTCCTGATCTAGCCGAAGGTGAACGCGTAGGCCTGGACGCCGGGGTCGAGGAACGTGATCTCGAAGGTGTGCTCGGTGACGGGCCCGGGCTGGCGGATGAGCTGGTACAGCCGCTGTTGGGTGGCCGTGCCGTGGCCCTGGCCGTCAAGGTCGGTCCCGTGGGCCGCGCCCGGCGGCTGCCCGTCGAGGAGCACCCGGAATCGCACGGAGGTTCCCGGCGCTGCCGGTCCCATGACGAGGTTGAGGTCGCGGGCGTGGAAGCGGTAGGCGATCTGCCCGTCGGCCCCGTTCGCCGTGGTGGCCTGTTCCTCCATCGTCCAGTCACCCGACAGAGCCCAGTGGTTGAGCCTCAGCTCCGCCGGGGCGGTGTACACGTGAGGCTTGCCCGGCAGGACGCCGCCGGGAGATGCGAAGTTCTCGGTGCGCTCGTAGCCGGTGTAGTTCTCCGGTGATCTCAGGCTGGCCCAGTCGGCCGGGGCTTCCACGCCGCGGGCGTCGACCGAAACCAGGTCATCGGCTGGTGCCGGCGGATCCGGCCTCGGCCAGCAGCTGCTGGATGATCATTTCCGACTGCTGGTATTCGCCTTCGCCGAAGTGGTGATGCCGGATACGCCCCTGCGCGTCGGCGAAGTACAGAGCGGGCCAGTAGTGGTTGTCGAAGGCGCGCCATACCGCGTAGTCGTTATCGATTGCGACCGGGTAATCGATCCTCATCTCCTGCACGGCCCGGCGGACGTTGTCCGGGTTGTGCTCGAACGGGAACTCGGGTGTGTGCACGCCGATCACCACCAGCCCGTGGCCGGAGTATTTCCCGGCCCAGGCGCGGACATAGGGAAGCTGGCGTAGCCAGTTGATGCAGGTGTAGGTCCAGAAGCCGACCAGGACCACTTTCCCGCGCAGGCCCGCCGGTGTCAGCGGCGGCGAGTTGAGCCACCCGGTCGCGCCGCCGAAAGAAGGCAGCTCACCCTCGACGGGCAGCCGGGCCGAGGCCGTGTGCAGCCCGGCGGGCACGGGCCAGTGTGCTGTTCATGACAATGCCTCCCTGTGGCTGGATATCCCGGCCAGGGGCCCCGGCCGGTGTCCGCGGCGTGGCGGGTGGCGGCGCAGCGGTGCGCGCCACCCGCCGGTGTCCGGTTAGCGCAGTGTCCGGAACGCCGCGCGTAGCTCAGCGGTGAACAGCGTCGGCTCCTGCCAGGCGGCGAAGTGGCAGCCCCGGTCGACCTCGTTGAAGTAGATGAGCTTGGGGTAGGCCCGCTCGGCCCAGCTGCGCGGGGCCTTGTAGATCTCCTTGGGGAAGACAGTGACGGCGGCCGGGATGGTGACGTTCTTGGCGCCGAAGAAGTCGAACGTGTTCTCCCAGTACAGCCGGGCGGAGGAAACCCCGGTGTTCGTCAGCCAGTAGAACGTGACGTTGTCGAGGACCTCGTCCCGGGTCAGGTTGCCGACGGGGTGCCCCGCGAAGGCGTCCGCGATGTCCTGGTAGCTGGCCGCGTCGTGGTTGATCATCCAGGCGGCCAGGCCGACGGGTGAGTCCGCGATCCCGTAGAGCGCTCTGCGGCTGCGTAATCATTTCTATCCCGTAGCCGATGCCCTTCGTGTAGAAGAAGTTCAGCTGCTCGTACGTGCGGCTTTCGTCGGCGGACAGACCCGATGGCGGCGGGCCGCCGGCCCCAGTACGTTGCGCGCTAGCGCCGTTGAGACATCGGCCGGAATAACGCCGGCCATGTTGGTGTGCATGCCGAGCAGTTCCGGGGGTGCCTGGGTGGCCATCACGTCGGTGACGATCGCGCCCCAGTCGCCGCCTTGCGCCACGAACCGGGTGTAGCCCAGGCGCCTCATCAGCTCGGTCCAGGCCCGGGCGATGCGGTCCGGGCCCCAGCCGGTCTCCCGCGGCTTGCCGGAGTACCCGTAGCCCGGCATCGACGGGATCACCACGTCGAAGGCGTCCGATGCGCTCGCGCCGTGGGCGGTGGGATTGGTGAGCGGGTCGATGATCGCCAGCAGCTCGATGACCGAGCCGGGCCACCCGTGCGTGATGATGACCGGCAGCGCGTTCTCATGCTCGGAGCGGACGTGGATGAAGTGGATGTCCAGCCCGTCGATCTCGGTCATGAAGTGCGGCAGGGCGCTCAGCTTCGCCTCGCACCTGCGCCAGTCGTACTCCGTCGCCCAGTAGCGGGCGAGTTCCTGCATGACCGCCAGCTTCGGGCCCTGCGAATGATCCGTGACGAGCTCCTGGTCGGGCCAGCGGGTGGCCGTGACGCGCGCACGCAGCGCCTCCAGTTCCGCCTCGGGGGTGACCGGGATCGTGAACGGCCGGATCGCCGTGGCGCCTGCTGGGTTTTCGGTCGGGACAGACATGCGGGTCTCCTTGGTTTGGTTTGGTGGTCGATGTGGAGCCGGCCGTCCTAGACGGAGCCGTGGCCTTCCGGGGTGGGCAGGCGGGTGGAAGATGAGCTCATGAGGATCCCCTTCACAAGCGGTACTGCCTCACGATCGCGCATCGGCGGACGCGTCGCGCCCGTGACATTCCCTGGTCTGTACCCTGGCCGTTACCCTGGTCTGCGATAGGGTGCTGACCTCCGCGGCGCGCAGCCGTGCGTGGCGAAACAGGTGACCAGACCGGTCAGGAATCGAGAAGCGCCGGTCACCGGGCCGCAGCTACGTGACCGCCATGGACATCACCATTCACGCGAGCTTCCTCCCGCACGACGACCCGGACGCCTCCCTGGCCTTCTATCGCGACACCCTCGGCTTCGAGGTCCGCAACGATGTCGGGCGGGGCACGATGCGCTGGATCACGGTCGGCCCCGCCGGCCAGCCCGGCACGTCGATCGTCCTGGCGCCGCCGGCCGCCGACCCCGGCATCACCGACGACGAGCGCCGCACCATCGCCGAGATGATGGCCAAGGGCACCTACGGCTGGATCCTCCTGGCCACCAAGGACCTCGACGGCACCTTCGAGCGGCTGCAGGCCAGCGACGCCGAGGTCGTCCAGGAGCCGACCGAGCAGCCGTACGGCGTTCGCGACTGCGCCTTCCGCGATCCCGCGGGCAACCTGATCCGCATCCAGGAGCTGCGCTGAGCCGTCCGGCGATCGCAGCCATGTGCACAGACGCATACCGTGAGGCGCTGACACGAGATCTCTCATCCACGGCGTCATCGGCGCCGACCTCGACGCCGGCGCCGAGCCAGCGCCAGGCCGCTGAAGCCGGCCGCGAAGGCGTTGCGGGGCGGCCGCTCCGGCCGCGTCAATCACATCCAGGTCCGGGTCGGCCATGGCCGCTCCCATCGGATCGTTGCCGCGGTGGCCGGTGCTCGCCGGCGTGCCGCGCGGCGCGGCCGCTCAGCGGCGGTCGTGGACAGTGTCCGGCTTGTCCAAGCGGCGCAGCGCTTCGTCCCAGGGGACTGGCAGGTTCGCGGCCTGGTCCATCCAGGTGACGAAGCTGGAGCCAGCCATCCGCGACTGGAAGTCCCTCATGGTCCGCAGGTGGGGCTCGCGGCCGATGGTGGCTCGCAGTGCCGCGTGGTCCTGCCAGGCAGAACAGGGTCCAGAACGTCCGGCGCAGCGGCCTGGCGATCAGGGACACACCCACCGCGCCCGGCGAGCCCAGCATCTGGCGTCTTATCCGCAGGGCAGCGGCCAGAAACGACGGGACGTCCCGCAGTCGGCGCAGCTCCAGGCGAGAGGCCATGATGGTAACGGGGCCGCTTCCCGGCTGCGGGGACTTCGGGGCGGCCACCTCGGTGACCTTCCACGCCCCCAGCGGCACGGCGCTGGTCGGGAACTCCGCCGAATGGATCGTGGAGGCGCCGACCGTTGGCGGCGGGCAAAGCACCCTGGCCGACTTCGGTGAGGTGTTCTTCTCCGTCTGCGCGGGCTCGTCCCCAGCGCGTCGCGCTGGCGGATGAGGAAGGACCGCTCCGCACCGTTCGCCGCGCGCGCGATGGCCGCGTCGTAGGCCGCGGCGGCGTCCGCCGGGCGGCCGAGGCGGCGGAGCAGGTCGGCGCGGGCCGCGTGGAACAGGTGGTAGTCGTCCAGGTCCAGCTGGTCGAGCAGGCCGAGCGCGGCGCCCGGGCCGTGCACCTCGGCGACCGCGACACAGCGGTTGAGCGCCACGACGGGGGTCGGCGCGATCGCGGCGAGCTGGTCGTACAGGGCGAGGATCTGCCGCCAGTCCGTGGCCGCGGCCACCGGCGCGTCGGCGTGCACCGCGTTGATGGCCGCCTGCAGCTGGTAGGGCCCCGGCTGGTTACGGCGCAGGCACGCGCGCACCAGGTCCTGGCCCTCGGCGATCATGGCCCGGTCCCACCGGCCGCGGTCCTGGTCGGCCAGCCGGATCAGGGACCCGTCGGCGGCGGTGCGGGCCGGGCGGCGCGCCTCGGTCAGCAGCAGCAGCGCCAGCAGGCCCAGCACCTCGGGCTCGTCCGGCATCAGCTCGGCCAGCAGCCGGGCCAGCCGGATGGCCTCGGCGCACAGCTCGGAGCGGACCAGCGCGTCCCCCGCCGAGGCCGTGTACCCCTCGTTGAAGACCAGGTAGACGACGGCGAGCACGAACGGCAGCCGGGCGGTCAGCTCGGCGTCGCGCGGCACCCGGTACGGGATCTTCGCGTCGCGGATCTTCCGCTTGGCGCGGACCAGCCGCTGCGCGATCGTCGCCTCGGGGGTCAGGAAGGCGCGCGCGATCTCCGGGGTCTGCAGCCCGGCCACGAGCCGCAGGGTGAGCGCGAGCTGCGCCTCGGCGCCCAGCGCCGGATGACAGCAGGTGAAGATGAGCCGCAGCCGGTCATCGGGCACCGGTTCCCCCTCCGCTGTGCTGGCCGCCCCGGGCTCGGTCTGGATACGCAGCAGGACGGCCTGGGCCTCCCGGCCGTAGCGGGACGACTCCCGGCGCAGCCGGTCCAGGGCCTTGTTCCGCGCGGTGGTGACGATCCAGCCGCCGGGGTTGGGTGGCACACCCGCCGCCGCCCACCGCTCGGCGGCGACGGCGAACGCCTCCTGGACCGCCTCTTCGGCGAGGTCGATATCGCCGAAGAGGCGGACCAGGGTGGCCACGGCACGCCCGGAACTCTCCCGGTAGGCGCGCTCGACGGCCGTGGTGTCCAGACCGGGCACGGTCAGATCCCCTGGAACGGCCGGACCTCCACCGGGTTGGCGCAGGCGACGGTCGCCTTGCGGGCCCAGTCCAGGGCCGCGTCCAGATCGGGGACGTCGATGATCCAGAAGCCGCCGAGCTGCTCCTTGGTCTCGGCGAACGGGCCGTCGGTGGTGACGACCTGGCCGCCCTGCGCGCGGACCACCGTCGCCGACGACGGCGGCTGGAGGCCGCCGGCGAACACCCAGACGCCGGCCGACTGGATCTCGGCGTTGAGGGCGTCGACATCCTTGTAGGCCCGCTGCATCTGCTCCTCGGACGGCATAGGCTCGCCCTCGACACTGTGCACGGCGAGCAGGTACTGCGTCATGGTCGTTTCTCCCTTCGGGCGGGACGCCTGTCTGGCGGCCTCTCACCCTCATCACGAAGGGGGATGGCCGGAATCGACACCCCCGGGGAAAGAAAATCATCATGCCGAACGAGACGTGGCGTTCCCATCACACTCCTCGACCGTAATACGGTTATCGTCGGCGCATTGGCGATCAGGGAGCGGCAGGGATGACCGACAGCTTCACCAGTGAGCTATGGCAGGGCGTCACCGGCATCTACGAGGCCATCCTCAAGCATCCCTTTCTCACCGGGCTGACCGACGGCAGCCTTCCGGACGAGGCGTTCGCCTTCTACGTGATCCAGGATTCGCTGTACCTGGAGCAGTGGGGGCACACGCTCGCCGCCATCGCCAGCCGGGCACCGGGCGCCGGGGAGACCGAGATGTTCGCCCGGCATTTCATCGGCGTGGTCTCCGTGGAACAGCAGCTGCACGAGTCGCTGCTGGCCGACCTTGGCATCGATGCCCGCGCCGCCGAGACGGCCGAGATGGCGCCCACCACCCTGGCCTACACGAGCTATCTGCTGGCGACCGCCCGGGGCGGGTCCTACGCCGAGGGGGTCGCCGCGGTCCTGCCCTGCTACTGGATCTACTGGGAGGTCGGCAAGGAACTGCGGCGCCGGGGGTCACCCGACCCGCGCTTCCAGCGGTGGATCGACACCTACAGCGGGCCGGCCTTCGGCGAGTACGTCCAGGAGGTGCTGGACGTCACCAACCGGCTGAGCAGGGGCCTGGCCGCGGACGAGCGCGCGCGCCTGCACCGGAACTTCCGGACGACCAGCCGCTACGAGTGGATGTTCTGGGACATGGGCTACCGGACGGAAAGCTGGCCGATCGCCTTCTGACCGGCTCCGGCGGCGCGGCCCCGCGTGCGCCACGATCGCGAATGCATCCCCCGAGGTGCGCGGCGACGGCTGGTTCCGCAGCGGCGACGCGGCGGTCGTCCACCCCGACGGGTACGCGGAGATCCGGGACATGAGCCGTCAGTAGGCGCCTCCGTCTCGCCGTCCCGGGCCCGCCGGGGGTCCGGGACGGCGAGGCGGGCTCACTGGCGCGGGACCCGGACTGGCTGGGGTGCCCGCTCCCCCGTGCCCACGCCGGGCCGGCCGGGCCCTGGGCCGGGACGGACGGGGTGCCATCTCGGCCGTGCCCACGCTGGCGCCGGCGGCCAGTACCTGGGCGATCCTGGCCAGCAGCGCGGCCCGGGAGAACGGCTTGCCGATGACCTGAGTCGCAGCGTCCGGCCAGCCGTCGCCGATGTCGTCGGGCCGCTCGTATCCGGACATGAACAGCACCCGGATACCGGGACGCAGCGCCTGGAGCCCGGTGGCGAACGCCTTGGCGGTCATTCCCGGCATGACGACGTCGGTGAGGACCAGGTCGGCGTGCGTGGCCGGGTCCGCCAGGAGGCTGAGCGCCTCCTGCCCGTTCCCGGCGGTCACCACGCGGTAGGCGGCGCTGCTCAAGATCCGGTGGATGACCTCCCTGATCGCGGGGTCGTCGTCCACCACGAGCACCGTGCCGGCCGTCGTTTCCCGCCCGTCGCCCGTGCCGTCCGCCCGGGTGGCCCCGGAGTCGGCCGCAGCGGGCAGGAGCACCGTCACGGTGGTGCCGCGGCCCGGCTCCGATCGCAGCCACGCCTTGCCCCCGGCCTGCGCGGCGAACCTGCGCACGGCGCTGAGGCCGAGCCCGGCCGCCTGGTCGCCGGTCTTGGTGGTGAAGAACGGCTCGAAGGCCCGGTCTGCGATGACCCGGTCCATGCCGGGCCCGGTGTCGGTGATGCGCAGCGCTACGTAGCGGCCGGGCAGCAGCTCGGCGAACTCGGCCGTGTCCGGCCTGCTGGCCCCGGGTTCGGCGGCGCTGGCGTCCGCGGTGTCGATGTTGCCGGTGGCGATGGTGATCTGGCCGCCCGAGGGCATGGCGTCGCGGGCGTTGACCGTGATATTGATGATCGCCTGTTCGAGCTGCCCGCGATCGGCTTCCACCTGCCACAGGCCGGGGCCCGGCTCGACGGCGACGGGTATCTGCTCGCCCAGCATCTCGCCCAGGAGCAGGGTGACGTCACTGATCAGCGGCCCGAGATCCACCAGCACCGGCCGCGTCTCCTCCCGCCGGGCGAAGGCCAGCACGTGCTGTATCAGCCTCTTGGCCCGGTCCGTGGCGTCTTCGATCTGCTCCATGTCCCAGCGGACCGGTTCCCACTTGGTCTTGCTCTGCGTCGCCTCGGCCACGCTGATCTCGTCGTGGACCAGGCTCGCGTAGTTGGCGATCACCGTGAGCAGGTTGTTGAAGTCATGCGCGAAGCCGCCGACCATCTGCCCCAGGCTTTCCTGGCGGCGGGCGGCGGCCAGCTCCGCCTCAAGCTCGCGCAGCCTGGCTCGCGCCTGCTCGGCCGCGGTGACGTCTTCGACGAAGGCGGCGAGATAGCGGTCGCCAGCGGCCGGCTGGATCGCCGATCCGGTCAGGCGGGCGAAGATGATCCCGCCGTCCTGGCCGGCCAGGCGCAGGTCCGCCCGGATCTGGCCGGTCTGGCCGCACGTGATCTGCTCGATCACGGTGTCGAGCGCGGGCTGATCTTCGGGATGGACGTAACCGAGGAGGTCCGTGCCGGCCAGCTCCCCCGGGAATAACCCGTCAGCTGGCAGAACGCGTCGTTGACCGCGAGGCACCGGCCCGGCTGCCCGGCGTCCAGGCTGATCACGATCATGCCGCAGGGCAAGCTGCCGAACTCGCGCTGGAACTGCTGCTCACTGGCTTGCAACGGCGCACCGGAGGCCCCGGCCGCGGCCGGCCAGTCCTCCGGAGCAGGGCCGTCGTCCTGTGCCATGCGTCCCCCTCCCGCCAGGGCCCGCCCGCCGTGGTCCGGGTCCGGTGAGCGATACCGTATATAGCTTTGAGTAATCAGATGATAGCTTTATGTAAGAAGAAGGGTCTACCCACGCCCAGGGCCGGAGTCAGCAACGTGACAGCGGTGACGCAACTGACCGATCAGCTGCTGGTCAGGCTCCTCGAAGCGGCCCCGGACGCGGTGGTGTGCGTGGTCAGCGACGGGCGCATCGTCCTGGTGAACGCCCAGGCCGAACGGCTGTTCGGGTAAACCCGCCAGGAACTGGTCGGGCATCCGGTGGACATTCTGGTCCCCAACGCCGTCCAGGCCGGGCACCCGGCCCTGCGCGCCGGATACGCCGCCGACCCGCGGCCCCGCCCCATGGGCGCGGCTGACGCAGGAGTTCCGGCGGGCCGCGTCCCTGATCCACCCGGGGCCGGCGCACACGTCTATCCGTAGCGGGCCGGTACCGGTAGCGGCCCGGAACCCGTAGCGGGCCCGGGACCCGTAGCGGGCCGGACGGCCAGCGAACCGTCCCGCCCGGCGGGCCGGGCGGGACGGTTCGGTTGATGGCGGCCGGGACGGTGCCTGGCCGTGGTCGCCGGCGGCGCGGCCTAGCGCGGGCTGGCCAGGAAGCCGTCGGTGTTGCCGGCCCCGTCGACGTAGAAGCCGACCAGCTGGCCGTGGTCGTTGACGCCGTTCACGGTCGTGGTGCCCACGCCGTGCGGGTCATCGACGGTGCGGAATCCCTGGCCCGGCTGCCAGGTGAACCCGTGCATCATGGCACTGCTGCCGCTGCCCACGGTGTAGACCCCCACCACCTCGTCGCCGTCGTTGACGCCGAGCGCCTGGGTCGCGGAGGCGCCGGGGACGCTCAGCGTCTCGAACTGGCCGTGGTACCGGAGGAACCCGTGCGTCACGCCGGCCGCGTCGTTGTAGAAGCCGGCCACGTCACCGGCGTTGTTGATGGCCGGCCGCGGTCAGGCTGAGGCCCGGGCTGCCGGGCACCGTCACCGCGCTGAACGTGTTGCGGCCGATGTTGTAGGTGTAGCCGTGATTGTTGCCCTGCCCGTCGGTGTAGAACCCGGCCGCGATGTCAGCGTTGTTGACGCCGAGCAGCTGGTTGACCGGCGGCGTGGCGTTGTCCTTGGTCGGGAAGTTGACGCTGTGGAAGGTCCGCCCGTCCAGGGAGTAGAACCCGAAGTTGTCGTTGACCTGGTTGGCGTTGTTCATGTCGGACCAGAACCCGACCGTGACGCCGTTGTCGTTCAGGCCGGTGACCTGGGTCTGCACCGATCGCGGGAAGTTCTCGTTGCGGTAGTTGCCCTGGCTGCTGTACGGCGGGAACAGCAGGTAGCCCTTGTTCGGGTGGCCCTGGGCCCCCGACCCGAAGTACCCGGCGATGAGACCGTGGTTGTTGACGCCGAGCAGCTGGTTGAACGTGAGGTCGTGGGCGTTGTCCAGGGTGCGGAAATTGTAGCTGGTGGACGTCTGGCTGGTGACGGCGGCCGTGCTGGCGCCGGCCGACGTGGCGACGGCCAGGCCGCCCGCGGCGATTGCCCCCGACGCCACCGCGGCCGCGGCGACGCGCAGCCCGATGCGGTTGGCGATGCTCATTTTGCAGTCCTTCCTGCACTTTCGCGGCGGGCGGAACCGGCCCCGTTTTTCCCGGATCGCCCGCCGCGGCTATTCGACCGCCAGCCTCGTGAGCGGGCACCGGGGGAACCACGGGGGGCCGGGGGGAAACGCCGCCGGGGCGCCACGCTGAACCGCCGGCGCCCGCCCCTCGTGCCAGGCGGTGAAGACATCTAAATTCTGAGTTGACAGCTTCGGTCAGCAGGGCGGGCGGGCACCGATGGCGACGCTGACGGGAGCCCGGCCACCGGTGCGCCTCACGTCACTGGTGGGCCGCGCGAGCGAACTGCGGGATGTGCTGCAAGAGCTGGCCAGCAGCAGGCTGCTGACCCTGACCGGCCCGGGCGGGACCGGCAAGACGCGCCTGGCCCTGGCGGTGGCGGCCGCCGCGGACGAACCTTCCCCGGGGGGTCTGCTGGGTGGAGCTCGCACCGGCCGACGATCCCGCGTCGTCGGCCCGACGGTAGCGAGCCAGCTCGGCGCGCCCGAAACGCCGGGACAGGACGCCGCCGAGGCGATCGCCGATCACGTGGGCAGCCGGCGGACACTGATCGTGCTGGACAACTGCGAGCACCTGGCCGCCGCGGTGGCCGGCCTCGCCGAACGGCTGCTGGTCGCCTGCCCCGCCCTGTCCATCCTCGCCACCAGCCGCGAGCCGCTCGGCGTCGAGGGAGAATGCAGCTGGCCGGTCCCGCCGCTGTCATTGCCGCCCGGCGGCACGCCCGCCGCCGTCCGCACGCCCGCGCCGCACTGGCCGGCTCGGACGCGGTCCGGCTCTTCGAGCAGCGGGCGCAGCTGGTGCGGCCGTCCTTCCGCGTCACCGACGACAACGCCGCCGCCGTACTGCAGATCTGCCACCGCCTGGACGGCCTGCCGCTGGCGATCGAGCTAGCCGCCGCGCGGATACGGATTCTGTCGGCCGCGCAGCTGGCCGAGCGTCTCGACGACGTCTTCGCGGTGCTGACGGGCGGGGCCCGCAACGCGCCGCGCCGCCATCAGGCGCTGCGCGCGACCCTCGACTGGAGCTATGACCTGCTCACCGCGGACGAGCGCGCGGTCTTCCGGCGGCTCGCCGCCTTCAGCGGCGGTTTCACGCTCGCCGCGGCCGAGCAGGTCGCGGCGGGCGCTGCATCCCCGCCGGGACATACTCGACCTGCTGACGCGGCTCGCCGACAAGTCGCTGCTGCGGGTGGAGCAGACCGCCGACGGCGCGCGCTATCACCTGCTGGCCACCATCCGCGATTACGCGCAGGAGCGGCTGGCGGAGGCGGCCGACGAGGAGCCGGTGCGGCGGGCCCACCTGCGGTACTTCACCGGGCTCGCCGAGGAGATCGGGCCGCTGATCGAGCGCGGCGAGGGCCGGGACGGCCTGGAGCGGGAACTGGACCGGCTGGACGCGGAGCGGCCGAACCTCCGGGCGGCGCTTGACTTCGCGAGCCAGTCCGGCAGCGCCGAAGCCGCGCTGCGGCTGGCCGGCCAGCTCGGCCGGTACGTGTACCTGCGCGGGCACTACCTGGAAATCCGGCAGTGGCTGGACCAGGCGGTGGCGGACGGCCAGGACGCCCCCGCGGCGCTGCGGGCGAAGGCCCTGCTCGGCAGCGGCCGGCTGGCGCTGCTGCAGTGCGACTACGGGCCGGCGGTGCGGTGCCTCGAGGCCGCGCTGCGGCTCTACCGTGAGCTGGCCGTCCCGCAGGGGATCGCCAGCGCGCTGCAGGCGCTGGGCAGCGTCGCCCGCGAGCAGGGCAGGTACGCCAGGTCCGCGGAGCTGCACGCCGAGGGCCTCGCGATCGCGGCGGCCGCCGCTGACCGGTGGGCGGTGGCCAGCGCGCACAGCTTCCTGGGGTTCGTCTCGTGGCTGCAGGGCGACTTCGGGCGGGCCACGGCGGACTGCACGGCGGCGCTGGCGGAGTTCCGCGCGCTGGGCGACATCCAGGGAACCGCGTCGTCACTGCTCTTCCTGGGCACGGTCGCGCGGTACGAGGGCGACCGCCATCGCGCGGCCGCGCTGCTCGAACAGAGCCGGTCGCTGGCGGAGAGCATCGGGTTCCGCGAAGGCATCGCGTGGTCGCTGGAGCAGCTGGGCCTGCTCACCGCGGCCGGCGGCGACCCGGCCGCCGCCACGCTGCTCCGCCGCAGCCTCGCGCTTCATCGTGAGCTGCGGGACCGGTGGCGGATCTGCAGCGTGCTGGAGGATCTGGCGGCGGTGGCGCTGGCCGGCGGGGACGTGGCGGGCGCCCAGCAGGCCGCCGGCCTGCTGGGCGCGGCCGAGGGGCTGCGGGAGGCGATCGGCACCGTGATCGCGCCCTGCGAGCGGGCCCAGCACGAGGAGACCCTGTCCGGGGCGCGGGCGGCGCTCGGCGCTGGCACGTTCACGGCGGCGTGGCAGCGGGGGCGGCTGGCTCATCCCGACGATCTGGAGGTATCGCTGCCGATCCCGGCCCCGGGGCGGCGCCCGCCCCAGGGATCTCGGGGACTCACGCCCCCCCGGGCGCTTCCCCCGCCCCGGACGCTCCCCCGGGCACCCCGGCGGCCCCAGGCGCCCCGGCGGCCCTGGCTATCCCCGCGGCACCAGCGGGCCCGGCTGCCCCGGCCACACCGGTGGGCCCGGCTGCCCCAGCCGCATCGGCGGGCAGCCCCGCCCCATCGGCGCGCAGCCCGGCGCCGCTGGTCATCCGGGCCCTGGGCGCGGCCACGGTCCGGCTCGGCGACGCCACCCTGACCGCGGCGGACTGGGGCTACGCCAAACCGCGTGAGCTGCTGTTCCTGCTCGCCACGTCGGTGCCGCTGACGAAGGAGCAGATCGGTGCCGCGCTGTGGCCGGATGCCTCGCGCCAGCAACTGGGGAACGCGCTGCATACGGCCCTGCGGGAACTTCGCCGCGCGCTCGGCGATCCCGGCTGGGTGGTCTACGTGGACGGCCGCTACGGCCTCGGCGCGCAGCGGCCACGCGACTGTGACGTCGACACGTTCACCCAGGCCCTCGCCTCCGCCCGCGGCGCGCGCCCGGCGGCCGCCGCGCTGCCCGACCTGCAGCGGGCCGTCGCGGCCTACGGCGGGGAGTTCCTCGCGGACGTGCCGGCCGGCGAATGGGCGCATACCCGGCGCGAGGAGCTCGGCCGCGCCTTCGAGTCGGCGCTGCTGGCGATCGGCCGGCTGCAGGTGACCGCGGGCCGCTTCCAGGCGGCCGCGGCCGCCTTCCGCCGCGTCGTCGCGCACGAGCCGCTGAACGAGTCCGCCCACCGGGAGCTGATGATCTGCTGGCAGCGCCTCGGCGAGACGGCCCGCGCCGTCCGGCACTACAAGCTGCTGCGGGAGATGCTGCGGGACCAGGTCGGCGTGCCGCCGGCCGCAGAGACGACGGCGCTGTACGAGCGGCTGCTGGCCGGGCGGTGACGGTTCCCCTGGGTGTTTCCCCCGTGCTGCCGCCCCCGGCGATGACGGCCTGAGCAGCTGCCCCCCGGCCCGGCTATCGGTTGGTGGCCGGAAACTGGGTCGCGGCGAGCTCCGCGTACAGCGGGCTGGCCGCGACGAGCTCGGCGTGGGTACCGGTCGCCTGGACGCGGCCGGCGTCCAGCACGATGATCCGGTCGGCCATGGTGACGGTGGACAGCCGGGGCGCCCCGCGGGCCCTGCCGTGGCACCCGGGCGATATGCCCTTTGTAAGTGAGTCATTAACTTACTTGCGTATACTCCCGCTGTGCCTGGTAAGCGCAACGCGCACGAGCGCCTGCCCGAGCTGATCGCGGCGGCCGTACGGGTCTTCACCCGGGACGGCTACCGGTCGGCCCGGATCAGCGACGTGGCGGCCG
Organism: uncultured Actinomycetes bacterium; assembly: GCA_963808295.1. Taxonomy (GTDB): domain Bacteria; phylum Actinomycetota; class Actinomycetes; order Streptosporangiales; family Streptosporangiaceae; genus Bog-532. The sequence goes on along the minus strand of CAWEFP010000006.1, from coordinate 57,420 downwards.
AGCTCGGGCTGTCGGAAGCGGCCATCTACCGCTACGTGGACAGCAAGGAAGGGCTGTTCGTGCTCGCCATCCGGCACGCGCTGCTGCTGGAGGACCTGCCCGCCGGGGAGCTCCCGCTCTCGCCCGCGCCGCTGACCGTGACGATCAAGGAGGCGCGGGAGTACGTGGCCTCGGTGGTCCCGTTCGGCCATCTGGCCGGGGCCCTGGCCCCGGGGGCGGTCCAGGATCCCGCGGCCGAGCTCGAGGCCATCCTGCGCGAGACCTTCACGCTGGAGTCCCGCACCCGGGAAGCCGCGGACATGATCGAACGGTCCGCCCGGGAGCTTCCGGAGCTGGCGGACCTGCTCAACACGGGGCTGCGCCGGCCGGTGCTGCGCGCCCTGACCGAATACCTGACCCGCCGCGCCGAAGCCGGCCTGCTGCGCACGACGCCGGACGCGGCGGCGACCGGGCGGCTCGTGCTGGAGACGCTGACCTGGTTCGCCCGGCATCGCTTCTCCGACCCCTACGGGGCGGCCATCCCGCCGGACGTGGCCGAGGCCACCGTCGTCGACACGCTCGTGCACGCCCTGGTCCCGGAGCACCGGCAGGCGGCGCGTGATGAGTAGCCAGCCCGCAGCGGCGGTCGTGACGGGCGGCACGGCGCCGCGCGCCGCGGTCGAGGTGCGCGGGCTGAGCAAGTCGTACGGGGACCGGCCGGTGCTGCGCGGCGTCGACTTCGAGGTCCGCCAGGGCGAGGTGTTCTGCCTGCTCGGGCCCAACGGGGCGGGCAAGACCACGACCGTGGAGATCCTGGAGGGCTTCCGCGCCCGGACCGGGGGCACGGTCACCGTGCTCGGCCTCGACCCGGCCGCGCAGCCCGCCCGGCTGCGCGAACGCATCGGCATCGTCCTGCAGGAGTGCGGCTTCCCCCGTCAGGCGCGGGTCGGCGAGCTGATCGACATCTGGCGGGACTACTACCCGCACCCGCGACCGCTCGGCGACCTGCTCGAGGTGACCGGGCTCACCGCCGACCGGAACACCCCGGTGCGCAAGCTGTCCGGGGGCCAGCGGCGGCGGCTGGACTTCGCGCTCGCCCTGGCCGGGGATCCCGACCTGGTGTTCCTGGACGAGCCGACGACCGGCTTCGACCCGGAGGCGCGCCGCCGGCTCTGGACCGCGGTGGAGAACCTGCGCGGCCTCGGCAAGACGATCGTGCTCACCACCCATTACCTGGACGAGGCCGAGCGCCTCGCCGACCGGGTCGCGATCCTGCTGGATGGCCGGATCAAGATCGCCGGTTCTACCCGGGAGGTCGCCCGGCTAGCGGCGCTGCCCTCGCGAGTTTCGTTCAGTGTTCCAGAAGCCCTGCGTAATGGTGAGATACCGGCGCCGGAAGGCGTCGATCTCGTCGTGCGCGGCCAGACGGCGACCTGCCACACCCGCAATACCGCGGTCACGCTGCGGCGGCTGCTGGACTGGGCCGCCCGGTACCACGTCGGCGACCTGGACGACCTGGCCGTGGACACGCCCAGCCTGGAAGACGCCTACCTGCACCACACCCTCCGAAGCGATGGAGATCCCGGCCTATGAAAGCCGTCCGCCTCACCGTCCGGCAGGCCGTGATGGAACAGCGCAACTTCTGGCGCAGCCCGGAGTACGCGCTGTTCACCTTCGCCCTGCCGCTGTTCCTGCTGCTGCTGCTCGGCGCGGCCAACGGCGGGTCCTACCTGCCCGGGCACATCCGGCAGATCAAGGTGCTGGTGCCGAGCATCCTGGCCTTCGGGGTCATCGCGGCCGCGTACGTCAACCTCGGGGCCAAGATGGCGGTGCTGCGCCACGACGGCGTGCTCAAGCGAATCCGGACGACCCCGCTGCCCGCCGGCGCCTACATCGTCGGCCACATCGCGAGCACGGTCGCCACCACGCTGGCCATCGCGGCGTGCATGGGGGTGGCCGGCTGGCTGGCGTTCGGCACGGTGCCGCGCCTGGGCGGGATGTTCGTCCTGGCGTCCGGCCTCGCGCTCGGGATCGTCTGCTTCGCCGCGCTCGGCCTCGCCGTCAGCTCACTGATCAAGAGCGCCGAATCGGCCAGCCCCATCACGAACGCCAGCTACCTGCCGATCGCGATGATCTCGGGCATCTTCGACCCGACGATCGGCATCCCGCGCTGGCTGTCCGGCGCGGCGGGCGCGCTGCCGATCAAGGCGCTGGCCGGCGTGCTGGAGGACGCGTACACCCCGGCCGCGCACGCCTTCCCGGCCGTGGACCTGTCGATCCTGCTCGCCTGGGCGGTGGCAGGCGCGGCGCTGGCCACCTGGCGCTTCCGCCGCCAGACCGCCTGAGGCCCCCAGCCGACGCATTCGGGCAGCGTTCTCACTGCTATATCGCTACGTGGAGAAACCGAAAACGTGCCGGTGCTGGTGGTGGCCTCGTGTGGTCCGCTGGTGGTGCTGGCGGTGGCGGGGTCATCGCCGGCGCGGGCCAGCAGGGCGGCCACGATGCCGGGGGTGGTGTCGCTGATGGTGGCGAAGAACGTGGCTTGTTTCAAGGGCGGGTTCCACAGGATCTGGATGTCGAACGCGGCGAATAGTTCGGCCTGGAGGCGTTCGGGCAGCTCGTCCAGCCGGGTGGCTAGTTCGGGCAGTTCGTCCAGGAGGGCGGGGTCGGTGCCGTGCCGCCCGGCGTCCTTGTCCAGGGCCTCAAGCTGGCCGGTGATGGTCTCGCGTTCGCGGTACAGGGTGACGAATTGCTGGCGGATGCGGGCGCGGTAGGCGTCGGCGGCCTTGGCGGGCATGCCGGCGGCGTTGTTCAGTTCGGTGATCAGGTTGTGTTCGGCGGCGTCGATCTGCTTGATCCGCAGCCGGAGCGCGGCGGCCTGGGCGTCGTGCCGGGCCTGGGCCTCGGCGGCCCCGGCGGGGAGCAGTTCGGCGAGCCGGGCGGCGCGGCCGGGGGCCAGCGCGTAGGCGGCCAGCCCGTCCCGCAGCGTGGCCAGCAGCAGGTCCTGGCGGGCGGCGACGGTGCGGGGATGGCCCGGGACGGCGGCGGCGTGGCGGGGGTTGTCGGGGTTGAACTGGCAGATGTAGTAGGCGTAATCCCCGTGGGGGCCGCGTTCGCGGTGGGTGCGGGTGATGCCGCACATCCGCCGCTGGCACAGTTTGCACCGCACCCTGGAACGCAGCACATAGGTGCGGCGGGTGGCGGGGTGGCTGTTGGGTTCGTCGCCGTCGCGGGCGCTGCCGTGCCCGGCGCCGGCGGCCTGGGCGGCGTCCCACGTGGCCCGGTCGATGATCTGCGGGTGCGCCGGGACCGGTGACCAGTGCCACTGCTCGGCCGGGACGGGGCGGCCCCGGCGGCGGCGGCCGAACACCTGATACCCGGTGTACTTCGGGTTCCCCAGGATGGCGGACACCCCGCCGAGACTCCACCCGGCGGCCGGGTCGGCCGGGGGGTAGGTGGCCGGGTCGGCGTTGAGCCGGGCCACGATCGCGTTGACGCCGAGCTTGTCCACGGTCCGCCAGGTGTAGATCTGCACCACGACGGGGGCCCGGTCCGGGTCCAGGACCAGCCGGGTTTTGGTGCGGCCCTGGGCGGCCTTGAACGGGTTGGGGTGCGGTACCCGGTCCGGGAGGTACCCGTAGGGGACGGGGCCGAGGTTCCACCCTTCGGCGGTGTGCTCCTTCAGCCCTTTCCAGGTCTTTTCCTTCAATTGCAGCCGGAACCATTCCGCGACGCCTTGCTTGATCCGCCGGACGAGAATGGTGGTCGGGCTGATCCCGGTGATGTCGGCCGGCTCATCGGTGGCAAACAGCGGGATGCCCTGGTCGGCCAATTGCCGTTCCAGTTTCAGGGAATTGTAGGTGTCCCGGGCGGACCGCTCGATGTCTTCGACCACGACGGCGGCGAACCGGGGGGCTGGGGCCTTGGCTTCGGCCAGCAGATCGGCCAGGCCGCCGTCCCGGGGCAGGCCCTTGGCGGTGAGCTGCTCGTAGCTGCCGTGGCCGCGTTGCTCGATGTCCAGCCCGCCCGATTCGACGTCCCAGTAGTACCCGGCGACGAAGAAGCCGGGCGGCAGCCATTCGCGGGCGGAGGTGATCTGCCGGTTCAGCGACGCGTACGGGTCCTGGAGGGCGAGGGTGGAGGTGCGGGCCAGGATCGCGACCGGGACCGGTTCGGCCGGCCCGGTCCCGGGTGGCGGGGATGATGGCGTAGCCATAGCGGGGGCCTCCCTGATCATTTCGGCCTGCCGGGCGTCTAATGCCTGGGCCTCTTCCGGTCCTCTGCTTTAATTATAACTGATAATGCGCGGTTCTTTAATGGTTCCCGGTGAATTTACCGTACGTATTTCCGGCCTTTTTCTGCGGTCATCGGTGCGGCGGGTCGCTTTTGTTGCGGTGGGGAGTGGTGGGTGATTGTTTGGCCGGTGTCCTGCCGGTGGAGGGCTTCGTGCGGGGGGCGGGAGGCCATACGCTCATCCGGCGGGCCGGGCAGCCTTGCTGCTGCCCGTGATGTTGCCCGGCTGGCCTCCCGAGGGGTCCCCGCGCGATGCCCGGAGCCGGGAGGTGGCTAAAAAATCACCCACCGCGTACCTGGGCGGGACCGGGCTGCATAGGCAACGTGTATCCCGCCGCCGGGGCGGGCCGGGCCGGATCGGTCATTTTCCGGCAAGCACCGGCGATTTCCGGCAGCCGGTGCGGGATCAGCGGCCGGGCACCGGGAGCGGGCAGCCGGAGTACGGCAGCAAGCTGGCCGGTCACGGGATATATCCAGTCGAGGTGAGGGCGGCGCGCAGGATGGGGGCGATCACGTCGATCAGTGCGCCGGGGTCGCCGTGGAAGGCGGCGCGGCAGTCGCAGTCCCATTCGAGGTGGCCGTCGTCGCTGAGCCGCACGAGGCCGAGCCAGGGGCGGGCGGGGCTGGTGATCTCGATGTCGGTGGTGGCCTCGAATGATTCCAGGTCTTCACTGACGTGCAGGGTGACGGTCAGGCCCCGGTCTTGCAGGCACCGTCCCGACGGTCCCCTTTGAGCGGGAACGCCCGGTAGCCGTCCACGCCGGGGGTCGCTGTCAGCGGCTGGGGTGCGCCGAGGATGTGCTCGATGATCCCGGTGAGGGTGGCCGCGCTGGTGGCGGGGCCGGTGGCGGGTTCGTAGTGCCACTGGGCGCATCCGGTGCCGGTGAGGGTCAGGCAGGAGCGGGCGCCGGGGACGTTCAGGATGACCAGTTCGCAGCTGGTCCCGCCGGCTGCGTGGCGTGCGACGCCCAGCCCGGAGGCGGCCAGCCGCCGGGTGATCACCTGTGCCGGTCCCGTACCGGGACCGGCACACCGGGATGGTGCGGGACGTGGTGCCGGTGTCATCGGCCGGCCACGATCTCATCGAGCCGGTCCAGCAGCGTCTTGAGGGAGGGGTGGGCGACGATGTGGCGGGTGGGGCCGTCGCGTTTCTCGGCGGTGTAGCGGGTCGCCTCATCCTGGGCGTGGATGGCCCATTCGGGGTGAGCCTGGGTGAATTGCTGCCGCCGGAGCTGCTGGTCATATGGCACTGCCATCGCTTACGTCCCTTACCCGGCCCGTATGATCCGGCCCGCTGGGCCGTGGCACCGGTACGGGTCGCCGCCGGGCACGGCTTACCCAGCAACGTACAGCCTAGATGTCTACAACCTCTGTCTATCTACGTCTACAGGCGAGGGTGACTGGATTTATCGTCGCTGGTCAGCTACCTTGATCACTTGTGAAGCTAGTTCGCCCCGATGTGCCCAAGCATGTCCAGCTTGCCGACTACCTGCGGGCGCGCATGGCTGATGGCACCTATCCGCCCCGGGCCAAGCTGCCGAGTGAGGTGACGCTGGTGCAGGAGACCGGCTTTGCCGCGCGACACGGTACGCAAGGCATGGCGGTTCTGGCCGAGAGGGCCGGGCTACGTCGTGCGCGGTCTCGGGACGTTCGTCAGCCCAGCGGGCTGGAACAGCCGGCTGATCACCCCGGCCGCACTGCGCCGCAGCGGTTGAGGCACACGGCCACTGTCACCTGGTCTGCCCTGTGCCCGCGGTCTCTGCACCTTCCGCCGGCCGGGGTGTGTGCCGGTACCGGGGTGCCGTGCTGCTTTCCCCGGTCACGTCCGCGGCGGGTCATGTGCGTGGTCTTGCTTGCTGTTTCCCCGGTCATCGGCGGGTGAGGTACCACCGTGGGTTTTGATCTTGACCTTGACCTTGACTTGATCTTGACCTTGATCTTTGTTCTTGCCTGGCTGGGTGTTGTTCTGTGGAGCTGGAGTTTTCCTGACCTCGGCCGCACGAAGTGGGGGTGAGGTCAGGAAAACGGAGGCGGAACGGGCAGGACGGCATCCAGCCAGGCCAGCGGCGGTAGCCGCTGGCTCCCGGAGGCGCACACCGACCGTACGGGGGAGTCCCACTTTGAGTGAGTACTGTGCGGTCAGTGCACTGCCATGCAGTACCCACCGGACAGTGGGAGCAGCCTCACCGTACAGGGACTAGCAGGTGCAAGACTTCCGGTTATGATGAGGTAGATAGTATGGTAGGTGACTACAGTGAAATCTCATAGCCCTAGCCGCTCGCGTGGTGCTTTTTTGCGCGGAATCGGCAGTGCCTTGGACATAGGGGCTACGACCTATTCAAGCTCGAACAGGTCGAGCGCTACAGCCCGGCAAGCATGGTCACGTGTCGCCGCCAGCATGAGAACCGCCTATAGCCAGATGGGTAATACCGCAGGCGATAACCAAACCTCGGGTACACCTAGTGACATTGAGGTTAAATCCAGAGAGCTACTAAGCAACCTAATTGATGTGCAGATGCAAAGATTGCGCGAACGGTTCAACGAGTTTATCAATTCCAGTGAATTTGATGAGATAAATTATCAAAACAGGTGGCGTTATCTTATTGAGCGTAATCAGCTAGTCGATGCAGAAGACCGAGAATATCTTCTTAATCGCCTAGCCCAAAGGGACTACGCCTATCTCCTTTCGCCGATCCGGAACTCTTCATTTACATTGCACTATCCCTTCTTTTGGGATCCCTACATCTTTCACGAGCTGAATATAGTCGATCCGGACGATTCTTTTCTTTTTCTAAGCTTGAGTGACCCAGACTTTTATCCTTTTATTTACATTTCTAACCTTCCGCGCTCCCTAACAATTGTACGCGCAGAAATTTTGCATGCAAGCCGAAGCGAAAAAGGGAGCCGTCGCCTTGCATATCTCGTGGAGCTATATCGCACACTTGAACTCCAAATGAAAATTCGGTCCCACTCGTTAGTACATGCTGGACTAGCCTAATATATCATAGGACGCCTATAATGCCTTCAGCGCCTGATGGAGACTCACTCCCTAGTGCGGATGAGCTAAAAGCTTATGAAAAAGCTTTTCCGGGTATGGCGCGCGAGCTCTTCGAAATGGCTAAGGCGGATCAGAAACATCTCCATGAGATGGAACGAGCGGAGGCTTCACTAAGTAAGCGTGGTCAACTCTTTGGGCTTATTATAGCGCTCTCATTCCTGATCGCTGCCAGTATTCTTATTTCTTCCGGGCAAGCAGTTGCAGGTACAATAATTGGCTCGACCGATCTAGTTGCTCTCGTAACTGTTTTTGTAATTGGGAGGAAGACAGAAAGAAGTTTGCAAGACAAGTCGCTTGATCGCATCCTAAAGGAGATAAATAGGCCGACCGCGGATGCGAAGCGTGTCCGCAAACGAAAGCCGAGAGAAGCAAAGCAAAGCGCCTTGTCCGATAAGCCTGAAACCGTTGATGGTCAACCTGCGCGATCTCTACGCGGATTGGAAGGCGCTGGCAATAAACCAGATGACGCGACGCATTCAGAAAATAATCCGGATGCACAGTCTCAAGATGCTGTGCCTGTCATCCAGGAGGAAGAGACGGTTACCAGCAGTTCAACCAACGACAAGCAAACTGGCCAAGCGACACTGGATTCGGATAACTCGGTAAAGCCGTCGGATGAGGTTGAAGCGGCTAAATTGAAGGCCACACCACGTGAACTGAGCGAGGAAGACCGTCGGCTATGGAAGAGATTTTCACGAGAGATGGGACTGGACGAAGAGGCGGAGTAATAACGTTTGCTTACCAGAACGATAAACAGCCTCAACACGCTTCCGGATGATAAGCAGATTGCCTGTTCCCGCACTGGTCGGTCGGGTGAAATAATTGCCGTCGCCCCTCCAGTAGTGTCAGGCGCGGGCGTTCGTCAGGGAATACCGACAAAGGTGCGAACTGGTTGTACTGGCAGCGCAAATCGCTCTGCCAGTGAATTAATGCTAAGACCGGAGGAGTCGGCAATATCAACAGCTTGCCGCAGCAGAGCTGGCTCTTCGCCTGCGAGTAGACGATGATCCTCTGGCTCGTTGGTACGCCAGCCGAGTTCACCGAGAGAGATCATTAGTCTTCGTAGTTGTGAATCAGTATATTTTCCTACCGTTCGCCCTCGAAAGCTCAAGGCTGAAATACTAACCCCCTCGTCCAGGTTATGACTGCTGGGCGATAGTTGATGATACAACTACGCTCATAAGCATTTTTGGGCTCCTAAAAACGTTCCACGGTAGGGAGATTGCCCTACTGGTGATCAGTCTTCGTCGGCTCTGGAGCATTCTTAAAGGCTCGGTCGAGCAATTAAACACGCGCGCTGACCGCCGACGATATCGACGACTCGTCTGGAACCATTCGTCTCTAATGCCACGATCGCTATACGTCTGGTGGTGCTGGAGTGATGTGGTCGCGGTCTGGGAAGCGCGCTGGGCTGAGCCAAGCGGTGCCATTGGTATTTGTTTCGCAGCCGGCTTGCTGGAGGCGGCTAGCGAGGTCATGCAGTGGTTCGACGGCGGTATGGCTGAGGCGCACATAGTGGCGTCCAGCGAGGTCGCTGGGGAGTTCTTGGCCTCCGAGTACGACAAGGACAGTTCGCGTGGGGTGACTAGTGAGGGCCATGCCGGCTTCGATGAGGACGTTTGGGCGTGCCTGGAGCCGCCAAGCGTTCGGGTCGCCTGGGGACGCGGCCGCGGCAAGAACTCGTTCGTCAGGGGTGAAGAATGCCACTACTGCCTGGGAATTGTCGAATGCTCGTTCAAGGGCCTGACCAATGTAGGGGCTGGCGCTTCCGCTGGCGGCCATGATCTGGCTCCACTCCTGGGGTTGGAGCCCAACGGCGCGAAGCCAATCGAAGAGGGCGGTGTTGGCTTCCGTGTCATGGCCGTATACCACCATGACTGCCTTGCGGTTCGCGGCGAAGGCTGCGGCTTGGCCGTCATCTGATGGGGTCGAGGATGGTGTGCTCGCTGATTCTGTATCGTCTTGCGGGGCCCACATGGGAAGGCGGTCGCGAATGGATTCCAGTTTCGATACCTCTTGCTCGATTTCCCGGCGCAGGAAGCCTAGTTCTGTCGCTGGATTGTCTGATCCGCCGACGGTGTAGTGTGTTGAGGCCGTCTTATACTCCTCGGCGGCTTCACCGCTAAGGTGCATGTCCAGCCAGGTGCGGTTGTAATCGCGCCATTGGCCGACCCGGCGTCTGAGCGCGCGTACCTCTTCGGTGCCCGGAGGAGTGCGCCCGGGCATTCTCACGTACGGTGTGCTGCCTAGCTGTGATGCCAGGTTGGCGGCCTCTGTATCCGAAAGCTCGCGTCCCGCCTCGATCCGGGCTGTGAGCTGCGCCTCGGCATCCGGCAGGGGCAGCATGAGCATAGAACGCTCTGGGGGTGGAGGCGGGGTCGATGAACCTCGTGGGCGGCGCGCTGGCATGCCTTTCATTGTGGCGTACTTTCCGGGTGGAGCGTGCGCAGCGAATCACGTGTCAAGGGACGAATCAGGGGTCCAGCAGCGGTCGCTGGGTGTCGACTGCATGTAGTCTGCGGAGGCTGGGTTGGTCCCCGTCGGGGCAGCCTGGGAAGGGCTATACGCCGCCCTCCGGGCGCCCATGTTCCTGGTATGGCGGTGGTCAGGGGTACCGGGCGTCGACCACAGAATGGTTGGGGCGGGTGGGGCGCCCTGCTGACGGCCAATTTGGTGGCACCTTGTACCGCGTGGTCGGGGCCGGTGGTGGGTGAGTCACCTCCCTTTGTTGCGTGGGCGGGGTAAGCGCCTGGGGGGTGGGTGGGCGGGCCGCCTCCTTGTTGCTGCTGCTTCCGCGGCCGGTGGGCGCGGCCGGGGACGAGTGCGGCGGCGTTCGGCCCCGGCCTGAGCGCGGTGGCTTCCTCGGTGCCTGCCTTTCTTTAGCTGGGGCGGCTGGTCACTCCGGCCACGTTCGCCTGGCGCGTGGTCACAGTTGCGCTGTCCACTCGATGACCAGGCGGCGGGCTTGGGATTTTTCGGTTTCTGCGCGTAGAGGGATTCGCTGAGAACGCTGCCCAAATCGGCGTGATGCGGCGCCCTCACGTTGACCCGTCACGCTGAAGGGCCGGCCCGGGACCGGGACGCGGGCGGGGCCCGCTGGATGGCCTGGGGCCCATTCCTGCAGCGGCCGAGCCTGCTGGGGGCTCGCGGCTCAGAGGTTCTTCAGGCCCCGGTGTATCCGGCGAAGCAGTTCGGGGTCACGGATGAGGCCGCCGCGCTGTCCATCGGCCACCGCACCGGAGCGCGAACGCCGCGGTAAGCCGGCATCGTTGCGCGGGTCCGGCGGGATGGGCAGTTCGGCCCAGACGACCTTGCCGCCCTGCGGTGCCAGGAAGTAGCTCCACTTCGCCGTGAGCATGGTGACGATGGACAGCCCGCGACCGCCCTCCTCATCGCCGGCCGCTTCGCGTTAGCACGGGCGCGGCCGGGTCGCGGTCCCAGACCTCGATGACGATGCTCGCGCCGAACAACAGCAGCCGCACATGAATGGTCGCGAGGTTTCCCAGGTCACTCCACTTCGCGTCCGCGTCCATCAAGCCGGTCGCTTGCACCGCGTTGGTCGCCATCTCGGAAACCACGAGCTCGGCATCCTCGACCAGGCGCGGCAGCCCCCAGCGGATCAGGCCCAGGCGCACGAGCTGCCGGCTGCATCCGACCGCGGTCGGTACCGCCGCGAGCGTCAGGAAGCTGATACCCAGCGCGCGGGACGGATACGGGAAATCCATCTCCTGGCCGGCAGGCACCTCTTCGGTCCGGGCTGGCTGGCGCTCACCGTTCGGGGCCGGCACCCGCGCTCACCCACTTCCGTCTATAGGCAAGGTGTATGTTCGTCCATCATGCTCCCGCATTACTAAAGGACGCAATGTATGCGTTCAATTGGTTTGCAAAAGTTTTGCCGGGGCTGACAACCCTCCCGTGCGTGCACACCGCGCGGGTACCATCTAGGCGAATGAGGAGAACGCGGGTGCCTACTACGCGGCCGAAACCACCGACGGTCCGGCTCAGGCGTCTGGCTGCCGAGCTGCGCAGGTTGCGCGCGGGCGCGGAGCTGAGCCGGGAGCATGTCGAGGAGCGAACCGGGATCAACGAGGCCACGCTCTACCGGATCGAGACGGCACGCGCCCGGCCGCAGCGCCGGACGCTGGTGGCGCTGCTCGACCTGTACGGCGTCACCGATCCGCTGCGTTCGGACCTGCTCGCGATCTCACGCAGCTCCGACGACCAGGGCTGGCTGCAGCCGTACCACTCGCAACTGCCCGAGGAATACAGTGCGTACATCAGCTTCGAGGCCGAGGCGCGGTCCATGCGGAACTATGAATCGCTGCATATCCCTGGCTTGCTCCAGACCGCGGACTACGCCCGGGCGAGCATCGTCGGTGGCCTTCCCACAGCGAGCCAGACCGAGGTGGAACAGCGCGTCCAGGCCCGCCTGGAGCGGCAAGCGCTGCTGACGCGCGAGAAACCGCTCGAACTGTGGGCCATCGTCGACGAGGCCGCCGTCCGGCGCGCCGTCGGCGGTCCCGAGGTCATGCGGGCGCAGCTCAGGCACATCTGGGAAGCGGCGCACGCACCCAACGTCACGTTCCAGATGATCCCCTTCGGCAAGGGCGCGCATCCCGGCATGACCGGCTCGTTCGTGCACATGGGCTTCGACGATCCACGCGATCCCGAACTGGTGTACCTCGATACCCTCGCCGGTGGCCTGTTCCTGGAGGCGGACGCCGATATCCGGCTCTACAAGCTGATGTTCGAGCACCTGCAAGCCGCCGCGCTCAGCCCACGCGAGACGAGCGCGGAGCTGGCCAGTGCGGCAAAGTCGTGACCAGCGGGAGAGGAGGTGAGAGCCAAGATGAACGATGCCGACTTCACGCCGCTCACATGGTTCACGAGCAGCAGGTCATCACCGAATGGCCAGTGCACTATGTGCGCGCGGCTACCGGACGGCGGCATGGCGGTCAGGGACTCCAAGTATCCCGACGGCCCCGTCCTGCTGTTCGCGGCGGATGAGTGGCGAGCGTTCACCGAGGGGGTCAAACTCGGTGCGTTCGAATGATCCAGCAGCGCCGGCCCGGATGCCACAGCCGGCCCGGATAGCACGAAGGCCGTCTTCCCACCAGGCGAAGGCGGCCTTTGTCCTATCCGCACGCTCCTACGGGTGGAACTGCTCCTGGAGGCTGGTGATCGCGGTGAGCGGGCCCAGGATCAGGAAGATGCGGGTGTCACTGTCCGTGGCCAGGTAGGAGGCCAGCTTGCCGGGCTGGATGGGCTGCGGGCTCATGGTGGACACGGGGAAGACCTCGATGGACGCGCCCGGGACCACGTGGCCGGTCTCGGTGGAGCTGGCCACGTTGAAGTGGAAGTCGTCGGGGCCGCCGCAGACCAGCGTGGCCGGGTTGCCGGTCACGGTCAGGGCGCCGCTGGCGGCGGCCTGCACGTGGGTGATGTGCACGAACGCGTGGGGGGCCTTCTGGGCGCAGGTCATTCCCGCAGCCATGGTGCCGCCCGCCGTCGGGGCCGTGCTGGCCGGGGCCGTGCTGGCGGGGACCGTGGAGGCGGCGGTGGCCGGTGCGGTGGTCGCCGGGACCGTGGCCGCGGCCGACGCCGTGGTGGACGCTGCGCTGGCGCTGGCGCTGGCGCTCGCGCCGCTGGCGCTGGGGTGCGACGAGCCGCAGGCGCTGGTCAGGAGGGCTCCGGAGATGAGGACGGCGCCCGCCAGGCGACGGTAGGGCGCCGGGGCACGCAGGCCGGGCGGGCGCGGGGGAAGCTGCACGTGGCGCATCTTACGGCAGCGCCGTGGGCGGGTCCGGGAGGCGCGATCCGCCGTTATCAGGGTGTGACGACCGGTCCCGCCGGGGGCCTGTGGTCCCCGGGCTTCCTGTCAGGTGAGCGCGGCGTCGAGCCGGGCGGCGCGGGCCTCCAGATCGCTGACCGGGAGGGGGTCGGCGAGGCCGGGATCGAGGGCGGCGACGGCCTCGCGGCAGGCGGCGGTGAAGTACACGGTGCCGTCGTCGTCGATTCGCTCCACGCCGTCGCCGTGGGCCATCCGCTCGTTGAACGCGACCGCTTCGGCCCGGGTGACCCCGGGCGGCAGGTCGAGGGAAACGGAGCCGCCGTCGATCCGTACCGGGTAACCGCCGGGCAATCCCCCCGGTGACGGCGTCGACCAGCGCAGCGGGGCCGCCCCGGGCAGCAGCGCCCGCAGCACGGGAAGCGCGGCGGCGGCCGTCACGTAGTTGTACCGGAGGCCCGGGGCCAGCGGCGGCGCCTGGTAGGCCAGGCTGTCGGCGGGCCGCCCCGGCTCGCCCAGCCAGACGCGGGCGCGGGCCGCGCGGTCGGCCGGCTCGCGGGCCTGCATGGCCGCGCTGAGCTGGGCGTGGTGGGCGAGGACCCGCACCAGCGGAAGTTCCGCGTCCGGGGCCGCCGCCCGCATCGCGGCCCGGGCCCGAAGCAGGATCATGCCCACGTTGCCGAGCCCGACCGCCGGCGCCAGGCCCAGCCGCGCCAGGACCGGGCCGGTCACGTCGGGCAGCGACACGTTCGCCACCGGACCCGGGTATCCCGTGTCGCGCACGGCCCGCATCACCGCGAGGGGAACCGGCAGCTGGTAGGGCAGCCGCAACGCGAACCCCGCGGCCCCGACCGCGCGTGCCGCCTCGTCGTCCCGCCCGGCCAGCGCCCACGGCCCGCGTCCCGCCGCGGACTGGATCACCAGATCAGGGGCCACCCGGGTCAGCAGGTCCGCCACCTCGCCCGGGCGGCCCGCGTCGCAGGCGACCGGCTCGACAAAGACGTCATGCGCGCTCGCGACCATGGCCGCGGCCTCGGCGGCGCCGGTCCGGCTGACCAGGACCAGCCGGCGCACCGCCCCGGCCGCCGCCAGCCCGGCCGCGAACCGCTCCCCCAGGTCGCCCGCTCCGATGATCAGTACCGTGCTCACCTGCGGCATCCTAGGCGCCCGAGGCCGCCGGGGTGTTCCGGGTGCCCCCTCTCATGGTCCCGACCGCTACGGGCAGAGTTTTGGGCAAATAAGACCAAAAACTCTGCCCGTAGCGGGTTAGGGCTCGGTGGTGAGGGTGATCACTACGCCGACGTCGCCGTAGGGGAACGGGCCCTTGCCGAGGTGGCCGAGGGTGCTGAAGAACCGCGACATCGTCACCACGAAGCCGTACTTGGCTCGGACCTTGGTCTGGATGGCGTCGAAGTCGGTCCCGGAGGTAGCCAGCTCGGCCGTTCCCTCGACCGGTGACGAGCCCGCCTTGACCCGGCCGCGGGAGTTGGCGGGCTGAAGGGTGATCTTGGGGTTGTTGCGCAGGCGCTTGTACTTCCCGGACTTCGAGGACGTCCAGAACCCGACCCGGCCGCCGTCCAGCGGGACGATCCAGGTGGGCGTCGTGACTCCCGCGCCCGATTTACGGAACGTCGTCGACGCGACGTACTTTTCATCGCTGATGCTCATGATGCCGATGGTAGGGACGGCGCCACCCGGTCACGCGCTCTTCAGCCCGGCGGGATTCAGGCGTGTCGGCGGACCTCGGCGTGCAGGTGCTGCACGAGGCGGCCGCGCCGGGGTGCTCACCCCGGCGACGGCCATGGGCCCCGCGCTCACTGGCCGGCTCCGGTCAGCCGGCCTGACGCTGACGGCCGAGCGCCAGACCGGCTCGTGACCGCCGCCGTCCCCGCATTCGCGGCCGGCGGCGGGCGGCGGCGCAAGGGCGCACCGGCCGTGAAGCCGCGGCCGGTCAGGGCAGCAGGACGATCTTGCCGCGGACGTGGCCCTGCTCGAGCCGCCGGTAGGCGTCCTGCACCAGATCGAGCGGGTAGGCCGCCTCGATGGGAACCTCCAGCTCCCCGGCCGCTACCAGCCAGGCCAGTGCGGCGAGCACGCCGGCGCTAGCTCCCGCAGCGCTGCCCTCGCCCTTGACCCCGTACTTCTCGACGGCCTCGAAGTTGGCGATCGTGTCGATGCGGGACGGCTCGACGCCGAGGTCCAGCGCGATCTGCACGTAGTCCCCGCCGAACGTGTCGACGAAGGCGTCCACCTTGCTGGCGGCCTGCCGGATCCGATCGGTCACGCCGTCGCCGTAGGTCACCGGAATGACCCCGTGGCCGCGGAGCCACTCGTGGTTGGCCGCACTGGCCAGGCCGATCACCGTGGCCCCGGCCCGCCGGGCCAGCTGGACCGCGACCGAGCCGACTCCCCCGGCCGCGCCCGAGACGACCACCGTGTCGCCCTCGGTCAGCGTCACCGCCCGCACCGCCGCGTACGCCGTAGCCCCGGCCACGAACAGGGATCCCGCCGCCTCCCAGGGCACGCCGGCCGGCTTGGGGGTCAGGTTCTCCGCCTCGGCCAGGACGTACTGGGCGTGACTGGCCCGGTTGTTGGTAAAGCCGATCACTTCGTCGCCGGCCGAGAACCCGGTCACGCCCGGACCGGTCGCGGCGACGACCCCGGCCAGGTCACTGCCCTGGCCGGACGGGAACGTGGCCGGGAACCTCGCGTGCAGCAGGCCGTCGCGGATCTTGGCCTCGCCCGGGTTGATTCCCGCCGCCTTGACCTGAACCAGCACCTGCCCGGGTCCCGGCACCGGCCGGGGCACGTCGATCACCTTCAGGACGTCGACCCCGCCGTACTCGTCGTAGCGTACTGCCTTCGGCATCGCAACTCCCTTCCGGTTGCGCCTAACCGCCGGCCGCCGGACGTTATGCCCCGGGGCCGGAATTATCTTCCGCGGAACCAATCCCGGCGACCCAGGCAGCCACCGTCCCGGCAGCCGAGGCAGCCACGGTCTGAGCGGCTCAGGCAGCCACGGTCTCAGCGGCCGAGGTAGGCGAGGACGGCGAGCACGCGCCGGTTGTCGTCGTCGGACGGCTGCAGGCCGAGCTTGAGGAAGATGGACGCGGTGTGCTTGGCCACGGCGCGCTCGGAGACGTACAGTCGCTGGGCGATGGCGGCGTTCGACCGCCCCTCCGCCATCAGCGCGAGCACCTCGCACTCGCGCGGGCTGAGGCCGGAGATGGCGCCGTCGCCGGAGTTGCGGGCCCGCTCATGACTGGTCTCCTTCACCGGGCTCGCTGACGCCAGTCTGCCCCGGCGGCGGGCGGCCCCGCAGTGACCTGAAACCCCCAAACGAGGGTGTATCTAGGTGTACCTCCGGTACACCATCCATGCATATGCCGGATCGTCCCGGTGCCGCTCTCGCCGCCGGGCCGCGCCCCCGGTTATGGTTTCGGGGGCGTCGTTATTCCCCGGAGGTCAGTTGTGCAGCCGATCGTGCTTGGGCCCAACATGCCGGCGATGTTCTACCGCGGCGACGGCCGCATCGACCGGCTGCGCGGAACGGCCGGGCACGAGGACCGGCCCGAAGACTGGATCGCGTCGGTCACGGCCCGGTTCGGCAGCGAAACCGACGGGAAGACCCGGCTGCCCGACGGCACCCTGCTGAGCGAGGCGGTCGCCAGCGACCCGGAGGCCTGGCTGGGCCGGGCGCACGTGGCCCGGTACGGCACCGACACCGGCCTGCTGGTGAAGCTGCTCGACGCCGGGCAGCGGCTGCCCGTGCACGTGCACCCGGACCGGAGCTTCGCCGCCGAGCATCTGGCCAGCCCGCACGGCAAGACGGAGGCGTGGGTCGTGCTGGAGGCCGAGCCGGACGCCGCGGTGTATCTGGGCTTCAGCCGCGACGTCGGGGCCGCCGAGCTGGCCGGCTGGGCCCGGGACCAGGACGTCGAGGCGATGCTGGCCGTGACCAACCGGGTGCCGGTGGCCGCGGGCGACACCGTGCTGTGCCCGGCCGGGACGCCGCACGCCATCAGCGCCGGGATCCTCGTCGTCGAGCTGCAGGAACCCGCCGACCTGTCGATCATGCTGGAGTGGGGCACCTTCTCCCTGCCGACCGGCGAGGCGACGCTCGGCCTGCCGCTGGAGGAGGCGCTGGCGTGCATCGACCGGCGAGCGTGCCCGCCGGAGCGGCTGGCGGAGCTGCACGGCCGGTCGCTGAACAGCGCCGTCGGCTCGCTGCTGCCGGATGAGGCCGACCCGTTCTTCCTCGCCGAGCGGGTCGACACCCAGGTGCAGCCGGCATCTGTCGCAGAGCTACAGCGTGCTCGTGGTCACCGCCGGAGGCGGCCACCTGGCCACCAAGGACGGCTCGTCCCTGCTGATCGGGCGGGGCAGCACCGTGGTGATCCCGCACTCGGCCGGCCCGGCGGTGCTGTCCGGCGCCATCGAGGGCGTCCGCTGCCTGCCGGCCGCCTAGGGCCGGCCGCCCGCGTGTCCCGGGCCGTGAGCCTTTCGTTAGGGATGGGCGTGGGGCTGTTAAGGCTTCGCTTGCGCGTGCCTGCATCTGCCCAGTCCCGTGTCTAACGTCATTGGACATGAGCGCGACGGGATTGATGGTCGTGCCGGTGCGAACCGGATCGGGGATGGTCTGCCTGCGGTGCGGGCGGCTGCCGACCGGCGAGCGCGTTGGGATCGCGTTCACCACCGAAGCCCGCCTGGCCGGGGTCATGGGAGCAGATCAGCCATGGATACATTTGAACGACCAGGCGATGAAAGCGATGCTCGCGCCGCTCGGCGTGACCCGGATCCAGGTGGACCCGGGCCTGGTCGCGGCGAGTCTGCCGATCTCGGTGCCGGCGTGATCGGCGAGTCCCGCGGTGAGTTCCCGCTGGCAGGGCCTGCGGGCATCCTGGGCGCGGCCTTTGCCGTACTCGTTCTTGTGAAGCTGTTCGCATGAATGGCGTGAGTGATGCGGGCGCGCTGCAGGCGCTGGTGCGCGTGCAGCTGAGACCTGGCGTCGAGCCGGGCTGCTTCGAGGCGCACCTGCGCGCCGGGGCAGCCGTCGCGGAGGCGTGGCGGCTGGCCGGCGACTGCGACTTCGAGGTACGGCTCTCCTGCCGGAGCCTCGCCGACCTGGACGCTGCGGTGGCGGAGCTCCGCGACGCCGGCGGCATCACCTCCACCATCCTGGTTCTGCACCGCGTCCGCCTGGAGGCGTGATGACATCTGGCCGCTCACCGCCGAACCGGCGCTGTCGGTCGGCGGTGTCTGCCTGACCGAGATCGCTGAGCGTTTCGGTACCCCCGCGTACGTGCTTGATGAGGAGCATGTACGGCTCCGCTGCCGCGAGTACCGCAAGGCCATGGCCCGGCACGAGTGGCCTACGCCGGCAAGGCGTTCTGGTGCCGCGCGATGGCCCGCTGGATCGCCGAGGAGGGCCTGTCGCTGGACGTCTGCTCCGAAGGGGAGCTTGCCGTCGCCCGGGCGGCCGGCTTCCCCGCCGAGCGCATCCTGCTGCACGGCAACGGCAAGACGCCGCAGCGAGCTGTCGGCCGCGCTCGGCTACGGCGTCGGCCGGATCGTCGTTGACTCGCCGAGTGAGGTCGCGCAGCTTGCCGCGCTGGCCGGCCGGCGGCAGAAGGTCCTGGTCCGGGTCACTCCCGGGGTGGACGCCCATGTGCACAAGGCGGTGACCACCGGCACCGAGGACCAGCAGTTCGGCCTGTCGATTGCCTCTGGGGCGGCCGCCGACGTTGCCCGCCGCATCCTGCGCCAGCCTTCCCTGGAACTGGCCGGCGTGCATTGCCACATCGGCTCGCAGATCACCAGCCTGGACGGCTTCGAGACGGCCGCCCGCCGCCTGGTCGCCTTCATGGCCGGGCTGGGCGGCCTGCCCGAGCTGAACCTCGGCGGCGGTCACGCCGTGCCCTACCGGCCCGGCGAGGACGGCCTGGACATCGCCGCCTTCGCCGAGCGGATCACCAGCGCGTCGAGCAGGAATGCGCCGCACACGGCATCCCGGTGCCGCGCCTCACCGTCGAGCCCGGCGCGCGATCGTCGGCCCCGCCGGGGTGACGCTGTACCGGGTGCTCACCGTCAAGCACGGCGCACGCACCTTCGTCGTCGTGGACGGCGGCATGAGCGACAACCCGCGGCCCGCGCTGTACGGCAGCCGCTACACATCGAGCGGGTCGGAACTCGCATCGCCGCCGGAGACCGAGCCGATGACCGTCGTCGGCCTGCACTGCGAGGCCGGGGACGTGCTCGTCCCCGACGCGCGCCTGCCCGCCGACATCCGCCCCGGCGACCTGCTCACCGTGCCCTGCACCGGCGCCTACCACCACGCCATGGCATCCAACTACAACCACCTCACCAGGCCACCCGTCATCGCCGTCCGCGAGGGCCGGGCCTGGCCGCTGATCCGCCGCGAGACCGACGAGGACCTGCTGCGCCGCGACGTCGGCTGACACTATCCGCGTCCGGCGTATCGTGGCGAGGCGGACGCGCTGATCCTGGTCCCTGCCCTGCATCATGGGTGCCACACCATCGTGCGCCGATCGGAGCGGCCGTATGGCGGTCACGCCCACCTTCCCCAGCCGGGACTCGCTGCGGCGGCTGCGGTTCCGGCCGGTGGACGCCGTCGTCGGTGCGGGCGTGTTCCTGCTGCTCTACGCCGTCGTCCGGGTAGGCGCGAGCGCCCATGTCCCGTTCCACCCTAGCCAGTCGGCCACGATCGACACCTCACCCTCCAGGCTGCCCTATTACGCGGCCCGCAGCCTGCTGCGCATGTTCGTCGCCCTGTTCTTCGCTTACGCGTTCAGCTTGTGCTACGCCTATGCGGCCGCGCGGAGCAGGCGTGCCCGGCGTGTGCTGATCCCGGCCCTGGACATCCTGCAGTCCGTGCCGGTCCTGGGCTTCCTCGCCGTGACGGTGACGTTCTTCCTGGCGCTGTTCCCCGGTTCCGAGCTCGGCCTGGAGGCGGCGTCGGTCTTCGCCGTGTTCACCTCCCAGGCGTGGAACATCACGTTCTCCTTCTATCACTCGCTGGTCACCCAGTCCGGCGAGCTGGATGAGGCGAGCCGGCTGATGGGGCTGTCACGGTGGAAGCGGTTCTGGAACGTCGACGTGCCGGGCGGGGCGATCGGGCTGGTCTGGAACGGGATGATGAGCTTCGGCGGCAGCTGGTTCTTCCTCACCGCGTCCGAGCTGATCATCGTCGGCGGTCACCGCTACACCCTTCCCGGGGTGGGCTCGTACGTTGGCGTGGCTGTGGAGCAAGGTCAGCTCGGGCATGTTGTCTGGGGCATCATCACCATGATCGTCATGATCCTGGCGGTCAACGTCGTGTTCTGGCGGCCGCTGGTGGCGTATGTGGAACGGTTCCGCCTCGAGCAGACGGAGGCGAGCGCCAAGCCCCGGTCGATTGTCCTTGACGCATTGCGGCGATCCAGCTGGCCGGGACTTGCCGGGCGGGGGAGGCGCGCCATCGCACGAGCCGGTCAACAAGCTGATGGCCGCCGCCACCGGCGTTGATGACCGCAGCCTGGTGAGCCACGCCGCCCGGCGGCGCGCCGCCGATATCGCCTTCGCCGCGGTCGTCGCCGCTGTGCTCGGCTATGGCCTGTACAGCGTGCTTGCCTACCTCGCCGCTGGGCAGCAGGGCCTGGCCGTCCTCGGGCAAGCGTTCGGCTTCGGGTTCCTGACGTTCCTGCGGGTGGTCGTGGTGGTAGTGGTGGCGTCGGTGGTCTGGGTGCCGGTGGGCGTCTGGATCGGTTTCAATCCCCGGGTGGCCCAGTACCTACAGCCGGTCGTGCAGGTATTCGCCAGCTTCCCAGCGAACTTCATCTTCCCGTTCGCGATTGTTCTCTTCCTGGACATCGGGCTCAGCCTGAACTACGGCAGCATCCTGCTGATGGCGCTGGGCACCCAGTGGTACATCCTGTTCAACGTGATCGCAGGCGCCAGCTCCGTGCCGTCGGACCTGAGAGGACGCCATGGACAACCTCGACGTGCACGGCCGGGAGCGATGGCAGCGGATGATCCTGCCCGCTGTGTTCCCCGCCTACGTCACCGGCGCGATCACCGCGGCCGGCGGGCGTGGAATGCCTCCATCGTGGCCGAGATCGTCATCTACAACCGGCACGTGCTCGTGGCCAGCGGTCTCGGCAGCTACATCAGCCAGGCGACCGCGCACAACGACTTCCACGAGATCCTCGCGGGCATCCTGGTCATGGCCGTCTACGTCACCGGGCTGAACGCGCTGCTGTGGCGGCGGCTGTACAGCATCGCCGAGTCGAAATACGCACTGGCATGACCGATCCGCTGATCAGCGTCCGGTCGCTGAGCAAGTCGTTCTCCGGCCCGGACGGCCGCCCGGTGCCCGTGCTCGACGGCATCACGCTGGACTGTCGGTGAGGGCGAGTTCGTCGCGCTGCTCGGCCGCAGCGGCAGCGGCAAGTCAACCCTGCTGCGGTGCATCGCCGGCCTGATCGCGCCCTCCGACGGCGAGGTGCTGTTCCGCGGGAAGCGCCTGGCCGGCTGCAACCGGGACACCACGATGGTCTTCCAGACGTTCGCGCTGCTGCCCTGGCTCACGGTGCAGCAGAATGTGGAGATCGGGCTGGAGGCGCGGGGGGTGGCGCCAGCGCAGCGGTCCGAGCGGGCGCTGCGTGCGATCGACCTGGTGGGCCTCGACGGCTATGAGTCGGCCTATCCCAAGGAGCTGTCGGGCGGCATGCGCCAGCGCGTCGGCTTCGCCCGCGCTCTCGTCGTAGAGCCAGCGGCGCTGCTGATGGACGAGCCGTTCAGCGCGCTGGACGTGCTCACCTCGGAGAACCTGCGCGGCGAGCTGCTGGAACTCTGGGAGGGCAAGAGGTTCCCGACCAAGACCATGGTCATGGTCACGCACAACATCGAGGAAGCGGTGCTGCTCGCCGACCGGATCCTCCTTCTGGGCACGAATCCCGGCCGCATCAGGGCAGACATGCGCAACCCGCTCGCCCGGCCGCGCCGCCGGCGCACCCCGGATTTCGAGGCGCTCGTTGACCAGATCTACCGGCTGATGACCCAGCGGGACAGCGTTCCCGCCGCGGCGCCCGCCCAGCCTGGCGGTGCGGGCGCTGGCACGCTCGGCGATTCGCCGCTGCCGCAGGCCACCGTGGACGGGCTGTCCGGCCTGGCCGAGGTCCTGCTCGGCCGGCATGACGGCGCGGCCGACCTGGCCGACCTGGCCGACAACCTGGGCCTTGAGGTCGACGACCTGCTTCCGCTCGTCGACGCGCTGGTGCTGCTCGGCTTCGCGGAGCTCCGCGGCGAGCGGCTGACGCTGTCCCGCAGCGGCAGGATCTTCGCGGGCGCGAGCATCCAGGACAGCAAGGAGATATTCGCCCGGGCGTCCCTGGACCGGGCACCGCTGGTGCGCACCATCTACCGGGCCCTGCGCGGCAGCCTCGACGGCAACCTCCCGGCCGGTTTCTTCACTGACATCCTGCGTACCCACGTCGGCGAGGACGAGGCCGTCCAGGCAGCTCGACGTCGCCGTGAACTGGGGCCGCTACGCCGAGCTTTACGCCTATGACGCGACCCGCGGCCAGATCATCCGCGAAGAGCACGGCATCGGCGCCACCCTGGCTGACCTGCCGGGACCAGCCCGGCACGGCACGCTCCACCTGTACCTGGGCGCCGCACCGGGATCCGGGAAGACCTTCACCATGCTGCGGGATGGCCGTGCGCTGCGCGATCGGGGCGAGGACGTGGTGGTCGGATTCGCCCAGGCACACGGACGCCCCCGGACAGCCGAGGCCATGAGCGGTCTGGAGATCGTCCCACCCCGCCGGGTCAGCGGCCGCGGGGCCGACGGCCCGCAGGGCCGCGAGGAGATGGACCTCGACGCGGTGCTCGCGCGCAGGCCCGCCGTCGTGCTCGTCGATGATTTCGGCCAGCATGCCCGGGCCATCGAGTCGCTGCGGGACGCGGGGATCGACGTCATCAGCACCGTCGACGTGTGCGACCTGGAGCGCGCCGCCGACGCCGTAGGCCGGATCACGGGACTGCCGCCTTCGGCCACGGTCTCCGACGGGGCCCTCGCGGAGGCCGACGAAATCCGGTTCCTCGACAATTCCCCGGAGGCACTGCGCAAGCGGCTGGGGCACGGGAACATCTACCCCCCCGGGCAGATAGACGAGGCGCTCGGGGGCCTGTTCCAGACCGCGAGCCTGGCTGCGCTACGCGAGATCGGGCTGCAGGTCGTCGCGGAGACGCTCACCGCACCCGGCACCGCCCGGCAGCGTCAGCCCCTGGACGTGCTGGTGGCGGTCGCCGTTCCGGCCCAGGCCGAGGCGCTCGTGCCGCGCGGCGCGCGGCTGGCCAGGCGCGGCAGTGCGAAATGCACAGTGCTCGCGCTCGGCCCGGCGGCCGGGGCAGCGCCCGGAGGCGGGACTGCCGCCATCCGGGCCGTGGCGCAGGACGCAGGTGCCGCACTCATCGTCCGTGAGGGCGGGGAGACCGCGGCGGCGATCGCCCAGGCGGTACGCGAGACCGGCGCCCGGCACCTGGTCATGGCCGCGCCTCCGGCCGCATTGCTCGAGCGCTGGCGGCCCAGCCTGATCGAGCGCCTGGCCGGCCAGCTCCCGGATGTCCACCTGCACATCACGGCCGCCCGGGCCTGGCCGGCAGGCGGAAGCTCTGACACCGGGGACACGCCTGGACGGCGCACCTGACGCGGCGCGGGGGCAGGCGCGCGGTGCTGTCCGGGTCTACCTGGGCTATGCGGCCGGCTGCGGCATCACAACCGCGATGCTCGAAGAGGCCAGGCGCCGGAGATCGCGCGGATCGGACGTGGTCGTGGCGGCCGTCGACTGCCGTGGCAGGGAAGGAGTGCGCGCCGCGCTCGAAGGCCTGGAACTGATCGGGGACGGCACCAGCATCGACACCGGCGCGGTCCTGGCCCGCCATCCCGAGGTGGCCTGCATCGATGACCTGTCCGCCGTCGCCGCCAGCGGCGACAACCGTTTCGCCGCCGCCCGGCGGCTCTCCGATGCGGGCATCACCGTCGTGGCGCACGGTGCACCTGGACAGCCTGCGGGACGGCGACGGACGGGCCGGTGACACCCTGGACGAGGCGGCCGTCCTGGCGCTCGCCGATGAGATCGAGCTGGTGGACGCTCCGCCTTCGCTGCTCGCCGACCGGGTGCGGCGGGGCGAGATTGTCCCCGCGGCCGGCGTCGAGCAGGCATTGCGGACGGACTACGCGCCCGAGACGCTCGGGGCGAAGCGAGAGCAGGCGTTCACCGTCGTGGCCGAGCATGCCGACCGCCGGCTGGCCGCCGACCGGGGCGGCGACGTCACCGTCAGCAGCGAGGCACGCCCTCGCATTCTGGGCTGCGCCGCGCCGAGGCCGGCATGGAGCCGCTGATCAGGCGCTCGGCCGCGCTCGCGGGCCAGCTTGCCGGGGATTTCCTGGTGGCTGTCGTCCCTCCGTCACCGCCATCCGCTGACCTGGAGCAGGTGCTAGCCGGCTACGCAGCGCTGACATCGCAGCTCGGTGGTCAGTTTGCCGTGCTCAAGGGAGCCCCGGCCGCTGCCCTGGCGACGTTCGCGCATCAGCACCGGGTCACCGAGATGCTGCTGGCCCGCGGCACCGGGGCCAAGGCTGGCCGCCACCGCGTCCTGCTCGAACTCACCCGCCGGGCCGGCGGCGCTGAGGTGCACGTCCTGCCCGCCCAGGCCCGTTCGCGGCGCGCAGCGGCAGATCACGCGCGGCGGGTGTAACCGGGCGGCCGGCCCGGTGAAACGTGGACGACAAGGGCAGGTCCGGAGATGTCGATCCTGATCGGGGTCTGGTTCGCGGTGGCGGGGGGGCTGGCGGGGCTGGCCGGCCTTTCCGGAATGCGCCGGGTGCGGCGCCTGCGCCGGGACGGCGTGGCCACCTGGGCCGCGACCGTGGAGCCGCCGGCCCGCGCGGGCGAGCCGCTGGATGGTTCATCTCGCCGGACCCTGATCCAGTACACGCTCACGGATGGGCGGGTCATGGAGCGGATCTCCCCTGGGCCGGCCAGGAAAGCAGCGTCGCTGCGTCCCGGCCAGAAGGTGCTCGTCTGGTACGACCCCGAAGATCCGCAGGACATCCTCGTCTACGGCCGGGAGGGACGGCTCGCGGACCGGGCATTCCTGGCGGCGGGACTGATATTCGTGCTCATCGGCACGTGGATTGCCATCACCTCGTTATCCACGGACGGCATGTGGCGCTGATTTTCACCCGACGATCTGCTCGCCGATCGGGCCCAGGATGAGCATGGGGAAGTAGATGAGGCCGCCGACGATCACGATCACCCCGATCAGGAACACGGCGAACGTCGGCCCGGAGGTGTCGAGGGTGGCCCTCGTGCGCGCGTGGGCGCGTGCCCCGGCGAGTGAGCCGGCGATGGCGAGCGCCAGCACGATCGGCACGAAGCGCCCGATCAGCATGACCAGGCCGAGCGTCGTGTCCTGGCTCACGAGCACCAGCGCGCCGAGAACGGAGAGGGGAACGAAGACGCGCACCAGGCTCCGGGTGAAATCCACCCAGAAGTTCCCGATCGTGCGGGACTTACCGGCGATACCCCGGATGACGGCCAGGGCCACGGCCAGCCCGACGGCGGTCGCGGTGAACTGCGCGACGACCAGCCCGGCCATCTGCGCGAGGTAGCTGGCCTGGGCCTCGCCCTCGTAGGCCTGCCAGTTGGTGCCGGTGATGAAGCTGACCGCGGTATTGAAGGACAGGAGCGGGGGCATGCCCGGGGCGTGCGCCGGGTTCAGCGGGAGGTGTCCCTGCAGCCGCAGGATGAGGTACAGCAGGAGGGTGGAGGTGACCCCGAACGCCAGCACCGCGAGGGCGTAGCCTCGCCAGGTCCAGCTGCTGTCGGGGTCGATGCCGAGAACCCGGTACACGCCGCGCTCGATGGGGAGGAACACGCGATCCCCCGGCGCCCGGCCTCCCCGGAACGTCGCCGCCAGGTAGCGGCCGAGCAGGGGCGCCGTCACCCGCGGAGGGCCAGCGGGATAAGCGCCTGGATGATGATCGCGTTGTAGATCACGGCGGAGAGGATCGCCGTGTGCGGGTCGTCGAGGTGCATCACGTTCAGGACCTTGAGCTTCGGGTACGCGACAAGGAACATCGCCGGGATGATCGCGAAGTACTTGGCGACGTCGTTCGCCATGGAGAACGTGGTCAGCGATCCGCGGGTGATGAGAAGCTGCTTGGCGACCTCGACGCCGCACACCAGGGCCAAGTCGTCGCGGATCATCAGCAGACCTTCCGCTGGAAGTCAACCGCTCCGCCGCGCCGCCAGCCATAGTCATAACGCATCGCTAACAGCTGGGCACTGATTTCCCACGCGTTCTAAGCGGCTTCCTGACGAGCCTCGCTGCGGGAAGGCCTCCGTGAGCCGTGTGCGGGAAAGCAGCCGCGACGCGATTGAGGGGCTCCTGCAACGCGTGAGCCGCTGGGCCAGGCAGGCGTCACGATGGGCGGGCGGGTCCGGGGCTGGCCTCCGGCGGCGGCCGGGCTTACTGTCATTACGTGATAGCCGCCGCCGCGCTGGCAGGGGGCTGCCTGCTCATTATCGCCGCCGGGCTGGCGTGGACCGCGCGCCTGGTGCATATCGGCACCCTGGACGCGCTGGCGCTAGCCAACAAGGTCGGCACGCCCAGGCCCGTCTCTGCGCTTGACTGGCCGGAGCTTCATGTGCGCGCGGTCGTCCCCCAGGACATCCCCGGCGAACCGTCGCTGGTTCTGGTGCTCGTCGAATGGCCTGCCCATCCTGAGCGGCCGGCGACGCTGCTCGATGGACCTCGGCCGCGCTGATCAGCGGTCCCTGCCGCTGCTGTCACAGTGGTGCGCCGCTCGGGCGTCGGTCTCGCCGGCCAGGCGCGGAGACGGGGAACTGGAGCTTCGCCGCCGTCAGAGCCTGGAGCGGGTCCGCGGGCTCCTGCTAGCGGAAGACCCGGGAATACCCGTCTAGAACCACTCAGGCCTGAACATGGCGACGCCCAGGTACAGAAACACCACGATGGAGACGGCGAGAAGGATGCCCTCAACGACGCTCATGCAACCTCCGCAACCCAGATCAACCCCGGCGTGGCGACCGCTGACCCGAAGAGACCGGGCGCAGCGAAGCCAGCCATGCCGCCATTGTGCCACCAGGGCGCCCACGACGATCCCAGGCCGCCGATGAATTCCGGCGGCGAGGGCGTGACCATGGCCGTGACGGTGGAGTCAGACGCCGCCGATGTGGTCGAAGCGGCCGGTCGTTTCCGCATCTACCTGGGCGCGGCCGCTGGCGTCGGCAAAACCTACGCGATGCTCTGCGAGGGCCAGCGCCGCCGGGAGCGGGGTGCCAACGTTGTCGTCGCCTTCGTCGAATGCCACCAGCGGCAGCGCACCGAGGAGCTGATCGGTGGCCTCGAGGTTATCCCCCGCAAGGCCGTCGAATACCGGGGGAGCCTCCTCGAGGAGATGGATCTCAACGCGGTCCTGCAAAGACAGCCCAAGATCGCCCTTGTCGACGAGCTTGCCCACACGAACGTGCCCGGATCCGGCTGGCACGCCAAACGCTGGCAGGACGTCCAGGACATCCTGGGCGCGGGAATCGACGTCATCACCACGGTCAACATCCAGCACCTCGAGAGCATCGCCGATGAGGTCGAGAAGATGACCGGGGCCCGGGTCCGCGAACGGGTACCGGACTGGGTGGTGCGCAAGGCCAGCCAGATCGAGCTGGTCGATTCCTCACCGGAGCAGCTGCGCCGGAATCCCGGGGGACTACACCTCAAGATCATGTTGGCCATTTGACCGGGCACACTGGGTCGTCCCCCCGGGCCAGCACCGTCAACGGTCGTCGGACAGGACGGGCTCGGGGAGGGTGCCGGCGTTGTGCTCGACCAGCCGCCACTCGCCGCCGCGCTGCCCCAGGACCGACCAGGAGCAGTTCGACAGCGGGCCCAGGATGTTCCACAGGTCCTCGGGCATGCCCAGGAACTTCGACATGCCGAGGCGGATCGCCGCGCCGTGGCTGACGACCACGGCCAGCGACCGTCCCTGCAGGCAGTCCGCGATCCGCTCCAGCGCCCCGGACACCCGGTCGGCGACGGCCGCCGCCGTCTCCCCGCCGGGCGGTGACCAGGTCAGGAACTCGGCCGGGTAGCGCGCCCGGATCTCCGGCCCGGTCAGTCCCTCCCATTCCCCGCCGTGCCGCTCACGCAGGTCCTTCTCCAGGATGACCGGCAGGCGGGTGATCCGGGACAGCGGCGCCGCCGTGGTCGCGGCGCGGCTCAGGTCGGAGGAGAAGATGAGGTCCGGCTGCAGCGCGGCGAGCAGCCGGGCGGCCCGTTCGGCCTGGGCCAACCCGGTGTCGTTGAGCGCGATGTCGGTCTGGCCCTGGAAG
Organism: uncultured Actinomycetes bacterium; assembly: GCA_963808295.1. Taxonomy (GTDB): domain Bacteria; phylum Actinomycetota; class Actinomycetes; order Streptosporangiales; family Streptosporangiaceae; genus Bog-532. Next base: position 28,889 of record CAWEFP010000006.1, on the reverse strand, counting down.
CGGTCCTCGAAGTTCCATACCGTCTGCCCGTGCCGCCACAGCACCAGGCGGGTCGCGCGGGCGGCGCCGGGTGATTCCCCGGCGGGCGCGGCCGGGGCCGCCGGGGCGCTCAGCGAACGTCCCCGTTCAGCGGGCCCGCGGGACCCCGCTCACCGGCGCGGCGCGCCGGGCCTGCGGTGACCGGCTCGGGAAGCCGGATGACGGGGCAATCCTTCCAGAGGCGCTCCAGCGCGTAGAAGGCCCGCTCATCCGCGTGCTGCACGTGAATGACGACGTCGACGTAGTCGAGCAGTACCCAGCGTCCGTCCCGCTCCCCCTCGCGGCGGATGGGCTTGGCTCCGGCCTGGCTCAGCTTCAGCTCGATCTCATCGACGATCGACCGGACCTGCCGGTCGTTGGCGGCCGAGCAGAGCAGGAACGCGTCGGTGATGACAAGCTGGTCGCTCACGTCGTAGGCGATGATGTCGGTGGCGAGCTTGTCGGCCGCGGCCAGCGCGGCGATCTCGATCAGCTCGACGGCCCTGGGGGTCGCGGTCACGTGTGCTGTTCGCCCTCCTCGTCCGGGTTTCCCGTGTCCGGGCTTTCTGTGCCCTGGGATTCTGCGTCCCGGGCTCTCCGTGGCCCGCTGCCGGGCCTGCGGTTCCTCTTACCCTCCACTTACCCCTCCACGTTACGGCTTTACCCGCGCTCCGTTGAGCCCCTGATCCCCGCGGTACTGGTAGAGACGGCGTTTCGCGATGTACTGAACGACCCCGTCGGGGACCAGGTACCAGACGGGCTCGCCGTCGGCGACGCGGACGCGGCACTCGCTGGAGGAGATCGCGAGGGCGGGAATCTCCACCAGGCTGACCTTGCCGGCCGGCAGCCCGGCCTCGCTGAGCTGGTGCCCGGGCCGGGTACACCCGACGAAGTGGGCCAGCGCGAACAGTTCCTCCACGTCGTGCCAGGACAGCATGGCGGCCAGCGCGTCGGCGCCGGTGATGAAGAAGAACTCGTCCTCGGGCGCCGCGGCCGCGCGCAGCTCCCGGAGGGTGTCGATGGTGTAGGTCGGCCCCGGGCGGTCGATGTCGACCCGGCTCACGCTGAACCGCGGGTTGGACGCGGTCGCGATCACCGTCATCAGGTAGCGATCCTCGGCCGCCGAGACGTCCCGCCCTTCCTTCTGCCAGGGCTGGCCGGTCGGCACGAAGATGACCTCGTCGAGCTCGAAGATGTGGCCGACCTCGCTCGCGGCGACGAGGTGCCCATGATGGACCGGGTCGAATGTGCCGCCCATCACCCCGATCCGCCGACTATCCCCGCCAGCGTTCATAACGGGATGGTATAGCCGTCGCGCGGCACTCGCATTTTCCCGGGCGCCTTCCCCCGTGGACGGGGCTAACATACGAGATATGACTCCAGTGCCGGACCGGGCGCGTGTACGCCTGCCAAACATCAGTTCCCGGGCGTATGAGCACCCCGCCGATCGTTCCGCCCTGGTGGCGATGCGCAAGCTCACCGGGTTCGACGTGCTGCTGCGCAAGCTGTCCGGGCTGTTCAACGAGCGCGCGCTGCGGCTGAGCTTCCTGGCCGGCGGCGTGCGCGTCTCCGAGCGGCAGTTCCCGCAGATCAACGACATGGTCCGAGACGGCGCCTACATCCTGGACCTGCCGCAGATCCCCGATGTGTTCGTCACCCAGAGCCCCATCGTCAACGCGATGACGCTCGGCTCTGACCGGCCGTTCATCGTGATCCACACCGGCCTGGTGGACCTGCTCGACGCCGAGGAGCTCCGCACGGTGATCGGGCACGAGCTCGGGCACGTCCTGTCCGGCCACGCCGTCTACCGGACGATGCTCTACCACCTGATCAACCTGGCCGCCCGGATCGCCTGGATGCCGATCGGCTACATCGGCCTGCGCGGGATCATCTGGGCGCTGGAGGAGTGGTACCGCAAGTCCGAGCTGTCCTGCGACCGGGCCGGCCTGCTGGCCAGCCAGGACGTGGACGCGGCCCGGCGGGTGCTGATGAAGCTGGCCGGCGGGGCCCGGATGTCGGAGCTGAACCCGGACGCCTTCATGGAGCAGGCGCACGAGTACGACGCGGTCCCCGACGTCCGCGACGGCCTGCTGAAGATCCTCCAGCTGCAGGGCAACACGCACCCGTTCGCGGTGGTCCGCTTCGCCGAGCTGAACCGGTGGGCGGCCAGCGGCGAGTACGAGCGGATCCTGGCCGGGGACTACCCGCGCCGGGACACCGATTCGACCGCGACGATCGGCGAGGAGATCCGCGCCGCGGCCCGGTCCTACCAGGAGTCGTGGAACCGGACCGAGGACCCGCTGGTGGGCATGTTCCGCGGGGCCGCCGAGGGCGCCATGCGGGCGGGCGAGGGCCTGTTCGGCCGGTTCGGCGGCGTCCGCCGCGACAGCAACGGAGACGACTAGCGGCTCAGCGCCGACCGGGTCCGGGCCGACCGGGTCGGGGCCGGCCGGGCGAAGCCAGGATGACCAGGTCGTCGCGGTGCACGACCTCGCGCTCGTACTCCTGGCCGCGTTCGCGGGCCAGCCATCTGGTGGAGCGGCCCATCAGCCCGGGGATCTCGCCGGCGTCGTAGTTGACCAGGCCGCGCGCGACGACGTGGCCGTCACCGTCACACAGGTCGACCGGGTCGCCCGCGTCGAACGTGCCCTCGACGCCGGTGATCCCTGCGGGCAGCAGGGACGCGCGCCGCGCCACGATGGCCTCCACGGCGCCGCTGTCCAGCCGCAGCCGGCCCCGGGCTACGGCGGCGTGCGCGAGCCAGAGCAGCCGGGTCCGCGGGCGGCGGCCGGTGGCCGCGAAGTAGGTGCCGGCCGGCTCACCGGCCAGCGCGGCGGCGGCCTCGGCCGCGCTGGCCACCACGGTCGGGATGCCCGCGCCGGTGGCGATCATGGCCGAGTCCACCTTGGTGGCCATCCCCCCGGTGCCGGGGCCGGTCCCGTGGCTGCGGCCGATGCGGATGCCGTCCAGGTCGGCGCGGCCGCGGACCTCGGTGATCCGCCGGGCGCCGGGGCGGCGCGGGTCCTCGTCGTAGAGGCCGTCCACGTCGGACAGCAGGATGAGGGCCCCGGCCCGGGTCACGTGCGCGACCAGCGCGGCGAGCCGGTCGTTGTCGCCGAACCGGATCTCGTCGGTCGCAACGGTGTCGTTCTCGTTGACGACCGGCAGCACGCCGAGGTCGAGCAGCCGGTCCAGGGTCCGCTGCGCATTGCGGTAGTGCGCCCGGCGCATCAGGTCGTCGGCGGACAGCAGCACCTGCCCGGTGCGCATCCCGTGCCGGGCGAACGCCGCGGCGTACCGCGCGATGAGCAGTCCCTGCCCCACGCTCGCGGCCGCCTGCTGGGTGGCCAGGTCCCGCGGCCGGCGCGGCAGCCCGAGCGGGGCGAGCCCGGCGGCGATCGCGCCGGAGGAGACCAGGACGAGGTGGGTCCCGGCGGCGGCCCGTTCGGCTAGAGAATCAGCCAGCGCGACGATGCGGTCATCATCGATGCTGCCATCGGCGGTCGTCAGCGAGGACGATCCGACCTTGACCACGATCCTGCGCGCCGCCGCGACGTCGGCGCGCGCAGGCCGCGTCATCCGGGCAGCCTGCGGTCGGTGCCGCGCGGGCCGCGGCCGGCGCCCGTCGTCACCGTGGGGTCCCAGTCGAACACGACCGGGTCGTCCGGGTCGCCGATGAGGATCTCGTCGCCCGGTTCGGCGCCCGCCTCGCCCAGCGCCTCCTCCACGCCCAGCCGCGCCAGCCGGTCGGCGAGGAAGCCGACGGCCTCATCGTTGGTGAAGTCGGTCTGCCGCACCCATCGGCGTGTCTTCTCACCCTTGATCAGGTACGACCCCTCCGGGGTGCGGACGATCTCGAAGTCGGGCCCGGCGGCCGGCTCGGGCCGGATGACCCGGCGGGTGGGCTGCGGCGGCGGCGCGGCGGCGCGGGCGGCGGCGACCAGCCCGGCCATGGCGAAGCCGAGCTCCCGCAGCCCCTCGTGGGTGGCGGCGGAGACCTCGAAGACCTGCAGGCCGCGGGCGGTGAGGGTGTCCCTGACCAGCTCGGCGAGCTCGCGGGCGGCAGGAACGTCGATCTTGTTCAGCGCGACCAGCCGGGGCCGGCTGGCCAGGTCCGCGCCGGTCACGACGGCGTAGGCGGCCAGTTCCGCCTCGATCGCGTCGAGGTCGGCGATGGGGTCCCGGCCGGGCTCTTCGGTGGCGCAGTCGATGACGTGCACCAGCGCCGCGCAGCGCTCGATGTGCCGGAGGAACTCCAGCCCGAGGCCCTTGCCCAGGCTCGCGCCGGGGATCAGGCCGGGCACGTCGGCGATGACGAACTGAACATCCCCGGCCTCGGCGACGCCCAGGTTCGGCACCAGCGTCGTGAACGGGTAGTCGGCGATCTTCGGCCGGGCGGCGGACATGGCCGCGATCAGCGAGCTCTTGCCGGCGCTGGGGAAGCCGACCAGCCCGACGTCGGCGATGCTCTTCAGCTCCAGGACGAGCTCGTGCTCCTCCCCCGGCTCGCCCTTGAGCGCGAAGCCCGGGGCCTTGCGCCGCGGTGAGGCCAGCGCGGCGTTCCCGAGACCGCCCTTGCCGCCCGCGGCCGCGACGAAGCGGGTGCCCGCGCCGACCAGGTCGGCGAGCACCTCGCCGGCGGCCGTCTTGACCACCGTGCCGTCGGGAACCCCGATGACCAGGTCGCTGCCTTCGGCGCCGTTGCGGTTGGAGCCTTCGCCGGACCGCCCGTTGCCGCCCCGCCTGACCGGGCGGCGATGGAAGTCCAGCAGGGTGGCCACGCCGGGGTCGACCGCCAGGATGACGTCGCCGCCCCGGCCGCCGTTCCCGCCGTCGGGGCCGCCGAGCGGCTTGAACTTCTCGCGCCTGATCGACGCGCAGCCGTGGCCGCCGTTCCCGCCGGTCACCTTGATCAGTGCCTCATCGGCAAACTCCGCCACAACGTCCCCTCCTTTCCCCTTCTGCCGCGGTACGGCACAGGCCGCGGTACGGCACGACCACGATGGCGCCAACGCTGTCGCCCTGGCGACCACGATGGTGCCAACGTGACACTGGGACCCGGTGACCCGCGGCCCGGTGAGCCCTGAGAGCCCGGTGGGGCTGGTGCGTACATGAACGAAGGCGGACCGGGGAGCCGGTCCGCCTTCCTCGAAGTCTGGTACAGCTGGTGGCGCGGACCTTAATCCGCGGACGGGTGCTCGCCGCTCTCCGGCACGATGCTCACGGCGCGGCGGCCCCGGTGCGAGCCGAACTGGACGGTCCCGGCGGTCAGGGCGAACAGCGTGTCGTCACCGCCGCGGCCGACGCCGATGCCGGGGTGGAAGTGCGTGCCCCGCTGGCGGACGAGGATCTCGCCCGCGTTCACGCGCTGCCCGCCGAAACGCTTGACGCCAAGCCGCTGAGCGTTGGAGTCGCGGCCGTTCCGGCTGGACGAGGCGCCCTTCTTGTGTGCCATCTCAGCTCTTCGCCTTCACAGTGTTGCCTTCTGTGCCGCGTCGATACCGGTGATCCGGACCTGGGTGTACCGCTGGCGATGCCCCAGACGGCGCCGGTAGCCGGTCTTGTTCCGGTAATGAATCATGTTGATCTTGGGCCCGGCGGCGTCGCCGACGATCTCCGCGGTGATCCGGTACCCGCCGACCTTGGCGGGATCGCTGATCACGGTGTCGTCGTCCACCACCAGGACCGCCGGCAGCGTGACGCTCGAGCCGACGTCGCCCGGAAGCTTGTCGACGTTCAGGACGTCATCCACCGACACTTTTTCCTGCCGGCCGCCGCAGCGCACAATCGCGTACACCCGAGAACTCTCTCTCCCTCGTGCGTGCCCTCGCGAGTCACCCGGTTATTGCCCCGGGGACCGGTGTCGCAACGACAGGCTCGCCTGAATGTCCAACTGACGCTCCGGGGGCCCGTGGCGGGCACGTCCCATGCGCCGACAGCCAAGGCTACCAGAGCTTCTACGGTGCGAAGAAACTCCTTCTACGTTACGCAGAAACGCGGCACCGGAACCGGGCCGTCACTGCGGCTGGGCCTGCTCCTCCCCGGGGGCCGGCTCGCTGGCGGGCGCGGGCGTCTCCGGGGCGCCCGGGCGGATCTCCGGCTCACCCGGGCCGGCGTCCGCATGCGCGCCGTTCTGGCTCACAACCGCCGCGTCCGCGCCGACATCCGCCGGGGCCACGCTCACATCCGCCGGGGCGCTGACATCCGCGACATCCGCCGGGGCGACACTGACATCCGCCGGGGCGACACTCGCCGGGGCCGACATCCGGCCCGGGGCCACGCTCACATCCGCCGGGGCGACATGCCGGGGCGCTCACATCCGCCGGGGCGACAGACGGGGCGGCGGCCTCATCGGACGGGGCGGCGGCCTGGCCGGAACGCCGCCGGCTGTCACCGCTGCGGCCCTTCCGGCCGCCGCCTCCGTTGCCGCTGCCGCCCGCCCGCGTTGCCGCTGCCGCTGCCGCCGCCTGCGTTGTCGTTCGGCTTGCCGTCACCGCCGCGGCCGCTCCCGCCGCCCCGGCTGTGGGTGTGGCTGCCCCCCGGACTGCCCTGCTGGCAGCCCTGCCCGGGCTGGCCGAGGTCGGTGAGGTCCAGCGACACGTGCACGCCGCGCCCGTTGCAGCATTCGCACGGCGCGGAGAACGCCTCCAGCAGGCCGGCCCGACCCGCTTCCGGGTCATCTGGACCAGGCCCAGCGACGTCACCTCGGCGACCTGGTGCTTGGTGCGGTCCCGGGCCAGGCATTCCAGCAGCCGGCGCAGCACGAGCTCCCGGTTGCTCTCCAGCACCATGTCGATGAAGTCGATGACCACGATGCCGCCGACGTCCCGCAGCCGGAGCTGCCGGACGATCTCCTCGGCCGCCTCCAGGTTGTTGCGGGTGACCGTCTCCTCCAGGTTCCCGCCCTGGCCGGTGAACTTGCCGGTGTTCACGTCGACCACGGTCATCGCCTCGGTGCGGTCGATCACCAGCGAGCCGCCGCTCGGCAGCCACACCTTGCGCTCCAGGGCCTTGGTCAGCTGCTCGTCGATGCGGTACTCGGCAAAGGCATCCCGGCCGCCCTCCCCTCCCAGCGGCTGAGCCGGTCGGCCAGGTGCGGCGCGACGTAGCGGACGTAATCGTCGACCTCGCTCCAGGCGTCGTCACCGGACACGACGAGCTGGCTGAAGTCCTCGTTGAACACGTCCCGGATGACCCTGACGGTCAGGTCCGGCTCGCCGTAGAGCAGCTCCGGCGCGCTGGCCGTCCGGGCCTTGCGCTCGATGTTCTCCCACTGGGCGGCCAGCCGGGCCACGTCCCGGTCCAGCTCGTCTTCGGTCGCGCCCTCGGCGGCCGTGCGGACGATGACACCGGCCTCTTCCGGCATGACCTTCTTGAGGATTTTTTTCAGCCGGGTGCGCTCGGTGTCGGGAAGCTTGCGGCTGATGCCGGTCATCGACGCGCCCGGCACGTACACCAGGTAACGGCCGGGCAGGCTCACCTGGCTGGTCAGCCGGGCGCCCTTGTGGCCCACCGGGTCCTTGGTCACCTGGACGAGGATGGACTGCCCGGACTTCAGCGCGGATTCGATCCGCTTGGCCTGCCCTTCGAGCCCGCTCGCGTCGAAGTTCACCTCGCCGGCGTACAGCACGGCGTTGCGGCCCTTGCCGATGTCGACGAACGCCGCCTCCATCGAGGGCAGCACGTTCTGCACCTTGCCGAGGTAGACGTTGCCGACGTAGGACTGGTGGCTGGAGCGGTTCACGTAGTGCTCGACCAGGATGTCGTCTTCGAGCACGGCGATCTGGGTCCGGTCGCCGCGCTGGCGCACGACCATGGTCCGCTCCACGGCCTCGCGCCGGGCCAGGAACTCCGCTTCGGTGACGACCGGGGGCCGGCGGCGGCCGGACTCACGCCCTTCGCGCCGCCGCTGCCGCTTGGCCTCGAGCCGGGTCGATCCCTTGACCGCGCGGACGTCGTCGGCGGCGCGGCTCGCGGCCGACCGGGGTTCGCGGACGTGCACCACGGTGTCCGGCGGGTCGTCCTCGGAGCCCGCGCGCTCGGTGTCGCCCGTGGAACCGCGACGGCGCTTCCGGCGGCGCCGGCGGCCCTGCGCGCCGCCGTTCTCGTCGTCGCCCTCGCCGTTGTCCCGGTCGTCCGCGTCGGCGTCCGCGGACGCGGTCTCGCCCGCGGCGTTCGCGCCGCGGGACCGCCCGTCCGGGCTTCCGCCGGTGCCGGCGGCGGACTCCCCGTCGCCTGCCTCGGCGGAGTCGTCCGCGCCGTCGCCGCCCCGGGCCCGGGTGCGGCTCCGGCCGCCCCGCCTGCGGCGGCGGCGCCCCGGCTGGGCACCGTCCTCGGCGCCGTCGTCGGCCTCGTCGTCCGGTCCGTCCGGCCCGGGACCGCCTGCCCGGGCCGGTGGCGCCCGCCGCGGCCCCCGCCGCCTGGGCGGCCGGCCCGGAACTGTCCGTGTCCGCCTGATCGTCGGCGCGCGCCGCCGGCCGCGTCGCCGCCGCCGCGCCGGCCGCCGTTACCGCCTGGCCGGGAGGCCGGGGTGCCGCCGTCGGCGGCGGTCCTGGCCCGCCCGCTGGTGCGGCGCCGCGTACCGGGGCGCCGGCCGCCGGTCTCGTCGTCCGCATCCTGGTCCGGTCCCGGGCCCGAAGCCGGTGCGGCCTGGCCCGGCGGGGATGCCGGGGCCGGTGAGGTGGCCGCCGGCGGCTGGAAGAGGACCTGCGGCGGCTGGAAGGACACCGCCGGCGCGGGCTCACCGGGCGCCGCGGCACCGGGCGCGAGGCACCGGGCCCGGACACACCGGGCCCGGCTGTCACGGGCGGCGTGGGCGCACCCGGCGCCTGACGGGCCGGTGTCACCGGATCGGGCGGCCCGACCGGGCGGCTCGAGACGCCACCGCGGCCGGTCCCGGCGCTTATCGCGCCACTGTCTGATCCACCTGCCCCATCATTGAATTCTCTGTCGTTCGGCTCGTTCTCGAGCATCCGGGCAATCTCCCGTCAAGCTCCCGGGCGCGCGAACCCGTGCAGGGTCCTGCGCGCCGCGCGGGAACATATCGTTTCCACATCCCTGGACGGAGCCGGCCACAACGGCGGCTACGGCGCCCAGGTTCGTTACCTGTCTCAGTTCTGCGCGGGGTCGCGAAAACCATCCCGCGTGCCGCGCAGCCGCAGAGCGGCCGGGCCGCCTCGCGGAAAAGCGGACCAGCGTGCCATGCAGCACGGGTCCGCAGCCCATGGGGCGCACCGGCGCCCTCATGGCACGTCCATCTGTTCGGGCGCCCGTCCCGGCGCCCCGTCGTCCGGCGCCCCCGGCGCGTCGTGGTGCGGTGCCCCCGGCGCCCCGTCCTGCGGTGCTCCCCGGCGCGTCCTGGTGCGGCGCCCGGGCCTGCGGCGCCTGCGCTGGCGTACTGGCGTGTCCCGCCATCGCAGGCGGCTGCGCCGGTCCCGCCAATCCGTCGTCTCCGAGCACGCCCTGGGCCATCCTTGTCACAGCCGGCGGCGAGGCGGGCGCCAGGCCGGCGATCTGCCGCAACGCGGCCAGGACGTCCTCGGGCCGCACGGCAGGCTCCGTGTGGCGAACAACCATTCGGATTATCGCACAAGCGGATGAGTGGTCGTCCGAGGCGCGCGAGCCGACGTCCATCGACAGCACGGCGCCGCGGGCGTCCAGACGGCGGACACCCTTGTTCGTCAGCCGCTCCACGTACGTGTCCCCGGCCGCCAGGAACTCACGGGCCGCCGCCCCCGCGGCTTCCGGTGCGATCCCGGGCAGTTCCACCAGCCACTCCGACGCCATCAGGCGGCCGTTCAGCGCGCCGCCCGGATCCTCCCTGACTTCGATAACGTCTATCCCGTCCGGCAGCGCCGTGTCCAGTGCCGAACGCAGCCGGGCCGGGTCCTGCGCGACCGTCAGCGCGAGGGTCAGGTACTCGGCCTCGCTCGCTACCCCGGTCTGCGTCCCGCTGGCGTAGGAGATCTTGGGGTGCGGGTTGAATCCGGCCGACCGGGCGATCGGGACCCCGGCCTGGCGCACGGCCCGCTCGAAGGCGCGGCCCACGTCGCGATGGCTGGCGAAGCGCATCCGGCCCCGCTTGGCGTAGGTGACCAGAAGATGCTGCACCGCGGGCGCGGGCGGCTGGCCACCGGGGACGGGGCGGGCCCCGGACGCGGGACGCGCTCCCCGGGCGGGACGTGCCCCGACCGCGGAACGGGCGCCGGGCGCGGAGCGGGCGCTGGGTGCGGCCATGTCAGCTCACGCTCAGCACCGGGAGCAGCCGGGTCCCGGCCGGCAGGCGCTCGCCGGTCGGGCCGGCCTGGATCTCGGTTCCCATCGAGGGGCAGACCCCGCAGTCGTAGCAGGGGGTCCAACGGCAGTCCTCGACCTCGGCCGCGCCGCTGAGCGCGTCCTGCCAGTCCTGCCAGAGCCAGTCGTGGTCGAGGCCGGCGTCGAGGTGGTCCCACGGCAGCACCTCGTCGCGGTCCCGCTCGCGGGTCGTGTACCAGGCCAGGTCGACCGGCTCGCCGTCCAGGGCGCGGTCCGCGCACGCGGCCCACCGGGGATAAGAGAAGTACTCGCTCCACCCGTCGAAGCGCGCGCCGTCCTGCCACGCCGCCAGGATGACCCGGCCGACCCGGCGGTCCCCGCGGGACAGCAGCCCCTCGATCACCGACGGCTCACCGTCGTGGTAGCGGTAACCGATCGCGCGCCCGTAGGCCGGGTCGGCACGCAGCGCGGCGCCGAGCTGGCGCAGCCGCGCGTCGACGACCTCGTGGTCGCACTGGGCGGCCCACTGGAACGGCGTGTGCGGCTTAGGCACGAACCCGCCGATGGACACGGTGCAGCGGATGTCGCGCCGCCCGGCCGCCTCGCGGCCGGCCTGGATCACCTTGCGGGCCAAGGCGGCGATGGCGAGCACGTCCTCGTCGGTCTCGGTCGGCAGGCCGCACATGAAGTACAGCTTCACCTGCCGCCAGCCGCTCGAGTACGCGGTGGTCACGGTCCTGATCAGGTCTTCCTCGGTGACCATCTTGTTGATCACCTTGCGCATCCGCTCCGAGCCACCCTCGGGCGCAAACGTCAGGCCGGACCGGCGGCCACCCCGGCTCAGCTCGTCGGCGAGCGTCACGTTGAACGCGTCCACCCGGGTGGACGGGAGTGACAGGCCGGTGTTGGTGCCCTCGTAGGCGTCGGCGAGGTCCTTGGCAATCTCATTGATCTCGCTGTGGTCCGCACTGGACAGCGAGAGGAGGCCCACCTCCTGGAAGCCGGTCGCGGCCACCCCCTTCTCGACCATGGCGCCGATCGTGGTGATGCTCCGCTCCCGTACCGGCCTGGTGATCATCCCCGCCTGGCAGAACCGGCAGCCCCGGGTGCAGCCGCGGAAGATCTCGACGCTGTACCGCTCGTGCACGGTCTCGGCGACCGGAACGATCGGCTTGGCCGGGTACTGCCAGTCGTCGAGGTCCATCACGGTGTGCTTGGCCACGACCGGCGGAACGCCGCGCCGGTTGGGCGCGACCCGGGCGATCCGCCCGTCCGGGAGGTAGTCCACGTCGTAGAAGCGCGGGACGTACAGATTGCATTCGGCGGCCAGCGTCGCCAGCAGGCCATCCCGGCCGCCGGGCCGGCCCGCGCGCTTCCAGTCCCGGACCTTCCCGGTGATGGCCAGCACGGCCTGCTCGCCGTCCCCCAGGACGGCGCCGTCCAGGAAATCCGCGATCGGCTCGGGATTGAAGGCCGCGTGACCGCCGGCGATGACCAGCGGGTACCAGGTGCCGTCCGCCGGGTCCCGGTCGGCCCCATCCCGGTCGGCCCCATCCCGGTCGGCCCCATCCCGGTCGGCCCCATCCCGGTCGGCCCCATCCCGGTCGGCACTGTGCAGCGGAATCCCGGCCAGGTCCAGCGCGGTGAGCAGGTTCGTGTAGCCGAGCTCGGTGGAAAAGCTCACTCCCAGCACGTCGAAGGCGCCCACAGGCCGGTGGCCATCCACGGTGAACTGGGGCAGGCCGTGCTCACGCATCAGGGCTTCGAGGTCGGGCCAGACGCTGTAGGTGCGTTCGGCCAGGACGCCGTCCTGCTTGTTGAGGATCTCATACAGAATCTGCACGCCCTGGTTGGGCAGTCCCACCTCGTAGGCGTCCGGGTAGAGCAGCGCCCAGCGCACGTCGGTGGCATCCCAGTCCTTGACGACCGAGTTCACCTCGCCGCCGACGTAGGCGATCGGCTTCCGGACGCGCGGGAGCAGTGGCTCAAGGCGCTGGTAAACCGACTCTACTGGCATTGGAACAGCCTACCTATCGCGCACAACCGTTCCGCCGCCACGCGGTGAATCGCGCGGGCCAAAAGCAAATTCCCATAGTCCGGGCAGCCGAATACAGATCGTGCACACACCTGCAGAGAGCGCTGGGCTCGTCACAGTTATTCCCGAGTGGCTCGCCTGTTCCCGGGTGGCTCGCCTGTTCCCGGGTGGCTCGCCTGTTCCCGGGTGGCTCGCCCATTTCGGGGCGGCTCGCTACACGGTTCCCGTTCGCCCATTGCACCACAGGTTCCGCGGGAGGTGCTCTGTACGCGTTGGCGCCTTTGCGTGTAGCGGGGGACCCGCGATGGCGCCTCCGCAGGTAAAGGACCCGAGCCAGCACCGGCGCCCGGGCTCTCCAGCGCCCACGTTGGCACCTCCGTTGTCGTCATAGCGACCACCATGGCGTCAACGCTGCCCTAGGAGCGGGGGGCGCGGGGGGCGCGGGGGGCGCGGGAGCGCGGGGGGCGCGGGAGCGCGGGGGGCGCGGGAGCGCGGGGGGCGCGGGAGCGCGGCGGGGACGCCGGGAGCGCGGGGACGCCGGGACGCGCGGGGACGCCGGGACGCCGGGACGCCGGGACGCCGGGGTTACTCGAAGACGGGGCGCTTGCGGTGGATGGACAGCAACAGGCCGACGGCGATCATGTCGGCGAAGATGGCAGAGCCGCCGTAGGAGATGAATGGCAGCGGCAGCCCGGTGATGGGCATGATGCCGACGGTCATGCCGATGTTGACGAACGACTGGAACAGGAACCAGATTGCGATGCCCGCGGCCACCAGCATGCCGAACTGGTCGTCCGCGCGGGTGGCGATCCGGAGCGCGCGCACCACGACCACGCCGACCAGGGCGACGATCACGACGGCGCCGACGAAGCCGAGTTCCTGGCCGGCCACGGTGAAGATGAAGTCCGTGCTCTGCGCCGGGACGTAGCTGCCGGACACCGACTGCCCGTGGAACAGGCCCTGGCCGAACATGCCGCCGGAGCCGATCGCGATCTTGGCCTGGATCTCGTTGTAGCCGGACCCCGCCGCGTTCGACGACGGGTGCAGGAAACTGGTCAGGCGGGTGAGCTGGTACCCCTTGAGCAGGTGCAGGCCAAGCACGGCGGTCACCGCGACGGCCGCGGCCGCGGCCAGGGCGATCACCCAGCGCAGCCGGACACCGGACAGCAGGATCAGCCCGGCCAGCTCCGCTACCAGGACCATCGAGATGCCGAGGGCCGGCTCGATGACGACCAGGCCGACGAGTGGCAGCCCGCACGCGATCACGATGCCCACGTCCCGCAGGCGGGGGGCGGCCCCTCCGGCATCCGGGTCGCGGGCGCCCTCACGCAGCTCGCTGAACAGCATCGCGGTCATCAGGATGAGCGCGATCTTGGCGTACTCGGATGGCTCGATCTGGAAGCCGGCGGGCAGGTCGATCCAGCCCTTGGCGCCATTGACGGTGGAGCCGAGCGGGGTGAGGACCACCAGCAGCCCGAGGACGGCTACGCCGTAGATGACCGGCGCGTAGACCCGGAGCTGCCGGTAGTCGACGAGGCTGACCCCGGCCATGAGGACGAGTCCGAGCACGACGTAGACGGCCTGCTTGTCGAGGTACGTCCGGGTGCTGGCGCCCTCGGCCGCCAGCGTCGGCTCGGTCGCCGACCAGACGAGCAGCACCCCGAGGACGCACAGCGCGAGGACGGCGGCGATGAGCGCCCAGTCCAGGTGCCGCAGGACCGAGTCCCGTGACATCACGCGGGTCAGCACGGACCGGGACGGGGTCCGGAACGCGCCGGCCCGCGGGCCCCGTCCGCCGCCGTAACCGCGCTGCGTGACCCCTACCCGGCCATAGCTGGTGCCGGGGCGTCCCGTGCTCATCCCGTGTATCCCTTCGGAGCGGTGATCTGCCCGGTGGCGGAGATCTGCGGCGGCGACGAGGGCACCCGGCCGCCGGGCACTGCGGCCTTGTGCCCCTCGAGGCCGTAGATGCCGTCCCAGATCTGGCGGACGGCCGGCGCGGAGGCGTCGGCGCCGAAGCCGGAGTCGGGGATCATGACGGCCACCACGTACTGGGGGTGGCTGCACGGCGCGAACGAGGCGAACACCGAGGTGGCGACCTTCCCCATGACCTCCGCGGTACCGGTCTTGCCGGCCACGCACACCTGGTTGAGCGGGAAGCCCGAGAACGCGCCGGCCGCGGTGCCCTGCGTCACCACGCCGGCCAGCGCGTTCCTGATGTACGCGAGCGTGTCGCGGGAGACGGGCAGGTGACCGGCGACCGGCGGCGTGATCTGCTGAACTGTCTGGCCGGACGGGCTCACCAGCGCCGCGCCGATGCGCGGCTGGTACAGGGTGCCGCCGTTGGCCAGGGCCACGTAGGCGTTGGTGAGCTGCAGCGGCGTCACCAGGTCATAGCCCTGGCCGATCGCGGCGATCGCCGCCTGGCCCGGTTCCCAGACGTTGCCGTCCTGGCAGTCCTGGTACTCGATCTGCTGGACGTAGGTGCCGTCGGCCTTCCCGTATTTGCACCAGTCCTGGCCGGTGTAGGCGTTGTCCTTCCAGTAGTAGTACAGCCACTCCCGGGTCGGTACCGTGCCGGTGGACTCGGCGGGCAGGTCGACCCCGGTGGGCTTGCCGAAGCCCCAGTCCAGCGCCATCTGCTGCATCTTCTGGACCGGCGCCTTCGGGCTGGTCACGATGTTGGCGTTGGGGTTGTCACGCTGCCACATCTGGTAGCCGAGGTTGTAGTACACGGTGTCGCAGGACTGGATGAGCGCCTCGGCGAACGACATCGACCCGAGGTTGGGCGCGCCGTCGTTGATGTAGCTGTGCCCGCCGATGCTGACCGACGCCGGGCAGTCGTAGGAGCCGTCGAGAGGGTAGCCGTTCGCGACCGCGGCGGCGGTGGAGGTCACCTTCCAGGTCGAGCCGGGCGCGTACTGGCCCTGGGTGGTCCAGTTGATGGCCGGCGCGCCGTCCTGCGCGCCGAACAGCGCGTTGAACTGCGACTGGGAGATGCCGTTGGTCCACACGTTCGGGTCGTAGTCCGGGTAGCTGGCCATGGCCACGACCCGTCCGGTGGTGGTCATGACCACGGCCGCGCCCTGGTTGACGTCGTTGCCGGAGGCCCGCGCCTTGTTGATGGCCGTGTTCAGGGCCTGCTGCGCGTCGGCCTGGATGGCGGAGTTGATGCTGGTGACGAGGTCGGCGCCGGACTTGGCCGGGGTGCCGCCCACGGTTCCGGTGACATCCCCGGCCGCGTTCACCGAGACTGTATTGGTGCCCGTCTTGCCGGTGAGCTGGCTGTTGTACTGCTCCTCCAGCCCGCTCTGCCCGACCAGGTCCGCGGCCGAGTAACCGACCGCCGACGGCAGGTGGTCCGCCTTCAGCTCCTGGGTGGTGGCGGGCTGCAGGTAACCCAGCACCTGGGCCGGGTCAGCGCCGCCGGGCGACGGGTACTCGACCACCCCCTGGGTCTGCGCCGTCACGCCCGGGAACTGGTTCTGCTCCTCCATGATCTGCAGCGCCACCTGGGCGCTCACGTTCTGGTCCACCGGGATCGGCTGATACGGGGAACCGGCCCAGCAGGGCTGGGCCACCGAGGGGCTGCACAGCCGGACCTTGTCCTGCAGCAGCGTGTACGGCATGTTCAGCAGGGGCGCCAAGCGGCGCAGCACGGCGGCACCCCCGTCGGGCCGCTGGGACAGCGTCATCATGTCGACGGAGACCACCAGCGCGGTGCGGTTGGTCACCAGGGCGTTGCCCACGTCGTCGAGGATCTGGCCGCGCACGGCCGGGACGATGATGTTCCGGGTCTGGTTCGCCGACGCCAGCTTCACGTAGCTGTCGCCGTTCATCACCTGGATGTACCAGAGCCGGCCGCCGAGGGTGATCAGCAGCGAGGCCACCACCACGTACAGCACGACCATCCGCCGCCGGGATGCCGATGTCACCGGTAACCTCCCGTTCTCCTGCCGAGAAACCGCCGCACCCTGGCGCGCACCGCGCCACGGCGCATGCCCAGCCGCGGGGCGCGGCGGCCGCCGAACGAACCCCGCCCGGGCGATCCGCCACCAAACGAACCCCGCCCGGGCGATCCGCCACCAAACGAACCCCGCCCGGCCGACACCGCCCGACCGAAACGAACCCCGCCGGAACGATCCGCGACCGGACCAGCCCCGCCCGGAGGGATTGCTGCCGAACGAGCCCCGGCCGGGGGCTGCCCCCCGGAAGGACGCGCCCCGCCCGGCCGATCCGCGACCGGACCAGCCCCGCCCGGAGGGATTGCTGCTGAACGAGCCCCGGCCGGGGGCTGCCCGCCGCGAGGACGCGCCCCGCCCGAACAGGCCCCGCTCCGAACACGCCCCGCCCGAACGCCCCCCGGACGGACGAGCCACGCCCGAACGAACCCGGGCGGGGCGAGACGCCACCGCTGAGCGAACCCCGGCCGATCGGCGGGCGCCTGCCGAGCAGATGGCCGCCGCCGAACGTGCCGCGCCGCGGCGTGGCCCGGCTCAGCGCGCCGCCGGTGCCGATCGTGCCGGTAGCGCTGCGCCCGCGGAAGCGCGGTACGGCGCCCGGGGCCGTCATGCCCGTCCCCCGCCCGGCCAGGCCGTCCCGGCCCTGGGTGAAGCGCATCTTCGGGGCCTTCGAGCCGGCCACCCGGGTGGCGGCCGCCGCGGCCCCGGCCGGCCCGCCGGGCCCGCCGCCCAGCCGGCCGCCGGTCCCGCGCGACCCGCCGAAATGCAGCCGGGGCTCCCGCTGGCTGCCCGGGCCCCACTGCGCGCCCGGGCGGGCGGTGCCGGCCGTCCGGGCGGCCGGCGAGATCCAGGCCTCGCTGCCGCGGCGGTCACCGAGATGCAGCTTGGGCGTGCCCGGCGCGCTCGCCTGGCGGACGGCTCCGGCGGCGAGCCCGGTCAAGCCGGCCGCACCGCCCGTCCAGCTCGCGGACGCGGTCGCGGCCGCGGCGTTGTCCCCGGTGGCGGAGCGGTCGGCCCAGCCGTTGAGCCGGACCACGGCGTACAGCACGAACGGGCTCAGGATCACGTCGTAGATCAGCGACGGCGGAAGCACGTGCCGTACCGCCGCCCAGGTCACCTCGGGATCGCTGAGCATCACGCCGAGTGCGGCGTGCAGGGCCGCGCCGGCGGCGGCGGCCGCGGCCGAGATGGCCACGTACAGGCCGGGCGACGCGTCGCCCAGCCCCGCCAGCCGGCCGCAGCCGTACCCGACCAGGCAGAACACCAGCGCGTACTGGCCGATCGTGTGGCTGGCGGGCGGCGCGACGTCCAGCGCGAGCCCGGCCAGGAAGCCGGTCAGCAGGCCCGGCAGCGGGCCGCCGGTGAGCGCCAGCGCGACCACGGCGAGCAGCACGAGGTCCGGCCCGGCCCCGCCGGGCAGGGCGAGCCGGTTGACGAAGGTGAGCTGGGCGAGCAGGGCCACCGCGACGACCGCGCAGGAGATCAGGAACCGGCGCACGTCACCCGCCCGGGACGGTGGGGGCGGACGGCGTGGCGGACACCGACGGGGTGGCGCCGGCGGCTCCGGGGGTGACCGTCACCGTGACGGTGGGCACGGGCTTGGGAGCGGGCGGCAGCACCGAGTCCCGCGGGTCCCGGGCGGGACCGGCGATCACGACCCCGACGACGCCGAGCGAGGTGAAGTCCACGAACGGCCTGACCAGCGCCGTCTGGGTGAGCGACCCGGCGTTGCCCTGCACCTTCGTGATCTGGCCGATCGGCACGCCCGGCACGAACGGCCGGTCCTGCACGGAGCCGAAGGTGACCAGGCTCTGGCCGGCCTGCAGCACCGCGTTCGCGTCGAACAGCCGGAGCCTGAGCAGGTACGGCCCGGACAGTGACTTCCCGGTGCCGGTGACCGCG
Source organism: uncultured Actinomycetes bacterium (assembly GCA_963808295.1). Lineage (GTDB taxonomy): Bacteria > Actinomycetota > Actinomycetes > Streptosporangiales > Streptosporangiaceae > Bog-532. The sequence goes on along the minus strand of CAWEFP010000006.1, from coordinate 10,718 downwards.
CCGATCTGGTTGCTGCCCGCCATCCGCGCCCCCACGACCGAGGACGCGTCCGTGGCCAGCAGCACCGTCGAGGTGTCCCTGCTGACCTGGGTCACGGTCCCGACCAGGCCGTCGCCGTTGAGGACCGTCTCCTGCGCGTGCACGCCGTCCCGGCTGCCCACGTCGAGCGTGACCGAGTTCGCGTAGTCCTCGCCCGCCGCGATCACGCTGGCGGCGACGATCCGGTAACCGCCGCGGCCGGCCAGTTGCAGCAGCGAGGACAGCTCCGCCTGATCGGCCTTGGTGAGCTGCGCCGAGCTCAGCTCGGCGCGCAGCCGGGCGTTGGCCGCCTGCAGATCGGCGATCTTGCTGTCCGCCGACGGGCCGCCGGTGACCCAGTCGAAGAGGGACGAGACCGGGCTGGTGACGTCGCTGGTCACACGCTCCACGGGGCCGAAGATGCTGGCGCCTGCGCCACGCACCGGTGACGAGCCGCCGTCGCGGAAGTCCACCGTGATGAGCACTACCGCGGCGATCAGCAGAATGCCGAGCACCAGGCGTACTCGCCGGCTGTCGTGCAATTCGGCTCCTCGTGGGCGCCGCTGCCGCGGCGGCCCATTGAATCAGCGGCGGGTCTCGGGCACGAGGACCTGGCGCAGCGTGTCGAAGTCCTCGACGCACTTGCCGGTTCCGAGCACCACCGAGTCCAGCGGGTTGTCGGCCACATGGACGGGCATCCCCGTCTCCTCGCGGATCCGCTGGTCGAGCCCGCGCAGCAGCGCCCCGCCGCCGGTCAGGGCGATGCCTCGGTCCATCACGTCACCGGCGAGCTCGGGCGGGCATTTGTCCAGCGTCGTCTTCACCGCGTCGATGACGAGGTTAAGCGGTTCCTCGATGGCCCGCCGGACCTCGGAGGCGGAAATCACGATCGTCTTGGGCAGGCCGCTGACCAGGTCCCGGCCGCGGATTTCCGCGTGCGGCTCGTCCGCGCTCGGGAACGCCGACCCGAGCGCCATCTTGATCTCCTCGGCCGTGCGCTCGCCGAGCATCAGCGAGTACTCCTTCTTGCCGAAGCTGATGATCGCGTCGTCTAGCTCGTCCCCGCCGATGCGGATGGATTGCGAGGTGACGATGCCCCCGAGGGAGATCACGGCGACCTCGGTCGTCCCGCCGCCGATGTCCACCACCATATTGCCGGTCGGCTCGTTGACCGGCAGCCCGGCGCCGATGCCCGCCGCCATCGGCTCCTCGATGATGTAGACGCGCCGCGCGCCGGCCTGGTGGCCGGCCTCCTTGACCGCGCTCTGCTCCACCCCGGTGATGCCGCTGGGGACGGCCACGACGATCCGCGGCTTGGCCAGGTGACGCCGCCGGTGCACCTTCTGGATGAAGTAACGCAGCATCCGCTCGGTCACGTCGAAGTCGGCGATCACGCCGTCCTTGAGCGGCCGGACGGCCACGATGTTGCCCGGCGTCCGGCCGATCATCCGTTTCGCCTCGATGCCGACCGCGACGATCTGGCCGTTGTTGGTGTTGAGCGCCACCACCGAGGGCTCGTTGAGCACGATGCCGCGCCCGCGCACGTAGACCAGCGTGTTGGCGGTGCCCAGATCGACCGCCATGTCGCGGCCGAGGAGCGCCATCGCATTACTCATGGGGGACGGCAACCTTCCCGATCGGGCGCTTCGGAGCCTCGTGGGCCGGGTGAAGCATTTGTGAAGAAATTCCTAAAGTCACGCCGCCTGGGCCGCGTGCCTCATCTATGAGCCTCAGCAGAGACGATTAAGCGAACTCAGGGAAAAAGATCTTGATTTCACGCTGGGCCGATTCCACCGAGTCGGATCCATGGACGACGTTCGCACCTATCTCCAACGCATGGTCCCCGCGGATGGTGCCCGGGGCGGCCTGGACCGGATCGGTGGCGCCCGCCAGCGCGCGGAACGCCTCCACGGCACGGTGGCCCTCCGCTACCAGGGCCACCAGCGGCCCGGACGTGATGAATTCGACCAGCGGATCGAAGAAGGGCTTGCCGACATGCTCGGCGTAGTGGGTGTTCGCCGTATCCCGGTCCAGCGTCCTCAGTTCCAGCGCGACTACGCTCAGGCCCTTGCGCTCGATCCGGGAAATAACCGCGCCGATGAGCCCGCGCTGGACACCATCGGGCTTTATCAGGACAAGAGTACGTTCCGGCAACGACGCTCCTTTTCGCAGGGCAACTGGCCAGTTGCCGCGAGCAGATCGGAGAGATGACCCCCGGCCCGAAGCTTACCCGCGCCCGCGGCCCGCGGCACCGGCGCGGCACGCGCGGCCAGCGATAAATATGGCCGCCATCACGATCACGACGGAGCCCGCGCCGGCCAGTTCGCACCGGCCAGCCGCCCCGGCGAGGGCCCCGCGGGCCCCAGTTCCGGCCGCCGACCCGGCCGCCAGCCGCAGCACCATCCGCACCTGCACAGATCCGACCGCCAGGTAACCGGTCATCAGCCCGGCCAGCAGCAGCGTCACCCCGGACAGTGCGCCCGCCGCCGTCGCGCCGAGCAGCGCGGCCGTGATCGCGGCGGTCAGGCCCGCGGCCAGCGGCACGCCGACCCCGGCCAGCATGGCGGCGCCCGCGAAGGGCCCGGCGGCGAACGCGGCCACGAGCCCTTCTGCGGCGAGGGCCAGGCCGGCGAGCACAACCGCGCGCGGCCGGTGCCGCAGGGCCAGCGCGATCGCGGCGCCGGCCAGCGCGGATCCGGCCGTCGCGGCCAGCGGCAGCCAGGCTGGGCCGCCGAGGTGCCCCGTGGCGGGGGCGGCCGGGCCGGTGATCCCGGGGCCGGTGATCCCGGCCACCGGAGACCCGAGGGCACGCAGGCCGGTGACCGCGCCCGCGGCCGGCGCGACCACCAGGCCGGTGACCGCGGCGATCAGCGGGAAGCAGAGCCGCCCGCCGACCAGCTTGTCCGCGGACGCCACGGCGGCCACCCCGTAGAGAATCAGGATGCTCACCGCGGCGGTGGCCAGCAGCGCGGCCGGCGGCCGGTAGGTGACGGCCACGCTGAGCAGGCTCAGGCCGACGGCAGGCACGGCCAGCACCGCGAGCTGGGCCCGCTCGTGCGCGGCATCCGTCCGCGCCCCCAGCCGGCCCGGGCCGCGCGGCGACCCCCGCCCATCGGCCAGGACCGCGTAGAGCGCGGCCACCGTCAGCGCCGTACCCGTGAGCCACGGGTACGGCGCCAGCGCGGCGTGCCAGTCGCCACCGGACAGCCGGGCACGGACGGCCGCCGTCGCCGCGACCAGGCCGGTGACCGCGGCGGCCGACCACAGCGCCGCGAGCAGCGGCCGGGCGCCCGGCGATCGCTCCCAGGCCAGCGCGAGGGCGGCGGGCATGGCCATGCCCGCGGCGAGGCCGTGCAGGATCCGGTCGGTGCCGATCTGGGTGACGGTATGGGCGGAAACGCCGAGCGCATCGGCCACGGCCATGGTGACCAGGCCGGCCAGCAGCACCGGCCAGGCCCGCAAGCGCGTCGCCGCCAGCGCCGCGACGCCGCCGATGGCGGCCATCGCTGGCAGCGCCAGCCCCGCGGCCCGCAGGACCGCAGCGGGCCCCTGCGGGCCGTCGGCGGCCGGCCCCACGCTCGCCATGGCCCAGGCGATCGCGTTGGGTACCTGCAGCAAACACAGCGGGGCGACGGTGGCGACGACGGCGGCCGCGGCGGCATCGGCCGCCACGCGGCGGGACGTACGGGATACGCGCAATGTATGGGGGGAAGAGGACCCATGTGGGGCGCGGGATTTACGGGGGGACTGGGGCTTTCGGGGGGACTGGGGCTTTCGGGGGGACTGGGGCTTTCGGGGGGTTTGAGGCGGAGCGGCGGCGGGTTGACTGGCCGGCGAGGTGGCGGTTGTCCGGGCCATCGGGCGCGGGCGGCCCCGGAGCGGCGCGGACAGGTGCGGGCCGGCCCGGGACGGCGCGGGCGGGAGGAGGCCGGCGTCGGGCGGCGCGGGCGGATGGGCGCGGGCCGGGAGCGTTCCGGGGGCTTGTGTCACTAACCGCTCACCTCTAATTACTCAGGGCGACGGTCCCCAGACTAGCCCGTGCCGGGCCGCTCCAGCCGGTTTGCCATCCAGATTCCGGTGAACCAGAAGGCGGCGAAGATGACGCCGAGGACAAAGAGGGCGGGCACCTCGACCCCGGCCACGATGATCAGGATCTGCAGCACGGTGCCGGCGACCAGGGCCCACCGGCCCCGGCCGACCAGGCCCGCGAGTATCACGGCGGCGAGCGCCAGCCCGCCGCCCACGCCGCCGGCGACGCCGTGCCGGAGGTGCTCGATCGTGATCGCGACCGGCACGGCCAGAACCAGCACGATGGCCTCGAACACCAGCACCGAGGCGCACAGCCGGCGCAGGATCGGGCGGCGGCGGGTGCGACCGGGACCCGTCCCGGGGGCGGCGTCCGCCGGGCCGGCCTTTTCGGAGGCGGGCCTGGTCACGACAGATCAGCCGCCGTGAACGAGTGCCGACCCGGGCCGGCGGCCTGCTTCGGCGCATCGCCGGTGCCGGCGTCGGGGCGCAGCAACTGCCGGGCGTCGCCCGCCGTGATGACCGAGCCGGTGATGAGCACGCCGCCGGCGCCGGGCAGGTCCGTCTCCGGCGCCTCGTCGGCGAGCGTCACGGCCGTCTCGATGGCGTCGTCCATCCGCGCGGCGACCTGGACCCGGTCGGCGCCGAAGACGTCGCGCGCGAGGGCGGCCAGCTCCTCGGGGGGCATCGAGCGGTCCGAGGAGTTGTGCGTCACCACGATGTCGGACAGGACGGGCTCAAGCTCGTCGAGCATCCCGGGCACGTCCTTGTCCGCGCTGACCGCCAGCACGCCGACGAGCCGACTGAAGCTGAACGCCTCGGTCACCGCGGCGGCGCTGGCCGCCATGCCGGCCGGATTGTGCGCCGCGTCGGCGATCACGGTGGGACTGCGCCGCAGCACCTCCAGCCGCCCCGGTGACCGCAGGCCGGCGAACGCCCGCCGGACGAGCTCGAGGTCGAGGGGGGCGCGCCCCTCCGGGACGCTGGGCCCGTCCTCCGCGACGCCGGCGAACCCCTCGACCGCGGCCAGCGCGCAGGCGGCGTTGCCCGCCTGGAACAGGCCGAACAGGGGCAGGAACACATCGGGATAGGTGCCGTTCAGGCCGCGCAGGGTCAGCTGCTGGCCGCCGATCGCGATGTCCCGTTCCAGCACGCCGAACTCGATACCCTCGCGGGCGACGGTCGCGCCGACCTCGGACACCCGGCGCAGCAGGACCTCGGCCGCGAGCAGCGACTGCTGGGCCAGCACCGCGAGCGCACCCGGCTTGATGATCCCCGCCTTTTCCGCGGCGATCTCCTCCAAAGTGTCGCCCAGGTAGCGGGTGTGGTCGATGGCGACCGGGCCGACGACGGCGACCGCGCCGTCCGCGACGTTGGTGGCGTCCCAGGTGCCGCCCAGCCCGACCTCGACGATCGCGACGTCGACCGGGGCGTCGGCGAAGGCCGCGAAGGCCATGCCGGTCAGCACCTCGAAGAAGGACAGCGGTACCCCGTGGTGCTCGTCGGTCAGCACCACGTACGGGAGGATCTCCTGGTAGAGAGCGACGAACCGGTCCGGGTCCAACGGCTCGCCGTCGATGCAGATCCGCTCGCGCATCGAGATCAGGTGCGGGCTGGTGAAGCGGCCGGTCCGCAGCCCGCGCTCGCGCAGCAGCGCGTCGATCATGCGCGCGGTGGAGGTTTTGCCGTTGGTGCCGGTGATGTGGATGACGGGGAAGGCGCGCTGCGGATCGCCGAGCAGGCTGACCAGGGTGGCGATGCGGTCGAGCGTCGGCTCGATCGACGATTCGGGACGGCGGCTGACGATCTCGTGCTCGACCTCGCGCAGCACGGCGTCGTCGCCTCCCGGCAGGCCCAGGGGCGTCGCGGTGGTCACCCGTCCAGGCTACTGGGGGGCGGCGGCGGCCGAGCCCGGCCCCCGGGGCGCCGGAACCTGGGCGGCGGCCAGCTCGGCCGTGATGGCGCGGATCCGGTTCCGGCCCTCGTCCTTGGCCTGGTACAGGGCCGCGTCCGCCGCGGCGAGCAGGTCGTCCAGGTCCTGCCGCGAGCTGGCCATCTCGGCCACACCGATGGAGACGGTGATGCCGACCAGGATGCTCTCGTCCCGGCCGTCGCTGACGGCGATCGGCGCGTCGGCGATGTGCCCGCGCAGCCGCTCGGCCACCCGCGCTGCCTCGGGCCCGGTGGTGCGGGGCAGCAGGATCGCGAACTCCTCGCCACCAAACCGCCCGATCAGGTCGCCCTCGCGGAGCTGGGCCTTGAACCGGTCGGCGACGACCCGCAGCACCCGGTCGCCGGCCAGGTGGCCGTAGGTGTCGTTGACCGCCTTGAAGTGGTCGATGTCGATGATCGCGGCCGAGGCCGGCGACCAGTAGCCATTGGCGCGGGACAGCTCCGTGGCCGACTCCCGGTGCCACGCGGCCGCGTTCAGCAGCCCGGTCTTGGCGTCGGTGCGCGCCTCCGCGAGGAGCTGCGAATGCATCAGGAAACGTTTCTGTACCAGCACGACCGGTACCGCGACGACCAGGACCGCGGGGGTGAAGGACAGGGCGAACGCGACGAGGGCCGCGAAGCACGTTTCCACCGCGTCCGTGGTGACGGCTTCGCGGCTGAACATCAGCGTCCGTACCCGGGCCGTCGGGACCGTCATTTTGACCGCGCCGACAACCAGCCAGACGTTGACCGCCCACCCGGTCACCGCGGCGATGATGATGGCACCCAGCCAGCCTGCGCTGTGTGCGCCGACGCCCGGCGGGGCACCAAGCAGCGGCTCGAAGACGCTGTGCAACTCCACCGACGCCGCGCCGTAACCCAGGCCGATCGCGCCCATGCTGAACAGCCGCCGGTGCCAGAGGTTGCGGCGCACCCGCCACTGCTTCATGAGGACGAGCGGGACCGGGGCCAGCAGCGCGTAGACCGGCGGGAGGAGCAGCGCGACCGACAGCCACCAGACCTCCTGCAGGTCACGGGTCAGCGTGTCGGGCGGCAGCTTGACGTCCTTAGCCGCTTCGACCATGGCCGCTGCGCTCGCCAGCAGCAGGAAAAAGATCCCGGCCTGGGACACATGCCAGGTAGTGCGGGCCGCCGCGACACCCAGCGCGACGGCGGCGGCCACGGGCACGGCGATCACGTAGGCACGCGGCAGCCGGGGCAGTGACCAGAGCGGCCAGTCCCGGATGGATACCGCCTTCGGCCGGCGGCCTCTCCCGGCGGACGTGACTGTCAACCTCATCCCATCTGCGCTTGCCGAAAAGTCTGCCGAATCACCGGCAAATCCCGCACAAATGCCCAAATCGTTATAAATGCGTCAATTACTCCATGGTGTATCAAACCACCCAAACGGGGATATAGTTCGCGCGTCCCTCTCTCGGAAGGGAAGAACCATGTATGCCGAATGGGGCTGAGGCCATGCGCAGAACACCAGAACGTGGCGGTGCTCGAGGAAGGGAAGAATCATGAGCATCGATTGGGACTAATGGCCAGGAAGCCCCGTCCATGTCCGGGATCATACAGATCGTTACCTCCTTTCAGGCGCGACTAGCGATTTCACGACGCCAGGTAATAAGAAGCCATCCCGCGACGGCGGCGCCCACGGCGCCGCTTCCCGCGACGACCACCGCGGGGGCGGCCAGCACGGGCGACGCGCGCGAACTGGTCACCCGCGATAGAGGCGAGCTCCGCGAGCCAGATGGCACGAAACTCACCATCGGCGAACACCTCACGGAAGGTGGCGGTGGCCCGGGCCGACGGCGGGAGGTCGGGGACCGGGAGGGCCGGCGCCGCCGTTTCCGCCAACGCGACCTCCGATCTACTGCCTGTCGCTCTCTGGTTTCTGCTGATTACATAGTGACGCTCGAAACCGGCATTCGCAACAAACTGTTGCTAATACATCACGTCGGGCACGCGCGGGCAGCGCAGGTGCTTCGCCCCATGGGGCACGGCTGTAACGCCCCATGGGTCACTGCTGTAACAGGGAAGAGCGGTTCAGCGCGGCAGCCGGGCCAGGCGGGCGGAGATCCGGGTGATGTCCTGCTCCGCGGCGGCGAGACGCTGCCGGGTCGTGTCCACCACGTCGGCCGGCGCCTTGGCGGTGAACCCGGCGTTGCCGAGCTTGGCGCGGGCCTGCCCGGCCTCCTTGCGCGCGGCGGCGAGGTCCTTTTCCATCCGGCGCCGCTCCGCCGCGACGTCGATCACCCCGGCCGTGTCGAGTTCCACCGTGACGCCGTCGGCCTCGATCGAGGCCGACGGGGTGAAACCGGGCTCCGGGTCGGTGAGCCGGAGCAGGAAACGGATGCGCTCCTCGTGGCCGGCCAGCGGGCTGGCCTCGATCCCGGTGAGGCGGGCGGCGACCCGCTGGCCGGGACGCAGGCCCTGATCCGAACGGAACCGCCGGACCTCGGTCACCAGCCGCATGACGGACGCCATCTCCGCTTCCGCGGCGGCGTCGGTCACGGCCGGCCGCGGCCACGGGGCCACCATCACCGACTCCTCGCCGGTCAGTGTCGTTCGGGCAGGGCGGTCCACAGCTCATCGGTGAGGAACGGCATGATCGGGTGCAGCAGCCGGAGCAGGTGGTCCAGCACGAACCCGAGCACGTCCCGGGTGGCCCCGGCCCCGTCCCCGGCCCCTTCTTCGGCACTGGCCAGCGGTATCTTGGCCAGCTCCAGATACCAGTCGCAGAATTCGTCCCAGGCGAAGTGGTAGAGGGTCTCACACGCCTTGGCGAACTCGAACCGCTCGAAATCGGCGTCCACCTGGGCGGTCACCGCGGACAGCCGGGAAAGGATCCAGCGGTCGGGCACGGACAGCGAGGCCGGATCCGGCAGCGCCCGCGGCACCCGCGCCCCGTTACCGAGGGCGAACCGCGCCGCGTTCCACAGCTTGTTGCAGAAGTTCCGCGAGCCGGCCGCCCACTCGTCGCTGACCGGCACATCGCTGCCCGGGTTGGCCCCCCGGGCCAGGGTGAAGCGGGTGGCGTCGGCGCCGAAGCGGTCGATCCAGTCGAGCGGATCCACCGCGTTCCCGCGCGACTTCGACATCTTCTTGCCGGTCGCGTCGCGGACCAGACCGTGCAGGGCGACGTCACGGAACGGGACGGCGTCGGCGGGACGGCGTCGCCGGGGCCGGACATCGCGTACAGGCCGAACATCATCATCCGGGCGACCCAGAAGAACAGGATGTCGTAGCCGGTGACGAGCACGCTGGTCGGGTAGAAGGCACGCAGGTCCGCCGTCTCGTCCGGCCAGCCGAGGGTGGAGAACGGCCACAGGGCCGAGGAGAACCAGGTGTCCAGCACGTCGGCGTCCTGGCGCCAGCCCTCCCCGCGTGGGCGGTTCCTCGTCCGGCCCGACGCAGCGGACCTCGCCGTCCGGCGCCGTACCAGACGGGAATGCGGTGGCCCCACCACAGCTGCCGGCTGATGCACCAGTCGTGCATGTCGTCGACCCAGGCGAAGTACCGGGCCGCCATCTCCGGCGGGTCATCCGGGTCCGGCCGTCGCGCACCGCGTCGCCGGCCGCCTTGGCCAGCGGGGCGACCCGGACGAACCACTGCAGCGACAGCCTCGGCTCGACCGTGGTGCCGCACCGCTGGCAGTGGCCGACGGCGTGCACGTACGGCCGCACCTCGGCCACGATCCGGCCCTGCTCGCGCAGCGCCGCGACGACCGCCGGGCGGGCCTCGAACCGGTCGAGCCCCTGGAACGGGCCGTGCGCCGTCACCACGCCGCGCTCGTCCATGCACGGTCAGGCTGGGCAGGTTGTGGCGGCGGCCGATGTCGAAGTCGTTCGGGTCGTGCGCCGGGGTGACCTTGACCGCGCCGGTGCCGAACGCGGGGTCGACGGCGCGTCGGCGATCGACCGGGATCCGCGGCCGGTCAGCGGCAGCTCGCACCTCGCGGCCGACCAGCGCCGGTAGCGGTCGTCGTCGGGGTGCACGGCCACCGCGGTGTCGCCCAGCATCGTCTCGGCCGGGTCGTGGCGACCACGATCGACGTCCTCGGCGCCGTCGCCGTACGCGGATAGCGGATGGACACGAGCTCGCCGTCGTCGTCGCTGTGGTCCACCTCGATGTCGGACAGCGCGGTCAGGCAGCGCGGGCACCAGTTGATGATCCGTTCGGCGCGGTAGATCAGGCCGTCGTCGAAGAGCCGCTTGAAGATGGTCTGCACGGCGCGGGACAGGCCCGGGTCCATCGTGAACCGCTCGCGGGTCCAGTCCACGCTGTCGCCCAGGCGGCGCATCTGGCAGAGGATCGTGCCGCCGGACGTCGCCTTCCACTCCCAGACCCGCTCGACGAACGCCTCGCGGCCGAGGTCGTGCCGGCGCAGGCCGTCGGTGGCCAGCTCGCGTCTCCACCACGTTCTGGGTGGCGATGCCCGCGTGGTCCATGCCGGGCAGCCACAGCGTCGTGTAGCCCTGCATCCGGCGGCGGCGCACGATGACTCGATGATCGTGTGGTCGAGCGCATGGCCGATGTGCAGCGACGCCGGTCACGTTCGGCGGCGGGATGACGATCGAGAACCGGGGGGCGTCCCGCTCCGGGTCCGCGATGAAATAACCGGCCTTCTCCCAGAACGTGTAGCGCGGCCCCTCGACCTCGCCGGGAGCGTACTGCGGAGAAAGCCTGATAGATCTGCTGTCACACAGGGAGTCTATTGACTGCTGGCCCTTGGC
>CAWEFP010000005.1:0-125504 GCA_963808295.1 uncultured Actinomycetes bacterium | reverse complement strand
GCCAGTGCCGGTCATGTCGCCGCGGCGGGCACGCGGACGGTGCGGGCCCACGGCGGGGCGTCCCGGGACGCGTCACCGAGCAGGGCGACGACGACGCGCATCCCCTTGGGGGCGCGGTCCGGCCAGGGCGTGTAACCGTCGGTGAGGACCACGGTGATCGCCGGCCGGGGGCGCAGGGCGGACGCCGCCGCGATACCGGCGCCCATGTCGGTCCCGCCGCCGCCGATCAGCTCGACCTGACGGGCCGAGGTCACCCGCTGTACGGGCGCGGCGGCGGCGTCACAAGCCAGCAACCGGACCCGGCGGGCCACGCCGAGCGAGCGGAGCAGTCCCTCCACCTCGGTGAGCGCCATGGCCAGCAGGTCGCCGGTCATGCTGCCGGACGTGTCGCAGACCACGGCGACCTCGGGAACCGGCCTGCGCAGCGCGGGCAGCACGGCGTCGCCGATGGCCGCCGCGCGCCGCGAGGGGCGCCGGTACGAATAATCAGCCGCGCCGGCCCGGTCCGCGATGGCCCGGCGCAGTTCGGCGGCGAGCAGCTTGCGCCAGTCCACGGCCGGTGTGAGCGTTTCCTGAGCCCAGCGCATCAGCCCCGCCGGGACGGTTCCGGCCTCGCGGCCGTGCCGCAGGCATTCGCTGGCGACCAGGCGGCGCAGCAGGTCGGCCTGCCAACCGGGCAGCCCGGCCGTCCCAGCCTCGCCAGCCTCGCCAGCCTCGCCAGCCTCGCCAGCCTCGCCAGCCTCGCCAGCCTCGCCGGGCCCGCCGGGCCCGCCGGGCCGCCGGGGCTCGCCGTCACCCGGCCGCGGGCAGCCGTCCGCCCCGCTGCCGCAGTCGATGCCCCATCCCGGCGCCCCGTCCGTGGCGGCCTGGAAATACTGTTCGGCCAGGCCACCCGGCTCGGCGCCCAGATGCTGGGGCAGCACCGGGTCGCCGGGCAGTTCGAGGCCCGCGGGCACCAGGTCGTCGTTGAGCTCCGCGTCGGCGGCGCGCGTCCATCCGGGCCCGTCCTCGGGCCGGATGCCCAGAGCCCGGGCCCGTTCGGCATGCGCGCGCAGCAGGTGGCAGACGTGATGGATGAGCACGCTGCCGAACTCGGCGGGGGACCACCCGGCCGCGACGGCCGGATCGGCGCGCAGCCGCCAGCTCTCGTCGACGGCCACCGTGTCGCTGCCCGGCGCCGCGACGACCTGCGTGCCGAAGATCCCGCTGGCCAGGTACGGGAAACGGGCGGCCGCCCACAAGCGGGCCCCGGCCAGTCCCGGCACTGGCCCGGCGGTCATATCGCCAGCAGGCCGGCGTCGCGCAGAACCGGCGCGAAGAGATGAATCTCCGGCGGCAGCGCCGCGCCGCCGGGCCGGTGGCGGGCCAGCACGCGGGCGGCGGCCGCCGCGACGTCGGGCGCCACCGCGGCGGCGGTGCCGAGCACGCGCCACCCGGCGGCCCACCGCTCCAGTGAGGGCTGTGCGGTCACCGCGGACGTGATCGCGGCGAGCGCCGCATAGGCACGGTCGGCGCGGTCGGGCAGCCGGAAGGCACCCGGGTCGGCGAGCACCTCCTCGGGATCGGGCAGGTCCATCTCCAGCAGCCAGCTGAGGAACTCTGCCCCGGCCCCGTCCCCGACCGAGCCCCGGACGAGCACCGAACGGGCCTCGTCACCGGCCCCCGCCGCACCGGCCGCGGCCCACAGCCGGGCGGCCATCTCCCAGGTCCGGGGGCTCGGCCAGGAACGTCCCGCGGACGCCGGATTCCGACGGTGGCGCGCATGCGAGCGCGGGCCGGGCCCGCAGGAAGGCCGCCACCAGGCCGCGGGCGAGAATCTCCTCGGCCTCCCAGCCACCGGTCAGTTCCGGCGCCTGGCGCTCCCGGGCCCGGGCGCCGCCGTCGGACCAGGCGGCCGCGACGACCCCGGACAGCAGCATCTGGAACGCGGGTCCCAGCGCGAGCAGCAGCAAAGTGTCCAGCCGTTCGGCCCGGACCCGCTCCAGTTCCTCGCGCCAGCCCGCCGGGACGACCGGGGCCGGGCCAGGATGCCGGGGGGCCCTGGGGGCACCCGGCGGCATCGCGGGGCTGGCGGGCGGCCGCCGGGCGGGGCGCATGGGCTGGCTGTGCGGCACGGTCGCCAGGTGGCCGGGGGCCGGGCTGAACGGCGACAGTGCCCCCGCGGCTTCCAGCGCCCGCACCACATCGCCCATGCCGTCGGCGGCCTGCCCGGCGATGAAGCGATCGTCGGCCGCGGTGACCAGGATCTGCTGGGCCCCGTACTCCAGCAACTGCTCGCCCGGCGCGCCGGAAAGCGGCTCGGTCGTCACGCCGCAGGCTTCCGCGTCCCCGGTCAGGTCGATCCGGATGCTGGCGCGCCCGTCGGCCGAGAGCTCGAGCCAGCGGGCTCCGGCAGGCGGCGCGGGCTGGATCCGCACCTGGCCGGCCTACCGGTTCAGCGCCATGCTGCCGTGGGCGTCGGCGCGGTAGCGGGTCCCCCGGTCATCGCGGGCGGTCACCGCCTGGAACGGCGGGAAATGCCTGGGCAGCGCGGCAGCGCGTGCCGCGGGCGCGACCGGGCGCGTCCGGGCCATGACGGGGGCGGCCGCCTGCCTGGCCGTCAGCACCAGCGACATCACGTACAGCTCACCGATGACGTTCTCGTCGCCGAAAGGCAGCATCCGGCCGACGGGTATCACCCGGACCGGCCCAGTGGGCCCGGGTGGGCCGACCGGCCCGGCGGGCCCGCCCGGCCCGGCGGCCTGCGCTGATGGCGCGGCTGGCGGTCCCGGCTGCGGCGGCCCGGCCGGTCCGCGCGGCGGCCGGGGAGCCGGTCCGAACCGCGGGCCGGCCGTGATGTGATGCAGGTGCCGGACGCCGAGGGCCGCCTGGAACTGGTCCATGATCGCTTCGGCCCGGTCATCATCGACGGCGCTCACCGCGACCAGCGCGGCGGCGACCCTGTGCAGCCGTGCGGCGCATTCGCTGAAGACGTCCCGCGGCCGGACCTCTCCGTCGTGGCGGGGCAGCGTCAGGGCGTGCCGGATGCCCGCCTCGGCGACCAGCCGGAGGTGGCGTTCCGCGCGCTCGCTGTCCACGCCTCCACCGTCTCACCAACGCCACCCGGCGGCGAGCCGATAAAAGCGGGGGAACATGCGGGGGCCGGGCCGGCGAGGATGGGGTTCGCCTGGCCCGGCCCGCTTGCCACCGGCACAGCTATGACGCATCTCATAGCGCTGGCGGTTCCCTCGTCGCCGGATCATTTTGCGGACTGCCGATCTCCGGGCCCGCCGGGCCCGCCGGGCCGGACGTGGGGTCGTCGTCGACGGTGTCCGCCCACGTGCCGGGGAGCGGGAGTTCCAGGTCTTCCAGGCGGGGCGGCGGGGGTCGGCGGGTGCCGTCCGCGTTCCAGGCCGACGAGGGGTGGCCGGGCGGGAGTTTCTCCAGCGCCGCCCGCATCCCGGCATCGCCGGGCCCGCTGGGCGTTCCGGCCCAGCCGCGCCCGCCAGGCCAGCCGGGTCCGCCGGGCCGTCCGCGCTCGCCGTCATCCCCGGGTCCGCCGCGCCCCCCCGCCCAGCCGTCCGGGTGAAACGTCATGTCCCCCCTGCCCGCGACCGTGTGGTCACTTTCTGTGAACTGTCATGCGGGAAGGGCGCGAATATATCCCCCGGGCGGACGACAAACCCCGGAAACGCCATGACCGCTCCCGTTTACCGCGGAAGAGCCGCGCACAATTACAGTTCTCGGCTAAAGCATATTAAGCGCGGCGGTCGTTGCGGGCGCGGTAAAGCGTTCACCGCGAGAGGGCTTCCGGAAATCGGATCGGGCGGCGGGCGGCCGGTGTCACCCGGCCGGTATCACCGTGGCGCGCCGGCCACTTTCTGGCCGGCCGGCTTCTGCTCGCTGGCCGTCGCCACCCGCGGGCGCACGGTGGACCCCGACCAGCACCGGACGATGTCCCGCATCGACAGCAGCCCGGTCACCTCGGCTCCCTCGACCACCACCAGGTGCCGGAAACCGCCGCGGACCATCGCGGCCGCGGCCTTTTCGAGCGTCCAGGCCGGCACGGCGAAGACCAGGTCCGACGTGCAGTGGTGCGCGGCCAGTTCGGCATCCGGGTCCTGCCCGGCGCCCACGGAGTCGAGGATGTCGCGTTCGGTGAGGATCCCGACGCCCGCATGATCCGGGTCGATCACCACCGCCGCACCCACATGCCGTGCCGACATCATCCGGGCCGCCTCGCGCAGTGTGTGCGTGGGCCCGATCGTCAGGACCAGATTCGACATGCCGTCTCGTACGTTCATCGTCGCTCACCCCGGGTGCTTGCGGGACGGCGGTACTTTGTGAACTTGTGACCGCCGTTTTGAACAGCATGGGTGAAAAGCCCCGCGAGGGCAAGACCTGAGCCCAGGACATCCGCAGTTGTTGCCGCTCTCACCGTTTGTACTGCTCGGAAGCCCTTTCTTAGCCTTTCAGCCGGGTCAGCACCGCATCGTGCAGGTGGCCGTTGGTGCAGACGACGCTGCCACCGTCCGGCGTCCGTGCGCCGCTGATGTCGGTGAAACGGCCGCCCGCCTCCTCCACGATGACCTGCAGGGCGGCCATGTCCCACAGCGAGACGTCCGGCTCGAGGGACACGTCGACCGCGCCCTCCGCCACCAGGACGTGCGACCAGAAGTCCCCGTACGCGCGGGTCCGCCACACCGCGCGGGTCAGGCCGAGGAAGCCGTCGAGCTTCCCGCGATCCTCCCAGCCGCCCAGGCTCGAGTACGACATCGACGCGTCGCCGAGACTGGTGACGCCCGACACCGTGCAGCGGGTCGCCTTGGTAAGGCCGCGTCCCGTCCACGCGCCACCGCCGGCGGCCGCCCACCAGCGCCGGCTGAGCGCCGGGGCGGAAACGACGCCGACCACGACCTCGTCCCCGTCCATCAGGCCGATCAGCGTCGCCCAGACCGGGACCCCGCGCACGTAGTTCTTGGTGCCGTCGATGGGGTCGATCACCCAGCAGCGCGGGCCGTACCCGGTCCGGCCGAATTCCTCGCCGAGTACCGCGTCGCGGGGACGCGCCCGGCGCAGCACGTTCCGCAGCGATTCCTCGGCCGCGCGGTCGGCATCCGTCACCGGGGTCAGGTCGGGCTTCGTCTCGACCTCGAGATTGAGCGCGCGGAAGCGCCGGCTGGTGATGTCATCGGCCGCGTCGGCGAGGACATGCGCGAAACGCAGGTCATCGTCATAACGTGCCACGCGCGAAACGGTACCGCGTCAACGAGTCCGGTGACCAGGTGAGCGCCGGCGCGACGTGGCAGGCACACTAGCAGCATGGCCGATATCAGCCTCAGCAAGCCGGAGGACTCGGCGAGCCGGGTCGTGGCGGGGCGACTGGAGCGCGAGGAACAGCTCAGGCCGTTCGTCCGCGACGGCCGGATCACCGCGATGCCGGGCCGCCCCGCCAAGCGGCGGCTCCTGCTCGACTGTGTGGCGCAGGCGTTCGAGCCGGGGCTCCGCTTCCCCGAAGCCGCGGTGGACGATGTCCTCAAGGTGCTCTGCGACGACCACGCCGCCCTGCGCAGGTACCTCGTGGATGAGGGCTTCCTGTCCCGGCAGGCGGGCGTGTACTGGCGCAGCGGCGGGACGGTCGACGTCCGGCCGGAGCGGTAGGGCGCCGGCTGTCAGGGCGATTCCGCGCCCTCGCGGCTGCGCAGCAGGCGGCGCAGCGAATCGAGCCGCGCCTGCGCGCCATGCTCGCGCGCCCATTCGTCCAGCCCGCAATCGTCACCGAGATGATCACAGCCGGGCGGGCAGTTGGCCGTGCCGGCGGCCAGATCGGGAAAGGCCTCCACGACCCGCTGCGGGCTCACATGACCCAGGCCGAAGCCGCGCACGCCCGGGGTGTCGATGATCCACCCGCCACCTGGCAGCGCGAGGGCCACCGCCGACGAGGACGTGTGCCGGCCCCGGCCCGTCACTGGGTTCACTGTCCCGACCACCCGGCCTGCGTCCGGGACCAGCGCGTTCACCAGGGTGGACTTGCCCACCCCGGACTGGCCGATGAGCACGCTGATCCGGCCGGACAGCGCCGCGCGCAGCCCGGCGGTCTGCTCGTCGGTGAGCGGGCGCCGGGTGACCAGGCAGTCCACGCCCAGCGGCTGGTAGACGTCGAGCACCTCGCGCGGCGAGGCGAGGTCGGCCTTGGTCAGGCACAGCAGCGGGCTGATGCCGGCGTCGTACGCGGCAACCAGGCACCGGTCGATGAACCTGAGCCGGGGTGGCGGCTGCGCCAGGGCGCAGACGATCACCAGCTGCTCGGCGTTGGCGACGATGACGCGCTCCACCGGATCGGTGTCATCGGCCGACCGGCGCAGGGCCGAGGTGCGGGGCTGGACCCGGACGATGCGCGCGAGCGTCCCCTCGTCGCCGGAGGTGTCGCCGGCCAGCACGACCCGGTCGCCGACGACCACGCTCCGGTGCCCCAGTTCGCGCGCCTTCATCGCGATGACCGCCCGGCCTTCGGTGAGGGCACCGTACCGGCCACGGTCGATGCTGAAGACGAACCCATCCGGGGCATCCTCGTGGGCCTGCGCGCCGCGTGCGCGGCCGGGTTCCCCGGCCGGGGCGCACCCGCACGTCATCCTCGTCGAGGGCCGCGTGGCCAGGGCGTCGGCTCAGGATTCCGGCTCCCGCCGTGCCGTCTCGCATCGCATACCGTGAGCGTAACGGCTGAACGGCGGCCGGCCTCCGCAGGACCGCCGGGGCCGGGTTCCGCCGCCCCGGCCGGGAAGGCCGCCCGCCGGGCGTCCGGGCCAGCCTGCTTTCCTGGCGGCCTTTCCGCACCGAAACGGGGTTTGCGGCCCCGATTGCGGTCACAAAAACTGGCTCGTGGTTTGGCGGCCGGCCATTGTGGTTATGAAATGGCTCATTCAAGCTCGTGTGGCGGTTACTTCTTACGTATCGGGATTTGGGGCATGTGCGGTCGGTTCGTTTCTGCGCGGCAGCGCCAGGAGCTCATTGATGAGTTCCTGGTGGAACGCGACCAGGTGACCAGGGACGTCGCCGCTGATTACAACGTCGCCCCGACCGATCCCATCTACGCGGTATTGACCCGGGCCGGCCGGGAAGGCCGCGGCGCTGCCGCCGGGGATGGCCGCGGCGCGCCCGCCGCCCGGGAAGGCCGTGACGCGTCCGCCCGCCGCGAACTGCGCCTCGTGCGCTGGGGACTCGTGCCCTCGTGGGCGAAGAACCGGTCCGGGGGCGCGCGCCTGATCAACGCGCGTGCGGAGACCGTTGCCGTCAAGCCCTCGTTCCGCAGCGCCTTCGCCCGCCGGCGGTGCCTGATTCCCGCCGACGGTTACTACGAGTGGCGCCCGCTCGGCGGGCGTGAGCACGGCCGGCCCCGCAAGCAGCCGTACTACATCCACCGGGCGGACGGCCAGGGCATGGCTTTCGCCGGGATCTACGAGCTGTGGCGGGATGCGGCGCTCCCCGACGATCATCCGGCGGCCCGGCTGTGGACCGCGGCCATCATCACCACCCGCGCGACCGACGACGTTGGCTGGGTCCACGACCGGATGCCGATGGTGGTCAGCCCGGGTCACTGGGACGAGTGGCTGGACCCCGCCGCCGGCAATGCGGACAGCCTGCTCAAGGCGATCACCCCCGCCGCGTCCGACGGCCTCGAGACGCGGCCGGTATCGACCGCCGTCAACTCGGTGGCCAACGACGGGCCGGACCTTATTACCCCGCTGGCCGCCGAGGGCGGGCCCGGGATCACCCCGCTGGCCGCCGAGAGCGGGCCCGGGGAAGCGTGACAGCCCCGCCGGAGCGCGGGCGGACAGGAGGCAATGCCGCCGTGGATACCGCAATGACGCGTAAGCGCCTTGAGGAGATGCTCGATGGCCTGGACCGGTCGATCTCGGTTCTCAAGGGCGAAGGCCCGGCGCCGGGCGAGGATCACGCGAACACGTTCGATCCCGCGGACGCGGGCGCCAACCTGTCCGAAACCGACCGGACCGAGGCGATCCTGCATTCCGCGCAGCGGCAGCGGGGGAAGGTACAGGCCGCACTGCGCCGCATCAACGAGGGCACCTACGGGCTGTGTGTCGACTGCGGCAAGCCGGTGCCGGAGGGGCGCCTCGAAGCCCGGCCTGACGCGTCCCGGTGTGTGGCCTGCCAGGGCAAGCGCGACCGGCTGCGGCGCTGATGCGGGTTACCGGCGGCGCGGGGCCCGCTTGCGGGCCGAGACGACGAGCTGAACGCCCACGGACTCGTCGGGCTGCATCGCGAGCTCGGCTTCCACCAGGCGTCCCAGGCCCTTTGGGTCGCGCCGCAGCACGTGCGCGACCGTCGACGGGGAGAAGACGGTACGCGGCCGGATCCACATGACGGTCAGCCCGGCGTCCTCGAACAGCTCGCGCAGATGCTCGGCGCCGAAGCAGCGGGTGATCGTGCCGTCCGGCCACGGGACAAGGACGACCTCGGCGTGCGGGAGGTCGGTCAGCTCCGCCCAGTGGCGCTGCTCGGCGAGCAGCGCCATGCCCAGGACCAGTGAGTCGACGCTGGCCAGGACGCGGCCGGCCTGGCCGCAGGACCCGGGCGATGTCGGTGATCAGGTTCTCTGCGGCAAGGTGCCGGGACAGGGTCCGGTCCTCGGCGATCAGCCCGTCCGCGCACTCGTCGCGCAGAACCGAAAGGTTCCCCGGGTCCGATACCAACCGGACCACATGGCCGGGCAGCGGCGGCCGGATGGGGGGCGGGCAGCCGGGGTGCGGGATCTCGCCGGGCGGCCCGGGCACGGCGGCGGCCTCGCCGACGCGCAGCACAGTATGGCCGGACGCAGCGGCTATGTCGGCGGCACGCGCCCGCGGTCCCGAGATGTCGACGAGCAGGCGGCTCTCGCGCGGCAACCAGGACATCAGCTGTGCCTCGGCTACCGCCTGGTGAAAGCGCCAGTACGGCGACAGCGATCCGGGATCGCCGACGGCCGTGGCGCTGGCCGAAGGCCTCACCGTGACTCCTGCCGTGGCTGCGGCCCCCCTCGCCGCATGGATTTGCTCTTTATGTTCCCCGCCTGGGCCCATTCCTCACCTGCCCGGCGAAGCTCGTCGCCGCGGGCCCGGAATGACCGAGGCCAGCGCCGTGTTCTACGACGCATGCCAGTAGCTTGCGGCTCACGCCCGGCCGATCTCGCCGGTATCGCCGCCGGTGGCCAGGCGTCCCCCCGGAAAGGCGGCACCGGGCCCCTGCGCGGCGACCCGGGACTGCGCGGCCATGTATCCTCCCGGCCATACGGTCTTCACGGACCGGCCATGCTTTATCCCGAGGAGGTGGGTCCCGTCCCGGAGACACTTGAGCAGCGCGACGAACGGTTTGAGCAGGACGTTCTGCCTTACCTGGATCAGCTGTACTCGGCCGGGCTCCGGATGACCCGCAACCCGGCGGACGCCGAGGACCTCGTGCAGGAGACGTTCGCCAAGGCGTACGCCTCCTTTCATCAGTTCCAGCCGGGCACGAACCTGAAGGCGTGGCTGTTCCGCATCCTGACGAACACCTTCATCAACACCTACCGGAAGCGGCAGCGGGAACCGCAGCGGTCCGGTGCGGAGGAGGTGGAGGACTGGCAGTTGGCCCGGGCCGCCTCACACACCTCCGGCGGCCTGAAGTCCGCCGAGGCGGAGGCGCTCGAACGGCTGCCCGATTCTGACATCAAGCGGGCCCTGCAGGCGCTGCCTGAAGAGTTCCGTATCGCGGTGTACCTGGCCGACGTCGAAGGTTTCGCCTACAAGGAGATCGCCGACATCATGGGAACGCCGATCGGCACGGTGATGTCGCGCCTGCACCGGGGACGTCGGCAGTTGCGTGACATGCTCCAGGACTACGCGGCCGAGCGCGGCCTGGTCCGGTCGGCGTCCGGATCTGACTCCGTGGCGTCGGCCGCGGGCAGCGAGCCCGGGGAGGAAACCCGATGAGCTGCGGCAGGCCGCACGAGGTGCCGTGCACCGAGGTACTGGACCGCATCTTCGCGTACCTGGACGGTGAGCTGGACGAGTCGGACTGCTCGAAGGTGCGCCAGCACCTCGACGAGTGCGGGCCCTGCCTGCGCGAATACGGGCTCGAGGACGCCGTGAAGCGGCTGGTGCGCAAGCACTGCGGATGTGACCCGGCGCCGGCCGACCTGCGCGCCAAGGTGCTCGTCCGTATTCAGGAAGTACGCGCCCATATCGAGTTCTGACCCGCTGTGCCGGACGGCGACCGCTGTGCCCGTGATTGCTAAGAGCGATTCGATGTTCACGATTTGCTCGCGATGAGCATTGGGCCTACGCGGATCAATGCCGCGGGGTTACGCTGGGCTCCTGGTGCGGTGCCGCACATCCGGCTGCCCGCGCGCACCTCACGATGGTGGTCCTTGATGCAGATCCCGCCAGTGTCGCCGGGCGGGCCTGAGTCCGGGAGGGAGGCACGGGTGTGCTGCGACTAGGTATTTCCTGGGGCTTACCGTGCCCGGTTGGGTTGGCAGCGTCGCACGCCCAGAGTGAGGGGGGGAATTGGGCAGGCTCTCGCGGGCAACGTGGCTGTATATCGGCACAGTGGTGGCCGCCGCCGCGTTCGTAATCGCCCGCAGCCCGCATTCGGGCGTTCCATGGAGCCGTCTCGCGGTCCTCGCGGTCCTGTTTCTCGTATGTGAGTCCGTGCCGACGGCGATCATGCCGCGCCGTGTGGCGTGGTCGCCCGGGTACGCGGCCACGCTCGCCTCGGTCGTCCTCCTCGGCCCCCTCGGCGCGGCCCTGACCGGCCTCGTCAGCGCGTTCTGCCTGCGCCGCGGGCCGACGGTCGCGCAGCGGATCTTCAATGGGGCGATGTACGCGCTCAGCGCGTACGGCGCCGGCCGCGTGTTCCTGGTGCTCGGCGGGACCGTCGGCATTCCCACCGGGAACTCGTTCCCCCAGATCATCGGCCCGTTCGCGGGCGCGGCGGCGGCGCACATCGTCGCGAACTACGGGCTCGTCGCCGGTGTGCTGTGGCTCACCAGCGGCGACGGGCCCCGGCGGGACGGCCGGGGCGTGCTTGACCTGCGGCTCCCGCTGCCGGACCTCGGGTACGCCGTCTTCGGCCTGCTGATCGCCGCGCTGTGGAGCGTCGTCGGGCCGTTCGCCGCCATTCTGGTGCTGATCCCGCTGTTCGTGGCGCGCTGGGCGATCGCCCAGTTCGCCGACCAGCAGCGTGCCTACGAGGCCACGCTCCGCGTGCTCTGCCAGGCCGTGGAAACCAAGGACTTCTACACCCGGGGCCACAGCGAGCGCGTGTCGAGAGGGTCGGCCATGATCGCGCGCGCGATCGGGATGCGGCCCGAGCGCGTGGCGGCCATCGGGTTCGCGGGCATGCTGCACGACGTCGGCAAGCTGGGGGTGCCGACCAAGGTCCTGCAGAAGACGGGAAAGCTGACCGAAGAGGAATACGCCGCCATCCAGCTGCACCCGATGCGCGGGCTCGAGATCATCCGGGAGATCGGCTTCCTGGACGAGGCGCTGGCCGGGATCATGCATCATCACGAGCGGATCGACGGCCGCGGCTATCCGATGGGCCTGGCGGGCGACGAGATTCCCGAGTTCGCCCGGGTGCTGGCGGTGGCGGACGCCTTCGACTGCATGACCTCCACCCGCTCCTACCGGGGCGCGCGCTCGCTCACCGAGGCCATCGCCGAGCTGCGCCGCTGTTCCGGCACCCAGTTCGACCCCGCCTTCGTCGACGCCCTGGTCGCCGCGGTCGAGCGTGACGGCTGGCAGACCCCTGAGGTTCCGGTGCCGCCGCCGGGTGAGCCGGTAGAGGCGGCCGCGCACGATCACGACGATCCGGCGGTGCCGCTGCGTGTCATGGGGAGCCGCTGACGTGCGAGCCCCTCGTGAGCGTTAGTCAGCACCGGCTGGCCACCACGGGCCTGCGGGCCCGTTCCCGCTGGCCGGGCGGTTCCGGCCAGCGCCTGCTCGTCGCGGCGTCGGCGGTGCTCGTCGCGGTCTGCGTCGTGCAGTCGCTCGGCACGGCTGTGGTGGCCCCCCGCAGCGCGATCGCCTTCGCGGCCCTGATCGCGCTGGGCGAGCTGCTCCGGCTCAACCTCCCCGGTGACCGTGAGGCGGCGCCGATCGGGACCGCCTGCGCACTCGCGTACGCGCTGCTGATCAGGGTCGGGTCGGTTCCGGCGCGGCACTCCGCGTTCCAGGTCGTGGCGGTCACCGGCATCGGCATGGCCCTCGGCGCGCTGCCGCACCTGGCCGTGGGACGCCCGGCCCAGACCGCGGGCATGGCGTCGCGGCTGCTCGCGGTGGCCTGCGCAGCCTTCGCCTTCCGCCCGCTGGCCGGCACCCGCGACATCGTCCGGTACTGGTGGGTGGCGCTGGCCGTGATGGCGCTGCTGGTCACGGTGGCTTGGCTGGTGGACGTGGTCATCGCCGCGTGCATCCGGGCCGATACGCTGCAGTCCAGGTTCTGGGTCACGTTCACCGACGAGCTTCGCGTCCAGGGTCTGCTGGGCGTGGCCGTCGGCGCCTCCGCGCTGCTGATCGCGTTCGCCGCCGAGGCCATGGGGCTGGTCGCGGTGGCCGTGTTCCTTGCCCCGCTGCTCGTCACGCAGGTCGCCTTCCGCCGGTATGCCGGGATCCGCGCGACCTACCTGCAGACGGTGCGCGCGCTGGCGCGGGTGACCGAGATCGGCGGTTACGTTGAGACCGGTCACGCCGACCGGGTCAGTCGGCTCGCCGTCGCGGTCGGCCGGGAGCTCGGCATGACCGAGCCCCAGCTGCTGGAACTGCAGTACGCCGCGCTGATCCACGACATCGGGCAGCTGTCGCTGCAGGACCCGATCCCGGGCGGGGCCACCGTCCTGGTCTCCCCGGAGGACCAGCGGCGGATCGCGGAACTGGGCGCCGAGGTCATCGAGCAGGCCACCATGCTGGACAACGTGGCCGAGATCGTGCGCCGGCAGAACGATCCGTACGCGGGCCCGTCCCGGCGCCCTCCCGGTTCGCCCGGTGTCGGCGCCGCGGCCGGCCAGCTGGCCGTCCCGCCGCTGAGCAGCCGTATCATCCGGGCCGTCAATGCCTTCGATGATCTCGTGGGCAGTTACGCCGACGCCGGACGGGCCGCCGCGGTGGTCGACCGGCTCCGGCTGGACGCCAGCGCCGAGTACGACCCGGAGGTCGTCGCCGCGCTCGCCCGCATCATCACCCGGCGGTCGATACTGCCCGCCTGACGGGGCCTTTACCCGAAGACCAACCTGGCCTTCCACGCCGACCTGCTGGCCAGCCGAGTTCGCCAGCGGGCGACGACGACACGTCCCTGGTGGCCCGGCTGCGGCCCTGATCAAGGTCCGGGACAATGGACACGCACCGGGGTCGGCGGCGGCACCCGGGCGAGGAAGGGAGCAACCGGTGGCGGAGGTCCGAGCGGAGATGGTCGCGAACGTCTGGAAGGTGGTCGCGGCGGAGGGCCAGCAGCTCGACGCCGGTGACACCCTGGTGATCCTGGAGTCGATGAAGATGGAGATCCCGGTGCTCGCGGAGGATGCGGGCACCGTGTCCAAGCTGCACGTGGCCGAGGGTGACGTGGTGCAGGAGGGTGACCTGATCGCGGTGCTCGACTGAGCGGTGCCCGACTGAGCGGTGCCCGGCTGGGGCGCGGGTGCGGCGGTCAGACCCCGGTCGTCGAGCGCGGGTAGGCGATCTCCGGGTCGGTGATCACGTTGACCAGGTACGGGACCCCCGCGGCGAACGCCCGCCGCAGCGCCGGGCCGATCTGGCCCGGCTCGGTGACCAGCTCGCCGGCCCCGCCGAGGGCCCGCACCACCTCGTCGTAGCGGCAGCCCGGCTGCAGATCGGCGGCGACGTCGTAGCCGTACAGCGCGCGCATCGGATGCTTCTCCAGCCCCCAGGCGCCGTTGTTGCCGCAGACCATGACGACCGGCAGCCGGTGCCGGACCAGCGTGTCCGCGTCCATCAGCGAGAAGCCGGCCGCGCCGTCGCCGAGCAGCAGCACCACCTGGGCCGACGGCCGGGCCAGCCGCGCCGCGATCGCGTACCCCAGGCCGGTGCCCAGGCAGCCGAACGGGCCCGGATCGAGCCAGTGCCCCGGCTGCGCGGGCTCGACGTACTTGCCGGCGAACGAGACGAAGTCCCCGCCGTCGCCGATCACCACCGCGTCGTCCGCGAGCTGCCGGGTCAGCTCACCGTAGACCCGCATCGGGTGGATGGGCCGGGCGTCGCTGGCCAGCAGCCCCGCGTCCGCGGCGATCGCGGCCCGCGCGGCGTCCTGCAGCCGGGCCAGCCACTCCCGCCGGGCGGCGGCTGGTGCGGCTGGTGCGGCGGCCAGCTCCGCGGCCAGCCCGGTGAAGAACGCGCCGAGGTCACCGGCGGCCGTCCCGGCCAGCGGGCAGTGCGACGCGAGCTGGTCCGCGGAGTCGGTCACCTGCACCACCCGCGCGGCCTGCCCGTCCCGGCCGAACTGGCCGTAGCCGAGCCGGAAGTCCAGCGGCGCCCCGGCCACCAGGACCAGGTCCGCCTCGCGGAAGGCGGCGGACCGGGCCCGGGTGACCAGCAGCGGGTGACCCGCCGGGATGATTCCGCGGCCCTGGCCGTTGGCGATGACCGGAAGCTGGAGCCGCTCCGCGGCGACCCGGGCGGCGCCCTCCGCGCCGTCCATCCACACGTCCGACCCGAGCACCAGGACCGGGCGTTCGGCTGCGGCCAGCAGCCCGGCGATCCGGCTGACCGCTTCCGGGGCCGGGCCCGGGCGCGCCGTCCGGCCGACGGCCGGCAGCCTCGCCTCGGCCTGGCCATACAGCGCCTCCAGGGACACGTCGAGGAACACCGGCCCGCGGTGCGGGGCGGCCGCCAGCCGGAACGCCTCGTCCACCGACGCGGCCACCTGCGCCGTCGCGTGCTCGGTCCAGGCCCGCTTGGTGACCGGGGCCAGCAGCGGCGGGTGGTCGATCTCCTGCAGGCTGCCCGCCCCCCAGCGGTAGTCGGGGGCGCGGCCGCCCAGCACGACCACGGGGGCGCCGTTGAAGTGCGCCGTCACGATCGCGCTCAGGCTGTTGGTCACGCCGGGCCCGGCGGTGACCACCGCCAGGCCCGGAATCCGGGTCAGCCGGGCCGTGGCCTCCGCCGCGAACACCGCGGTCTGCTCGTGCCGGACGTCGATCAGCCGCACCGGCGGGTCGGCGTGCACCGCCGCGTCGTACAGCGGGAAGACATGCCCGCCGGACAGCGTGAATATCGTCGTGACGCCGTGCTGGCGGGCCGCGCCGAGCGCCAGGGCCCCGCCGTGTTCCCGGTCAGGTGCGTCGTGGCTCACGCCGCGATGTTACCAGTGGGTTAACTGGTTGGCGGCCGGGGCGCTGAAGGTCCCGCCCAGGGCGGGTGACATGCCCCGTCGCGCGAGGCCCAGGAAGGTGGCGCTGTCCGCCCGGCCGGCTCCCGCGGGCAGCATCCCGGCCAGCGGCTGGCCGGCCACCGTTTCGAGGTCGCTCAGGTTGGACCGTTCGGCCAGGCCCGGCCGGGCGGGCCAGGCGCCGATGACGACCCCTGCGCACGCCAGCTTCCGCGCGGCCAGCGCCTCCAGGGTGAGCGCCGTGTGGTTGAGCGTGCCGAGCCCGGCCGCGGCCACGACGAGTACCGGCGCGTCCAGCATGGCCGCCAGGTCGGCGATGGTCGACCCGGCCGGGTCGTACCGGACCAGCAGGCCCCCGGCGCCCTCGACGATGACCTGCTGCCGGTCCTCGGCCAGCGCCGCGATGTAGCTCGCCGCCGCCCGCAGGTCCAGCGGCGGCCGGCCGGCCGCCCGCGCGGCCGCCTCGGGGGAGAGCGGGTCCGGATACCGGGCGAGCTCGTGCCGGTCGGTCACGCCCGCCAGGGCGGCCACGGCGCCGAGGTCACCCGGGGTCCCGGGCGGCTCACCGGTCTGGGCCGGCTTGACCACGGCCACGCGTTCCCCCCGGGACCGGGCGAGCGCCGCGAGAGCCGCCGTGGTGACGGTCTTGCCGACACCCGTGTCCGTTCCGCTGACGATGATCAGGCCCAACGGCGTAACCGCCGCAGCCGGGTGACGAACTTGTACCGGTCACCGCGGTACCAGGACTGCGCCCATTCGACCGGTTCGCCGTTCACGTCCACCGCGTGCCGGGACAGCAGCAGCAGCGGCAGGCCGATGTCCACGGCCAGCAGGTCGGCGTTGTGCGGGTCGGCCAGCACGGTCTCGATCGTTTCCTCCGCCTCGGTCAGCCGGACGCCGTACGCGGAGCCGAGCGCCTCATACAGCGAGCTGTGCCGATTCAGCTGCTTGCGCAGCCCCGGGAAGCGGCGCGCGGGCAGGTGCGAGGTGTCCACCGACATGGGCTCGCCGTCGGCCAGCCGGAGCCGGTGAATGCGCAGCGCCCGGCCGCCCGGGCGGATGCCGAGCAGCAGGGCGAGGTCCTCGTCGGCCGCGATGTAGCCGATCTCGAGGATCCTCGTCTGCGGGTGCAGGCCGTGTGCCCGCATGCTTTCGGTATAGCTGGCCAGCTCCAGTGACTGCGCCACCTTGGGCTTGGCCACGAACGTGCCCTTGCCCTGCCGCCGGAGCAGGCGGCCCTCCACCACCAGCTCCGCGAGGGCCTGCCGGACCGTGGTCCGCGACGTGCCGTAGTCGCGGGCGAGCTCGCGTTCGGGCGGGACCGGGCTGCCGGGCGCCATCGTGACGATGAGCTCGAGCAGCTGCCGCTTGACCGTGTAGTACTTGGGCAGCCGCAGCAGCGGGCTCGGCAGTACGTCGCCAGGCACGCCCTCACTCGCAGACGTCGTGACCGGCGCTCCCGCCATGGCCTGCCGGACGCCGGGCACACTGGCCTTTTCCGGCGGGACCGGCGATACAGGGACGGGGGAGACGGTCATGGGCCACTTCCTTCCCGCTCAAGCGGTTATCCGGACATGATCTCTCACCGCACCCAGTGCGCGGAATGCCACAGCGAGGTCAACTTCTGTGAGGTTGGCCCGCGCGGTCAGCCGCAGGCACGCCTGGCCGGGCAGCACCGAAGGCGGCCGGAAACACCCCGCGCGGACGCCGTGACCGGCGCAGATCCGCTGCGCCTCGAGCGCCGCGGCCGCCTCCCCGATCGTGATCCTGACCACGGCGGCGGCCGGGGCCGGGACCTCGAAGCCGAGCCCGGCGGCCATGGCGGCCAAGCGCTGCGCGTTGGCCACGGCGCGCCGCCCGAGGCCCGGGTCGGCGCGGACGATGCCCAGCGCCTCGAGCGCGGCGGCCACGCTCGGCGGGGCCAGCCCGGTGTCGAAGATGAACGCGCGGCCCACATCAATGAGGGTGCCGATGACCTCCCCGGCGCCGGTGACCGCGCCGCCCTGGCCGGCCAGTGATTTCGACAGCGTGAGCGTCCGGATGACCCGGGGGTCGTCCCCGATGCCGGCCGCGGCGGCCACGCCCCGGCCGCCCGGGCCGAGCACGCCGAACGTGTGCGCCTCGTCCAGGACGAGCAGCGCGCGATGGGCGCGCGCGATGCGGTGCAGCTCGGCGACCGGTGCCTGGTCGCCGGTGACGGAGAACACCGTGTCGCTCACCACCATGGCCGCGGGCTCGGTACGCCGGGCGAGCGCCCGCTCCACCGCGGCGGTGTCGGCGTGCGGGGTGACCTCGACGCGGGCGCGGGCCAGGCGGCACGCGTCGATCAGCGAGGCGTGGTTCGCGTCGTCGGAGACGATGAGCACCCCGGGGCCCGGCCGCCCGGTCCCGGCGCCTTCCGCCGCGAGGACCTGCGCGAGGGCGGTGATCACGGCGAGGTTGGCCAGGTAGCCGGAGGAGAAGACGAGCGCGCTGGCGGCACCGGTGAAGTCGGCCAGGTCGCGCTCGAACCGGGTGTGCAGCTCCGTTGTCCCGGTGACCAGCCGTGATCCGGTGGAGCCGGTGCCCCACGTGCGGGCGGCGGCGGCCGCCGCCTCGGCCAGCCGTTCGTCCCCGCACAGCCCCAGATAGTCGTTCGAGGCCAGGTCGACGGTCCCGCCTGGCCCGCCGTGGCCGGGCGCGCGGGCGTGCAGCTGCCGCCCCAGCCCTGCGGCCTGCCGTGCCAGCGCCGCCTGCCGGAGCACCGCGACGGGGTCTGGCGGCTGGCTTACCGGCGGCTGCGCTGCTGGCGGTGGCGGCGGTGCTGGGTGCGGCTTCATGGGTGCTGATAGGTTTCCCCAGCGTCCGGCCGCCGTCAAGGGGGTGAGCCGCTGCTGCCCGGCCCGGGGAACCTCAGCGTGGCGGTAATCGGTCCCCGGCAGTGCGATTATTGATGTGTGCCAACGCTGACCGACCTGGCCCGCCGCCATACCAATCTGACCAGTGCAGATCTGGAATGCCTGCATGCGCTGGTGTCGGACTGGCAGCTCCTGGCCGACCTGTCGTTCGCTGACCTCATCCTCTGGGCGCCGCTGCGCGACGGGAGCGGCTGGATGGCGCTGGCCCAGATGCGGCCGACGACCGGGCCGACCTCGTTCCAGGACGACGTGGTCGGGACGCGGGCCGAGCCGGGGGACACGGCGCTGCTGGATACCGCGTGGGCCGAGCGCAGGATCTGGCGGGAGAGTGACCCCGACTGGACCACGGGCATCCCGGTGCGCGCCGAGACCATCCCGGTGATGCGAGCGGGCTGCGTGATCGCCGTGATCGAGCGGAACACCAACCTGAACTCCGCCCGCACGCCGAGCCGTCTGGAGCTGACCTACCTCCAGGGCGCCGATGACCTGGCCCGGATGGTGGCCGAGGGAACGTTCCCGTTCGGCGGTGAGCTGGCCACGCTGGCCCGCTCACCCCGCGTCGGCGACGGGCTGCTCCGCCTGGGGCGCCCCGGGCGCGTCACGTACGCGAGCCCCAACGCGTTGTCGGCGTTCCGCCGCCTCGGCCTGGCCACCGACCTGGTGGGGGCGGAGCTGGGGCCGCTGATCGCGAAGCTGTGCGCCTCGTGCGGCAGCCCGCTGGATGAGTCGCTGATGCTGGTGGCGTACGGCCGCGTGCCGCGGGACGCGGAGATCGAGGGCAACGGGTCGATCCTGCAGTTGCGCTCGATCCCGCTCATCGTGGGCGGCAGCCGGACCGGGGCCCTGATCCTGGTGCGCGACGTCACCGAGCTGCGCCGCCGGGAACGCGAGCTGA
The DNA here is from genome assembly GCA_963808295.1 of uncultured Actinomycetes bacterium. GTDB lineage: Bacteria > Actinomycetota > Actinomycetes > Streptosporangiales > Streptosporangiaceae > Bog-532. The sequence goes on along the minus strand of CAWEFP010000005.1, from coordinate 106,358 downwards.
TGACCAAGGACGCGACGATCCGTGAGATCCATCACCGCGTCAAGAACAACCTGCAGACGGTGGCCGCCCTGCTGCGGCTGCAGGCACGCCGGCTGCGCGGCCCCGAGGCGCGGGCGGCGCTCGAGGACGCCGTCCGCCGGGTCGGCTCGATCGCGATCGTGCACGAGACGCTGTTGCATGCGCCCGACGAGATCGTCGCCTTCGACGAGGTCGCGGACCGGGTCGTCATGATGGCGTCGGAGGTGGCCGGGACCGAGATCCGGGTGACCCCGAAGCTCACGGGGACATTCGGCCCACTGCCGGCGTACGTGGCGATGCCGCTCGCGCTGGTGCTGACCGAACTGCTGCAGAACGCGCTGCAGCACGGCTTCGCCTACCCCGCCGGCCACCGGCGAGACGCAGCGGTCCACCGGCAGCGTGGAGGTCAGCGCGGTGCGCGGGCCGGACCGGCTGACGGTTGTGGTCGTCGATGACGGCGTAGGGCTGCCCGACGATTTCGACCCCGAGTCCTCCAGTTCCCTGGGGCTGCAGATCGTGCGGACCCTGGTCGTCGGCGAGCTGGGCGGCAAGCTGGAGATCACGCCCCGGCCGGAAGGCGGCACCCAGGCCCGGGTGGACCTCCCCGTCCAGGACGACGAGCCCCCCCATCCCCGCTCCCGCCCAGCCGAATAGCGCCAGGTAGCGCCGGGCCCGTCCGGGGTCGGCTGGCCCGGCCGGCCTCCCATTGACAGGGCCAGGCCGCTCGCGTTTGCTGTTTCCCAATGACCGTATCCCGTTGACCGCCTGGGCGCGGCTGGCGGCATATGATCAGGACCCGGCTCCGGCACGGCCGTGCCGGAGCAGCCCTACTGATTCGTGAGATGGTGCGGGAAGCCAGCCGCGGTGTCAGCCGGAGACCGGCGATACGTGCGCATGGCCGCGGAGCCGCAGCGTACGCCGCTTCAGGGCGCGCCGCTCGTCCTCGCTCATACCGCCCCATACACCGGCGTCCTGGCCGGAGTCGATCGCCCAGTGCAGGCACGACTCCATCACCGGACAACGATGACAGACACGCTTGGCTTCGTCGATCTGGAGTAGTGCAGGACCGGTGTTCCCGATCGGAAAGAACAACTCAGGATCTACGTCACGGCAGGCGGCGTTATGGCGCCAGTCCATGAGGTCACTCCTTCGGGGCGTGACGGCCGCACGCCGGCTGCTTGAACCGAGTGCGCCCGGTATCAAAGCTTGTGAATGATTTCACGAGCTATGTCGAATATGGATGAACCCACTTATCCCCAATATCAAAGCTCTGCCAGCTGGCAAACCGCCCGGAGCTGCTTCATAGCCCAGACACGCTTGAGAAGCCGGGAACCTGCCCGGTGTCGATAACACGCGAGAGGGCTCCGGCCCGGCATCGTTTAAAGCTTCTCAAGCGTGCCGCCGGGAACGCAAGGGGACGCAACGGCGATCTTCGCCATTTCAATGTGACCTGAATCACAATTAATGCCAGACGGGTAGTTTGCAGCCCGCAACATCCGCAACGCGGAATCACGCGATTACCCGCAGCGCTCCCGGTACCGAGCGGAATGTCACCGACTCCGCCTCGCCAACATACTCCCCGTCGACCTGGAGCGCCGTCGGCCGCCCCGAGCGCACCGTGATTTCCGGCTCATCGTGCAGGTTCAGCACGTACTTCCCGATCGGCGGCCGGCCCGTCTGCCGCAGCATCTGGCGCATCGCATTCAGCGTGGAAAACGTCCGCAGCCGCCGCAGGGCAAAGACGTCCAGGCCGGTGTCGAACGAGGCGTTCGGCGTCGGGCTCACCGGGTGGCGGCCGACGTAGCTCCACGGCGTGGTGTTGGAGACGAGCGCCATGCCCAGGCTCGGCACCGCGATCCCGCGGGCCGACTCCAGCGCCAGCCCCGGGTGACGCCGGTCGGTGCGGAGGTAGTACTCACGCAGCGCCATCCGCATGTACAGGCCGGGCGACGCCCGGCGGCCGCGGGCGCGCTGGTCCTCCACCGCACGGACCACCTCCGCGTCCCAGCCCAGCCCGGCGTTGAACGTGAAGTACCGGTCCCCGGCCAGGCCGAGCCCGATCGTCCGGGTGGTACCGGCGGCGAGACGCGCGCCGATCATTTCGACGGCGGCGACCGGATCGGCCGGAACCCCGAGGTCGCGGGTGAAGACGTTGGCGTTGCCGCCCGGGATCGCGCCGATGGCGGGGAGCCGCCCGGCGCTGGCCGGCGGATGGCCGGCCCGGATCGGCGCCTCCCGCATCAGGCCGTTCACGACCTCGTTGATCGTTCCGTCCCCGCTGAGCATCAGCAGCGCGTCGCGGCCCCCGGCGGCCGCTGCGGCGGCGATGTCGCGGGCGTCCCCCCGGTACCGTGTTTCCACGGTCTCGATCTCCGCATGGGCCGCCAGTGAGCGCACGATGAAGTCCAGGACGGGCTTGGTCGTCGAGGTCGCCCGGGGGTTCACGATCAGCAGCGCGCGCACGCGCATAGGCTAGCCCTGGGTAGAAAGGTGCGACACATGCGACCACGTCCGCCGACGCTGCTGCTGGCCGCGGCGGCCCAGGCTGTCGAGGCGGCCGGGCTCTTCGCCGCCGCCGTGCTCACCGCCGCGGACACCGCCGCCGGCCGCTCCTACCAGCGCAGCAGCGGGATCGCGCTCACTATCATCGCGTTCGGTGCGGTGATCGTCGTCGCGCTGATCGCGGTCGGCATCTACCGCGTCCGCCGGTGGAGCCGCACCCCCGCGCTGCTCACCCAGCTGTTCGTCGGGACCACCGGGGTCTACCTGCTGGAGGGGCACCGGCTCGCCTGGGGACTGCCCGCGCTGCTGGTGGCGCTCGCCGGTTTCACTGGCCTGCTGGTCCCGCCCAGCCTGCGCGCCCTCGCCGCCGGCCCCAGCAGCCCGGAGCCGCCGGGGACCACGCCACCGCCGGCCAGCCAGCGTACTGGCAAGGCGCCCAGGGCCGCTCAGCCCGCAGGCAAGACGGCCGGGCCGTCCGCCGGGACCGCGCAGCCGGGCGCCCAGACGGTCCCGCCGGCGCCCAGGGCCGCCCGCCCGTCCGGCAAGAAGCCCTCATCCCGCCGCCGCTGAGCCGCCTCCCGCCGCGAAGCGCAGGCGCCTTTTACCCGCAGCCGCAGACCGCAGGCGACTTTAACCGCAGAGGTGCCATCGCAGGTAGCCGGGTACCCGCAGAGGTGCCATCGCGGGTACCCGCCATTGGGCCACGCTGGCGCCATCGCTGCCCTGGGGGACCGGCGGCGGCCGATGCGGTCCCCGCGGGACTGCCGGCCGACGGGCGGCAGGACTACTCGTCGGTGGTCAGGCCGGCGCGCAGCTGGGTGAGGGTCCGGGCCAGCAGGCGGGAGACGTGCATCTGGGAGATCCCCAGTTCGGCGGCGATCTGTGATTGGGTCAGGTTGCCGAAGAACCGGAGCAGCAGGATCTTCTTCTCCCGCGGCGGCAGCCGCTCGAGCAGCGGCTTGAGCGATTCGCGGTACTCCACGCCCTCGAGCGCCTCGTCCACGATGCCGAGCGAGTCGGCGACCGCGGGGGCGTCCTCGTCCCCCGAGTCGGGCGCGTCCAGGGACACCGTGGAGTAGGCGTTGGCCGACTCCAGGCCCTCGAGTACGTCTTCCTCGCTCATCTTCAGGTGGGCCGCGAGCTCGCTGACGGTGGGCGCGCGTCCCTCACGCTGGGCGAGTTCCCCGATGGCCTTGGTCAGCGAGAGCTTGAGCTCCTGCAGCCGGCGCGGCACGCGGACGGCCCAGCCCTTATCCCGGAAGTGCCGTTTGATCTCGCCCACGATGGTGGGCGTCGCATAGGTGGAGAACTCGACACCGCGCTCGAGGTCGAACCGGTCGATCGACTTGATCAGGCCGATGGTGGCGACCTGCGTCAGGTCGTCCAGCCACTCGCCCCGGTTGCGGAATCTGCGCGCCAGGTACTCGACCAGCGGCAGGTGCAGCTCCACCAGCGCGCCGCGGATCCGTTCCCGCTCCGGGCTTCCCTCGGGCAGCGCGTACAGGCGCTCGAACAGTTCCCTCGCCCGGGCACGGTCGGGGACGGCGTGATCGTCCCGGGTGACGGCGCCGAGCCTGTCGTCGGCCGGGCGGGCCCCGTATTCCTCGGTCACCCGGATGTCGTTTTCGGTGACCTGGACCTCATTTTCAGTCACCCGGACCTCGAAGTCTCCCATCAGGACCCCGACGCCCCGCGGCGCTTGCGCAGCACGATGGCCACCCGGTCGTCCGGCCCCAGCCGGGAGTCGACGTCGCCTGCCAGCGCGGACAGCACGGTCCAGGCGAACGTATCGTGGGCCGGCGTACACGGCTGCGCCGCCACCACCGAGACGACGATCGTCATCAGGTCGGCGCCGAGCTCGAAGTCGCACTCCAGGTTGGTGCCCGGGATGGCCTGGCTGAGCAGCATCGCGCAGGCCTCGTCGACGGCAATGCGCAGGTCCTCGATCTCATCCAGGGTGAAGTCAAGCCGCGCGGCCAGCCCGGCGGTCGCGGTGCGCAGCACCGACAGGTAGGCGCCCTCGGCCGGCATGCACACCCGCACCCGGTCGCGGGCCGCGCGGTCGCGCACCTCGAGGTCGGGCGCGACCGCACCAGGACCCGGCACGGCGCCTCTCGCGGTCTGCCTGGCGGCGGTCTCTTCGGTCACGTCTCTCCTTCGGGCCGGCTGGCTGGCCCGCCGATTGCATGCAACCTATCGTCCACGCCGCACCGATTCCGGCGTGCCGCGCGGCGCCGATCAGATGATCTCACGCGCTCGAGCGGAACCGGGGCGACGCTGCCCCGGGCAGACCGGGCACCAGTGCCCGAAACTGACACCACCGTTTTGTCCGGCAGGCCGGGATGGGGTCAGGTTAGCGGCCGGCCGGTCCTGCTTGCGCCGGTCCGGACCGGGGATTACCCCGAAAATACCCCGGATGGGGCCGCCCGGAAATACCGCGAGGGGCCGCGACGGCGTCGCGGCCCCTCCTACGGGTGCGTCGGCGATGTGACTGCCGGGCGGTGTCAGCCCTGCTTGGTCTCCCAGAAGATCTTGTTGATCTCCTCGATCTTCGCCAGCAGCTGGTCGGCGACGGCCGGGTCGGCGCTGCCCTTCGTGCCGGAGGCGCCCGCGAGCTTCGTCGCCTCGTTGAACAGCGTGTGCAGCTGCGGGTACTTCTCGAAGTGCGGCGGCTTGAAGTAGTCGGTCCACAGCACCCACAGGTGGTGCTTGACCAGCTCGGAGCGCTGCTCCTTGATGATCAGCGCCCGGGCGCGGAACTCGGGGTCCGTGTTCTGCTGGTACTTCTCGTCGATCGCCTTGACGGACTCGGCCTCGATCCGGGCCTGAGCAGGGTCGTAGATGCCGCACGGCAGGTCGCAGTGCGCATAGGCGACGGCCTTTGGTTCGAGCAGGCGTGCGAGCAGCCTCATCGATCCACCTTCCGTAGTGTCTGATCACGGATATCTGGTCCGACACTACCCCGCTCGCCTTAGCCAACACCGGAGGGCCTCCGTGCAGTCGCCGCTCCTGCGGATCGCCGTCGCCGAGCATTCGATGGAACCCGTGCTGCGGCCGGGTGACTGGCTGCTCGTCCGCCGGACCCGGCGGATCCGGCCCGGCCAGATCGTGCTGGCCCGCCACCCGGGGCGGCCGGCGATGCTGATCGTCAAGCGCGCGGCGCGCCGCGAGGACGGCGGCTGGTGGCTGGAATCCGCCAACCCGGCCGCCGGGGCCGTGGACAGCGCGCGCTTCGGCGCGGTGCCGGACGCGCTGATCGAGGGCCGCGTCCTGCTGCGCTACTGGCCGCTTGGCCGCCGCGCCCGCCGCTGAGCGGCCTCGCCCAGCCGAACGGCCCCCGGCGTCGCGCGTCCGCCGGTGCGGAGTGCTCCCGGCCGCGGGAAGAGCGGAGGCCCCACCCTGACGAGCAGGATGGGGCCTCCGGCGCTCAGGCGGCTAGTGCTGGAGCCGCGGCTCCGGCGCCTCCCCGGACTGCCGGTTGACCAGGTCGAGCATTTCCGCCCGGGGCAGCCGCACGCGCTGCGCCCAGAAGTAGATGATCAGGCTGAACCCGGCCACGACCAGCATGTCCCACCAGAACGGGAGGTTGAAGGTGTTGGTGGGCGCCTGCGGGTGCTTGTCGCTGGACGCCGCGCCGCTGTACTGGCCCTGCCAGGAGATGATGCCCATGCCGATCAGGTAGACCGGCAGCCACTGCGCGGACTTCCAGTCCAGCGGCGGGCGCTGCGGGTCGAACGCCATGAAGATGCCGATCAGGACGTACCCGATGATGATCGCGATGGCCAGCTTCCAGAGCACCTCGAAGCCCGACCAGTAGATGATCAGGTTGGCCAGGATGAACGCGAGCGGCGAGAGCCAGACAGCCCCCGGCATCCGGTACGGCCGGTCCGCCTCCGGGACCTGCCCGCGGAACGCGCCCAGCGACAGCGGCGCCCCCGCGTACATCAGCACGCTGGCCGAGGTGACCAGGCCGACCAGGGAGTGCCAGCTCGGGAACGGCAGCAGGAACAGCAGGCCGAACAGGAACGCGATGATCAGGCTGAACCAGGGGACGCCGTTCCGGTCGACCTTGGCGAACAGCTGCGGGTAGTACCGGTTGCGGGCCAGGCCGTAGCCGACGCGCGAGGTTGACGTCTGGTAGATCAGGCCGGTGCCGAACGGGGAGACGAAGGCGTCGATCCGCAGGATGACGGCCAGCCAGCCCAGCCCGACCAGGCCCGCCAGGCCGGCGAACGGCCCGATGGCGACGGGGTTGGTGGTCGGGATGCCCGCCCAGCCCTTGGGCCCGCTGATCAGGCTGTGCGGGATCGCGCCGATGAACACGAACTGCAGCATGACGTAGATCACGATGCCGATGATGCAGGCGCTGATGATGGCCAGCGGGAGGTTGCGCTGCGGGTTCTTGATCTCGCCCGCGAGCTGGTCGGCCTGCTCGAAGCCGAGGTAGGCGAACACGATGCCCGCCGACGGGATCGCCCCGAACAGGGCCTTGATGCCGTAGGGCATGAAGCCGCCGCCGGCGCCGAGGTTGTTGGCGTGGAACTTGAACAGCAGCACGATGATGGCCAGGACCGGGATGGCGACCTTCCACCAGGTGATGCCCGCGTTGACCTTCGAGAACAGCTTCATGCCGAGGAAGTTGATCGCGGTGAAGATCGCCATCAGCACGACCGTCATCGCGAAGCCGAGCCCGGTGACGTTGGACGTGTTCGCGTCGTAGAGGCCGTGCCAGTAGTACGACCCGTACGTCATGACCGCGAAGCACTCGATCGGCGCGACCGTGACCGCCTGCAGCCAGGAGAAGAAGCCGAACGAGATGCCGGCGATGCTCCCGAACGCGAAGTGCGGGAACCGTGCGGTCCCGCCGGCCACCGGGTACATGGCGCCGAGCTCGGAGTGGACCAGCGCGAGGATGATGATGATGACCCCGGCGATCACCCACCCGAGCAGGGCCGCGGTGCCGGCCGCCTGCGCGGCGAACAGCGCGCCGAACAGCCAGCCGGAGCCGATGATCGAGGTTTCGGACGCCCAGGTGGCGCCGATGAGGCCCATTTCCCGCTTGAGGCCGATGTCAGTGGGCCTGGCTTCCGTGGCTCCCGCGGCTTCCGTGTTACTTGCCATGCTCGATCCCTTTTCCGATCGTGCCCCGCAGGGCTGGTGCCACCCGCGTGTCGGATCGTCGCGTTATGCAGGTGAGCGTTGTGTATGCGCTAAGTGAGAACATCGTAGAGATACGGCCGTGACCTGAGAAGTAGTCACCCGGCGTCGTTTCGGTAACGCACGTCACAGACCTTTCGGTAACGCACGTCACAGACCTATAGCCCCCCTCGACGTTCCGTGTCCCTCCAGTTGCCGGCCCCCTCTCTGGGGGCCTGTAAGGGAATTACCCACTTGCCATTACAGGCCGATGTCTGACGCATTTCCACGACGTCGCGGGCGGAACGCGCCCAAAAAGCCGTTAGCCCGGTGCGGACTGTTCCGTGTCCATCCCGGCCGGGCTGTCCCGCTGCCGGGCCCGGAACGCGGTCACGTTGGCCCGGCTCATGCACCGTTCGGAGCAGTACCGCCGGGACCGGTTGGTGCTCGTGTCGATGAACACGCCCTTGCACGGCGCGGCCTGGCACACGCCGAACCGCTCGATGCCCAGCTCGGTGACGCGCACGGCGAGCCCCATCGCGGCGCCGGCCGCGTACTTGTCCGCGACGGTGCCGCTGTCGGTGAAATGGACGTGCCACCGCTGGCCGTCGTGCCCGGACAGCTGCGGGTGCACCGGGTGCCGGATGAGCAGCGAGTTCAGCCGCGCGGCTACTTCCTCGCCGTTTCCCGCGGCGCAGGCGGCGAAGACCTTCCGGAGCTCGGTCCTGAGCCCGCGCAGGGCGTCGAGGTCGCGGCGGGACGCGCCGCTGCTGAGATGCTCCCGGTCGGCCACCAGAGCGTGCAGCCCGTCCATGGTGGCCAGGCGGTCGGAGTTGTCCTCGCTGTAGGAGGCCGTGTTGACCAGCCTGACGGCGAGTTCCGCGTATGTGGTGAGGTCCACATCCGCTCCCTGGTTGCGGGAGGTGTCACTGTCTTACCGGGAGTTCGGGCTTACCGGGAGTTCGGGCTTACCGGGAGTTCAGGTCGTGCTGACGCGCTACGTGATGGGCTTCCCGCTGTGTTGGGTCTTACACCCGCGATCGCGATCCGTGCGCTGCCGGTGTGGCGCAGTTCCGCGGCGCGCTGGACGTCCGCGCGGCGCAGATCACCGAGGGCATGAAGCTCACCGCGGCGGACGCCATCGCCTCGCTCGTCGGCGGCGACCTGGCCGCCGACTATGTGATCCCGGGCCCCTTCGACGACCGGGTGGCCCCCGCCGTGGCCGCGGCCGTGGCGTCCCAGGCCCGCAGGGAGGGCATCGTCCGCCGCTGACCAAAGGGCGTACTGTCGGCATATGTTTGCTGTCGCTGCCGTCCTTATCGACCCCGAAGACCCGCTGCACGGCCTTGAGCTGGGCGAGCGGCCCGAACCCAAGGTGCCCGACGGCTGGACCACCGTGACCGTCCGGGCCGCTTCGCTGAACCATCACGACCTGTGGACGCTGCGCGGGGTGGGCATCTCCGCCGACCGGCTGCCGATCGTGCTGGGCTGCGACGCGGCGGGCATCGACGAGGACGGCAACGAGGTCGTCGTGCACTCGGTCATCGGCGACCCGGACGCCGGGGGCGGCGACGAGACCCTGGACCCGCGCCGCAGCCTGCTGTCGGAACGGTACGACGGCACGTTCGCGGAACGGGTGACGGTGCCCCGGCGCAACCTCGTGCCCAAGCCGCCCTCGCTGTCCTTCGAAGAGGCGGCCTGCCTGCCCACGGCGTACCTGACCGCCTACCGGATGCTGTTCGTGAAGTCCGGGGCCGAGCCGGGGTCGACGGTGCTGATCCAGGGGGCCAGCGGCGGGGTGGCCACCGCGCTCATCGTGCTCGGCCGCGCGGCCGGGTACCGGATCTGGGTGACCAGCCGCAGCGAGGACAAGCGGCGGCTGGCGCTCGATCTTGGCGCGGATCAGGCGTTCGAGACGGGTGCCCGGCTGCCGGAGCGTGTCGACGTGGTGATGGAGACCGTCGGCGCCGCGACCTGGTCGCACTCGGTGAAGTCGCTCAAGCCCGGTGGCCGGATCGTGATCTCCGGCGCGACCAGCGGCCACGCCCCGCCGGCCGAGCTTCAGCGGATCTTCTTCCTCCAGCTGTCCGTGATCGGCTCCACCATGGGCACGCGGGGTGAGCTCGGCCGCCTGCTCCAGTTCTGCGAGCAGACCGGCGCGCGCCCGCTGATCGGCACCCGCCTGCCGATCACCGAGGCGCGCGAGGGCTTCGCCGCGATGGCCCTGGGCGAGCAGTTCGGCAAGATCGTCTTTACCGTCTGAGGCCTGGCGCCGACGGCCAACGCCCGGCAGCGCGCCGGGGAGCGTTCGCCCGCCGCCGGGGATGCGGCCGCCGCCGGGGATTACGCCCCGGGCCCGCTCCCGGACTCTGGCTTCGCCCCGCCCGGCAGGCCGCGCGGGCCCGGCGCGCTGGCCCCGGCCGCGTCGCCCGGCGCGCTGGCCCCAGCCGGCGGCTCGGTGTCCGGCGCTGGCCGCGGGTCGTCGTGGCCATGGCCGTGCGCGCCGCCCGGGTCGAAGATCTCGCTCCGGACCCGCTCGAGCGTCTCGTCCAGGATGATCCGCAGCTCGGAGAGTGCGTCCTCGCCGGCCGCGGCCCCCGATTGCCACGCCAGCCGTCCCAGGTCGCGGGCGAAGCCCTTGACCGTCTGCTCCAGGTCCCGCAGCAGGCCGACGTCGGGCCGGCCGGGCCATCCCCGGCGTCCCGGCCAGTCGGCCCAGGCCGCCCCCCAGTCCCGGTCGCGCTGGGAAGAGCGGGCCTGGTCGCGTTCCTGCCGGGCCCACTCCTTCGCGTCCTCGCGTACCCGCCGGGCGTTCTCCTTCGCGTCCTCCCGCACCCGGCGGGCGTGCTCTTTGGCCTCCTCGCGGGTCCAGCGGGCCCGCTGCCTGGCGTCGACCGCCTGCGTGCCGGCCGGGTCACCGGCCGCCCCGGCAGCCGGCTGGCCCGGGCTGTCCTCGCCGCCTGGCTCGTCCGGGCGCCGGGCGGTGCGCGCCGCCCAGGTCAGCTCCTCGCGCAGGCTGCGCACCGTTTCCCGGACGTCCTCCTTGACCTCCCGGACGATGTTCGCGCACCGAGTCCGACAGCTCCTGCTCCAGCTCGGCGAGCTCATCCTCGCGTTCCCGCAGTTCCTGGCGGCCGGCTTCGGTGATCCGGTAGACCTTGCGCCCGTCCACCTCGTCGTGGGTGACGAGGCCTTCCTCCTCCAGCCGGGCCAGCCGTGGGTAGATCGTCCCGGGCGAGGGAGCGTACACACCCATAAACTGGTCGCGCAGCATCCGGATGACCTCGTAGCCGTGCCGGGGCTCCTCATCGAGCAGCCGGAGCAGGTAGAGCCGGAGCCTGCCGTGCCGGAAAACCGGGCTCATCGAGCCTCGCCCTTCGTCTGTGTGTCGTCCTGCGCCCCGGCGCCGTCCGGGGGCGCCGGATCGGTGGCCGCCGCCCATGGGTTCCGGCCCCGGGAGCGGGCATTCGCGTCCGCCGTCCGCTGCCCCGCCGCGTCCGCCTGCGCCCGCCGCGTCCGGGCCCGCCGCACCGGGGCCCGCCGCACCGGGGGCCGGCGTGCCCGCCTGGCCCGCGGCCGGTTCGCCCTGGCCGTCGTGCGCCGGGCGGTCCGGCGCGGGCGGAGCGTACGGCGCGCGCCGCAGCAGCGTCACCCGGCCGGACAGCGTGGTCACCGAGATGTGACCGGTCCCGGCACCCAGGGTACCGTTCACCGAATGCGAGGCGGGGGCGTGTGAGCTGCGCAGGCATTCGAACTCGCTCAGCACGCGGCCGGAGGCGGTCCGCAGGCTGACCCGGGCGTCCGGCTGGGCCGGGAGACGGAGCGCCACGTCGGCGGACACGGTGGCGACGCGGACGTTGCCCGGCTTGCCCAGGTGGACATCGGCGGTCACGCTGCCGGTGACCGTCTTGGCGTCCAGCCGGTCCAGCGATCCGCCCGCCAGGGTCAGGTCACCGGACACCGAGTTGAAGGTGACCTGGCCGTTGATGTCCTGGGCCTCGACGTCGCCGCCGACCGTGCGCGCGTCGACGGTCCCGTTCAGGCCGTCCAGCGTGATCGCGCCGGACACGCTCTTGACCGAGGTCCGCGCCGCGACGCCGGACACGACCGCCGTCGCCGCCACCACGCCCACCTGGGCCGGGCAGTCCCGGGGCACTGTGACGGTCATCTCGGCGGAATGGTTCCGCGGCCGCAGCCATTCCAGCAGCCCATCCCAGGTCAGGTCCTCGTAGCTGATGGTCAGGACGCCATCCTCGTGGGTCACGGTGAGCGGCTGGCCGCTGATCCGGGTGATGTCGAGCGCGGGCGTCTCGCTGGTGGCCAGGATGGCCACGGAACCGGCGATGGCCCGCACCTTCAACGCTGTCACATCGTCAAATGCGAGACGCATCGGCGCGTCGACCGTCCAGTGCGACATCGGCTCTCTCCCGTCCACCATGGCGTTCGGCGTCGTCGGCCCGGCCGGGCGACCGGGCCAGCTTATTTCATTTTCACGATATATCTTGTCTTGGACTCGTCAAGATGTATCGTAACGCCAGGAGGGGCCGGAGGGGCCGGGGGCGAGACGGCGGCCGGCCGTCGGCACCGGAACGCAGCGCGGCTGACCGGCGGCGCGGTCAGTCGTCGTCGTCGAGCCGGGCCAGCCAGGTGGCGAGCCGGTCCACCGCCGTCTCGAACTCCGGGTTCAGGTCGACGAAGTCCCGCAGCCGGGCGGCCAGCCAGGACATGCTGACCTGCTCATCGCCCCGCTGGTCGTCGAGTTCTTCTATGCCACGGTCGGTGAAGTACATCTGCTCTCCGGGCCGGTGGGCCAGTGCTGGTCAGGAAAGGGCCGCCGCGATCAGCTCCTTGTGCGTCGCGGCGTGCTGCTTGGCCGAGCCGGTCGCCGGCGCCGAGCTGGGCGGCAGCGACACGAGCTGGAGCTTGCGCCCCAGCAGTTCGGGCAGCCTCAGCGCCATCCGCGGCCAGGCGCCCATGTTGGCCGGCTCCTCCTGGGCCCAGATGAGTTCCTCCGCCTGCGGATAGCGGGACAGCTCAGTCTTGAGTTCGTTCAGCGGCAGCGGATAGAGCCGTTCCACCCTTACGATCGCGGTGGATGAGCCACTGGCCGGCCGCTGTGCGACCAGATCCCAGTAGATCTTGCCCGAGCAGAGCACGACCTTGCGTACCTGCGCGGCGTCGAACTCCGGCACCTCCCCGATCAGCGGCTGGAACGAGCCGCTGGTGAAGGCCGAGGTCGGTGACGTCGCCGCCTTCAGCCGGAGCATCGACTTCGGGGTGAAGACGATCAGCGGCTTGCGCCGGCCGGACAGCCCCTGCCACCGCAGCAGGTGGAAGTAGTTGGCCGGCGTGGTGGGCAGCGCGACGGTCATGTTGTCCTGCGCGCAGAGGGTGAGGAAGCGCTCGATCCGCGCGGAGGAGTGGTCCGGGCCCTGGCCCTCGTAGCCGTGCGGCAGCAGCAGGACCACACCGGAGTGCTGGCCCCACTTCTGCTCGCCCGCGGTGACAAACTCGTCGATGATCGACTGCGCGCCGTTGAAGAAGTCGCCGAACTGGGCTTCCCAGGCCACCAGCGCGTCCGGCCGGGCCACCGAGTAGCCGTACTCGAAGCCCACCGCGGCGAACTCGGACAGCAGCGAGTCGTACACGTAGAACTTGCTGGACCCGCTGTCGAACCGCTTGAGCGGCGTGTACTCGTTGCCGTTCCGCCGGTCCACCACGACCGCGTGCCGCTGGCCGAACGTGCCGCGGCGGCTGTCCTGGCCCACGAGCCGGACAGGGCGGCCGTCCAGCAGCAGGCCGCCGAACGCGAGCAGCTCACCGGTGGCCCAGTCGATGGCGTCGTCGGAGACCATGGCCGCGCGCCGGGCCAGCTGGGGCTGCAGGCGGGGATGCGGCGTGAAGCCGTCGGGCATGGTGACCTGGGTCTCGATCACCTGCTTGACGGCGTTGGCGCTGATGGCCGTGACCACGGCGGTGTGGTTGACCGGGCGTTCCTCGGGCTCCGGCCGGACCACCGCGCCCGGCTCGCGTGGCCGCTGGACCGCCTCGCGGGTCTCGGTGAAGGCCCGTTCGAGCTGCCGCTGGTAGTCGCGCAGGGCCGCCTCGGCCTCTTCCATCGTGATGTCGCCCCGGCCGATCAGCGATTCGGTGTAGAGCTTGCGGGTGGAGCGCTTGGCCTCGATGAGGTCATACATGAGTGGCTGGGTGAACGAGGGGTTGTCCGCCTCGTTGTGGCCGCGCCTGCGGTAGCACACCAGGTCGATGACGACGTCCTTGTGGAAGGCCTGGCGGTATTCGAACGCGAGCCGCCCGACCCGCACGACGGCCTCCGGGTCGTCGCCGTTGACGTGGAAGATCGGCGCCTGGATCATCCGGGCGACGTCGGTGGGGTAGACGCTGGACCGGCCGGACTGCGGCCCGGTGGTGAAGCCGAGCTGGTTGTTGACCACGATGTGGACGGTGCCGCCGGTGCGGTAGCCGCGCAGCTGGGAGAGGTTCAGGGTTTCCGCGACCACGCCCTGCCCCGCGAACGCGGCGTCGCCGTGCATGAGCACGGGCAGCACCGTGAAGCCGCCGGAGCCGCCCTTGTCGAGGACGTCCTGCTTGGCCCGGACCACACCCTCGAGGACCGGGTCGACCGCCTCGAGGTGGCTGGGGTTGGCCACCAGCGAGGTCTTGATCTGCGAGCCGTCCGGGCTGATGAACATCCCGTCCGCGCCGAGGTGGTACTTCACGTCACCGGACCCCTGCGTGCTGCGGGGGTCCATGTTGCCCTCGAACTCGTTGAAGATCTGCGCGTAGGACTTGCCGACGATGTTGGCCAGCACGTTGAGCCGGCCGCGGTGCGCCATCCCGAGCACCGCCTCGTCCAGGGCCGCCTCCGCCGCCTCGGTGATCACCGCGTCCAGCAGCGGGATCAGGGACTCCGCGCCCTCCAGCGAGAACCGGCGCTGGCCCACGAACTTGGTCTGCAGGAACATCTCGAACGCCTCGGCGACGTTCAGCCGGGACAGGATGCGGATCTGCTCGTCGTGCCCCGGCCGCTCGTGCGGCCGCTCGATCCGCGCCTGAATCCAGGCGCGCTCGTCGGGCTCCTGGATGTGCATGTACTCGATGCCGACGGTGCGGCAGTAGGAGTCACGCAGCACGCCGAGGATCTTGCGCAGCTTCATCAGCGGCTTGCCGCCGAAGCCGCCGGTGGCGAACTCGCGCTCCAGGTCCCACAGCGTCAGGCCGTGCTGGTTGATGTCCAGGTCGGGGTGCTTGCGCTGCGGGAACTCCAGCGGGTTGGTGTCGGCCATCAGGTGGCCGCGCACCCGGTAGGCGTGGATGAGCTCCTGCACCCGGGCCGGCTTGGTGATGTCGTCCTCGTGCCCGGCGGAGATGTCCCTGACCCAGCGGACCGGTTCGTACGGGATCTGCAGCGCGGTGAAGATGCCGTCGTAGAAGCCGTCCGCGCCCAGCAGGAGCTCGTGAATCCGCTGCAGGAACTCCCCGGACTGCGCGCCCTGGATGATCCGGTGGTCGTAGGTCGAGGTGACCGTCACCTGGCGGCTGACGGCCAGCCGGGCGAGGGTCTCTTCCGACGCGCCCTGGTAGGCGGCCGGGTATTCCATCGCGCCGACGCCGACGATGCATCCCTGGCCCTGCATCAGCCGGGGGATCGAGTGCACGGTCCCGATCGTGCCCGGGTTGGTCAGGCTGACCGTCGTGCCCGCGAAGTCCTCGACCGTCAGTTTGCCGATGCGCGCCTTGCGTACGACGTCCTCATAGGCCGTCCAGAACTGCCGGAAGTCCATCGCCTCCGCGCCCTTGATGTTGGGCACGAGAAGCTGCCGGGAGCCGTCGTCCTTGCTCAGGTCGATAGCCAGCCCGAGGTTGACGCGATCGGGCGCGACGAGTACCGGCCTGCCGTCTTCCTCGGCGAACGAATCGTTCATGGACGGCACCGCGGCGAGAGCCCGCACGACCGCGTACCCGATCAGGTGGGTGAACGAGACTTTGCCGCCCCGCCCCCGGCGGAGGTGGTTGTTGATGACGATGCGGTTGTCGATCAGCAGCTTGGCCGGAATGTCCCTGACGCTCGTCGCCGTGGGCACCGCGAGGCTGCTCGCCATGTTCGTGGCCGTCCGGGCGGCCGCGCCCCGCAGCCGGTGGCGCTCTCCCGGTGGCAGGCTCGCGGCCTGCGGCGGGGGCGCGGCCGTGGCCGGAGGCACGGGCGGCGCGGGGCTGGTCGGAGGCGAGGCCAGCGCGGTGGCCGGTGCCGGGCTGGCCGGGGGCGCCAGGGCGTCCGCCGGTGCCGGTGCCGGTGCCGGTGCGGGGGCCGGTGCGGGGGCCGGTGCGGGCGCGGAGCCGGCGCCGCGGATCCGCGGGCCGCGCCGTCGGCCCTGGCCGGCGATGGCGGCTCCTCCTCCGGCCTGCCGCTCGACCGGTAGTCGGAGAAGAAGCTCCACCACGCCTGGTCGACGGATCCGGGGTCGGCGAGGTAGCGCTGGTACAGCTCGTCCACCAGCCACTGGTTGGCGCCGAAATCGGACGCATTCACGCGCGAATCGGACGCGAACGGGCCGCCCGCCCGCGAAGCCGCGCTCGCGGGGCTGCGCTGGTGGTTGGCGCTGGGCGGGTCGCCCGGGCTCCCGGCGGCCTGCGCCGCCGTCCCGGTCTGCACCTGCTTCGATTCGCTGAGATCCGCGTCAGCACGCGGTGACTCAGAAGACACGGCGGGTATCGCCCTCTTCCGCAGCTTGAATGCGATCTTTGCTCGGCCTCAAGATTACCTGGCGGTCCTGCCCCGGGGACCTGAAGGTATCAAGGCTGGCCGTTACGGATGTGGCCCATGTCGCCTCACGTGGCCGGTGTGGCGGAATGCGGGCCCCGCCTGCCCCGGCGCCCTGAGCTGTGACGACGTCCAATGTCCCATCTGATCAGCGAGCCGGAAGGTACGATCGCGGCGTAGGGGACATAGGCCATCTTCCCGTTTTGGTCCGGCTTGCGCCCCGCCCAGCTCCGAGGGAAAAGGTGAGTACGACAGGCAACCTCTGGGATGGCGATGCCCGGCGTCCTCGCCGTGTGCGTATCCGCCGACCCGGCCATAGGGGGGCGGAAGCCTGGCGTGGGCCGGATCCCTCGCGTCCGCGCGCGCCGGGAACCGCCGCCCCCCATGCGACGGAACCGGGCCATCCGAATGGGACGGCTCACCCCGACGCGCCGCAGGCAGCTCCCCCGGCGGACCGCAGACGGCCTACCCGTACGGGCCCGAGACCGCATATCCGTATGTTCCGGGCACCGGCTACCCGTATGAACCGGACGCCTCCCACCCGTACGACCCGGCGGCGGCGTACCCGCGCACCCGGGACGCCACCTACCCGGCCGGCCCGGAGACCGCGTACCCCGGCCAGCGGGAAGCTGCGTACCGGGACGAGCCGCCGGCGGTGTACCCGTACGAGCCCGAACCCGCGTACCCCGCGGGGTATCCCGGCGAGCCGCGGACGGCGTACCCGTACGAGCCCGGCACCGCCTACCCGTACGAGCCCGATGCCACCTATCCGTACGAACCCGATGCCACCTATCCGTACGAGTCGGCCGCGGAGTACCCGTATGAGCCGGACGCCGCCCCCGAGCCGGATGACGATAGCTACGGGTCCACTGGTTACCAGGAGGTTCCCGCCGGTCCCGGCCAGGGGGCCGCGCATGACGGCCAGGGGGCCGCGGTTTATGGCGGGACGGTGGCGCCCGACCCGTACGAGTACCCGGGCGCGCCGGGTGGGGCCTACGTGCCGGGCCGCATCTACGGAGCAGGCGGCGCGTATGCGCCGGGCGGCCCCGGATACGAGTTCGGCTACCAGCCCGTCCCGGAGCCGGTGGAGCCGTACCCGGCCGGCCGGGACCGTGACCCGCGGCCGGGCCGCTGACCCCGGACCGGGCTTCGCTGCGGACGACACGATCGTGGCGGCGGGCCGCTCTCCGCGTGCGCCCGCGGCGCCGGGCGGCGGGCCGGGATACGAGTTCGGCTACGCGCACGACGCGTCCCCCATGGACCAGGACGATCTGCTCCCGCCCCCGCCGGGCGGGAGGCCCGGCGGGCAGGCCGGCGGTGCCGCCCGCTACGGAGCCGGCGCCGGGTACACCTACGCGCCGGCGATAACCCCGACTCCGGGACCGCCCGGCTCCGGGCCGCCCGGGTTTGAGTTCCCCGGCTCCGGGCGGCCGCGCACCGGGCCCGCTGGCCAGCCGCGGCGGCCACTGCTGGCGCTTCCGGCCGGCGGCGGTGACCAGCCCGGCGGTGACCAGCCCGGCGGTGACCAGCCCGGCGGTGACCAGCCCGGCCGCAGCCGGGCCGGCGAGCAGGGGCGCCGCGAGCCCGCGGGGACACGGCGGGGGCTGCGCGCCCTGGCCCTCTCGCGCCCGCTGGCCGCGGACGCCGCGGACAACGATCCGGCGCTCCCCTCGCCGCTTTCCGCCGCGGGTATCAAGCGCTGGGCGATCCGCGCGGCGCTCCCGATGGTGTCGATGGTCGCGGTGGGCATCGCGGCGGTCGCGACGTTCGGCGGCAGCAACGGCGGCGCCGGGCCGGCGCCCGCGACCCTCTCGGTGGGCTTCCCGCCCGCCACGGCGGCCAGCGGCCTCTTCAGCACCACCCCGGGCGATGAGGCGCGCGGCATCAACCAGTCCCTCGCCCACGTGGCTAGCTCCGGCTCGCAGGTGGTCGCGGTCGGCTCCCAGGCAGGCGCGCGGATCGGCCGGGCCCAGTTCTTCGTGTCCGGCGACGGGGGCAAAACCTGGAAACTCGGCACCGAGCAGGCCGCGGGCGGCGGCGATCCGGCGCCGGGGCACGCGGCCACGCTGATTGCGGGCGGCCAGGGGCAGTGGGCCGCCGTTGGGCCCAGCGCGGTCTGGACCAGTCACGACGGCCTGGCGTGGACGCTCGCGTCGTCCCAGGGAATCGCCCCCATGCAGGGCGGTGACCAGGTGAACGTGTTGCACCGGACGGCCACCGGCTTTCTCGCCGCCGGCGAGAACGTGCCGCCCGGTGACCCGGCGGCGGCGAGCCCCGTCGTCTGGACGTCCGCCAACGGCGTGACCTGGCGGCGGCTCGGCGCGGCCCAGCTGCACCTGGCGGCCGGCGGCGGAATGGCGGGTCCCCTCACCGCCGCGGCCGCGGACGGGGCGGCCATCGTCATCTCCGGCGTCGTCACCACGAACGTCGCGCAGGGCACCGGCCAGGCCCGCCGCGAGGTCAGCACGCGCTCGTCCGGGGTGTGGCGGAGCACCAACGGCGGCGCGACCTGGTCCGCGGTGACCGTTCCGGTCAGCAACGGGGCGACGGCGGCCATCGCCGGGCTGGCGGCGACGGCGAACGGGTTCGTGGCCGTCCGGCCCGGCCGGTCGAAGACCGGGCCCGACGGTGTCGTCTTCACCTCCGCCGACGGGGCCGCCTGGAAGTTCGGCGCCACCATCACCGGCCAGGGCGGCGCGGGGCTCACCGTGACCACCGTGGACGGCGGCCCGGCGGGCGCGGTGATCACGGGCAGCAGCGGCGGCAACGTGCTCGCGTTCACCAACGTCACCGGCACCGCCTGGCGGCCGGACGGGGCACTGGCCAGCGCCACGGCGGGCACCGTCGCGGGTGTGGCCGTGACCACCGGTGGCGCCATCGTCGCGGCGGGAAGCTCGGCCGCCGGGCCGCTCGGCCAGCAGCCCACGCTGACCGTCGACAACGCCGGGCGGCTCACCCCGGTCAGCTTCGCGGGCATTCCCGGTGCCGTCGAGCCCGAAGTCGCCGTCAACGGCATCGCGGCCGACGGCAGCAACCAGGTCGCGGTCGGCAGCGCGAACGGCTTCCCGGCGATGTGGTTCTCCGCCAATGCGGGCACCAGCTGGTCCCGCGGTACCGGCGCACCGGCGTCCGTGCTGAACCGGCCGGGGCTGCAGGAGCTGTCCGGCGTGGCGCACGGCGTTGCCGGATGGGTCGCGGTCGGCGGCGTGCAGTCGGCGGCGGCGCAGCACCCGGTCGTCGTCACCTCCGCTGACGGCCAGACCTGGCGGGCCGCCGACACGGCGCCGGCCTTCGCCGGCGCTGGTGTCTTCACGGTCGCCGCGGCGGCGGGCCAGGGCGGCTACGTCATCGTCGGACGCCAGGCCGTCGCGGGCCGCACGGTCGCCGCCACGTGGTGGTCGGCCGGCCTGACCGGCTGGCAGCGCGGCACGGACGCGGCCGTCGGCGCGCTGGACGGGCCCGGGGAATCCCGGCAGATGCTGGCGGCCGCCGCCGACATGGGCGGCTTCGTCGCCGTCGGCTCGGCCGGGGCCCGCCCGGCCGCCTGGATCTCGGCGAACGGCCGGGCCTGGCGGGCGGTGACCCTCGCCCTGCCCATGAACTCGGTCCGGGCGCAGCTCCAGCGGGTGACCGTCAACGGCCGCCGGATCGTGGCCGTCGGCATGTCGGCGACGTCGGGCGGCCAGACGGCGCCGTTCACCGCGTTGTCCGTCAACGGTGGTGCCACCTGGGCGGAGTCCCTGCTGCCGTCGCCCAGCGGGGCCGCCGCCGTCAGCGCGGTCGCCGCGACCGGATCCGGGTTCACCGCGACGGGGACATTTGGCGCGGACGGCCATCAGGACGTCGTCATCTGGACGGCCACGGACGGGCTCAACTGGAAGACGAACTCCCCGTCGGTGACCGGCCTCGGCGGTCAGGGCATCCAGGAGATCATCACGCTCACCGTCTCCGGCCGCACCCTGACCGGCGTCGGTTTCGCCGCCTCGCCCGCCAGCGAAACCCCCACCATCTGGCGTTCCCCCATCCGCAGCTAGGGCTGGGCTGCCCCATGCTGGCGACCTCCCCGCCGCCCGCGGTCGCATGGGCTGCCGCCGTTCTGCATCGGGGCACTCACCTGCCTGGGCCGCTTCGAAGTGCAGTTGGGTGCTGCATCGAGGGCGATTCCACCGGCCGTCGTCTGCCCCGGTGCCGTTTACACTCCATTTCCCAGGCCGAGAATCGTCAAGAGGTCGCGGAAATCTGTGATCGTGTAATCGGGCATGCAATCCAGATAGGCCTTCGTTCCCTGATCGGAATCGAACATCACGGTCTTCATGCCGGCCGCCCGCGCTCCGAAGATGTCACGGTGGATGTCGTTGCCGACGTACAGCACGTTCTCGGCTGCCACTCTCATCCCGTCAAGTGCGGACTGAAAGAGCCGCCGGTCGGGCTTGCGGTACCCGTGGTCGCCGGAAACAACGATCGGGTCGAAGTAGTCGAGCAAGCCGACCCTGTGCAGTTCGCCACGCGCGTACGCGCTT
This sequence comes from uncultured Actinomycetes bacterium, assembly GCA_963808295.1. Classification (GTDB taxonomy): domain Bacteria; phylum Actinomycetota; class Actinomycetes; order Streptosporangiales; family Streptosporangiaceae; genus Bog-532. The sequence continues at coordinate 85,403 of CAWEFP010000005.1, read as the reverse complement.
TGCGCATCGGTGACAAGTGCGAGCGGGTAGGGCTCGCGCAAAACATCGAGCACCTCGCGCACGTACGGGTAAAGACCTAGCCGATGGCGCGAAATGCCGCGGGACATCTCGGCCAGGAACAGTGGCATCTGCTCGAGTTTCCCGGCTGGCAGGGCGCGGGTGAAGTCCGTCAGGTGCGCATCGATGATGCTGCGCCAGATACCGGCCGCGTCGAATTCGGGATGCTCCTCCGGACTGGCCTGCCGCTGCTCCTTCAGGATCTGGAAATAGAGGTCACGGACCTCGTACCGGCACAGGTGGATGCCCTGATAGGTGAGGAAGTGCGCCACGGACCGGAAGATCTGCTCCGCGCCCTCCTCGGTCAGGATCCGGACCAGGGTGCCGTTCACGTCGAAGGCGACCGCTCGGATATCCATGCGTTGCTGTGAGCACTCCTTGCTCGACTGGGCCAAGCGGAAGGTCGCCAATGCCGGTCACGTGCCGACATGGCGGCGCGTGCCTGACGTCAATGGCGGCTTCCGCCAGGGGCGCGTCGTCCCAGCCCAGTGTAGGCCGGCAGGGTTCGGTGAGACTGACGGCGGCGGGTTCGGTGAGGCTGGACAGCGCGGCAGCGCCGATGATGGCCGTTCGCGCTGGTACCCGGGGTGGCACGCTGCGGGCGGGTTCAGGCCTCTCAGCCGCGGGAAACGACGCCGCGCATCACCCCGGCCTGCCCGACGAGCCCGCTCCCGGGATCCGGGCGTTCAGGCGGCTCGCAGCAGCTTCTTCGCCCGGTTCACGAGCCGTCCGCCGTAGTCCCGGCCGATGTAGTCGTTTCGCGCGATCCGCAGCAGGTTCAGCGCCATATAGTACGGCGCGCGTGCGGTGATCGACTCGAACGCCCGCTGGTGATCGGGGAAGTGGCGGCTGTACTCCCAGAGGAAATGCCCGATGAACGGCTCCGCGCGGCGCCAGTCGCCGGTGGCGCTCATGAACGCATGCTGGAGTTCGCCCGCGACCCGCCCGACATCGAACATCCGGTCCCCGCGCTTCATGCGTTCCAGATCGATCGCGGCGACGTCCAGGCCATGACCGAACAAGAAGTTCGCCGGAGTCGCATCGCCGTGCAGCCAGACCTGCCGGTCCTGCCACATCCGCGGCCGGTCCCGCCAGCAGTCCCGCAACCATGACAGCTCGTCGATGTCCCACTGCCCGATGCGGTGGGTCTTCTTGAGCCTGCCGACGACCGTACCGAAGTACCTGCAGTCGGGATCGAAATCGACGCTTGCGCCGTTGGCCGTCCGGTTGTGCTGGGTGGCGAGGAAGTATGCGAGCGCTTTCAGCCGCCAATATAGGTGCGCGTCATCGCCGTGCTGCGTCGCACCGGCGATCACGTGGCTGAATTCCTCGCCGCCATAGTATTCGACAGCCAGCACGCCATTGATGTCGCGACTGAAACCCAGCGGGCGGATCACGTGGTGCGGCGACCCGATCAGGTTGTAACGGCGCAGCGTCCTGAGCCCTTCATATTCCTGGCGTGCCATCCAGCCTGCCTTGTCTCGGTCCGAGCCGTATCTCGGGCCATAAAACTTGCAGATGATCTTGGTGCCGCTGAACTTCTCCTCGTACCCGTAGACCACGTTGCTGCCTGACAACCGGAAGACACGAAACGCCGGCCGTGGCTCCCGCACACCCATGCGATCCCGGATGATCCCGCCGAGGAAGCCGTGGAGCGGGTCATCACCCGCGACATATCCGACATATCTTCCGTTCACCGGGAGCCCTTCCTCGGGCCGGCTCCCGCGGTGACGGCATTAAAACGGTCGATACCCGCCGCGCCTGCTGCGGTCAGGAATTGACCGCGAGATTGCTTTTCGTGCGGCTTGTCACTCACGGTTTCCCCCTACGCCGCATTCGTCGCCCCCCGGCCATATGGTGTTAAGCCGCGCGTTACCTCTAAAGAGGCACTTTACCCCGCTCTTGATACACAGCTGCGCCATGCGACCCCCACCTGGGCACACGGTCGTCGCGGGCTTCGGCCGTGGACATGGGCGAGCCCCTGCCCGCGCCCGCCGGCCTGACGGCGGGGCTGCCGGTGCAGCGGATGATCCGCGAGCGGGCATCTCAAGATCGTTTAGGGCTGCTGCCCTGGGCCACCCGCGCAATGGCCGAGTGGCGGTAACAGAATTGCCGGTTCGGACGGCGCGTCTGCCCAGCGCTGAGCAGACACTTACCGTACGAGACCGAGCAGGCCGGGCGGGCCCGCGCCGTGCTCGACCGTTACCGCGAGATTGCGCATCAGCTGGCCGAGCTCCTCGGGCAGCCCCCAGCTGTATTTGTGAGGCCGCTCCGGCGGCGTGCATATTGACCAGGAGCCGTCATCGACGCGCCCGACGGCCGGGCACAGGGAGCAACCTCATGAGTGGCCGCTTTACCGGCGAGTTGTGGAAGGGCATCGGCGACATCTACGGCGCCATCCTGATCCACCCGTTCCTCACCGGGCTGACCGACGGCAGCCTGCCGCACGACACGTTCGCGTTCTACGTCGTGCAGGACGCGCTGTACCTGCGGCAGTACGCACAGGCGCTCGCGGCGGTAGCCAGCCGGGCGCCGGACACCGCCGGAACCGAGATGTTCGCACGCCACGCCGCAGACGCGGTCGCGGTCGAGCAGGCGCTGCACGACTCGCTGCTGGCCGGCCTCGGTATCGACCCCGCCTCCGTCGACGCCGCCGAGCCTGCGCCCACGACTCTCGCCTACACCAGCTACCTGCTCGCGGCCATCCATGGCGGGTCCTACGCTGACGGAGTTGGCGCGGTTCTGCCGTGCTACTGGATCTACTGGGAGGTCGGCAAGGAACTGCTGCGCCGTGGCTCACCCGAGCCGCGCTATCAGCGGTGGATCGATATGTACGGCGGCGAGGAATTCGGCGAGACTGTCGGCGCGGTGCTGGCCGTGGCCGACGAGATGGGCCCGGGCCTGGCGGCAGCTGAACGCGCGCGCGTACACCGGCACTTCCGTGTAACCAGCCGCTACGAATGGATGTTCTGGGACATGGGGTACCGGAAACAGACCTGGCCAATCTGATACGTCACGAGGTATGGACTGGCTGCCCGGCACCGGCGTCACCGCCACCGTGCTGCACCCTGGCGTGGTGCGCACCAGATTCGGCGCCGAAGACCAGGCAGAGCACTTCGCCATCATGATCCGCCTAGCGCGCCCCTTCATGAAGACCCCGGCCCAGGGCGCGCTCACCCCGGTCTACCTTGCCTCCGCACCCGGAGGTGGAGGGCGTCACCGGCCAGTACTTCGCCAACCGCAAGCCCAGGACCTCCAGCATGGCGTCCTACGACACCGCTGCCGCGGCCCGCCTGTGGCACGCCAGCGCCGGCCTGACCGCGGCCGCGTAGCCGCCCGCCCAGGAAGCCGGGTCAGGTCGTTTGGGAAAGCACCTGGCCCAGTACACGGGCGCACTGCTCCGGCAGGGCCAGGAACCCGCCGTGGTCACCGGGGAACTCGACCACAGGCGTGCCGAGCCGGCCGGCCAGTGCCACCGCGCAACGGTTGGCGAGCTGCCCCTTCGACGTGGCCCCGGCGGCGACCACAATGCGCGTCGATGCCGCCCGCAGCGCCTCGATGCCGGGCCGGTAACGCGTGGTCGGGCGGATCAGATGGGCGAGGAACACGTCGGTGGCGGCACGCATCCGGGCGATCTGCTCCGGCGAGGGTTCCCAGCGCGGTGCGTCTGCCTCCTCGCCGGGCGCCTCGTCCAGGCCGGCATGGGTGATGAACTTACTCATCGCCTTGTCAGCCCCCTCGGCCCGGTAGGTGTCGTAGATGTCCTGGATCTGGGCACGCAGCTGCGCGCTGTCGGGCAGCAACTCGACCACCGGAGGTTCGTGGGCGACGGTAAGACCGGGGCCGGCGCACAGACTCATCGGCGAGGTCGTCGGTAGGGATCGGTGATCTCGCGGAGGCGGGTCGAACCTCACTTGTCCCTCCAGCGGGCCAGGCGTAGCGTCATTTCTGCGGAGGCGTACTCGATTGTCTGCGTAAACGAGATTGAGATTCCTCCCGGCTGCTCCGGACCCCGGCGGCGCCGGCGCGCAGCCGAGCCGAGGTGGCGGATGGCAGCACGTGTCCTTCATGGGGCCCCGCTCTCGGTCGGTGACCAGCGGGTTCTGTCCTCCGTCCGCGGCGCGGGCCGATGCCTGACGGTCCTGCTGGACGTGACCCCGGCGCGGCCAGTGCCGCCGCCCAAGACGCCGCGGTGGCGTGCCAGTGCCTCAACGCGCCATACACCCGCTATCTCGGCCCGCTACCTGCGGGCCGACGCAAGGAGGCTCACATGAACGGCGGAACCGGAACCAAGGTCCTGGTGCGCAGCAGGAACGGCCGCATGCTGGCCGGGGTCTGCGCGGGAGTCGGCGCCTACTTCGGCATCGACGTGACGCTGGTCCGGGTGGTCGTGGCCGTCATCTCCCTCATGACCGGGGGCGCGGGCGTCCTGGCCTACCTGGTGGCGTGGATCATCATCCCCGAGGAAGGCGAGCAGAACTCGATCGCCGAGAACATCGTCAGCAAGAAGGGTGGGGGCTCATCGGGCTGATGGCACGATGAGCTGGCCCACGGCCTCGACTGGACCCGTATGGGGGCGGCCCCGTCCGATGTGCGGGCGGTGACCGGCGTCCCCGTCAGGCGGAGCCGAACACGTCCGGCCTGCGGTGCTCCAGGCTGGGCAGGGTCGCGCGCACCCGCGCGGTGAAGTCGGTGTCCACATCGGCCACGGCCACCCCCGGGTACGGCCCCAGATCCAGCCGAACGGTCCCGAGCGGGTCGATCAGCACGCTCCGGCCGATCCCGGTGGGTGCCCTGGTCGGCGGCTCGTCCGGGTCCGGCACCTGCCCGGCCGCGGCCACCCACACCGTGTTCTCGATCGCGCGGGCGCGGGCCAGCGTGATCCAGTGGTCTTCCTTGAACAGCCCGGCGCCCCACGCCGCGGGAAGCACGATCAGGTCGGCGCCGCGGGCCGCCAGCAGCCGGGTCAGCTCCGGGAACCGGAGGTCGTAGCAGATCTGCAGGCCGGCCGTCAGCCCGGCCAGCTTGGCCAGCACGGGCTCGGCGCCGGGTGCGACCAGGTTGGATTCGCGCTGGCCGAGCGCGTCGAACAGGTGCAGCTTGCGGTACGTGGTCACCAGCTCGCCGGAACGGTCGAAGGCGACCGCGGTGTTGAACACCCGGCCGTCCGGGGCCGGCTCGAAGATCCCGGCCACGAGGGCCACGCCCGCCGCACGCGCCGCCGCCGCGAGGGCCGAGCCGAACGGGCCGTCCGGCGGGGCCGCCACCGGCCGGGGATCGCAGCCGAAGCGGATCTGCGTCGCCTCGGGAAATATCGCGAGGCCGGCGTCCTGCGCCGCGGCCGCCGCGAGAGCGACGCGGACCCGGTCCAGGTTGACCGACGGCTGGGAGCTGACCGGGATCTGGCACAGAGCGACTCGCATGCCACCAGCCTAAGCCGCGGCTGCCCCGCGGGCCGGGCGGGCGTGATGTCATGGTCGGTGTGCACCGACCTTTGCTGACCCGGCGCCTCACCGGCATGGGAACAACCATCTTCGCCGAGATGTCCGCGCTGGCGCTCGAGACCGGGTCCGTCAACCTCGGCCAGGGTTTCCCCGACACCGATGGGCCGCGCGCGATCGCGCAGGCGGCCGCGCGCGCGATCCTGGAGGGCCGGGGCAACCAGTACCCGCCCGGTCCGGGCGTCCCGGAGCTGCTGCGGGCGATCGCGGACCACCAGAGCCGCTTCTACGGCCTGCACTACGACCCCGCCACCGAGGTTCTCGTCACCGCGGGCGCGACCGAGGCCATCGCCGCGTCGATGCTCGGGCTTGTGGAGCCCGGCGATGAGGTCATCGCGTTCGAGCCGTACTACGACTCCTACGCGGCGTCGATCGCGATGGCCGGCGGGGTCCGCGTGCCGGTGACGCTGCGGCCGCCGGGCTTCCGGCCCGACATCGGGGCGCTGCGGGCCGCGGTCACCCCGCGGACCCGGGCCATCCTGCTGAACTCGCCGCACAATCCCACCGGGGCGGTGTTCACCCGCGAGGAGATCACCGCGATCGCGCGGGTCGCCGTCACCCGCGACCTCCTGGTCATCACCGACGAGGTTTACGAGCACCTGGTCTACTCCGGCACGCACGTTCCCATCGCGTCGCTGCCCGGCATGCCCGACCGGACCGTGTCCATCGGCTCGGCCGGGAAGACGTTCTCGTTCACCGGCTGGAAGATCGGCTGGGTCACCGCCCGGCCGGAGCTGGTGTCCGCGGTCCGGGCCGCCAAGCAGTTCCTCACCTACGTCAGCGGCGGACCATTCCAGTTCGCGGTCGCCGAGGCGCTGGCGCAGCCGGACGCCTACTTCACTGGCCTGCGCGATGACCTGCGGATGAAGCGTGACCTGCTCAGCGGCGGCCTGGCGGAGCTCGGTTTCGAGGTGTACCCCTCCGACGGGACCTATTTCGTCATGACCGACATCCGCTCGCTGGGCGAGACGGACGGGGTCGAGTTCTGCGCCCGGCTGCCGGAACGGGCCGGTGTCGTGGCCATCCCCAGCGCCGTGTTCTACGACGATCACGAGGCGGGCCGCACCCAGGTACGGTTTACCTTCTGCAAGCGGCCCGAGGTGCTGAAGGAGGCGCTGTCCCGGCTCACCGCCCTGCACCGCTGAGGAGGCCCGCCGCGGAGGCCCTGAGGGAGGCCCGCCGCTCGTGCCGTGAGGAGGCACTGCGCTGGATGGACGCTGAGCTGATGCGCGCCGCCGAGGCGGCCCGGGGATTCATGCCCCCGCAGGAGGGCCTGGCCCTGCACGAGACCGCCGCCGAATACGCGCCGGTCGGCCCGATCCTGGAGATCGGCACGTACTGCGGGAAGTCGACGATCTACCTGGCGGCGGCGGCGCGGGACTGCGGGCAAGTGGTCATCACCGTCGATCACCATCGCGGTTCGGAAGAGCACCAGCCCGGCTGGGAGTACCACGACGCCAGCCTGGTGGAGCCGCGCACCGGGCGGATCGACACGCTGCCCTCCTTCCGCGCGGCGATCGCGGCCGCGGGCCTCGAAGACTACGTTGTCGCCATCGTGGGCCGGTCCGCGGCCGTCGCCCGGCTGTGGCGGATGCCGCTGGGCCTGGTGTTCATCGACGGCGGCCACACGGACGAGGCCGCGGCCGCCGACTACGCCGGGTGGTCGCCCTGGGTCACGGCGGGGGGAGCGCTCGCCATCCACGACGTGTTCCCCGACCCCGCCGACGGCGGCCAGGCCCCGTACCGCATCTACCGGCGGGCGCTGGAATCGGGTGCCTTCACCGAGGTCCGGGCGGTGGGCTCGCTACGGGTGCTCGAGCGCACCGGCCCGGCCACCGGGTGACCCGCCGGGTGATCCGCCCGGTGATCCGCCGTATGGTCCGGAGGGGCAGCCGCAGCCGGGCGGATCACTGGCGCGGGCGGTCCCGCCGCCGGCGCAGGGTTCCCTGAACACCCCCGCGCCGCCGGTGGCACCCGACAGCGCGTCCGCCGCGAGGATCACGGCCGCGGCGGTCCAGGCGCTCCGTTCGGCGGGGTAGTGCTGCCGGTGGGCGAACTGCCACCCGGTCCAGTAGCCGCCCTCGCGGTCACGCAGGTGCTGGACGTCGGCGAACAGCGCGGCCGCGGCCGCGTGCTGGCCCACCGCATCCAGGGCCAGGACCAGCTCGCAGCTTTCCGCGCCGGTGACCCACGGATGGTCGCTGACGCAGCGGACCCCCAGGCCGGGGACGACGAAGGTCTCCCAGTCCGCGGCGAGCCGCTCCGCCGCGGCCGGGCCACGGACCGCACCGCCCAGCACCGGGTAGTACCAGTCCATGGAGAAGCGGCTCTTGTCCGCGAACGACTCCGGGTGGCAGGCGACCGCGTGCGCGAGCTGGTCGGCGGCCAGCTCCCAGTCCGGCTGGGATTCGCCCACGTGGTCGGCGAGCGCGACGGCGCACCGCAGGCCCTGGTGAATGCTCGAGCACCCGGTCAGCAGGGCGTAGTCCGCCGTCACTCCCCGGGCGTCGCGTTCCCAGGCGATCTCCCCGCCGGGTGCCTGCATCCCGAGCACCCAGTCGATCGCCCGCCGGACCGCGGGCCACATCGCCGCCGCGAACGCGTCGTCCCCGCTGACCTGCAGCTCGTGCCACACGCCGACCGCCGCGTAGGCGGCGTGATTGCTTTCCGCGGCCGGGTCGGCCACGGCGCCCGCCACGAACTTCCGCGGCCAGGACCCGTCGGCGCGCTGGGAGCGCCGCAGCCAGTCGTAGGCCCGCCGGGCCGAGGCGGCGAGCCCGGCGGCGCTCAGCGCCATCGCGCACTCGACGTGGTCCCAGACGTCGACGTGGCCGTCGGGCCAGCGCACCGCGCCGGACCGATCCTGGGCCCGTTCGATGCTGCGCGCCGTGGCCAGGACGTCGGCGGCACCGAGCACCCCGGGGACGGCCGGGACAGCGGCCCGTGCGTGCGGCTCAGGCGGCCGCATGCGCCTTCTCCGGGTCACCTTTCCCGGTGCCGCCGCTGCTGCCGGTGCCGCTGTGTTCCGGTCCGTCCGGGGTACGGCCGTCCCGGCTCGCGCCGCGTTCCGCTCCCGCCGTGCTGCCCGGGGCCATCGCGGCCTCGTTCGGCTGCCGGGTGGCGTAGACGATCACGCTCTTGCCGATGAGCGGGTTCAGCGCGCGCTCGGCGAGCCGCGTCGCGGCCGGCCGGCGCATGATGTCCCAGACCAGCATGCGGTGGTAGGCCCGCGCCAGCGGATGATCGTCGTTGCCGACGCCGACCGCGCATTTCAGCCACCAGTAGGGCGCATGCAGGCCGTGCGCGTGATGATGGCCGGTGATCGCGAAACCGGCCCGCCGCAGCTTGGCCTCCAGTTCCAGCCGCGTGTAGATGCGCACGTGGCCACCCGGCACCTCGTGGTACTCCCGTGACAGGCCCCAGCAGATCCGCTCGGGCAGCCAGGCCGGCACGGTGACGGCGGCGATACCGCCGGGCTTCAGCACCCGGGCGACCTCGTTCATGGCCTGCTGGTCATCGAGGATGTGCTCGAACACCTCGGCCGCGATGACCCGGTTGAACGACCCGTCGGCGAACGGCATGGCGGTGGCGTCCCCGGACACGGCCGCGCTGGCCGCCGCGGCGGGTGCCTGCCCCTCGGCGCGCATGGCCCCGCACATGCCCGCCACATCCCGCAGTTCCCCGTGGTCCATGTCGAAGGCCACCACGGCGGCGCCGCGCCGGTACGCCTCGAACGTGTGCCGCCCGGCGCCGCACCCCACGTCCAGAACGCGGTCCCCTGGGCCGAGCCGGAGCCGGCTGTAATCGACGGTCAGCAAGGTTCGTTCCTCCCGGCACTGTGTGTCGTGACGCTGTGTCTCAACGTGCCCCGGGCGTCAGTGCTCCCGGGCCCGGTGGGCGGCGATGGCGCGCGTGTAGCGGGCGGCGGTGGCCTGCGCCACGGCGGGCCAGGCGAACTGCGCCTGCACGCGCCGCCAGGCCAGGCCGGACAGCCGGTCACGCTCGCGCGGCGAGTCGTGCAGCCGCCGCAGTGCCGCGGCCAGTTCCTCCGGGTCGCCCGGCGTGACCAGCTCCGCGGCGTCCCCGGTGACCTCGGGCAGCGCGCCCGCGCGGCTGGCCACCAGCGGTGTCCCCGAGGCCATGTGCTCGACCGCCGGGAGGGAGAAACCCTCGTACAGCGACGGCACGACCGCGATTTCCGCGCTGGCCAGCAGCGTGGCGAGCTCGGCCTCGGACAGGTCCGGGGTGAAGCGCACCCGGTCGCCGAGCGACAGTTCGGCCACCAGCCGCGCGGTCTCCCCGCGCGCGGCCGCCCTGCCCACCACGGTGAGCCGCACGTCCCGCTCGGTGGCGAGCTTGGCCACCGCCCGCAGCAGCACGGCCACGCCCTTGACGGGGGAGTCCGCGCTGGCCACGGTGACGATCCGGCCGGGCACGCGGGCGGCCTCGCGGGGATGGAAGACGCGCGTGTCGACGCCCAGCGGGATGATGTCCACGGTTCCGGGGCGCAGCCGGAAGTCACGGTAGATGTCGCGGCGGGACGATTCGGACACGGTGATGACCGGGCCGGCCTTCGCCGCCCGGCGCGCGACCCGCGCCTGCATCCGCACGAAGCTGTACCAGCGGCGCCGGGACAGCCGGGTCAGCCCCCGGGTGGCCGCCAGCTCGATCCGCCGGTCCACGCTGATCGGGTGGTGGATGCTGGTGACCAGCGGCAGCCCGAGCCGGTGCACGCCGAGCAGCCCGTAGCCGAGTCCCTGATTGTCGTGCACGACGTCGAAGTCGCCGCGGCGGGCGCGCAGTTCGCGCAGGGCGCGGAGGCTGAAGGTGAGCGGCTCCGGGAAGGACCCCGTCCACATGGCCACCGTCTCGAGCACGTCGATCCAGTCCCGGTACTCGTCCCGGGCCGGGCGTCCGGAACGGGTCCTCGTCCCGGTACAGGTCCAGGCTGGGCACCTCCCGCAGCACCGGCCCGGGCTCCAGCTCCGGGTAGGGCTGCCCGGACAGCACCTCGACGGTGTGGCCGAGCGCGGCGAGTTCCCTGCTCAGGTGGCGGACGTACACGCCCTGCCCGCCGCAGTGCGCCTTGCTCCGGTAGGACAGCAGCGCCACCCGGAGCGGGCGGCTCATGATGGTCACTCGGTTCACCATCCTCGTCCGCTCTGCCCGCGCACTGGGGTCCTAGGCTGCGAACCTTACCATCGAGTAGTGGTGACGTGGATGCGGAAGCTGGGGCAGCGTGATCCGCCGCCGCTACCTGACGGCGTCGGTCTTCCTGGCCGGCTTCCTGGTGGTCACCGTGTGCCGATGCGGCTCTGCCCGCCCGCGACCGGTCCGCGGTCGCCGCGTGGGCGAGCACCAGCGTGGCCAACCTGGAGCACCACCCGGCCGGGTCCCTGCTGCTGTCGGCGTTCGTCGCCGGGGGTTCCTGCGTACGCCTGGCCGGTGCTGATCGCGCTCGCCTGTTCGGCGCCAACCGGGCCGTGGGCAGCCTGCTCCTGGCCGTGATCTGCGCGGCCGGCCACGTGATCGGGACGCTGGTCAGCGAGGGGATCGTCGCCTACCGCGTCGACGCCGGGCTGCTCCCGGTGTCCTCCCGGCACCTGCTCGACGTGGGCCCGTCCTACGTGGTGGTGTCCGCGATCGTGGTGGCGCTGGCGTTCGGCTCCTGGCCGGCCCGGGCGGCGGCGGCCATCGACCTCGCGGTGCTGATCTTCGGCGGGCGGATCTTCGCCGGCCTTACCGCCCTCGACGTGGCCGCGGTCGGCCACGTCACCGCGCTCGCGGTCGCGGCCGCCGCCGTGCTGCTGATCTGGTCGCGCCGGGGCCGCCCCCGCTGTGCCGGGCCGGGCCAGGGCCGTGCGGATGCCGCCGTGAGGTCTGGCATGAATCCATGCGAGAACTTACGATGTGAATGATTCTGTACACGTCGGTCAGCGAGCGAGGGGCGATGGAGGGCCGCGGCGGCGAAGGCGTCCCCGCTGACGCATTGCTCACGCTGCTCGGCGGGCGCCGCCTGTCTCCCGCGCAGCGGCGCATCGCGCAGTACCTGCTCGACCACATGCCGGACTCCGCGTTCCTGTCCAGCGTCGCGCTGGCACAGCGGGCCGGGGTCAGCCAGCCGTCGGTCACCCGCTTCGCGGCCGCGCTGGGCTTTTCCGGCTACCCCGCGCTGCGGGAGGCGCTGCGCATGATCGCGCTGGAGCCCGCGGGGCCGGCCGGCGCAGCCCGCCGGGTCCGCGGCGTCCCCGGGCCCCGCTGCCCGGGCGGCGCCGGCGCGCCGGGTGACCCGGGCGGCCCCCCGGCCGAGCGTGCCCACGGCAACGAGATGCAGGCGGCGGCCGCCGCGGAGATCGCCCACCTGCACGCGCTGCACGAGGTGCTGGCCGATACCCGGGCCGTCACCGAACTGGGCCGGGAGCTGGCGGCCTCGGCGCCGCTGGCCGTGCTCGGCCACCGCATCTCGGCGCCGCTGGCCCAGTACTTCGCCTACGCCGCCCGGCGCATCCACCCCGACGTTCGCTGTCTCACCTTCGGCGGCAGCGTCGTGTTCGACGCCCTGCTGCACGTCAGCGAGGCCGGCGGGCGCTGGCTGCTCGCCATCGCGCTGCCGAGGTACCCGGCCGAGACGGTCCAGGCGCTCCGGTTCGCGCGGCGCCTGGGCATGCGCACCGCCGTCATCACCGACGTGCAGTTTGTCCCGTTCGCTGGCGACGCCGACGTCCTGCTGACCGCGGGCGTCGGCAACCGGCCTGGTCTTCGACTCCCACGCGGCGCCGGCCGTGCTGGCCGCCGTCATCGTCCAGGCCATGGCGGACGCGGAGCCCGCGCGGGCGCGCGCCCGGCTGCGCCAGTACGAGCAGATGTCGGCCGGCCAGGGCGTCTTCCTCGACCGCTGACGCCGCCGCGCGGCAGTTCAGGCCGTTCCCGTCGAGGACGAGGGGCTCCGGCCTGGCTCGCGGCTGACATGACGGCTCCCCCCACGTAACAAGTTCGCATACTCCGCCGGCTGTCGTCTTGACACCCTCTTCAGGGATCAAGAGCATGAAGAGAACTATTCATGCCGCTGTCCAGGTGAATCCCCCGCAAAGGTGGGCAGACGCGGGGATAGATCACCGGGGACGACCGACCGCCGACGACGAGCGAGGCCACGCTTTGATCACCTTCGAGAGCGTGACGAAGCGTTATCCAGGGGGAACGGTCGCGGTCGACGCGCTGGACCTGGAGATCCCGGACGGCAAGACCATGGTCCTGGTCGGGCCGAGCGGCTGCGGCAAGACGACCACGCTGCGCATGATCAACCGGCTGATCGAGCCGTCCGAGGGCCGGATCCTGCTCGACGGCCGTGACATCGCGCAGACCGAAGCCTCCCGGCTGCGCCGGGGGATCGGCTACGTCATCCAGCAGACCGGCCTGTTCCCGCACCGCACGATCGTGGACAACATCGCCACCGTGCCGCTGCTCAACGGGTGGCACAAGGCCAAGGCCCGGGACCGGGCGCGGGAGCTGATGGACCTGGTCGGCCTGGATCCGGCGATGGCACGCCGGTACCCGTACCAGCTGTCCGGCGGCCAGCAGCAGCGGGTCGGGGTCGGCCCGGGCGCTCGCCGCCGACCCGCCCGTCCTGCTCATGGACGAGCCGTTCAGCGCGGTCGACCCGATTGTCCGGGCCACCCTGCAGGATGAGCTCATCAGGCTGCAGGCGGAGCTGCGCAAGACGGTGGTGCTCGTCACGCACGACGTGGAGGAGGCGATCAAGGTCGGGGACCAGGTCGCCGTGTTCTACCCGCACGGGAAGATCGCCCAGATCGACTCGCCGCAGCAGCTGCTCGGCGCCCCGGTCGACGACTATGTGGAGAACTTCCTCGGCTTCGACCGCGGCATCCGCCGGCTGGCGCTTCTTCCCCGCGGCCGGGCTCGACCTCGGGACCGGGACCGTGCTCAGCGACGACACCACGGTCGAGCAGGCCCGCCAGGCCGCCAAGCGGGCCGGTGAGTCGTGGGTCCTGGTCACCGACGCCGAACGGCATGCCGCGCGGCTGGGCCGCCCTGGCGGAGCTCGAATCCCGCGACGGGCACGAGACGCTCGGCCAGCTGACGCTGGCCCCCTACGGCCACACGTTCCGGGTCGGCGCAGGATTCGCTGCGCGCGGCGCTGGACGCGACCGTCCTGTCGCGCACCGGGCTCGCGGTCGGCGTGGACGACCAGGGCCGGGTCGTGGGGATCACCTCCTACGAGCGGCTCCGCGCCGCGATCCAGGCCGCCGAGGAGGCCGCCGACGGCGAAGGCGCCCGTCCGTCATGAGCTGGGCCTGGGATAACCGCGCGCTGCTCGCGCACTATCTGGTTCAGCACCTGTATCTGGCCCTGCTGCCGGTCCTGTTCGGCATCATCGTGGCCGTCCCGGTCGGCGTCATGTGCGTGCGCTACCGCTGGACCTGGCCGCCCATCCTCAGCCTGACCAGCATCTTCTACGCGTTGCCCTCGCTGGCGCTGTACCTCGTGCTGATCGACTACACCGGCCTGACCGACTGGACGGTGATCATCCCGCTCACCCTGTTCTCGCTGTCGGTCCTGATCCCCAACGTGGTGGACGGCCTGCGGTCCGTGCCGCCGCCGGTGCGCCAGGCCGCGGACGCGATGGGCTTCGGGTCACTGCGCCGCGTCATCCAGGTCGAGCTGCCGCTGGCCGTGCCGGTCATCATCGCGGGCCTGCGGGTCGCCACCGTCTCCAGTATCAGCCTGGTCAGCGTCGGCCAGCTGATCGGCATCGGCGGCCTCGGCTACTTTTTCATCGACGGAGAGCAGCGCGACTTCCCGACCGAGATCTACACCGCGCTTATCCTCATCGTCATCCTGGCCCTGCTCGCCGACACCGTCCTCGTGCTCCTGCGCCGCTGGCTGACCCCCTGGGAGGCCGGGCGCAAGACGCGCCCCGGCAGCCGCGTTCTCAGCCTCACCTGGCGGGGCTCTCGTGCCGGGGACGCCGCATGAGCTGTCGTGCCGGAGGCGCGCGCGATGAGCTGTCGTGCCGCGAGGCGGCGCGCGTGAGCTGTCGTGCCGGCAGGCTGCGCGCATGAGCTGTCGTGCCGGAGGCGCGCCATGAGCTGTCGTGCCGGAGGCGCGCCATGAGTTACTTCCAGATCGCCTGGCAATGGCTGACCTCGGCCCAGCAGTGGCACGGCGGCGACGGCATACCCGTGCGGCTCGTTCAGCATCTGGAGTACACGGGCATCGCGCTGGGCATCGCCGTGGTCATCGCGCTGCCGGCGGGCCTGGCCATGGGGCACCTGCGGCGCGGCGGCTTCGCCGTCGTCACGCTGGCCAACTTCGGCCGCGCGCTGCCGACCCTCGGCCTGCTGGTGCTGATCTTCGTGCTGACCTCCGGATCGCCGGCCTCGTGGCTCGTCCCGCTGGCGTTCCTGGCCATCCCGCCCATCCTGGTCAACACCTACGAGGGCGTGCTCGGGGTGGACCCTGATCTGACCGACGCGGCCCGCGGGATGGGCATGACCGAATGGCAGATCCTGCGCAAGGTCGAGATACCGGTCGCGACGCCGCTCATCCTGCTGGGCCTGCGCATCGCCGCGATCCAGGTCGTCGCGACGGCCACGATCGCGGCCTACATCGGCCTCGGCGGCCTCGGCCGCTACATCATCGACGGCCTCGCCAGCGACGAGTACAACGTGGTGGCCGGGGGAGCCGCCGTCATCGTCCTGCTCGCGCTCGCCATCCAGGCGCTGTTCACGCTGCTCAGATGGCTCATTGTCCCGGTGGGCCTGCGCCGCCAGGCGCAGGGCTCCTGATAACGTCTTTTCCGACCGGAATTGAAGGGAAGACCCTTATGCGCAATATCTCATCGCGGCGTGCGGCAGCACCGGCGCCGAAGAGGACCACGATAAGAACCGCCGCGGTTGGCGTCGCGGCCCTCGCCTGCCTCACCGCCGCCGCGTGCAGCAGCAGCGGCAGCAGCAGCGCATCAAGTCCAGTTCCTCCGCCAACCCGCTGGCGCCCTCGTCCACCGGCTCCGTCGTCGTCGGCTCGGCGAACTTCCCCGAGAATGAGGTGCTCGCCCAGATCTACGCCGACGCCCTGCAGGGCAAGGGCATCAAGGTCACGACCAAGTTCAACATCGGCGCCCGCGAGGTCTACTACCCCGAGGTGGTCAAGGGCGCGATCACGATCATCCCGGAGTACAACGGGGCCCTGCTGACCACGTTCGGTGAACCCGAAGAGCACCGCCACGAGCACCGCCGACGTGAACGCGGAGCTGAAGGCCAAGCTGCCGAGCTCGGTGGAGATCCTCAACTCCGCGCCCGCGCAGGACAAGGACTCGATCACGGTCACCCAGGCGACCGCGACCAAGTACCACCTGACGTCGATCTCCGACCTGCGCCCCGTACGCGAAGGACTTCGTCATCGGCGGCCCGCCGGAGTTCCAGACGCGGGCCGACGGGATCCCCGGCCTGAAGAACGTCTACGGGCTGACCTTCAAGTCCTTCCAGCCGCTGGACGAGTCCGGGCCGATCACGATCGCCGCGCTGCAGAGCGGCAAGGTGCAGGCCGCGGACCTGTTCACCACCACGCCGCAGATCATCACCGACCACTTCGTCTCGCTGGCCGACCCGAAGAACCTCTTCGCCGCGCAGAACGTGACGCCGCTGGTGTACACGAAGGGCGTCAACTCCACCATCGTGAGCACGCTCAACTCGGTGTCCGCGGTGCTGACCACGGACGCCCTGCTGCAGATGAACAAGGCCCTGACCATCGACCACGCCAGTTACACCGCGGTGGCCAGCGGGTTCCTCGCCCAGGAGGGCCTGAAGTAACGCGCCGGGCGGGCGTGACGTGACGCGCCCGGAAACGGGCGCAAACCAGATACCGGCGTAACGGTACGCTGCTGGCCCAGACGGGCAATGATGGATCATGCACAGTGAACCGACTGGGCCAGCAGCGGGCCCGCGCCCGGTCCGCGCCCCGCGCGGAACGGCGCTCACCTGCCAGGGGTGGCCGCAGGAAGCCGCCATGCGGATGCTGATGAACAACCTCGATCCCGAGGTCGCCGAGCATCCGGACCAGCTCATCGTCTACGGCGGCTCCGGTCGCGCGGCGCGCAGCTGGGCCGCCTACGACGCGATCGTGGCGTCCCTGCAGGGCCTGGCCGGCGATGAGACCCTGCTCGTCCAGTCCGGCAAGCCGGTCGGGATCGTGCGCACGCACGAATGGGCGCCCCGGGTGCTGATCGCCAACTCGCTGCTGGTGCCGGAGTGGGCCACCTGGGAGGAGTTCCGCCGCCTGGAAGCCCTCGGGCTGACCATGTACGGCCAGATGACCGCGGGCTCGTGGATCTACATCGGCACGCAGGGCATCCTGCAGGGCACCTACGAGACCTTCGCCGCGGTCGCGGCCAAGCGGTTCGGCGGGACCCTCGCCGGGACGATCACCCTCACCGCCGGGCTGGGCGGGATGGGCGGCGCGCAGCCGCTCGCCGTGACCATGAACGGCGGCGTGGCGATCTGCGTGGAGTGCGACCCGACGCGGATCGCCGCCGGATCGAGCAGGGCTACCTCGACGAGGCCGCCGACGGCCTCGACGACGCGGTGCGCCGCGCGACGGCGGCGCGGGACGCCGGGCGGCCGCTGTCCATCGGCCTGCTCGGCAACGCGGCGGACGTCCTCCCGGCGCTGCTGGAGATGGGCTTCCCCGCCGACGTCGTCACCGACCAGACGTCCGCGCACGACCCGCTCACCTACCTGCCGCGCGGTGTGGCGCTGGAGGATATGGAGGCGCTGCGCGCGGAGGACCCGGCCGGGTTCACCCGGCGGGCCCAGGAGTCGATGGCCGTGCACGTGGCGGCCATGGTCGGCTTCATGGACGCCGGCGCCGAGGTCTTCGACTACGGCAACTCCATCCGCGGTGAGGCGCAGACGGCCGGCTACCGCCGCGCCTTCGACTTCCCCGGCTTCGTGCCGGCCTACATCCGGCCGCTGTTCTGCGAGGGCAAGGGGCCGTTCCGGTGGGCCGCCCTGTCCGGTGATCCGCAGGACATCGCCGCGACGGACGCCGCGGTGCTCGACCTGTTCCCGGACAACGAGCCGCTGGCCCGCTGGATCCGGATGGCCCAGGAGAAGGTGCACTTCCAGGGGCTTGCCGGCCCGGATCTGCTGGCTCGGCTACGGCGAGCGGAACCTGGCCGGGGTCCGCTTCAACGAGCTGGTCCGGCGCGGTGACGTCAGCGCGCCGATCGTGCTCGGCCGCGACCACCTGGACTGCGGGTCGGTGGCCTCGCCGTACCGGGAGACCGAAGCCATGGCGGACGGCTCGGACGCGATCGCGGACTGGCCGATCCTGAACGCCCTCGTCAACACCGCGTCCGGGGCGTCGTGGGTCAGCGTCCACCACGGCGGCGGCGTCGGCATCGGCCGGTCCATCCACGCCGGCCAGGTCTGCGTGGCGGACGGCACGGACCTGGCCGCCGCCAAGCTGGAGCGGGTCCTGACCAACGACCCGGGCATGGGGGTGCATGAGGCACGCCGACGCGGGATACGAGACGGCGGAGAAGGTCGCGGCCGGCCGCGGCGTGCGGATCCCGATGGCACCGGCGGCGCCCCCGCGATGAAGGGACCCGGGCGTGCCGGGCACGCTCCCCGCGGCCCCGCCGCGGCGGGGCCGGGCCGGTCCGGGCACGCGCCGCCCGCACCGACCGCGGACTGGCCGGCCGGCGCGCCGGACCCGGGCCGGCTGGGCGGAGCCGTCCCGGATGACGGGAGCGGGACCCGGCGCTGGCACGCGGAGCTCGCCTGGCTGCCCGGCGGCGGGGTGCAGCGTGACGTGCTGATCGAAGCCGCCGGGGACCGCTTCACCGCCGTCACGCCCGGGGTGGCGCGCGGCACCGTGCCCGCCGGCACGCATCCGCTGCGCCGGGCTGACCCTCCCCGGTCTGGCCAACGCCCACTCGCACGCCTTCCACCGGGGACTCCGCGGCGCGGTGGAGGCCGATGAGGGCACGTTCTGGACGTGGCGGATGAGGATGTACCGGCTCGCGGCCGCGCTGAACCCCGGCAGCTACTACGCCCTCGCCCGCGCCGTCTACGCCGAGATGGCGCTGGCCGGGATCACCTGCGTCGGCGAGTTTCACTACCTGCACCACGGTCCTGGCGGCGCGCCGTACGCCGACCCGAACGAGATGGGGCGGGTTCTGCTGCGGGCCGCGGCGGACGCCGGGCTGCGGATCACGCTGCTCGACACCTGCTACCTGTCGGCGGGCCTGCGCGGGGACGGGACCCCGAAACCGCTGCGGGACGTGCAGCTCAGGTTCGGCGACGGTGACGCCGGCCCGGTGGGCGGAGCGGGTGGCCGGCCTGGGCGCCGACTCCCGCGGGATGCTCGGCCCGCAGGCGCGGGCCGGCGCGGCGATCCATTCGGTCCGGGCGGTTCCCCCGAGCCAGATGCACGAGGTGATGGCCTGGTCGCACCGGTACGGCGCACCGGTGCACGCGCATCTGTCCGAGCAGCCCGCGGAGAACGCCGACAGCCTGGCCGCGTACGGCCGTACCCCGGCTCAGGTGCTGTACGAGGCGGGCGTGCTCGGCCCGCGCAGCACCGTGGTGCACGCTACTCACCTGCTGCGCGAGGACATCGACGTGCTCGGGGCGTCGCAGACCTGCTGCTGCCTGTGCCCCACCACGGAGGCGGACCTCGCCGACGGGATCGGCCCGGCGCGGGCCCTCGCCGCGGCGGGCTGCCCGATCAGCCTGGGCAGCGACAGCAACGCGGTGATCGACCTGCTGGCCGAGGCGCGCTGGCTGGAACTCACCCAGCGGCTGGCGAGCAGGCGGCGGGTCCACTTCACCGCGGACGAGCTCGCCCGGGCCGCGACCGTGGCCGGTCACGCCTGCCTGGGCTGGCCCGATGCCGGGGAGATCACGCCCGGCGCGCTGGCCGACCTGGTCACCATCGGGCTGGACAGCCTGCGGCTGGCCGGCACGGATGACGAAGCCGGGGCGGTCCTGGGCAGCGTGGTGTTCGCGGCCACTTCATCCGACGTCCGGCACGTGGTGGCCGGCGGCCGGGACGTGGTCCGCGACGGGCGCCACCTGCTGGTGGAGGATGTTCCGGCCGAGCTGGCCGCGGCGATCCGTGCCGTGCGGGCGGCTCCGGGGTGAGTGGCGCATGAGCACACTGATCACGAACATCGGGGAGCTGGTCACGAACGCCCCGGCCAGTGATCGCGGCCCCGGCGGCGGGGCCCGGGGAGTTCGGCTTCATCACCGCCGCGGCGCTGGTCATCGACGGCGCCCAGATCGCCTGGACCGGCCCCGCGGGCCGGGCGCCCGCCGCCGACGACATCGTCGACGCGCGCGGGCGTGCCGTGCTGCCCGGCTTTGTCGATTCGCACGCCCACCTCGTCTTCGCTGGTGAGCGCGGTGCCGAGTTTGCGGCCCGGATGGCCGGCCAGCCCTACACGGCGGGAGGTATCGCCTGGACCGTCGCGGCGACCCGGGCCGCCTCGGACGTCACGCTCCGGGCCGGCCTGCGCCGCCTGGCCGATGAGATGCTGCGCCAGGGCACGACGACGTACGAGTGCAAGTCCGGCTACGGGCTGACGGTCCGGGACGAGGCACGCAGCGTGATGCTCGCCGCCGAGGTCACTCCCGAGGTCACCTACCTGGGCGCGCACGTCGTACCGCCGGAGTTCGAAAACGACCCCGCGGGTTACCTGGACCTGGTGTGCGGCCCGATGCTGGACGCCTGCGCCGCGAACGCCCGGTGGATCGACGTGTTCTGCGAGGAGGGAGCGTTCGGCGCCGACGAGGCCGCGGTCGTGCTGGCCGCCGGGCGCGCCCGGGGCCTGTTGCCGCGGGTGCATGCGAACCAGCTGGGGCCTGGCCCGGGCGTCCGGGTCGCGGTGGAGGCCGGCGCCGCCTCCGCCGATCACTGCACCCACCTGACCAGTGCGGACGTCGACCTGCTCGCCTCCTCCGGCACCGTCGCCACGCTGCTGCCCGGGGTCGAGTTCTCCTGCCGGCAGCCGTACCCGGACGCTCGGCGGCTGCTCGGCGCGGGCGTGACCGTGGCCATCGCCACGGACTGCAATCCCGGCTCCTGCTACACCTCCAGCATGGCGCTGTGCGTCGCGCTCGCCGTTCGGGAGATGAGCATGACCACGCAGGAGGCGGTCTGGTCGGCCACCGCCGGTGGCGCGCTCGCGCTGCGCCGGACCGACGTGGGGCACCTCGGCGCCGGCGCGCGGGCCGACCTGCTGATGCTGGACGCCCCGTCACACACCTACCTGGCGTACCGTCCCGGCGTGCCGCTGACCGCCGCCGTCTGGCGTGAGGGCCGGCTGGCCGCCGCCCGCCCCCAGGTCCTGGGGCACTGACCGGACGTCCGCCGATGAGCCGTGAGGCCGATGGGACGTCCGCCGCTGCAGCGATGAGTCTGCGGCCGATGTTTCGTCATACCCCTCGTGCATGCTGGCAGTGAGCGGTTTTTTTTCGTTCGCGGCTCGGAGCGCGTTGGCGTAGGTTTCATGGCGCGGAAGGTGACGGGGTAGCGGTCCGCTGAGGAGGGCGTGGTGTCACAGATCGGCTCGGGGCCGGCGATTCTCGTGGAGCACCTCACGAAATCGTTCGGCGAGGTCCATGCGCTGCGCGGTATCGACCTGTCGGTGCCGCGCGGGACGGTGCTCGGTGTGCTCGGCCCGAACGGCGCGGGCAAGACAACGGCGGTCCGCATCCTGACGACGTTGATGCGCCCGGACGGCGGCCGCGCCGCGGTCGAGGGGCACGACGTGGTGCGGGAGGCATCCGCGGTGCGCCGCTCGATCGGGCTGGCCGGGCAGTCGGCGGCCATTCAGCTGGAGCTCACCGGCCGGGAGAACCTGGAGATCATCGGGCGGCTGTACCACCTGAGCCGCAAGAGTGCCCGCGCCCGCGCCACCGAGCTGCTGGAGCAGTTCGACCTGGCCGACGCGGCCGACCGGCCCGCCAAGGGTTTCTCCGGCGGCATGCAGCGCCGCCTGGACCTGGCCGCCAGCCTGGTCGGCCGGCCCAAGGTGCTGTTCCTGGACGAGCCGACCACGGGCCTGGACCCGCGGTCCCGCCTCGGGATGTGGGACATCATCCGCTCGCTGGTCGCCGGGGGCACGACGCTGCTGCTGACGACCCAGTACCTGGACGAGGCCGACGAGCTGGCCGACGAGATCGTGGTCATCGACCGTGGCCTGGTCATCGCGGCGGGCACCTCGACGGAGCTGAAGGGCCGCGTCGGCGGGGACGTGCTGGAGTTCACCGTGCCCGACCGTTCCCGGCTGAGCGACGCCGTCGCCGCGGTCGCGAAGCTCTCGGACAGCGAACCGCACGTAGACGACGGGACCGGCGTGGTCAGCGTCGGCGTGGGCGGCAACGGCTCCGACGCGCTGATCCAGGCGGTCCGCAGCCTGGACGAGGCCGGGGTCGAGACCAGCGGGCTGGGACTGCGCCGGCCGTCCCTGGACGACGTGTTCCTGGCCCTGACCGGGCACGCCGCCGAAGAAGAGGATCAGGGCGGCAAGCGTCGCCGCGGCCGCAAGGGCGCCGAGAGCGTGGAGAGGGCATCGTCATGACCGCCATTGCCATGGAGCCGCCGCGGGACAGCCCCGGCCTGCTGACCGAGGCCCGCTGGGCCGTGAGCGACACCCTGACCATCAGCAGGCGGAACCTGCTGGTCTGGGCGCGCGTTCCCGCCTACATCGTGTTCACCGTGATCCAGCCGGTCATGTTCGTGCTGATGTTCCGGTACGTCTTCGGCGGCGCGATCCCGGTGAACGTCAAGGGCGGCTACGTGAACTTCCTGATGCCGGGGATCATCGCCCAGACCGCGGCGTTCGCCAGCTTCGGCACGGCCATCGCGCTGGCCCAGGAATTGCAGAAGGGGGTCATCGACCGGCTGCGGTCGATGCCCATGGCGCGTTCCGCCGTGCTGGCCGGCCTGGCTGGTGGCCGACACCGGGCGGATGACGGTGACCATCGTGATCGTCGTCGGGGTCGGGTACGCGGTGGGCTTCCGGTTCGACAACGGCGCTCCGGCGGCCATCGCCATGGTCCTGCTGTCCATCGTGTTCGGGGTCTCGATCTGCTTGATCGCCGCATTCACCGGGCTCGCCATCGGCGACGAGGAGTCGGTGCAGGCGTTCGGGCTGATCTGGCTGTTCCCGATCACGTTCCTCAGCTCGGCGTTCGTGCCCATCGAGACCATGCCGGGCTGGCTGCAGGCCTTCGCCAACAACCAGCCGGTCACCTACGTGGTCGACACGATGCGCGCGCTGGCGCTGGGCGGCCCGATCGAGGCGAACCTGTGGAAGAGCCTCGTGTGGCTGGCCGGGATCTTCGTGGTCTTCGCGCCGCTCGCGGTCCGCGCCTACAAGCGCGCCGCATGACGAGCCGCGGCGTCGGCCAAACAGGTGATCCTCCCGTGACGGCGTGGCACACCCGGGCAATTAACCGATATCCAACTCCGGGCCCGGCGCGGGCGCAATCCGCAGCGGGGCCTCAGCGGAGCGCGGGATAGTGACCGCGGAACCTGACCAGGGGATCGCCGGACGGCGACTGATACGGGACCGCGAGCACGCGAGCGATGAGCACCAGGTGGTCACCGGCCGGGATGCGCTGGGTCACCTCGCATTCCAGCGCCGCCAGGCCGCCGTCGGGAATCAGTGCACCGGACAGTGCGCCCCGCGTGTGCGGGATCGCGTCCAGCATCCGCCGGGCGTTCGGCCGGCCCGCGGCCGCGAACCGGCCCGCCAGCATGCGCTGACCCGCGGCCAGCAGGCAGACGGCGAACCGGCCCGCCGCCGCCCCGCCGGGGGCGTCCGCACCGCCGGCGGGGCCAGCGCCGAGCAGTTCGGCCGGATACGAGGCCGACACCAGGCAGATGAGCACCAGCGGCGGATCGAGCGATACCGGGCAGAACGCGCTGACCGTCGTGCCGATGTCATCGCGGCCGTCGGCGACGGTGACGACGGTGACGCCCGACGCGTAGGCGGACAGCACGCCGTCCAATCCGGGAGGGTCAGCGGGGGCGGAACGGCCGCGGGGGGCCCGTTCCGTCAACCGATACTCCAGTATCCCGGCATCGTCAGCGGCCCGTATGGCGGCAGCCCGGCCTGCGCGGCCAGCCGCCAGGCCGGGCCCCACGCGCCCCACGTCTCGGCCACGGGCCCGAGGCCGGCCAGCAGGCCAGGCGCCAGGGCCGCCGCCAGCGCCGGGAGGGCGCCGGGCAGGCCGAGGGCCGCGGCCGCCTCGGCGGCGTGGTCTTCGCTCGATTCGCGCGGCCTCAGCTGGTCCAGCGGAGTGACCTTCGGGAACAGCCGCAGCGGTGCGTCCGCGGGCAGGCCGCCCCGGCGCCGGGCCGCGGCGGCCGCCGCGGCCAGCCCGCCCAGCGAGTCGGCCAGGCCGTTGTGGACGGCGTCCGCACCGGTCCAGACGCGGCCCCGGGCCACCTCCTGCACCTGCTCCTGCGACATCCCGCGCCCGGCCGCCACCTTGCCGGTGAAGTCGGCGTAGATGTGGTCGAGCCAGGCGTTGACGATGGCCCACTCGTCCTCGCTGAACGGGTGGATAGGGGCGAACATCCGGCCGTGCGCGCCCTCGGACACGGCGTCGGTGGTGATGCCGGCCCGGCCCAGCAGGTTCTCGATGACGGGCTTGCCGGTCACCACGCCGATCGAGCCGGTGATCGTGCCCGGCTGCGCGATGATCTCGTCCGCCGCCATCGCGATGTAGTACCCGCCGGACGCCGCGACGTCGCCCATGGACACCACGACCGGCGTGCCGGCCGCACGGGCCCGCACGACCTCGCGCCAGATCGTGTCGGACGCCGTGGACGAGCCGCCGGGGCTGTTGACCCTGAGCACGATGGCCCGGGCCCGCTCGTCGGCGGCCGCGGCGCGCAGCGCGCCCGCGACGGTGTTGGACCCGATGGCGGGCCCGGACATCGGGCCCCGGCCGCTGCGGCCCTGCCGGATCGGCCCGGTGGCGTAGATGACGGCGACGTACCGTTCCCGGGGGTTCGGCAGCTTGCGGGCCCGCTGCGCCAGGGTGTGGGCCCGCTGGTAACGGCCCACGTACTGGAGGATCGCGTCCGCGCCCGCTTCCTTGCGGACCGCCGCGTAGACCTCGTTGCGGTAGCCCACGGTGTCGACGAGTCCCTCGGCGAGGGCCTCGTGCGGAAGGAACGGGCCGCGGTCGAGTAGGCCCCGTGCGTCGGCCGGTGTCTTCCCCCGCCGTTCGGCGATGGCGGCGGTGAGCTGATCGGCGATGGAGACGGCAAGGTGCTCGATGGCCTCGCGGGCCGGCCCGGTGAAGCCGCGTTCGGTGAACGGGTGCGCCGCGGTCTTGTACTCCTGCCGCTGGGCGGCCTCGAAGCTGACGCCGATCTTGTCCAGTGCCGAGCGGAGGAACACGCTGCTCGATCAGGATGCCGGTGAGCCCGAGGCTGCCGGACGGCTGAAGGTAGATCTGGTCGAACGCGGTCGCGAGGTAGTACGGCAGGTTGCCCCGCGAGAACTCCCCGAACGATTCGGCCCAGACGTACGCGGGTTTGCCGGCCGCGCGGAACTGCCCGATGGCCTCGCGCAGTTCCTGCACCGTGGCCAGGCCGATGTGCTGGCCACCGACCTTGGCGATGAGCGCCTTGACCCGTTTGTCCTCCCGGGCCCGCCGCAGGCCGTCGAGCACGTCGGCGAGCCGCGTCTTGTGCCGTGACAGCAGCGCAGCGACCGGATCGGTCGGCGGCCCTTCGGCGATGCCCTGCGTGAGGTCCAGCTCGAGGATGAGCGGCGCGGTCCGCCGCTGCCGCAGCCTGGTGATCTGCCCGGCAAGCATCGCATCTGCCATGCGGCCAGCTTAGGCGGCGAGGCTCTCGCCGCGGGAAGGCAACGGTCCCCCATTTCTGCGGGACCGCGTTATGGTCGGTCCATCGGCGCCGAACGGGAGGGGCTGGGGGATGACCGCAGGCGACGGAGCCGGCCCGGGCGGGAGCGATGGGAATCGCTGCCCCGGGGGCGGTGCATCCGGGACGGTGGTGACCATCATCGTGGATGGCGCCAACGTGGTGGGCTCGCGTCCCGACGGCTGGTGGCGGGACCGGGCCGGGGCCGCGGTCCGCCTGCACGACGAGCTGGCCAAGCTGGCCGCGCGCGGGGCCGCGGGCCTCCCGGCGGAGCTTCTGGCGACGGCGGACGGTGAGCATCCATCCGGGCCTCCCAGCGCCGGCCGCGATTCCCCCGGCCGCGATCCTGTCGGCCGCGATTCCAGCGGCCTGGTGACCGTCGTGCTGGTCCTGGTGCTGGAGGGAGCAGCCCGCGCGGCCGCGCCCCGGATCGCCGAACGGGCGCGCACCGCGAAAGGCAGACGGGAACAGGAAGGGGACACCGGGACCGTTCAGGTCGTATCCGCGCCGGGCTCCGGTGACGACGAAATCGTCCGGCTGGCGCGGTCCCATGCGGGGCACTGCATCGTGGTGACCGCCGACCGCGAGCTTCGCCGCCGGTGCCTGGCCGCCGGGGCCCGCGTGGCCGGGCCGTCCTGGCTGTACGCCCTGTTGTGACATTGATCCCCCGTGCCGCGCAGCGCGATTACGGCCGCGCGGCACGTAGCATTGAAGTGTCCCGGAAAGCTCACCCCCCACCGAAGATGCTGATGGTTGCTCTCGTCGTTCTCGTTGTTATCCTGCTCGCCATCGCGGTTGTCGCCGCTGATACGGCGTGAAGGCCAGGAAGCGGGCCCGCCTCCGCCGTCGTGTCCGCCGACCGCCTCGCGGCCGCCGCCGCGGCGGCGGAGGCGAGGGAACGGGACCGAAGAGCCCGGCAGGAAGCGAGCGCCGCGCTGACGTCCGTGATGCCGGCCATCTACGAGCGCGGCCCCCGCCGCGTCTGACCGCTTCCCCGCTGCGCGGCCTGAGCCGGCCGGGCCAGCGTGATTGGCCGCGCGGGCAGGATCCGCAACGGCCGGGTCTGCCATGCCTTCTGATGATCATGCCGGGCGACTTGAGGTGAGGAATGCCTCATACAACTGCGGGCCTGCGGCCCGGCCCCTCCGGTCGCCTCCTGCGCCGTGACGGCCCGCGCGGGGCGCGGGGCTCAGGTCAGCTGGTCCCAGGCCAGAGCCTGGGACACGGCGTCGTAGACGCTGGCCAGAAGGCCGAGCCGGTTGGCCCGTACCGCCTCGTCCGCTGCCATCACCAGCACATCGTCGAAGAACTGGTTGATCGGGCGGACGAGTATCCCCGATCGCCTGACGACCTCGTCGAGATCGCGCGGGTCGGAGATGGCCCGCTGCACCTTGTCCAGGGCGCGGGCCAGATTAGCCTCGGCGGGAAGCTCGAAAAGCAGCCGCGGCGTACTGGGGGCTGGTGCCGGCCGGGACAATACGCCGCACACGCTGGAAGGCCGCCGTCAGCTCAGCGAACTCGGCGGTGGAGCGCAGCCGGCTGAGCTGGTCCAGCGTCTTCTCGGCCCGGGCCGGGGCAGTCTGCAGGGGCGCTGCCGCCCGGATGTCCTCCACCCGGTGACCCGCTTCGAGCATCAGCTGCTCAAATCGCCGGGCCATGAAGGTGGCCGCCTCGTCGAAGATCTCGGCGGTCATCGGGACCGGCTGCTGCTCCGCGGCGATCTGCAGGCCCCGCGTGATAGTGATCGAGTCAAGCCCCGGGTGAGCCCGCAGGATGTTGACGGCACCCAGGGCCGCGCGGCGGAGCGCGAACGGGTCCGAGCTTCCGGTTGGCGCGGCCCCGACCGCGAAGAGGCCGGCGAGCAGGTCAAAACGATCGGCCAGCGCCAGCAGCGCGCCCGGCGTCTCCAGCGGAACGCGTCCCACGGCTGAGCCGGGTAGCTCCATCTCATCCAGTGCTTCGGCCACCGCCTCCGGTTCCCCGGCCCGCAGCGCGTACTCCCGCGCCATGACGCTGGCCAGGCTCGGCAGCTCGATCACCATCTCCGAGCCCAGGTCGAACTTGGCGAGCTGGCCGGCCCGCCGCAGCACTTCTTCCTGCGCGGCCGTCAGGCTGATCTGCTCCGCGAGCCTGGCCGAGATGGCCGCGATCCGGTCGGCCCGGTCCGCCAGTGAGCCCAGCCTGGTCTGGAAGAGCAGGCGGCTGAGCTTTTCCTTCATCACGGTCAGCGGTGTCTTGATGTCGTTCTGCCAGAAGAACTTGGCGTCCTCGAACCGCGCCCGCAGCACCGCTTCGTTGCCGCTTCTGGCCAGGTCAGCATCACACTTGCCGTTGGCAACGGTGACGAAGAACGGCAGCAGCGCAGCGCTGCCGTTCCTGACCGGCAGATAGCGCTGGTGCTTCTTCATCACCGTCGTCAGGACCTCTGCGGGCAGCTCCAGGTAATCCTGGCTGAAGGTGCCCAGGATCAAGGCCGGCTCCTCCACGAGGTTGGTTACCTCATCGATGACCGCGCGCTCGCCGTCAGGATCGATGTATCCGTTCACGCCCGCCGCGAGTTCGGCGGCACCCGTGACGACCCGTTCCCGCCGCCGCGCCGCGTCCGGCTCTATGCCGTGGGCCCGGAGCGTGTCGAGGTAGCTGTCCGCCGACGCGACCGCCACCTCGGCGGGCGAGGCCGTCCGGTGCACGCGCGTGCTGCGCCCGGTGACCATGTTCGACACGGCGAACGGAATGACATGCTCCCCCAGCAGGGCGGCAAGCCACCGGATGGGGCGGCTGTAGGAAAGCCCCGGCGCATTCCAGCGCATGTTCTTCTCGGCGCGGAGCTCGACGACAAGCTCGGCCAGCAGTGTCGCCAGGACCTCCGCGGCTGCGCGCCCGGTCACCTGCCGGGTGAACCCCACGTACTCGCCTTCGAGCACCTCCAGTTCCGATACCGCGATGCCGTGGCTGCGGGCGAAGCCCTGAGCCGCCTTCGTCGGCTGCCCGTCGGCGCCGAACGCGACGGAGCGGCGAGGCCCGCGGATGGTCTCGACCGCATCGTCCTCCCGCGGGGCGACCGCGGCCACGGATACCGAGATACGGCGGGGGGAGGAATGGACCGAAATATCCCCGTGCTGAAGCCGGGTGGCGGCAAGCTTGCCCGCCAGCGACTCCCGCACCGCACCGGCTACCCGGGTCACCTCACCGGGCGGCAGCTCTTCGACCCCGATTTCCAGCACCAGCCGTTCCGGCCTGGTGATGACCGGGAAGGTGACGTCAGGCTCCTCGGCCACGACGGGCGGCAGCACCCCCAGGGGGAAACCCAGCTCTTTCCGCCGGCTGACCCAGAGCTGGCCGACGTCGGCCGACAGCTTGCGCATACGTGCGAATGCCCGCGCCCGCTCGGTCGTGCTGATCGCGCCCCGGGCATCGAGGACATTGAATGTATGTGAGCACTTGAGCACGTATACATGGGCCGGCACCGGCAGATGCAGTTCAATGAGCCGCTCGGCTTCTGCGGCGTACGTCTCGAACAATGCCCGGTTGGCGGCGACGTCAGCGTCGTCCAGGTAATACCGGCTCATCTCGTACTCGGCCTGGCCGAAGGCCTCGCCGTAGGTGATGCCGGGGGCGTACTGAATGTCCTTGAAATGACTGACGCCCTGGAGCGCCATAATGATGCGCTCCATCCCATACGTAATTTCCACGGACACTGGATCGAGAACCTGGCCAAACTGCTGGAAATACGTGAACTGGGTGATCTCCATGCCGTCCAGCCAGACTTCCCAGCCCAGCCCCCATGCCCCGACGGCTGGTGCCGACCAGTTGTCCTCCACGAACCGGACATCATGCTGCCGGATATCGATACCGAGCGATTCGAGGCTGCCGAGGAACAATTCCTGCGGATTTCCGGGTTCCGGCTTGAGGATCACCTGGAACTGGGTGTGCGTTTGCAGGCGGTTGGGATTGTCCCCATAGCGTGAGTCGTCCGGGCGGACGCTTGGCTCGACGTAGGCCACCCGCCACGGTTCGGGGCCCAGTACCCGCAAGGCCGTCGCGGGATTCAGGGTGCCCGCGCCGACTTCGGTGTTCATGGGCTGGACAATCATGCAACCGTGGTCGGCCCAGTACTCCGTCAGCGCCTGCAGTGCCGCCTGCATAGTGAGCATAGTCAGCCATTTCCGTAACGTGGTGCTGCCTCAGCACACACTTGCGCCACCTCGGCGAAGGCGGCAAACGAGTAACCTCAAGACAGGCTAAAGCCTATCCAAGGCCGGCCATTCAGCGGACGTGATCGCGCCCCGCTGGCGGTGGTGCGGGATGGCAGGGGCTTACCGCCGCCGGCCGGCGGCGGGCGGCCCGTACCGCGCCTGCTATCCAGCTGCGGGGGCGTCATTCGTATTGAGTGGGCGCTCGCTGCTCTGCACAACCCGGCCGTCCTCCAGCCGGAGGTGCACGAATGAGCTGAATCCCTCTTTCCCGAGGCGGGTGAGCTGCGCGCCGAACTTGCCGCTGCGGCGCGCAACCTCGACCGCACGGGTCTTGCTGCGCAACTGCCGGGCGGCGGCCAGGACGTCGGCGACCGCGACGTCGTTGTCGGCCAGCAGCGCGATGGCATCGCGGCGGCCATCGGGGTTGAGGAGATCCACTATCCGCTCGAAGCCGATCGAGAAGCCGCACGCGGGCACGTCCCGGTCCAGCGACCGGCCGATGAGCTGGTCGTATCTGCCGCCCCCGGCAATGGAACCGCGAACCCCCGGGTAGCTCATTTCAAACACCTGGCCCGTGTAGTATCCCATGCCCCGGACCAGGGTGGGATCGAACCGCCAGCTCAGCGGGCGTTCGGAAGCCAGGCGGTGCAGGCAGGCCATGGTCGTTGACAGATCCTCGATGGCGCTGCGCGGCATGTTGGGCAGGGCGTCCGCCAGGCCGTCCGCAGCCTTGGCGCCGGGCAGCTCTGCGAGATCGCTGATCTTCTCGACGACCGCGGTTATGGCCGTGGCCGGCAGGCCAATTTCCTGAAATTCACGCTGTACGCCCTCCCAGCCAATCTTGTCCAGCTTGTCGAGCGCGATAAAGAACTCGTCCCAATTGTCTTCGGGAACTCCGGCGTCCGCAGCCAGGGCGGCCAGGAACCGCCGGTCCGACAATCTGACGGTGATACCGTCGAGCCCGACCGCGCTCAGCGCCTCGCTGGTCGCTTCGATCAGTTCCGATTCCGCCAGAACCGATGACTCGCCGATGATGTCGATATCACATTGATGGAATTGCCGGTAACGCCCTTTCTGGGGCCGTTCGGCGCGCCATACCGGGCCGACCTGCAGGGAACGAAAAGGTGACGGCAGGCGAGCGTGGTTATTGCCGTAGAAGCGGGTCAGCGGCACCGTGAGGTCGTAACGCAGGCCGAGGTCCACAAGATCACGTATCGGGGTCGCTGCGTCGATCTCAGGCGGGAGCCCCCGCCGGAGGATCTGGAAGATGAGTTTCTCGTTCTCGCCGCCCTGCCCTCCCTGCAAGCGTGAGATATCTTCAATGGCCGGAGTCTCGATTCGCTGGTATCCGAACGTCCGGTAGACATCGGTGATCGATTTCAGCACATGGTCGCGGACCGCCACGTTCTCGGGAAGCAGATCCCGGGTACCGCGGGCCGGGCTGTTGTCGATCCTCACGCTGCTGGTCTCCTTGTATCCATCGACTGGGTATCCATCGGCTGGCGGGCCACGCCGGCACCGGGCGAGGGGGGCGGCCCGGGCGGACCCGGGCAGTGCCGCCGGTCACATCGTCAAGACGTCATAGTAGATGCAGTGAGTCCCAGCGAGGCTCCGTTGTCGAGCCGGTAGCGGATCAGGCCCATGATGACGGAATGAAGATCGTCGCACTGTCGGACACGCATGCGCCGCGCCGCTGGCGATCCTGCCCGCCGCGGCTGGCCGGGCACCTGCGCGGAGCCGACCTCATCTTGCACGCCGGTGACGTGTGCACCGCATCAACCCGGGCTCCCCGACTGACCGCAGGCGCCAGCCGCGCGGCACGATCGGCCTGCTCACCATCGCGGACGGCCGCCTCCGGCAGGCCCGCATCGTCCCGGTCAGCTGACCCGGGCGCCGTCTTCGCGGCCCAGCGAGAACACCAGTCTCTTTGTGTGAGCACTGCTCTTGACACCGGGAGACAATGAGGTGTTAACTGCTCTTGAGATAGAGCGGCGCTCTCGAATTGGCCGGGCCAACAACGAGAGCCGGGAAGCCGAGGAGGCCGTCAATGACCGCACAGACACCGCGCCGGTACCTCAAGCCGGGCTGGTTTACCCGCAACGTGTTCAACAAGGCCGTGGCCGGGCTGACCGGCCTCGGCATCAGTGTCCTGGGCTCGCGGGTCCTGGCCGTCCGGGGCCGTAAGAGCGGCCAGTGGCGCACCACCCCGGTCAATCTGCTGACCATCGACGGCCAGCGCTACCTCGTCTCGCCGCGCGGTGAGACGCAGTGGGTACGCAACCTTCGCGTCTCCCGCGAGGGCGAGCTGCGCCTCGGCCGGCGCGCGGAGCCGTTCACCGCGACGGAGGTCTCCGACGACGCCAAGCCCGCGATCCTGCGCGCCTACCTCGCCCGGTGGAAGGCCGAGGTCGGCGTGTTCTTCGGCGGGGTCGGGCCGGACGCGTCAGAATCCGAGCTGCGCCGGATCTCTCCCGACCACCCGGTCTTCGAGGTCAGCAGCCAGGCCTGAGGCAGCCGCCCGCACCGGCGCGGCCGGAGCGCCGCCAGCAGCGGGATCGCCGCGATCTTGTCCTCGGTCAGCTCGGGCCAGCTGATCGTGCTGGGCCAACGCGCCCAACGACCCGGCTGCGCTGACCGTCAATATCGGTGACCTGCTGGCCCGCTGGACCGGCGACCGGTGGCGATCCACCCGTCACCGGGTGCTGCCCCCGCCCATCGGCCGCGCGAGCTTCCCGCCGGTCGTCGCGCACGAGTACCTGGCCGGCAAGCTCGACGCCATCACCGTGACGTAGGCCGGTCGCCGCGGCTCACGGCCTGTGTCCCGTCCCTGTCCCGGATCCGGGACAGGTCGGCGCGGGCGATCTTCCGCTGCCCGGCTGCTACCCGTGTCACTGCCCCGCGGGTTTGCCGGGCGGTTCGGCGCGGTCCGGCCGGCCAGCGGATTGGCCCGGCTCCTGCGGGGGCGCGGCCGGCTGGCTCTGGCCCGGGGGTGCGTCATCCCCCGTTGCGTTCTGTTCCGGGCGCACCTCATATCCCGGCCGCCACAGCATACCCAGCGTGCCCTGCGCGGCCTGGCGGCCGTGCATGCCGCCGCCCGGGCCGCGCAGGATCTGGGCGATGCCGACGGCGAGGACGCCGCCCGCGGCCGGGCCGGCCAGATACGCCCACCAGGCGGTCCAGTCACCGAGCACGAGGGCGGGCCCGAGCGAACGGGCCGGGTTCATCGAGGCGCCGCTGACCGGCGACCCCCACAGGCCCGCCAGCGCGATATAGCTGCCTACCCCGATCGCGGCGAACGCCCCCACCTGCTGTGCGCCGGACGCGGTGCCGAGGATCACGCTGACCAGGCCGGTCGTCAGCACCATTTCCCAGACCATCGCGACCGGCACCGGGATGCCCGGCCCGGGCAGCGTCAGGCCCGCGCTGCCGTGCCGCCCGATGAGCGCCCACAGCAGCAGCGTGGCCAGCACGGCGCCGGCGAACTGGGCCACGACGTAGGCGGGGACGCGTTTCCACGGAAAGTCGCCGCGCAGCGCGAACGCGGCACTCACCACCGGGTTGAGGTGCGCGCCCGAGACGGTCCCCATGAACAGGATGCTCGCCATCACCATCAGGGCCGGGGCGACCACCCGAGCGGCCGCCGGAATGGCGTGGCCGCCGAACCTGGCGTTCACCATCCCCCCGCCCGCGGCCGCCAGGACCAGGAAGAAGGTGCCGAGAACCTCCGCGAACAGGCGCCGGCCCTCGTACCTGTCATCCCAGAAGTTGAACTGCGCGACGATGGAGTTCGGCCGGCCCAGCGAGCTCAGCCCGGACCCCGGCACGCCCGGAGGCAGCCGCCGCGCGCCGGCCGGGTCAGGGGTCAACAGCTCCCGCCCTTCCTGAACTCGGGCCGTGTGAAGCCCGGATAGCCCAGACTATGCCCGCCCGGCATGCGAAGATCATCGCGGCAGCCTGGGCATCCGTCCTCCGGCCGCGGGGCCAGCACCTGGCTGACCGTCACCGTCACGGTGCTCGCCAAGTGCCCGGGGCCGCTCCCGGTCCCGTTCATGGTGACCACCCCGGATCCGGAAGGCCGGAAGAACGTCAGGATTCGGGGGCCAGCCAGAGGACCCCGAGGGGCGGGACCCTGATCGTCGCGGAGGCGGGCCGGCCGTGCCACTGCTGCTCGACCGCCTGCACGGCGCCCAGGTTGCCCACGCCGCTGCCGCCGTAGATCTCCGCGTCGGTGTTGAGGACCTCCAGCCAGCGGCCGGCGTGCGGGAGCCCGATCTTGTACTTCTCGTGCGGGCCGCCGGAGAAGTTCGCCACGCACGCGAGCGTCGTGGCGCCCTGCACCGCGGGCGGGAACCCCATCGGGCCCGGCAGCGGCGACGCCTCCGGGACAGCCAGGGCCGGGACAGCCAGGGCCGGGGTGGCCGGGGCCGGGACAGCCAGGGCGGGGGCCGGGGCCGGCGACGTACCGGCCGCCGCCGCGGCCTGGCCCGCGACCAGCCCGGACGGAACGGGCGGCCGCGGTGCCGCCTCCGAGGGGGCGGGCGCCGCGAACCGCAGGAAGGACAGCGTGTTCCCGGCCGCGTCGTTCGCGTCGATCCAGCTGAACCCCTCCGGGGCCGAGTCCAGGACCCACAGCGCCGGTGAGGCCCGGTAGAACGCGTTCATGTCGCGGACGAGCCGCTGCACCCCGGCGTGGTACTCGTCGCCGAGCACCCACCAGTCCAGGCCGCGCTGCTGCGACCACTCGGCCCCCTGGCCGAACTCCGAGCCCATGAACAGCAGCTGCTTGCCGGGGTGCGCCCACATGTAGGCCAGCAGGGTGCGCAGCCCCGCGAACCGCCGCCAGTCGTCGCCGGGCATCTTGTCCAGCAGCGAGCCCTTCCCGTGCACCACCTCGTCATGGGACAGCGGCAGGATGTAGTTCTCGCTGAACGCGTAGATCAGCGAGAACGTCAGCTCGTTCTGGTGGTACTGCCGGTAGAACCGGGTCCCGCCGCAGGTAGTTCAGGGTGTCGTTCATCCAGCCCATGTTCCACTTGAAGCCGAACCCCAGGCCGCCGAGGTGGACCGGCCGGGTCACCCCGGGCCACGCCGTGGACTCCTCGGCGATCATCATGATCCCGGGCTCGCGCCGGTAGCAGGTGGCGTTGACCTCCTGCAGAAACGACACGGCTTCGAGATTCTCCCGCCCGCCGTACTGGTTCGGCGTCCACTGGCCGGGCGCGCGGGAGTAGTCCAGGTACAGCATGGAGGCGACCGCGTCGACCCGCAGGCCGTCGATGTGGTACTCCGACAGCCAGTACAGGGCGTTGGCCACCAGGAAGTTCCGTACCTCGGTCCGGCCGTAGTTGAAGATGAGCGTGCCCCAGTCCGGGTGGCTGCCCCGTCGCGGGTCGGGGTGCTCGTACAGCGCGGTCCCGTCGAACCGGGCGAGCGCCCAGTCGTCGCGCGGGAAGTGGGCGGGCACCCAGTCGATGATGACGCCGACGCCGGCCTGGTGCAGCCGGTCCACCAGGTAACGGAAGTCGTCCGGGCTGCCGAACCGGGACGACGGCGCGTAGTACGACGTCACCTGGTACCCCCAGGACCCGCCGTACGGGTGCTCCGCCACCGGCAGGAACTCTACGTGCGTGAATCCCAGGTCGGCGACGTAGGCCGGCAGTTCCTCGGCCAGCTGGCGGTAGGACAGGCCGGGCCGCCAGGACCCGATGTGCACCTCGTAGATGCTCAGCGGCTCACGGACGGCCTGCCGTCGCGGCCGGTCCGTCATCCAGGCGCCGTCCTGCCACTCATGGTCCGACGACACCACGACGGAAGCGGTCGCGGGCGGCCCCTCGGTGCCCTCCGCCATCGGGTCGGCCTTGGCCCGCCACGCACCGTCCGGCCCGCAGATCTCGTACTTGTAACGGGTCCCCGCACCGATCCCGGGCACGAAGAGGTCCCAGACGCCGGAGCCGCCGAGCGAGCGCATCAGGTGGCCCTGGCCGTTCCAGTGGTTGAAGTCGCCGATGACGCGGACGCCGCGCGCGTTCGGGGCCCAGACCGCGAACGACGTGCCGGTGATCTCGCCGAGGCCGTCCCGGCCGAGGTCGCGGACGTGCGCCCCCAGGACGCGCCACAGTTCTTCGTGCCGCCCCTCACCGATCAGGTGCAGGTCGACTTCGCCCAGGGTGGGCAGGTGCCGGTACGGGTCGTCGGCGATCGTCTCGGGTCCGGTGGTGCCGTCCGCGTCGGGGTACGCGACGGCGATCCGGTAGGCCGGGGGCCTACCGGGCTCGCCGGGTACCTCGTCGGAGGGCACGGTGACCGCGAACACGCCCAGATGCACGTGGTCCATCGGGAACCGGCGCCCGTCCTCGAGCAGCACCGCCACGGTCGCGGCGAACGGCCGGAGCGTGCGGATCACGAACCCGTCGGGCTCGGGGTGCACGCCGAGGATCGAGTGCGGGTCGTGGTGGGTGTCGGCGACGATGCGCTCGATCTCGCCCAGGCTGATCCCGGCGGCGGCCGCCGCCTGCCGCGGCTGGGCCGGCTCCGGCGCCGCTCCGGGCACCCTGGCGCCGTCCGTCAGGTCAGGCACACCGGGCGGCACCGGGCCGCCCGCGGGCGGCCCGGTCTGCTCGGAAGGTGGCGGGGAAGGGGGCATATCAGGAGACCGTACGTCAGCGGGCTGGGTCCGGACGGGAGCCTCGCTGGGGAGGCCGCCCGGATCTCGGGGGACACTGTTACCGTCAGCTGTCATGGTGTGATCAGTCGGTGTGATCAGGCCGGGAAGTCGGCCAGGGATTCCAGCGGGATCTGCAGCCAGGATGGCCGGTGCCTGGCCTCGTACATCACCTCGTACACCGCCTTGTCCAGCTGCAGGGCCCGGAGCAGCACGTCGTTGGCGACCGGGTCGAGCCCGCCCGCCTCCGCGTACCCGGCGCAGAACGCGGCGCTGTTGTGCCGCACCCATTCCCGGGCCACGCCGCGGAGCCGCTCGGCGTCCGGGTGGGTGAGCAGCTGGAACCGGGCCGCGTAGTCGAACGACCGGAGCATGCCGGCCACGTCGCGCATGGGGGAGGACCGGGCCCGCCGCTGGGCCAGCGGGCTGGCCGGCTCACCCTCGAAGTCGAGCAGAATCCACCCGGTCTCGGTCCGCATGACCTGGCCCAGGTGGTAGTCGCCGTGTACCCGCTGGGCCGGGACCGGCTCGCTGATCTTGGCCAGCGCGGAGTAGGCGGCGCCGATCATGTCGGCGTACCGGGCGAGTTCGGGCACGGCGGCGGAGGCCAGGTCGAGGCGGCGGTACATCTGCTCGGCCATGTCGTGCAGCGCGTCCGTGGACAGCTCGTCGGCGCCGAACGCGTCGGCGAGATCCTGGTGCACCTCGGCGGTCGCGGCGCCGAGCCGGTGCGCCTCGCCGGCGAAGTCACCGCCAGCGCCGGCCACGCTCGCCCCGTCGCCCAGCTGGGCCGCGTCGGCCGCCGGGGGCTCGCCGGAACCGGTCACGACGGCGAACGGGCCGGTGGCGTACAGGTCGCTCGCGTACAGGTCACTGGCGTACAGGTCGCGGACGCTGGTCGCCGCGAGCGTCCAGCCGTCGGTGGCCGTCCGCAGGTACTTGGACAGGATCGCCAGGGTCGTCGTGACCCCGTCCATCAGCGTCTCGATCGAGCCGAACGGCTCGGCCACGTGCGGCGACCCGAGCTGGGACAGCGCCGAGGTGACCTCCAGGTCCGGGTTGGGCCCGGGGGAGACCCGGCGGAACACCTTCAGGATCGACTGCTCGCCGAACACCAGGCTGGTGTTGCTCTGCTCCGCGGTGAGCACGATGCTGTCCAGCTCGGTCTGGATCTCGGTGCCGGGCTCGCGGGAGAAGTGCAGCGACTCGATGGTCTGGTCGGCCGCGATGGCGCGGAGCAGGCGCCGGGTCAGCGCCGGATCGTGCAGGGCGTCATACACGTGCCTGCCGTCGTCCGTCCTGCCGATGCGGGCGTGCTCCAGCCAGTCCGGCAGCTCCGAGCGCAGCCCGATCAGGACCTGGTAGTGGTCGGCGGTGGCGCCGTGCGAGACCAGGACGATCAGATGCCGCAGCGCAGGATCACCCGCCGCGACCTCGGTGTCGGCGACCACCGCCAGGTCACGGAGGGTTCTGCCCTTGCCCGCGAACCACCGCTGCTCCAGCAGCCACGTCGCGAGCGCATCCTCGAGTCTCATCACCTTGACATACCCACTCCCCCTGAAGGGTTTCCTGAAACCCCCGGGAATCGAGTGTCCCGGGAGAATTCCGGCGCGGCGTTACGGTCAGGTCGGGTCGTAGTGGCGGCAGGGTCGCCACAGGCACGGCGGCTCCATCGTCTCCTAGTGCTCGTGCTCCTCCCGCGGCGGGTGGAGCTGGAACCAGTAGAAGCCGTGCCCCGGCAGGGTAAGCAGGTAGTTCAGCTCGCCGATCCGGGGGAAGGTGACGCCGCCCATGCACTCCACCGGCGTCACCCCGCGGAACCGCCGCAAGTCCAGCTCGACCGGCTGCGGGAAGCGGGACAGGTTGTTGACGCACAGGACCATGTCCGACCCGGAGGGCCCGTCGGGCCCCTGGTCGGTTTCGGCGGTGGTGCGGACGAACGCGAGCACGCTCGGGTTGGAGGACACCAGTTCCTCGTACGCGCCGGTGCCGAAGACCGGGTGCCGCTTCCTGATCTCGATCATGCGCCGGGTCCAGTGCAGCAGCGAGCCCGGGTTGCGCGTCTGCGACTCGACGTTGAGGGCCTGGAAGCCGTAGATCGGGTCCATGATCGGCGGCAGGTACAGCCGCTGCGGGTCGGTGCTGGAGAAGCCGCCGTTGCGGTCCGGGGTCCACTGCATCGGGGTGCGGACGCCGTCCCGGTCACCGAGCCAGATGTTGTCGCCCATGCCGATCTCGTCGCCGTAATACAGCACGGGCGAGCCCGGCAGCGACAGCAGCAGCGCGGTGAACAGCTGGAGCTGGTTGCGGTCGTTGTCGAGCAGCGGCGCGAGCCGCCGCCGGATCCCGATGTTCGCCTTCATCCGGGGATCCTTGGCGTACTCGGTGTACATGTAGTCGCGCTCGTCGTCGGTCACCATCTCGAGCGTCAGCTCGTCGTGGTTGCGCAGGAAGATGCCCCACTGGCAGCGGGACGGGATCTGCGGGGTCTGCGCCATGATCTCGGAGATCGGGTAGCGCTGCTCCCGCCGGACGGCCATGAAGATGCGCGGCATCAGGGGGAAGTGGAACGCCATGTGGCACTCGTCGCCGCCGGTCTCGGGGTCGCCGAAGTACTCGACCACGTCGGCTGGCCACTGGTTCGCCTCCGCGAGCAGCACCCGGTCCGGGTACAGCCGGTCCACCTCGGCGCGGATCCGCTTGAGGTACTCGTGCGTCTCCTTGAGGTTCTCGCAGTTGGTGCCCTCCCGCTCGTACAGGTAGGGCACCGCGTCCAGCCGGAAGCCGTCGATGCCGAGGTCGAGCCAGAACCGCAGGACCTCGATCATCGCGTCCGCGACGGCCGGGTTCTCGAAGTTCAGGTCCGGCTGGTGGGAGAAGAAGCGGTGCCAGTAGTACTGGCCGCGCACCGGGTCGTAGGTCCAGTTGGACTGCTCGGTGTCGACGAAGATGACCCGCGCCTCGGCGTACATGTCGTCGGTGTTGGACCACACGTAGAAATCACCGAACGGGCCGTCCGGCTCGGCCCGGGAGGCCTGGAACCAGGGGTGCTGGTCGCTGGTGTGGTTCATCACCAGGTCGGCGATGACGCGGATGCCCCGCTTGTGGGCCTCCTCGACAAGCTCGACGAAGTCCCCGATGGTGCCGTATTCGCCCAGCACCTTCATGAAGTCGGAGATGTCGTACCCGCCGTCCTTCAGCGGCGACTCATAGATCGGCAGCAGCCACAGGCAGTCGATGCCGAGCCATTGCAGGTAGTCCAGCCGTGAGGTCAGCCCCCGGACATCGCCGGTGCCGTCGCCGGTGGAGTCCTGGAACCCGCGGACCAGCACCTCGTAGAAGACCGCGCGTTTGTACCAGTCCGGGTCGCGGGGCCGGTCGAAGGAGAACGGATCGGGCACGGGCTCGCCGGGCGATGCCGTGAAATCTGGCAGATGCGGGGCGGAAATGGGCCGGTCCCTCGCCGCGTAGAACTCTGTCACGACTGGTTCTCCTGCGTAGTGCCTGCTATGACATTCCTGGCCGGTCAGCCCCGCCGACCAGCCCCGCCGGTCAGCCCTGTTGATCAGCGCTGACCGAGAAGATGTGCGCCGGTCTGGTGGCGGGATCCAGGCGGACGTAGTTGGCCCGCCCCCAGCGGTAGGACTCGCCGGTGAGCTCATCGGTGACGGTGAACCCGGCTCCCCGTTCCAATCCCAGCGCCGGCAGGTCCAGCCAGGCGGTGGCCTCACGTGCCCGGTGGGGATCGAGGTTGACGATCACCAGGATGGTGTCAGCGCGTGCGGCGTCGGGCCCTGCCTCGCCGGGCGGTCCTGCCGGTTCCTCCCGCGGGGTGACGCGCTTGGAGAAGCAGAGCCAGTCCGGCTGATCAACGGTATGAAAGCGTAGGTTACGCAGCCGGTGCAGTGCCGGGTGCGACTTCCGGATTCTATTGAGGGATGTGATGAACGAGGCGATGCCGATGTTGTCGCGCGCCGCCTGGTCCCAGTCGCGGGGCCGGTACTGGTATTTCTCCGAGTCCATGTACTCTTCGCTGCCCGGCCGTAGCGGGATGTTTTCGCACAGCTCGTATCCCGAGTAGATACCCCAGGTCGGCGAAAGCATGGCGGCGAGGACGGCCCTGATCTTGAACGCCGGCGGCCCGCCGTGCTGCAGGTACTCGTGCAGGATGTCCGGGGTGTTGGTGAAGAAGTTCGGCCGCATGTACGCGGCGGCGGGCCCGGACAGCTCGCGCAGGTACTTGATCAGCTCTTCGGCGTGGTTTCGCCAGGTGAAGTACGTGTAGGACTGGTGGAAGCCGACCATCGCGAGCGCGCGCATCATGGCCGGCCGGGTGAACGCCTCGGCCAGGAACAGCACGTCGGGGTCGGTCGCGTGCACCTCGGACAGCAGCCGGTCCCAGAACGCCAGCGGCTTGGTGTGCGGGTTGTCCACCCGGAAGATCCGGACGCCGTGATCCATCCACAGCCGGACGATCCGCAGCGACTCGGCGTAGATCCCGGCCGGGTCATTGTCGAAGTTGATCGGGTAGATGTCCTGGTATTTCTTGGGCGGATTCTCCGCGTACGCGATGGTGCCGTCGGCCCGGGTGGTGAACCACTCGGGATGCTCCTTGACCCACGGGTGATCCGGCGAGGCCTGCAGCGCGAAATCGAGCGCCACCTCCATGCCGAGGTCGCGGGTCCGCGCGACGAACGCGTCGAAGTCATCGAACGTCCCCAGGTCCGGGTGGATCGCGTCGTGACCGCCGTCCGCCGAGCCGATGGCCCACGGTGAGCCCGGGTCACCCGGCTGCGGGTCCATCGTGTTGTTCCGGCCCTTGCGGAACGCCGTGCCGACGGGGTGGACCGGCGGCAGGTAGACGACGTCGAAGCCCATCGCGGCGATCTGGTCCAGCCGCCGCGCCGCGGTGCGCAGCGTCCCCGACACCGGCTCGCGGTGGCCCATCGGGTCGACCTGGGCCCCCTCGGACCGCGGGAAGAACTCGTACCAGGACCCGAACAGCGCGCGTTCCCGGTCGACGACCAGCGGCATCCGCCGCGACCGGGTGACCAGCTGGCGCAGCGGATAGGCCCACAGAATCCGGGTGATCTCTGGCTGCCGGGTCGCCGCCAGCCGGTCCCACGGCGTCAGGCCGGGATCCCGGAGCATGGCCGCCACCTCGGCCAGGGTGGCCCGGGCCACGTCCGGCGGGATCGGCTTGCCGTCCGGCGGGGGCTCGTCGGGGTCCGGCTCGGGCGGCCGGATCCGGGACGACCTGATGATCGACCGGGACGCGCGCTCGAACAGGATCGCGCCCTCGGCCATCATCAGCTCGATGTCCTGGCCGCGCGGCACCTTGATGGCCGCGTCGTGGTGCCAGTCGGCGATCGGATCCGCCCACGCCTCGACGCGGAAGGACCAGGTGCCCTCGCCGCCCGCCGTGACGTCCGTGCCGTACCGGTCGGTACCCGGCGCCAGCTCGTGCAGGATCTCCATCGGCTGGCTGACCCCGGCCGGGCCGCGCAGGACCACGCCGGCCGCGATGATGCCGTGCCCCTCGCGGAACACGGTCGCGCTCACCGGGAAGCTCTCGCCGACGACCGCTTTCGCCGGCCGCCGGCCGCATTCCACGGCGGGCTGAAGGTTGAGAATGGGAATTCGTCCGATCACGGCTGTCACGCTATCGAGAGCGCAGGTAGGCATGCCAGTGCGGCCGCCAATGCGGCCCGGAACTTCCGCGTGCGTCCCGTTACGGCGGGCGTCATGAGAGATGCCGAACGGGCCTTATGGGGACCGTGACAGTCTCTGGGGCCAGCGCGGCGGCGAGTCACAAAGGGTTAACGAAATCTGGCGGTTCGATACGTCCCGGCCGGTCCGGTCGGCCGGGTTTTCCCGCTCCGGGTGCCTTGGGCCCTGCCCCACGGCCGGGGCGATGTGCTAGAGAGTGC
Source organism: uncultured Actinomycetes bacterium (assembly GCA_963808295.1). GTDB lineage: Bacteria > Actinomycetota > Actinomycetes > Streptosporangiales > Streptosporangiaceae > Bog-532. The sequence goes on along the minus strand of CAWEFP010000005.1, from coordinate 43,126 downwards.
CATGACGTGCTTGTTCGGACTGATTGGGCGTGATTCGTCGTGGTGATAACCCCGCGAGCGGGCGAAGATGTGACAAGCGGCACGGAAGCGGCGGCTGATTCCCCCGCACCGGCCCGGACACACTAGGGTCACTCCTCGTGAGAGCGATCCGCCGGTTCAACGTCCGCGCCGTGCTGCCCGAGCCGCTGGCTCCGCTGCGCGACCTCATGCTCAACCTCCGCTGGTCGTGGCATCCCGAAACCGTCGACCTGTTCGCGTCGATCGACCCGGCGGCATGGGAAGCGTCCGGCGGTGACCCGATCACCATGCTCAGCGCCATGAGCCCGGAGCGGCTGGCCGCGTTCGCGTCGGACCAGGACTTCCTGGCGCGGCTGAACACCGCGGCGCAGGTGATGAACGGCTACCTGACCGGGCCGCGCTGGTTCCAGCGGGTCCGTGACGCCGAGGGCGGCCCGCTGGTCGCGGCGCCCGCCGCGATCGCCTACTTCTCTCCCGAGTACGGCATCACCGAGGTGCTGCCGCAGTACTCCGGCGGTCTCGGCATCCTGGCCGGGGATCACCTCAAGGCCGCGAGCGACCTGGGCGTGCCGCTCATCGGGGTGGGCCTGCTGTACCGGCACGGCTACTTCACCCAGTCGCTGTCCGCGGACGGCTGGCAGGCCGAGCGCTACCCGGCCAGCGACCCGAACGGCCTCCCGCTGGACCTGCTGCGGGACGCCGCCGGCGCGCCGGTGCGGATCACCGTCACCCTGGCCGAGGGGCACCGGCTGTCCGCCCAGGTGTGGCTGGCCCGGGTGGGCCGGGTCCCGCTGCTGCTGCTCGACTCCTACGTGGAGGGCAACGAGGCGGCCCTGCACGAGGTCACCGACCGGCTGTACGGCGGCGGCACCGAGCACCGGCTCCGCCAGGAGCTGCTGCTCGGCATCGGCGGCATGCGCGCCGTCCGGGCGTTCTGCGAGATCACCGGGCACCCGGAGCCCGAGGTGTTCCACACCAACGAGGGCCACGCGGGCTTCCTCGGCCTGGAGCGCATCCGCACCTACGCCGCCCAGGGCCTGAGCTTCGACGCGGCGCTGGAGGCGTGCCGGGCCGGCACCGTGTTCACCACGCACACCCCGGTCCCGGCCGGCATCGACCGGTTCCCCCGCGACCTCATCGAGCGGTACTTCAGCAAGGAGGCCGCCGACCCGGCGCTGCCGGTGGACCGCGTACTGGCGCTCGGGGCCGAGACCTACCCGGGCGGCGACCCGGACGTCTTCAACATGGCCGTGATGGGCATGCGGCTCGCGCAGCGGGTCAACGGGGTCAGCAAGCTGCACGGCGCGGTGAGCCGGGAGATGTTCTCCGGCCTGTGGCCCGGATTCGAGGAGGCCGAGGTCCCGATCGGCTCCATCACCAACGGCGTGCACCCGGCCACCTGGGTGGCCAGCGAGGTGCTGGAGCTCGCCGACCCGGGCGCCGACCTGCTGAGCGAGGGCGGCAACTGGGACTGGGACCGGGTCGCGGACCTGCCCGCCGGCCGGATCTGGTCCGCGCGCCGCGTGCTGCGGGCCAACCTGGTCGACCAGACGCGCAAGCGGCTGCGCGCCTCCTGGCGCCAGCGCGGCGCCAGCGCGGCCGAGATGACCTGGATCGACGACGTGCTCGACCCGGACACGCTGACCATCGGCTTCGCCCGCCGCGTCCCGTCCTACAAGCGCCTCACGCTGATGCTGCACGACCAGGACCGGCTCATCGAGCTGCTGCTCGACCCGGACCGCCCGATCCAGATCGTCATCGCGGGCAAGGCCCACCCGGCCGACGAGGGCGGCAAGCGGCTGATCCAGCAGATGGTCCAGTTCACCGACGACCCGCGGGTGCGCGGGCGCATCGTATTCCTGCCCGACTACGACATGGCGATGGCGCGCTCCCTGGTCCGCGGGTGTGACGTCTGGCTGAACAACCCGCTCCGCCCGCTCGAGGCGTGCGGGACCTCCGGGATGAAGGCGGCGCTGAACGGCGGCCTGAACCTGTCGGTGCGCGACGGGTGGTGGGACGAGTGGTACGACGGCGGCAACGGCTGGGAGATCCCCTCCGCCGACGGCGTCACGGACCCGGAGCGCCGCGATGAGCTGGAGGCCACGGCGCTGTACGACCTGCTCGGCAACTCGGTGGCGCCGCTGTTCTACGACCAGGACGCGGACGGGGTGCCGGGCGGCTGGGTCGAGACGATCCGGCACACGCTCCGGGTGCTCGGGCCGCGGGTGCCGGCCGAGCGGATGGTCCGCGACTACGTCACCGCGCTGTACGCGCCCGCGACGAAGTCCTCCCGGGCGCTGGCGGACGCCGGGACCTACAGCGCCGCCCGCGACCTGGCCGCGTGGAAGCGCCGGGTCGAGGCGGCCTGGCCGGCCGTGCACATCGCGCACGTCGAGGCGGACGCGCGCGAGCCGCAGCTCGGCACGCCGCTCACGGTGCGCGCGCTGGTGGCGCTGGGCGACCTCACCCCGGACGACGTCTGTGTCGAGGTGGTCTCCGGCCGGACCAGCGAGCACGACGAACTGGTCGACCCGTCCTTCGTCCCGCTGTCACCCGACGGCGCCGGGGCGGGCGACGCCGCGGGTGAGCCGCAGCCGGGCGCGGCCGTGCGTTACTCCGGCGCGATCGAGCTCGCCCAGCCAGGCCCGTTCGGCTACACGATCCGCGTGCTGCCGCGGCACCCGCTGCTGGCCAGCCGGGCCGAGCTGGGGCTGGTGACCGCGCCGGCCGGCCGGCCGGGATGACCAACGGCGACCTCCGCTGAGCGGGTGCGGGCCGGCGGCTCCCGGCGGACCGGGTCTTCCTGAGAGGCTGATACCCGGGAAGGCTGAGGCGGGACACCGCGATGAGGTGGAGGACTGTCATGGGTGACTTCGTACGGGTAACGGCCGAGGCGGGTATCGCGACCATCCGGCTGGAACGGCCGCCGGTCAACGCGCTCAACGGCCAGATGCAAAAGGAGATCGGCGCCGCGGCCGCGCAGGTCGGCGCCGACCCGGACGTGCGCGCCGTCATCCTCTACGGCGGCGAGAAGGCCTTCGCCGCCGGCGCCGACGTCAAAGAGATGGCCGAGGCCAGCCACGCCCGGATCATGGAGTACGGCGCGGGCATCGAGAACGCCTTCAAGGCCGTCGCCCGGATCCCCAAGCCGGTCATCGCGGCAATCACCGGGTACGCGCTGGGCGGCGGCCTGGAACTGGCCCTGTGCGCCGATTTCCGGGTGCTGGGCGAGAGCGCCAAGGTCGGCCAGCCGGAGATCCTGCTCGGCATCATCCCCGGCGCGGGCGGCACCCAGCGGCTGCCGCGGCTGATCGGCCCGGCCCGGGCCAAGGACCTCGTCTACAGCGGGCGCATCGCGGACGCGGCCGAGGCGCTGCGCATCGGCCTGGCCGACCAGGTGGTGCCCAACGCCGACGTCTACGCCGCCGCCCGGCTGCTCGCGGAGCGCTACTCCCACGCGGCGGCGCTGGCGCTGCGCGCCGCCAAGCAGGCCATCGACGAGGGCCTGGAACTGGACCTGGACGCGGGCCTGGAGATCGAGCGGCTGCACTTCGCCGGGCTGTTCGGGACCGAGGACCAGGCGGCGGGGATGCGCAGTTTCCTGGAGAACGGGCCCGGGAAGGCAACGTTCAGCGGCCGGTGAGACATGACCGAATCCAATGACGCGCCCTCCTTCAACCTGGTCGCGGCGGCGCTGCGGGCTGACAGCGCCGACGTGGCGATCTACGCGCGGGTGCTGACCGAATCGCTCAGCGACGCGCTGCCGCCCGGCACCGTCACCGTGGACCGCGAGCGTTCGGTGTCGGACCGGATGCGCGGCCGCCCCGGCGAGGTGTCCCGGATCGTCGTCCGGCTGGGCGACCAGATCATGAGCCTGAGCGTCAACCGCGGGCAGCCCGCAGCCGAGATCTGCCGCGAGGTCCGCGGGGTGGTGCTGTCCCGGACGCCGGTTCCGCTGCCCGAGTGGACGGCCGCGCTCGCGGGCGCGCTCGTCGCGCACGCGGAGCGCAATGCCATCGCCGCCCGCGCGCTGCGCAAGCTGGTCGCGGGCAGCTGACCGGCCCGGGCCGGGTGACCTGCGCACATGCCCAATCGCTGCGGGACGCTTGCGCAGGCGCCGTAGTCTGGTGAGGCGATGGCCGTACAGGACCAGATACCGGACAGGCTCGGGCCGTACCGCTTGCGTGAGCGGATCGGCGAAGGCGGCATGGGAGCGGTCTACCTGGCCCGCGACCGGGAACGACGAATGGTCGCGGTCAAGGTGCTGCATTCCAGGGTCGCCGAGGAGCCGAACGCCCGCCGCCGCCTGGCGCGCGAGGTGGAGGCGATGCGGCGGGTCCGCAGCCCGTACGTCGCCGAGGTGCTCGATGCCGACGTCACCGGCAAGTTCCCGTACATCGTGACCCGGTACGTGCCCGGCCACACCCTGGACGACATGGTGCGCCGGCAGGGGCCGCTGCCGCCGTTGGCCCTTGAGCGGCTGGCGCGCGGGCTGGCCCAGGCGCTGGTAGCCGTGCACGCGGCCGGTATCGTGCACCGCGACCTGAAGCCGGGCAACGTGATGCTGCACGACGGCAACCCGGTCGTCATCGACTTCGGCATCGCGCACACCGGCGACGCGACGAAGCTGACCCAGACCGGGATGTTCATGGGGACACCCGGCTACCTCGCGCCCGAGGTGATCGAGGGCCAGCCCAGCAGCGAGGCGTCCGACATCCACTCCTGGGGCGCGACCATCGCCTACGCCGCCACCGGGCGGCCGCCGTTCGGCAGCGGGTCGTTCGAGAACGTGTTCTACCGTATCGTGCAGGGCAATGCCGATATCGCCGGCATCCCGGGGCCGCTCGCGCAACTGGTGTCGGCGGCGCTCAGCCGGGACCCGCGGGCCGGCCCACCGCGGCGTGGCTGCACGCCCAGTGCGCGTCGCCCGGCCTGGCCGATGGGCGACCGGTGCTGCGCGGCGCCACCACCCAGGCCCCGGCCTACGGGAGCGGCGTCGCCTACGGTGCGCCCGGGGCCGCCGCCGCGGCCTACGGTGCCGCCAGCGGCTACGGCGGGCTGCGCCCGCCGCCGCCCATCCGGCCCGCCCAGTACGCCGACCTGCTGCCGCCGGTCCAGTACGCGCCCGCCGGGGCCGTACAGGCCCGGCCCGCCGTGGCCGCACCGTACGGCTCCGCCCAGGGCGCCGGGTATCCGCCCGCGCCCGCCCGGGGCGGTGACGCCGGCGCCCTGCGCCCCGCCCGGCCGGCTCCGCAGCCGGGCAGCGCCCAGCGGGCCCAGCCGTCCCGGCTGCTCGGCCTGGCCATCATGGTCATCGCCATCGCGGTGAGCGTCATGCTGCCGGTCGCCGGGACGATCGGCGCCCTCGTCGTCATCACCCTGCTGCGGGCCGCCGACCGGGCGAGCAGCGCCCTGACCGTGCGGCGTTCGGTGCGCGGGCCGAGCGCCGCGGACGTCCTGGTCGGGGTGGTGACCGCGCCCTGGGCCATCGCGCGCTCGGTGCTGACCCTGGCCCTGCTCGCCCCGCTCGCGGCGCTGGTCGCCGCGGTCGTGTTCGTGGCGACGCTCGTCATGAGCCCCGCCAGCTCCGCTCCGCTCGCCGGGGCGTACGCGGCGGGCGCCGCGGTGGCGTTCTACGCGATCGGCCCGGGCTCGGCCGGCCCCCGGCGGCAGCTGAACCGGATGTTCCGCACGGTCGCGCGGACGAGGGGGTCGGCTGCGGTCGTGACCCTGGTGATGTTCTGCCTGGCGGCCGCGGTCGTCGCCGCCGCGGCGTCACAGCCCCCGCTGTACTGGCCCGCTCTCGGCGGCGTGCTGCCGCACCTGCCCGCCAACCTGAACAACCTGAACAACCTCAACAACCTGCTGCATCTGCCGCACCTGACGCTGCCGCACTTCGGCGTGGGGCCGTCCCGGCTGGGCTGACCCGCTCCGGTGGGAGCCGGGACCGTTCAGGCGCAGGGGCCGGTGACCTCGGGGTCGGCGGGCAGCCGGGCCTCGGGCACGTACCCGGGCGCGGCCGGCTGGTCGGCGGGCCGGACCAGGCCGAGCGCCACCACCTCGTTGGCCAGCCGGATCCGCCGGTTCAGCCCGCCGGAAATCCGGAACTTCTGGTACAGGCGCAGCAGATGCTGCTTGACCGCCGCTTCCGTGACGACGAGATCGGCCGCGATCTCCCGGGCCGTGGCCGGCGCCACGAAGGCGTCGTCCGACAGCGCGGGGCGGCACAGGGAGGCCAGCACGTCGAGTTCCCGCCGGGTCAGCTCCGGCACGGCCGGGCGGCGCAGCTCGGATTCGGTGGGGAGATCCTCGCGGGGGAGGCCGCCGATGCGGCATCGTGCCGCGCCGAACGCCACCACGTCGCCGTCTTCCAGCAGCCGGCGGCCGACCGGCCGGCCGTTCACCCTGGTCCCGTTGCGTGATAATCCCAGGTCAACCACGTAGGCGTAGGGCCCGCGGCGGACGATCTCCGCGTGCAGCCGCGACACGCTGGGATCGTTCAGGCGCACGTCCACCGCCTGGCCGCGCCCGACCGTCGTCACCTCGCCGGTTAGTGGCACGACGTCACCACTGTCCTCGACGCGAATGTAAGGCGTATCCACAGCGGGCCTCCCGCCTATCGGAGCCGTGAGCTATCCATCACCTATCAGTTACCCTGGCACACGCCCCGCCTACCGTCGGCCGGGCACTGTCCGAGATCGGCTGAGCACCCGCCGGGGCATCGGCCATCGATCAGGCGGCACGCCGGTAAACTGCCAGCGAGTAGCCCGGGAGGCAGCCTGTGCAGCAGGAGCAGCGGTGAGGAACGCGGAGGACACACCGGCCGACGGCTTCACCCGCGTCGCCGGTGTCCCCGGCGCCTCCGGCACCCCGGAAGTCCCCGTTACTCCCGGCCATGCGCCGCTCCCGCGCCGGCGCCCCGGCGCGAACCGCCCGGACTGGACGGCCCCGGGCGAGGCAGAGGCGCTGGCCAGCGCCGAAGCACTCCGGTACGCGGCTCAGGCCCGCGGGGCCCCGTGGGGCCCGGCCCCGCAGCCGCCGCGCCCCGCGGAACCCGGCAGCGGGGGACCACGGCCCGCCCCGGCCCGTTCGGCTGAACCGGCGCCCCGCGGCCGGGGACCACGCCCGGCCCCGGCGCGTTCGGCGAAGCGGCGCCCCGCAGCAGGGGACCACGCCCCGCCCAGGCCCGTTCGGGCGAACTGGCGCCCCGCAGCCCGGGACTCCGGCCTCCCGCATCGGCCCCCGTGGCGGTCCCCGGCCGGGCCCCGTCCCGCGGCGCGGTACCCCCGTCCTCGCGCGGGCGTGCGGCGGCGGTGCTGGCCCAGGTCCCCTACCTGGTGGTGCTGGCCTGCACGGCAGGTGGCATTGTGTGGGCCTGGCGCGGGTCACACGACGTGGGCAACGGCGCCGGGGTGGTCGGCGGGGCACTGCTCGCCGCCGCCGTCGCCCGGCTGGTCCTGCCGCAGAGCGCGGCAGGACTGCTCGCCAGCCGGCGGCGGTTCGCTGACGTGCTGGCACTTGGCGCACTCGGTGCCGGGCTGCTGGTGCTTGCACTCGTGCTGCCGCCGACTTGACCGCGGCGGGCACCCTCCTGGCCGGCGAACCTCACAAGCGGCAGATGGGCTGGCCAGCAGATGAAGGGAATTATCTAGCATGTCCAAGATCAAGGTGGCGAATCCGGTCGTCGAGCTCGACGGCGACGAGATGACCCGGATCATCTGGCAGCTCATCAAGGATGAGCTGATATTGCCGCATCTGGATGTTGACCTGGAATATTACGACCTGTCGATCCAGAACAGGGACGCGACCGACGACCAGGTGACCATCGACGCGGCGAACGCGATCAAAGCCCGCGGGGTCGGCGTCAAGTGCGCCACGATCACGCCGGACGAGGCCCGGGTCAGCGAATTCGGCCTGAAGAAGATGTGGAAGTCACCCAACGGCACCATCCGTAATGTGCTCGGCGGCGTTCTCTTCCGCGAGCCGATCGTGGTGTCCAACATTCCCCGGCTCGTCCCGGGCTGGACGAGGCCGATCATCATCGGCAGGCACGCGCACGCCGACCAGTACAAGGCCACCGATTTCGTCGTCCCCGGCCCCGGCACGGTAACGATCTCCTACGTGCCGGACGGCAACGACCGCCCGATCGAGCTGGAAGTGGCCAAGTTCACCGGCGGCGGCGTGGCGATGGGCATGTACAACTTCGACGACTCGATCCGCGACTTCGCGCGGGCGACGATGCGGTACGCGCTGGACCGCCGCTACCCGCTCTACCTGTCCACGAAGAACACGATCCTGAAGGCGTACGACGGCCGCTTCAAGGACCTGTTCGCGGAGATCTTCGAGTCCGAGTTCAAGGCCGACTTCGAGGCCGCCGGCATCACCTACGAGCACCGGCTGATCGACGACATGGTGGCCCAGGTCCTCAAGTGGGACGGCGGCATCGTGTGGGCGACCAAGAACTACGACGGTGACGTGCAGTCCGACATCGTGGCCCAGGGGTACGGCTCGCTCGGCCTGATGACCAGCGTCCTGATGACGCCGGACGGCAAGACCGTGGAGGCGGAGGCCGCGCACGGCACCGTCACGCGGCACTTCCGGCAGCACCAGCAGGGCAAGCCGACCTCCACCAACTCGGTGGCCTCCATCTTCGCGTGGACGCGCGGTCTGGCCCACCGCGGGCATCTGGACGGGACCCCGGCGGTGTCCGAATTCGCCCTCGCCCTCGAGCGCGTGTGCGTGCAAACCATCGAGGCCGGCCAGATGACGAAGGACCTGGCCTTGCTTGTTGGCCCGGAAACGCCTTACCTGTCCACGGAGGAGTTTCTTACCGCCGTGGGTGAGAACCTGCGCAAGGAACTGGCCGTCTGAGCGCCTGCGCCTTCCGAAATACCGAGAACAAGGGAGATCTCCGGACATGGCACGCAAGGGAAAGGTGACTGTCGTCGGGGCCGGCTTTTACGGGTCGACCACCGCACAGCGGCTCGCCGAGTACGACATCTTCGAAGAGGTCGTGCTGACCGACATCGTCGAGGGCAAGCCGGAAGGCCTCGCGCTGGACATGAACCAGTCACGGCCCATCGAGGGCTTTGAAACCAAGGTCACCGGGCAGACGACCGGTGCCGGCGGGGAGGGCTACGAGGCGATCGCCGGGTCGGACATCGTGATCATCACCGCCGGCCTGCCGCGCAAGCCCGGCATGAGCCGGATGGACCTGATCGAGACCAACGCGAAGATCGTCCGCAACGTGACGGAGAACGTGGTCAAGCACGCTCCCGAGGCCGTGCTGATCGTGGTCTCGAACCCGCTGGATGAGATGACCGCCCTGGCGGCCAAGGCGTCCGGGTTCCCGTCGGCACGGGTGATGGGCCAGGCCGGCATGCTCGACACCGCCCGGTTCACCAACTTCGTCGCGGAAAAGGCCGGCGTTCCGGTCGGCTCCGTGCGCACGCTGACCCTGGGCTCGCACGGCGACACCATGGTGCCGGTCCCGTCGGCGTGCACGGTGGACGGCAAGCCGCTGACGGACGTGCTGGCCGCGGGCGATATCGAGGAATTGGTGACCCGCACCCGCAACGGTGGAGCCGAGGTCGTGGCCCTGCTGAAGACGGGCTCGGCGTACTACGCGCCGTCGGCCGCGGCGGCGCGGATGGGCCGCGCGGTGGCCACGGACGCCGGGAGCGTCATGCCGGTCTGCGCCTGGGTGGACGGGCAGTACGGGATTTCCGGCGTGTACCTCGGCGTCGAGGCGGAGATCGGCGCCGCCGGGGTCAACCGCGTGGTGGAGCGCGACCTCACCGAGTCCGAGCTGTCCGGGCTGCGCGCGGCGGCCGACGCGGTCCGCGCCAAGCAGGCCGACGTCGCCAGCCTCTGAGGCGGTTGCGCCGTCCCGGGGCGGCTGGTCAGGCCACCCCGAGACGGCGCATACGCCAGCTCGGCGTAGAGGGCGGACCCGTCGGCGAGCACGGCATCGTCGAACACCGCCTCGGCCGAGTGGTTGGACGGCGCGGTCTGCGGGTCCCGGTCCAGCGGGCACGCGCCCACCGAGATGAACGCGCCGGGCACGTGCTGCAGGACGTAGGAGAAGTCCTCGGCGCCGGTCATCGGGTGCTGCTTGGGCACCGAGCGCAGTTCGCCGAACGTCTCCGCCGCGACGGTCCGCGCGAACGCGGCCTCGGTCTCGTCGTTGACGGTGACCGGGTACTCCTCGATGTACTCGGCCGCCGCGGTCAGGCCGTGGGCGCCCGCGATGTCGTTGACCAGGCGGACGACCGTGTCCTTGAGCTTCGTGCGCGCGGCCGCGCTGTATGACCGTGCGGTCCCCAGGAACTGCGCCTCGTCCGGGATCACGTTGTCGGTGGTTCCCGCGTGGAAGCTCCCCACCGTGATGACGACCGGGTCGAACACGTCGAACTGCCGCGTCACCAGGGTCTGCAGGGCGGTCACCATCTCGCAGGCCGCCGTGATCGGATCGGCCGCCAGATGCGGCTGCGACGCGTGGCCGCTGCGGCCCCGCACGGTCACCCGGATGATGTCGGCGGCGGCCAGCATCGCCCCCGGCTTCGTGGTGAACACGCCGCAGGGAAGCTGTGTCGACGACACGTGCAGCGCGTACGCGGCGACGGGCCAGCGCTCCCCGGCCGCGTCCAGCACGCCCTCGCCGATCATCTTGTCCGCGCCGCTGTAGCCCTCCTCGCCGGGCTGGAACATGAAGATCACGTCTCCCGCCAGCTCGGCCCGCCGGCCGCACAGCAGCCGGGCCGCCCCGGCCAGCATCGCGGTATGCAGGTCGTGGCCGCAGGCGTGCATGACGCCCTCGAAACGGGAGGCGTACGGCAGGCCGGTCGCCTCCGTCACCGGCAGGGCGTCCATGTCCCCGCGCAGCAGTACCGACGGCCGCACACCGTCCCCGTTCCCGCCCGTTCCGCCAGGCCGTGTCCGCCCGGCCGGTGCCCGCCGCTGTCCGCCCGGCCGCGCAGCACCGCCGTCACCGAGCTGAGTTTCCGGCCGGTGGTCACCTCCAGCGGCAGGCCGTCCAGGGCCGCCAGCACCTTCTCCTGCGTGCGCGGCAGGTCGAGCCCGATCTCGGGTTCCCGGTGGATGGCGTGCCGCAGCTCGGCGAGCTGGCCCGCGATCGCCGCGGCGTCCTCACGTAGCGGCATCAGTGCTTCCTTTCCTGTTGGTCCCGGCTCGCCGTATTCGGCGATGGGGGCCTCGTGCTGGGTCACCGCGCCAGTTTCTCGCGACCATTCCCGGATGATCCCACACCCGCCGCGAGGCCGTCAGGGCCAGCGTGTGCGCCCGATTCGCTCGCAGGTCGCCTGACGCAGGGCCTACGCCCGGTGATGTGCGGGCACGAATGCAGGCTCTCCGCCCGGCGATGTATGGGGCACAAATTCGGATGACGGCACCGTCAGTGAGGCCTACCTCGTCGTTGAGGACGCGGACCAGCTCGCCGCAGAATGGACCACCGGGGATCGGCGGCGTGACCAACCCGCCCGTCGGCACTCCATGCGGCATGCGCGAAGGAACGCACTTCGACCTGGACGGAAATCTCCTCCGTTTCGGCTCACCTCTCGCTCATCGGTAACGCTGAGGTCGCCCCGCTGCGCGAGGCCGTCAAGTCCAGCGAAGGTGCGCGGGCGTAAATATCCTCTCCGGCCCGAATCGGGAGCTTTAGGACCTCGGAATGTCGGACCCCCTCGTTAGTATCGAACTAGCGATCGAGTAACGGCCCCAGCGCCCGGAGGGAGGTGATCCCGCTCGTGTGCACCCTCAGTGAGCCCGCCGCGCCGGCCAGCACGGCGCAGGCGCTGGCCATGGTGAGCGCTGGGCTGGGGTACCTCACCGCGTGTGACGCGCCCGCGCTGAGCACCGCAGCGCAGGCGGAGGCGCTGGTCGGGCTGGCCCGGGCCGAGGCGCAGCACACCGCCGCCCGGGCCCGGATCCTGGCCGCGTTCACCGTGCAGCACGGGTATGAGGCCGACGGCCAGTTCGGGGCCAGGCCGTGGCTGCGGTCCTTCACCAAGGTCACCAAGACCGCGGCCGCCGCGACGGCGGCCTGGGCGTCCCGGCTGGCCGCCCACCCGGCGATCGCCGGCGCCCTGGCCGAGGGGCGGCTGTCCCCGTCGTGGGCGCGGCAGATCTGCGACTGGACCGACCAGCTGCCCCAGCAGCATCGTGCCGACGCCGACGCCATTCTGCTCGCCGCCGCGTGCGGCGGGGCGGACCTGCACGATCTGGGCGCCCTGGCGCGGGAAATGATCGACCGCTCCCGGACCAGCCCCGACCGTGACAGCGACCGGTTTGACGAGCGGGCCCTGTGGCTGGAAACCACCCTCGGCGGCGCCGGCCGGCTGCAAGGGGATCTGACCCCGGCCTGTGCCGCCGCACTGACCGTGGTCCTTGATGCGCTCGGGCAGAAGGCGGGCCCGGAAGACATCCGCACCGCGACCCAGCGCCGCCACGACGCGCTGGACGAAGCGTGCCTGCGGCTGATCGCCGCACAGATGGTCCCCGGCCGCGACGGGCAGCCCGCCCACCTGCAGGTCCACATCGACCTCGCGGCGTTGCGGGGCCTGCCCGGCGGCTCGGCGCTGGAGGCCGGGTGGAGCCCGGCCCGGGCCGCCGCCGCGCCTGGGTCGGTGTACCTGACCGGCCCGGATGCCGATGCGGCCGCCTGCGACGCGGCGATCACCCCGGTGGTGACCGGGCAGCTCGACTGGACCATCCTGGACCAGCTCACCGACCTATGGCTGACCCACCACGCGAACGGCGACACCCCGGCCACCGCAGACGGCGCGGACCGCCCACGGCCCGGCGACGTCCTACCCGCGCAGGACGCGGACCGCCCACGGCCCGGTGACACACTGTCCAACCTGGCCCTAGCGGGCTACATCCCGCCCGGCACCCGCCAGCGCCTCCAGGCCTCTCTGCTGCAGTGGAGCATCGACCTGCTGTCCGGGCCCGGCGGCCTGGCCTCCTACCTGCGCACCGGACTGGTCGGGGTCCCGTTCACCGGCCTCAGCCAGCCCCTCGACCTCGGCCGGTCCACCCGCACCGTGCCCCCGCACCTGCGCGCCGCCGTCATCCTGCGCGACCAGCACTGCCAATTCGCCGGCTGCCGCCAGCCCCCATCGGTGTGCGAAGTCCACCACATCATCCCCTGGGCCAAGGGCGGCCCCACCTCGCTGAACAACCTCGGCCTGTACCCTTCCACCACCTGATCGTCATCCACCGCTGGGGCTGGCAAATCACCCGCCACCCCGACGGCACCACCACCGCCACCAGCCCCGACGGACGAGTCCTGCACTCCCACAGCCCACCCAGGCAAACGGCGTAACCCGCCGGTCGCCAGGCGCCTCAGGTCGCGGGCCGGTGCGGGATCAGAGCATGCGGTGGGCGGCGTCTGAGGGGACCGCGCTCATGAACTCCGGCTCGGTCCAGCCGCGGTCGGCGTACGCGGCCCTGATCTGCGCCTCGACCTGGTCGGCCGCCGTGTCCGGGACGAGCGCGATCGCGGAGCCGCCGAAGCCCCCGCCGGTCATCCGGGCGCCCAGCGCGCCCGCGGCCACGGCCGCGGCCACGGCGACGTCGGCTTCCGGCCAGGACACCTCGAAGTCATCGCGCAGGGACGCATGCGACTGCGTGAGCAGTGCGCCAACCTCGCGCAGTGTGCTCGCGTCATCGCCGCCGGAGGAGCGCAGCAGCGCGGCCACTTCTTGGACCCGCTGGTTGTCGGTGATGACGTGGCGGGCCCGGCGCTCCAGCACCGGGTCGTTCAGTGCGGCCAGCTCGCTGACGTCGGTGAGCCGAGCGCAGCGACGGCACCCCGAGCCGCCGGGCGGCTTCGTGGCATTCGGCTTGCCGGCCGCCGTACTCGCCGTCCGTCAGTTCGTGCTTGGCCCGGGTGTCGATCACCAGCACCCGGATCCCGGCCGCGGCGGGCGCGAACGGCACCTGGCTGGACTCCAGCGACTGGCAGTCCAGCAGCAGCGCGTGATCCGCCTGGCACAGCAGGGCGGCGGACTGGTCCATGATGCCGGACGGCACGCCCACGAACTCGTTCTCGGCCCGGCGGGCGATGGCGGCCAGGCCGGCCCGCGCCGCGCCGCCCGCTGCATCCGGAGGGGCGGAACCGCCCGCCACGCCCGGGGCGCCGTCCAGTTCGGTCAGGGCCAGGGCGACCGAACATTCCAGGGCAGCGGAGGACGACAGCCCGGCCCCATCGGCCAGGCACGAGTCGATCGCGATGCTGATGCCCCCGACCGGATGCCCGGCCGACAGCAGTGACCAGGCGACCCCCGCCGGGTACCTTGCCCAGCCCGGGATGCCGTCCCGGATGACGCCGGGCGGCGCCGGCCTGCCGCCGGGGCCCGGCCGCAGCCGTTCCAGCGGGATCTCGACCCTGGCGGCCGGCCCCGCTGGGTGCGCAGCGCGAGAATGTCGTCCTCGCGCTGGGCGGCGGCGGCCGCGACACCCTGGCCGAGCGCGAAGGGCAGCACGAAACCCTCGTTGTAGTCGGTGTGCTCGCCGACCAGGTTGACCCGGCCCGGGGCGAACCAGACACCCTCCGGCCCGCACCCGTACCATTCGCGGAACCATCGCGCGCTGCGGTCGGCGACCGCACGCCGGCCTGCCGCGACGCCGGCGGCCGGCCCCGGGGTCATCGGGTGCCCGCCTCTTCCCGCGCCGAAACGGCCTGAGCGAACGTCCAGGCGTCGGCGACCATCGTCCGCAGGTCGCGTGCGGCGCGCCAGCCGAGGTGTGAGCTGATGCGCTCCGACGAGGCGACGAGCACCGCCGGGTCGCCGCCCCGGCGCGGGGCCACCTCGGCCGGGATGTCCTGGCCGGTCACGGCGCGGCAGACGTCGATGACCTCTCGAACGGAGAAGCCGGCCCCGTTGCCGAGGTTGTAGACGCGGTGCTGACCTGGCTCGCACCCGTCCAGGGCCAGCAGGTGGGCGCCGGCCAGGTCGGCGACGTGGATGTAATCGCGCACGCAGGTCCCGTCCGGCGTGGGGTAGTCGTCCCCGAAGATCTTGACCACCCCGGGTGCCGTGCCCGGGACCCCGCCGGGCGTGGCGGGCAGGGCCATCTTCAGCACGTTCGGGATCAGATGCGTCTCGGGGGAGTGACGTTCCCCGTACCACTTTCCGCCGGAGTCCTGGTGCGCGCCCGCCACGTTGAAGTAGCGCAGGCTGACCCCGCCGAAGCCGTACATCCGCGCGAACTCGGCGAGGCTGGTGTCCACGGCGAGCTTGGAGGCGCCGTAGGGGCTGGTCGGCCGGGTCGGGTCGGTCTCCCCGATCGGGGTGCGCTCCGGCTCGCCGTAAACCGCCGCGGTCGAGGAGAAGACGATCCTGCGGACGCCGGTTTCGCGCATCGCCTCCAGCAGCGCCAGGCTGCCGCCCAGGTTGTGTGACCAATACCGGGCCGGATCGGCCACCGACTCGCCCACCAGTGACTTCGCCGCGAAGTGCAGGACCGCGTCGATGCCCGCCGACAGCACGCGCGCCGCGTCGTCCCGCAGCGTGCCGCGGACGAAGGCTGCCCTGGGCGGCACCGCGTCCGCATGCCCGGTGGACAGGTCGTCCAGCACCGTCACGTCGTGGCCCGCCTCGATCAGCGACGAAGCGACCACGCTGCCGATGTATCCCGCTCCGCCCGTGACGAGCAGCCTCATCGCGCCTCCCGAAGTCTGCGCGCGGCGGTCTCCGGCACGATGTCGCTGACCCACACGCCCATGCCCGATTCCGTCCCCGCGAGGTACTTGAGCTTGCCTGGTGCCCGCCGGACGGTGAAGACCTGGAGGTGCAGGCCGAAATCCCGGCGCGCTTCGGCGTCGGTGACCGGGGCCTGATGCCACGCCGCGATGTAGGGCGCGGGCGTGCCGAACAGCCGGTCGAACCGGCGCAGCACGTCAAGATACACGCCGCCGAACGCCGCGCGGGCCGGGTCGTCCAGGGCGGCCAGGTCGGTTACCCGGCGGGTGGGGAAGATCAGCACCTCATACGGCCAGCGCGCGGCCGGGGGAACGAAGGCGGTCCAGTGATCGTTGGCGGTCACCATCCGCGTGCCGTCCGCCTGCTCCGCGGCGACCAGATCGTCGAACAGGTTCCGGCCGGCCTGCGCCGCATAGGCCCGTGACCGCGCGACCATCTGCCTGGTCCGCGGCGTCACGAACGGGAACGCGTAGATCTGGCCGTGCGGATGGTGCAGGGTGACGCCGATTTCCTCGCCCCGGTTCTCGAAGCAGTAGACCTGCTCGACGCCGTCCAGGGCGCTGAGCGTGGCGGTGCGGTCGGCCCACGCCTCCAGCACGGTCCGGACCCGCCGCGGGGTGAGGCTCGCGAACGACGCGCTGTGCTCGGAGGTGAAGCAGACGACTTCGCACCGGCCGTAGCCCGGGCGCTGCGGCGACATGCCGTCGTCCAGGTCGGGCGGGTTCGCGGGGCCGCCGGCCTCGGTGCCACCAATCGCGCTTGCGCCGCGCAAAGAGGGGAACCGGTTCTCAAAGACGACTACGTTGTAACTGTCCGCGGGCACTTCGGTGGGCCTGCCGGGGGCCGACGGGTCGAGCGGGCACTGGTCGGGAGGTGGCAGGAAGGTGCGTTCCTGGCGCTGCGCAGCGATGATCACCCATTCGCCGAGCAGCGGATCCCAGCGCACGGCCTGCTCCGGGCTCCACGTGCCCGGCGCGGGCACGGGGGCCAGGCCGTCGCGCAGATCGCGGGCCAGCGCCCGGTTCAGCCCCGGCGTCTCATCGAAATATATGATCTCGCGCCCGTCCGCCAGCCGCGCGCTGTTCTTCCAGGCGCGCTGGCGGCCGCCGGCCTGCGTTGATTCGGTGCCCACAGGACCCATACGCTACCGGGTTCCCGCGATCTTGGTCTCCACGGGAGCGCTCTCGACCGCACAGGACCGTCTGGGAAACGCACAGGATCGCCCTGAATGGAACGCTCCGCTCGGCCCGCCGCGCTGCCGGGCGCGCGGCCCGCGGCCCGGCCGGGCTCGCGGCGCGCACGGGACCCCGCGGGCCGGTGCGGCCGGCCCGGGCCCGCGGTGCGCCGCGGCTGTCCTCTGCACATCGCCCAGCATACGAACCCATGCACTTAGACTGGCCAAACACACCGTCCAGTGGCCGCCGCCCAGCTGGCGGCGCACTCGGGGAATCCGGGGATCGTCGTGAGCAAGCTCATCGGGGATATCGTCATCATCCTCGTCATCGTGCTCATCGGCGGCTTCTTCGCGGGGGCCGAGATGGCCCTGGTTTCGCTGCGCGAGGGCCAGGTGCGCAGGCTGGCGCAGCGCGGCAAACGCGGTCAGCGGGCCGCCAAACTCGCCCAGGACCCGAACCGGTTCCTGTCCGCGGTGCAGATCGGGGTGACGCTCGCGACCCTGTTCACCGGCGCGTACGGGGCCGCTACCCTGGCCGGCCTGCTGTCGTCGGCGCTGATCCGCGCGCACCTGGCCCGGGGTCTCGCCGACCCGCTCGCGTTTGCCCTGGTCACGGTGGCTATCACGTACGTCACCCTGATCCTGGGCGAGCTGGCTCCCAAGCGGATCGCGCTGCAGCGGGTGGAGCGCGTGGCGCTGGTTTCGGCGCCCATCCTGGACCGGATCGCCGTGCTGGCCCGGCCGCTCGTGTGGCTGCTGTCGAAATCGACCAACCTGGTCGTCAAGCTCGTCGGCGGGGACCCCCGGGCCAACCGCACGGTCATGACCGAGCAGGAACTGCGCGACCTGCTCGCCAGCAACCAGGCGCTCAGCCAGGACGAGCGGGAGATCGTGTCCGAGGTGTTCGACGCGGGCAAACGGCAGCTCCGCGAGGTGCTGCTGCCCCGCACCGAGGTGGAGTTCGTGTCCGCCGACACCCCGCTCAGCCAGGCCGCCAAGCTCGCGGTGAGCGTGCCGTACTCGCGGCTGCCGGTGTACCGGGACTCCTACGACAATGTGATCGGTTTTGTTCACATTCGGGACCTTCTCGATCCGGCCCGGGCGAACCGCCCGCTCACCGTGGGCCAGGTCTCCCGGCACGTCAAGTTCCTGCCCATCAGCAAGACCGTGCTCGCCGCCCTGTCGGAGATGCGCCGGGAGCGCGCCCACCTGGCGATCGTGATCGATGAGTACGGCGGCACGGCCGGCATCGTCACGCTGGAGGACCTGGTTGAGGAGCTGATCGGCGACATCCGCGACGAGTACGACGTCGAGGAGGGGGAGCCGCGGCGGCTGCGCGGTGGGGAGGTCGAGGTGGAAGGCCTGCTCAACCTGCACGAGTTCGCCGAGCAGACCGGGATCGACCTGCCCGAGGGGCCGTACGAGACGGCGGCCGGCTTCGTGCTCGCCCGCCTCGGCGAGGTGCCCGCGGTAGGCCAGTCGGTGGAGGTCGCCGACCACCGGATCACCGTCACCGAAATGGACGGGCGGCGGATCGCCCGGCTCCGGATCGCCCCGGCCGGCGGCGGTCCCGACCAGCTGGACGGCCAGCCGCAAGCGGCCGCCCCGGCCCCCGCCCCCGCCCCGGCGCCGGCGGGCGGCCAGCCTCCGCAAGACGGGCAGGCCCAGCTGGGCGTGCAGCTGCCACCGGACGGGCAGGCCCAGCCAAACGGGCAGGGCCAGCCCGGCGGGCAGGGCCAGCCGAACGGCCAGATACCAGCCGGGCGGAACGGCCAGACTCAGCTCACCGGGCCGCCCGGCGAGGCACCCTGATAGCGCTCACCGGGCCGCCGAACAGATGCCCTAAACTCGGTGGGTGCACTCGTCCGATAGTTTCGACACCGTCCTCGTGGTGGACTTCGGCGCCCAGTACGCGCAGCTGATCGCGCGTCGCGTCCGCGAGTGCCACGTGTATTCCGAGATCGTTCCGCACACGATGCCCGTCGCGGAGATGCTGGCCCGCAAGCCCAAGGCGATCATCCTGTCCGGCGGGCCGGCGTCGGTGTACGCGGACGGTGCCCCGCCCGCCCCCGAAGGCCCGCCGGACCTGTTCAGCGCGGGCGTCCCGGTGCTGGGCATCTGCTACGGCTTCCAGCTCATGGTCCAGGCTCTGGGCGGCACCGTGCGGCGCACCGGCGCCGCCGAGTACGGCGCGACCACGCTGGACGCACTGGCCCCGGGCGGCGGCGAACCCGGCGAGGCCGGCTTGCTGGCCGGCCTGCCGGGGCGCCAGCGGGTGTGGATGTCACACGGGGACACCTGCGTCGCGGCGCCGTCCGGCTTCGCCGTCACGGCCCGGACGGCGGCCACTCCCGTCGCGGTCATCGAGGACCCCCGGCGCAAGCTCTACGGGGTGCAGTTCCACCCCGAGGTGATGCACACCGACCACGGCACCGCCATCCTGCAGCGCTTCCTGGACGCGGCCGGCTGCCAGCCGGGCTGGACCACGCTGGGCATCATCGACGAGCAGGTTGAGCGCATCCGGGAGCAGGTGGGCGGGGCCGTCGCCGTCTGCGGGCTGTCCGGCGGCGTGGATTCGGCCGTCGCGGCGGCGCTGGTCCAGCGCGCTATCGGCGACCGCCTGTCCTGCGTGTTCGTGGATCACGGCCTGCTCCGCAAGGGCGAGGCCGAGCAGGTGGAGAACGATTTCGTCGCCGCGACCGGCGTCCGGCTGAAGGTGGTCAGCGCGGCCGGGCAGTTCCTGGGCGCTCTCGCCGGGGTCAGCGACCCCGAGCAGAAGCGGAAGATCATCGGCCGTGAGTTCATCCGGGCCTTCGAGCGGGCCGCGCTGGAGATCGCCGACGACGCGCAGAGCCACGGCGAGTCGGCCGGGTTCCTGGTCCAGGGCACCCTGTACCCGGACGTCGTCGAGTCCGGCGGCGGGACGGGCGCGGCCAACATCAAGTCCCACCACAACGTCGGCGGGCTGCCCAGCGACCTGAAGTTCCAGCTGGTGGAGCCGCTCCGCACGCTGTTCAAGGACGAGGTGCGGCGGGTCGGCGAGGAGCTGGGCCTGCCGCACGACATCGTCTGGCGGCAGCCGTTTCCCGGCCCCGGGCTGGCCATCCGGATCATCGGCGAGGTGACCGCGGACCGGCTCAGCGTGCTCCGCGACGCCGACGCGATCGTCCGGGAGGAACTGTCCCGCGCCGGGCTCGACCGGCGCATCTGGCAGTGCCCGGTGGTGCTGCTGGCCGACGTCCGGTCCGTCGGCGTGCAGGGCGACGGCCGCACCTACGGGCATCCGGTGGTGCTCCGCCCGGTCACCAGCGAGGACGCGATGACCGCGGACTGGGCGCGGCTGCCCGACGATGTCCTCGCGCGCATCTCCACCCGGATCACCAACGAGGTCCCGCAGGTGAACCGGGTCGTGCTCGACGTGACGAGCAAGCCGCCCGGCACGATCGAGTGGGAATAGCCCACCACCCATGCGGCCGTGCGGCCGTGCGGCTGGCGGGCCAGATCAGCCGCGGTCGCCGTCGCGGCGCTGGTCCGGGCCGCGGCGGGCCGGGCGGAGCAGCGCCTCGGCCAGGGTGAGCACGGTCTCCTCCAGCGAGTCCAGCCGGGTCGTCATCTCGGCCTGCGCGGCGCTGACCACCTTCGCGACGACCTCCTCGACCTCGGCGTGCCCCGGCCGCAGCCGCACCTCGTCGGCCAGCGGCACCAGGGCGCCGGACAGGCGCTCGTCGAGGGCGCTGAGCCGTCCCGTCAGCTGGGTCGACAGCTCGGCCGCGGACTGCCCGGCCAGCTCGGTGAACCGCCGCTGGGCCTCCTCGACGCCCAGCGTGGTCGGCAGGTGGCCGATCTGCTGGTTGACCCCGTCCAGCCGTTCCCCGACGGCCTTGAGGTGGTCGCCGAGAGCCCTGATCCGGCCGTCGATCCCGGCGAAGTGGCCGCCGACCGCCTCCATGCGGCCATCGACCGCCTCGAATTTCGCGCTCATCCCCTCGATCCGGCCGCCGACGCCTTCCAGGCGGCCGTCGAGACCGTCCATCCGGCCATCCAGCGCGCCCAGCTTGTGGTCGACGGCGGCGATGTGCGTGCCGAGCTTGTGGTCGACGGCGGCGATGTGCTCGTCCACGGACCCGATCTGATCGGCGTTCTCACCGATCCGGCTGTCCAGCCGTTCGAGGCGGCCGGCCAGGGCCCCGACCTTGCCGTCGGTCCCGGACAGCTTGGCGTCCAGCGCGCCGAGCTTGCCGTCGGTCCCGGACAGCTTCGCCTCCAGCGCGCCGAGCCTGCCGTCCAGCGGGGTGGTCCGCTCATCGACGAGGCCGACATGGCCGTCGATGGAGCCGATCCGCTCGTTGATGAGCCCGATCCGGTCGTCGGTGTCGCCGATGTGGTCGTCCAGCCGGTCGATGCGGTTGGCGAGCGCCCCGACCTTGCCGTCGGTCCCGGACAGCTTGGCGTCCAGCGCGCCGAGCTTGTTGTCCACGGTGCCGACCTTTTCGTCGGTGTCGCCGAGCTGCTCGTCCAGCCGCTCCAGCCGGCCATACGCCAGCTGGACCTGGCCGCCGATCAGGTCGACCTGCCCGGCCAGCCCCGACACGCCGGCGGCCAGGCCGTCCACCTTGGCGGCCGCCCCGGCCAGGCCCTGCTCCAGGGTGCCCGACAGCGCCGCCACGCCCTGCTCGAGACGCGCCGTCTGCGTGGCGAACCCCTGATCGATCCGGCCCTTGACGGCCGACATCTCCTTTTCCAGGTAGCCCGCGCGCTGCGACAGCTCGGCCATGGCCTTGTCCAGACGGCTGAACCGCCCCGCCGCCGCCTCCATGCTCTGCTGCAACCTGACGTCGTTCTGCTGCAGCCTGGCCAGGCGCTCCTCCTGTGCCTGCAACGTCTCCGTGGCCTGGGTGATCATGTCGTACGCGGCCTGCAATCGGGGCAGCACCTGATCGACATTCTCGGACACCATCCCCAGATCGGCCCACAGGGCGGGAAGCTCGGCAACCGGTTTGACCTGGACGGAGAGCGCACGAATGTGCTCAGGCAGCGATTCGGCCCAGGCTGGCACGTTCTCGCGGGCGTCAGCCAGCTGGCGGAGCAGTCCGTCGGTCTGGGTCGCCAGCTGACCGGACAGCTCGGCCAGCTCATGCTGCCGGACCTCCTTGACCAGCCATTCCAGCCCTTCCAGGTGCTTGCGGATCTCTTCCAGGGCGCTCGCGTGCGACCGCTGGTCAGAAACGTGCTCCTGGACCGTGCGGGCGAGCAGGTCGCGCATCCGGTCGGCGGCGCCGGGCTGGCTGCCGCGAAACAAAATGTGGTTAGCCGACTGATCCATAGGGGGTGCTCCTTAGCCAGGGGTATGACCGCCTCGCCGGCCCGATGCCTGGCCGGTCCGTGCCGAAAGCTCGCGTGATCCAGGTCCGCGGCCGGGAACCCGCCGCCACGTCCACCGGCCGTGCTCGCTGCCGAGCGTTACGGCCCGTGGCCCCTGCCGGGTACCGGATAATCCTCCCGCGGACGCGTCTACCTTAGTAGCAGTCTGTAATTGATTGTGTACGGAACGTGAAATACATCGGCCGCGCCGGGTGTCCCGGCCTCCGTGTTGACGACCCGGCGCGGTCTGGATACTGTCGGACTAGCACTCTGACAAGTAGAGTGCTAATGCGACGAGGCAGGTCTGGCACCCGCGACGGCAGGCCGCCGCGCTCGCCCTCTCTAGCAACTAAACCTTTTAGCCTTCCGGAGGGGGAGGTCAGATCGTGACGACCGCCACCAAGGTTGTTCTCAAGCCGCTTGAGGACCGGATCGTGGTTCGCCCGCTCGAAGCGGAGCAGACCACGGCGTCCGGCCTGGTAATCCCGGACACCGCCAAGGAGAAGCCCCAGGAGGGCGAAGTCCTGGCGGTTGGCCCCGGCCGCTTCGACGACTCGGGCGCCAAGCGCGTGCCCCTCGACGTCAAGGTCGGGGACGTGGTCCTCTACAGCAAGTACGGCGGCACCGAGGTGAAGTACTCGGGCGAGGAGTACCTCGTGCTCTCCGCCCGCGACGTACTCGCCATCGTCGACAAGTAAGAACGCAGAGGATGCGCGGATAGGGGCGCCAGGCCGCTCGCCGGCTTGGCGCCCCTACCGCGTGGCCCGAGGCGGACTTCTCATGAAAATTCGTAGGGTGAGGTAGTAGTCAATGCCCAAAATCCTGGAGTTCAGCGCGGACGCGCGTAGCGCGCTGGAGCGCGGCGTCGACCGGCTGGCCGACACCGTCAAGGTCACGCTCGGCCCGCGTGGCCGCAACGTCGTGATCGACAAGAAGTGGGGCGCGCCCACGATCACCAACGACGGCGTCACCGTGGCACGGGAGGTGGAGCTCGAGGATCATTACGAGAACCTCGGCGCCCAGCTCGCCAAGGAAGTCGCCACCAAGACCAACGACGTCGCCGGCGACGGCACCACCACGGCGACCGTCCTCGCCCAGGCCATGGTGCACAACGGGCTCCGGTCCGTGGCCGCCGGCGCCAGCCCGATCGAGCTCAAGCGCGGGATCGACGCCGCGGCCGCCGAGGTCTCCAAGCGGCTGCTCGCGGTGGCCCGTGACGTCGAGGAGCAGAACGAGATCGCGCACGTCGCGACCGTCTCCGCGCAGGACGAGAAGATCGGCGAGCTGATCGCCGAGGCGTTCAGCAAGGTCGGCAAGGACGGCGTCATCACCGTCGAGGAGGCCCCGACGATGGGCCTCGAGCTGGAGTTCACCGAGGGCCTCCAGTTCGACAAGGGGTACATCTCCCCGTACTTCATCACCGACCAGGACCGGCTCGAGGCCGTGCTCGAGGACGCCCACATCCTCGTCACCCAGGGCAAGATCTCCTCGATGAGCGAGTTCCTGCCGCTGCTGGAGAAGATCGCGGAGTCCAAGCTCCCGCTGCTCGTGGTCGCGGAGGACGTCGACGGTGAGGCTCTGTCGACGCTGGTCGTGAACAAGATCCGCGGCCTGCTCAACGTGGTCGCGGTGAAGGCGCCCGGCTTCGGCGACCGCCGCAAGGCGATGCTCGCCGACATGGCCACGCTGACCGGCGGCCAGGTGGTCAGCGAGGAACTCGGCCTGCGGCTGGACAACATCACCCTGGACGACCTCGGCAAGGCCCGCCGGATCGTCGTGAGCAAGGACACCACGACGATCATCGACGGCGCCGGCGACCAGGCGGCGATCCAGGACCGGATCCGCCAGATCCGTACCGAGATCGACAACACCGACTCCGACTGGGACCGCGAGAAGCTGCAGGAGCGGCTGGCCAAGCTGTCCGGCGGGGTGTGCGTGCTGCGCGCGGGCGCGGCCACCGAGGTCGAGCTCAAGGAGAAGAAGCACCGTCTGGAGGACGCCATCTCCGCCACGCGGGCGGCGATCGAGGAAGGCATCGTGGCGGGCGGCGGCAGCGCCCTCGTCGCGATCGCGACCGAGCTCGACGACCTCGGCCGCACCGGGGACGAGGCGACCGGCGTGCGCATCGTGCGCAAGTCCCTCTCGGAGCCGTGCCGGTGGATCGCCATCAACGCGGGCGCCGAGGGCTCCGTGGTCGCGGCCAAGGTGGCCACGCTCCCGCCTGGCCACGGCTACAACGCCGCCACCGGCGAGTACGGTGACCTGATCGCCCAGGGCGTGATCGACCCGGTCAAGGTGACGCGCTCCGCGGTCCAGAACGCGGCCTCCATCGCCGGCATGCTGCTCACCACCGAGGTGCTCGTGGTGGACAAGCCGGAGGACGACAGCGAGACCGGGGCCGGGCACGGCCACAGCCACGGCCACGGCGCACTGACCGTACGGCAGTACCGCGCGGCGGGCCGGCCCCACACGGGGCCGGCCCGCCGTTCGCGTTCCGGGCCCGATGGCGCCGCCCGGGCCCGCCGCAGCCAGCCCGACGCGCCCGCCCAGCCTGCATGGCCGGTACGCATAACGGGCTCTTGCCGCGTAACGGGCCGTCGTGGCGGCTTGGCCCCGCCGGGTCCCGGGCGCTCATTAGGATGGGAGACGTCCCCGGCCGCTGCGTCGCTGAAGGTGCCATGAACGAGTCAGACAAGTTCGCTCCTCCCGGCCTGACGTTCGACGACGTGCTGCTGCTCCCGGCCGCGTCCGACGTGCTGCCCGCCGAGGCCGACACCAGCACCCGGATCACCCGGCGTATCAGCCTGCGGATGCCGCTCGTGTCGTCGGCGATGGACACCGTGACCGAGGCGCGGATGGCCGTGGCCATGGCGCGCCAGGGCGGCGTCGGCGTCCTGCACCGCAACCTCGCCCTCGAGGATCAGGCCCAGCAGGTCGACGTGGTCAAGCGATCCGAGGCGGGCATGATCACCGACCCGGTGACCTGCACCCCGGACGCCACCGTGGGTGACGTCGACCGGATCTGCGGCCGTTACCGTATCTCCGGCCTGCCGGTCACCGACGGCGACGGCGTCCTGCTCGGCATCGTGACCAACCGGGACATCCGGTTCGAGACCGACCGGGACCGCCGCGTGCAGGAGGTCATGACGCCGATGCCGCTCGTCACCGCGCGGGTCGGGGTGGCTCCCGGCGAGGCGCTGGGCCTGCTCCAGCGCAACAAGGTGGAGAAGCTGCCGCTCATCGATGACGCGGGCAAGCTGCGCGGCCTGATCACGGTCAAGGACTTCGCCAAGAGCGAAGAGTACCCGCTGGCGACCAAGGACCCGGGCGGTCGGCTCGTCGTCGGTGCGGCCGTCGGGGTGGGCGAGGACGCCAAGCGCCGCGCGCAGGCGCTGATCGACGCCGGCGTGGACTTCCTCATCGTGGACACCGCGCACGGCCACGCCCGGCTGGTCCTGGAGATGGTCACCCAGCTCAAGGCCAATACCGGCGTCGAGGTCATCGGCGGCAACGTGGCCACCAGGGACGGCGCGCAGGCGCTGATCGACGCGGGCGCGGACGGGGTCAAGGTCGGGGTGGGGCCCGGCTCGATCTGCACCACCCGGGTGGTAGCCGGGGTGGGCGTCCCCCAGGTCACCGCGATCTACCAGGCGGCCCGGGCCGCCCGCCCGGCCGGCGTCCCGCTGATCGGGGACGGGGGCCTGCAGTACTCCGGCGACATCGCCAAGGCCATCGCGGCGGGCGCCGACACGGTCATGCTCGGCAGCCTGCTCGCCGGCTGCGAGGAGACGCCCGGCGAGATGGTGTTCATCAACGGCAAGCAGTACAAGCTGTACCGCGGCATGGGTTCGCTCGGCGCGATGCGCAACCGGGAACGCGGGCGCTCCTACTCCAAGGACCGGTACTTTCAGGACGACGTGCTGCGCGAGGACAAGCTGGTGCCGGAGGGCGTCGAGGGCCAGGTGCCCTACCGCGGCCCGCTGGCCGCCGTCGCCCCCCAGCTCGTCGGGGGCCTGCGCGCCGCCATGGGCTACTGCGGCACGCGCACCATCGCCGCCCTCCAGCAGGCGCAGTTCGTCCGGATCACCGCGGCCGGGCTGAAGGAGAGCCACCCGCACGACATCCAGATGACCGTCGAGGCGCCGAACTACAGCGGCCACCGCCCGTAGGCGGCCCGGCAGGAGAGACAGGTAAGCGTGACCCAAGTGGAGATCGGGCGGGGCAAGAGCGGGCGCCGCGCCTACTCGCTCGACGAGATCGGCATCGTCCCGTCCCGACGGACCAGGGACCCCGAGGAAGTATCGATCGCCTGGCAGATCGACGCCTACCGGTTCGAGCTGCCGCTGATCGCCTGCCCGATGGACAGCGTGGTCTCGCCGGAGACCGCAATCCAGATCGGCCGGCTGGGCGGCCTGGCGGCGCTGGACCTGGAGGGCCTGTGGACGCGGTACGCCGATCCCGGGCCGCTCATCGCCGAGGTGACCGAGCTCGACGAGCATGCCGCCACCCGTCGGCTGCAGGAGATGTACGCGACGCCGATCCGGGAGGAGCTGATCGGCCTGCGGATCGAGGAGATCCGCCGCGCCGGGGTCACCACGGCGGCCAGGCTCTCGCCGCAGCGGACCGCCCGGTACTACAAGGCGGTCATCGACGCGGGCGTCGACATCTTCGTGATCCGGGGCACCACTGTGTCTGCCGAGCACGTGTCCGGCCGGGCCGAGCCGCTGAACCTGAAGCAGTTCATCTACGAACTCGACGTGCCCGTGATCGTCGGCGGCTGCGCCACCTACACCGCCGCCCTGCACCTCATGCGCACCGGGGCGGCCGGGGTGCTGGTGGGCTTCGGCGGTGGCTCCGGCCACACGACGGCGGCGGTGCTCGGCGTCGCGGTGCCGATGGCGACCGCCATCGCCGACGTCGCGGCGGCCCGGCGTGACTACCTGGACGAGTCCGGCGGCCGGTACGTGCACGTGATCGCCGACGGCAGCATGACCCGCAGCGGGGACATGGCCAAGGCGCTGGCCTGCGGCGCGGACGCGGTGATGGTCGGCTCGCCGCTGGCGCGTGCGGAGCAGGCCCCCGGCCGGGGGTACCACTGGGGCAGCGAGGCCAGCCACCCCGAGGTACCCCGCGGTGCACGGGTCAACGTGGGAACGGCCGGGACCATCGAGCGCATCCTGCACGGGCCGTCCGAGGTCCCGGACGGCTCGATGAACCTGATGGGCGCGCTGCGCCGGACCATCGCCACGGCCGGCTACTCGGACCTGAAGGAGTTCCAGCGGGTCGAGGTCGTCGTGGCCCCCGGCGCGCCCCGGGACGCCCACGGGCCGCAGAACGCGATGGGCACCATCAACGCGACAGGCCCGATTCCCCGGGTCCGCTGACGCCGGTATTGAGTCGCGTTCGGCCTGCCGGGTTCATAGACTCTGCGGCATGAACCAGCCACGCGTGCTGTCCGGCATCCAGCCCACGGCCGACTCGTTTCACCTCGGCAACTACCTCGGCGCCGTCCGGCAGTGGGTGCAGCTGCAGGAGGACCACGACGCGTTCGACTGCGTCGTGGACCTGCACGCGATCACGATGGGGCACGAGCCCGACCTGCTGCGGCGCCGGACGCGGGTCGCCGCGGCGCAGCTGATCGGGGCCGGCCTGGAACCGGAGCGCTGCACGCTGTTCGTGCAGAGCCACGTGCCCGAGCACGCGGAGCTCGCCTGGGTCCTCAGCTGCATCACCGGCTTCGGCGAGGCAAGCCGGATGACGCAGTTCAAGGACAAGTCGGCCAAGGGCGGATCGGAGCAGGCGTCCGTCGGACTGTTCACCTACCCGATCCTGCAGGCCGCCGACATCCTGCTGTACCAGGCGGACCAGGTGCCGGTGGGGGAGGACCAGCGCCAGCACCTGGAGCTGACCCGGGATCTCGCCCAGCGCTTCAACCACCGGTTCGGCACGACCTTCGTGCTGCCCGACCCGTACATCCTGCCCGCCGTGGCCCGGATCGCGGACCTGCAGGACCCGGCGATCAAGATGAGCAAGTCGACGTCGTCCCCGCAGGGCATCGTGGACGTGCTGGACGACCCCGCGCAGATCCGCCGGAAGATCGCCCGTGCCGTCACCGACGCCGGCAGCGACGTGCGCGCCGACGCCGACGCCAAGCCGGGCGTCACCAACCTGCTGCGCATCTACTCGGCGCTGACCGGCGAGTCGATCGCCGCGATCGAGCAGTCCTACGGCAGCGGGGGATACGGGAAGTTCAAGAAGGATCTGGCCGAGATCGTGGTCGCGACGTTCGCGCCGATCCGGGAGCGGACCGGGGAGATCCTCGCCGACGAGGCCGGCCTGGACAAGGTGCTCGGCGACGGCGCCGCGCGGGCCGGGCGGGTGGCCCGCGAGACCATGGCCAGGGTCCGGGACCGGATCGGATTCGTCCCCCGCCTGGACCGCGCCGTGTGACGCGGCGGTTCAGGTACCGAACGGACCTGGGCTGGGGCGTTTCCCCGCGCCGAGCGGGTCAGCGCGACGCGGAGCGGCGCCGCAGCAGGATCAGCGCGACGGCGGCCGCGGCGGCGGACACGATCAGGGCGATGGCCGCGGCCGCCAGCCCGGCCGGGATCTTCGGGGCGGTGATGGTGCCCGAGGTGACCGGGCGCTGTCCCGGCGCGGGCCTCACCGCCGGGGCCGAAGTCGTCGGCCGCGGTGCGGCGGTGAGCGGGCCGACCAGCGTGCCGACCGGCCGGACCTTGCCGTCCTGGGCGAATCCCCAGTCCAGCAGCTTCGACGCGTAGGTCACCTCGGTCAGCGGCGTGCAGTGCAGGATCGTCACGATCAGGGTGACGCCGTTCCGGCGGGCCATCCCGATGTAGGTCGCCCCGGCGGCGCTGGTCCAGCCGATCTTGCCGCCGATGCCGCCCCGGTACCTGGTGAGCAGGTCGTTCTGGTTGAACAGCGTCTCCCACTTCCGGGCCGTCACCGGGAAACGGGCCTCCCATGTCGAGTCGTATTTCATGAGAGCCGGCAGGGTCAGCGCCTGCCGGGCGATTAGCGCCAGGTCGTAGGCGGAGACGTGCTGGCCGGGAGCATCGAGCCCGTTCGGGTCCCTGGCGGCGACGTCGTACGCCTGGAGATGATGCGCTTCGGCGTTCATCAGGGCGATGCCGTTGCTCAGCGAGCCGGTCGCCTGGGCGAGCGTGATCGCGGCGTCGTTCGCCGAGATCAGCAGCAGGGCGTAGAACAGGTCGGACACCTTGTACGGCTGGCCGCGGACCAGCCCGGCGATGTTCGGGGTAACGGTGGTGGCCTGCGCCGACGCCACCACCGTGGCGTCCGGGTTCAGCAGCGGGACCAGCGTGACCGCGGTCAGCATCTTGAGCGTGCTCGCGGGCCGGAGCAGGCCATGCGGGTCCTTGGCCGCGAGGACCTGGCCGGTTCCGGCGTCGGCGACCACGTACGCCGAGGCGGGGACCTTGGGCAGCGGCGCGGCCGGGCCGTTCACGACCACCCCGCCGCCGGCCAGTTCCGTGCCGCCCACCGTGGCCGGGTCGACCGCCCCGCCGGTGCCGCCCTGCCGCAGCAGCGCCGCGGCCGCCGCCTGCTGCTGGGGTGATTCGGCGCCGCCGCCCGGCGCGGCCTGGCGCGGCCTGCTGCGAGGGCACCGGGCCGGCCGCGCCCGCCGACTGGGCCCGGGCGGGCGAAATCAGCGCCACCGGGCCGGCCACGGAACACACCGCGAGGAGGGCCGCGCCTCGGTACAGAGTCGCACGGATACGCTCCGTCACCAATTTTCCCTCGCGTTCACCGGTTTCTCCTTCTTCCCGTGATCGTGCTGCCTGCACAGGAGCGGCCGGACCGCGGCGGTCCGCACCGAATGCTAAGGCGCCCCCCCGCGCCAAAACCGGGCCTTCGCCGTAACCTGTGCTTATGGAGCGCATGTCGGAATCCGGATTGCCGATCGAACCCGTCTACGACGAGAGACAGCTTACAAATTTCCGTCCGGAAGAAAAGCTCGGCGAGCCGGGAGCGTATCCATACACCCGCGGCGTCTACCCGACGATGTACACCGAACGGCCCTGGACGATGCGGCAGTACGCCGGATTCGCCAGCGCCGCGGAATCCAACCGGCGCTTCAAGCAGCTGATCGAGGCCGGGACGACCGGCCTGTCGGTCGCCTTCGATCTGCCGACCCAGATGGGGTACGACTCCGACGCCCCGGTCGCGCACGGCGAGGTCGGCAAGGTGGGGGTCGCGATCGACTCGATCGACGACATGCGCCGCCTGTTCGACGGCATACCGCTCGGCGAGGTGTCCACCTCGATGACGATCAACGCGCCCGCCGCGGTGCTGCTCGTGCTCTACCAGACGGTCGGGGAGGAGCAGGGCAGCAGCCCGGGCGCGCTCACCGGGACGATCCAGAACGACGTGCTCAAGGAGTACATCGCGCGCGGCACCTACATCTACCCGCCGCGCCCCTCGCTGCGCCTGGTCGCGGACAGCTTCGCCTACTGCCGCAAGGAACTGCCCCGGTGGAACACCATCTCGATCTCCGGCTACCACATGGCCGAGGCGGGCGCGACGCCGGTGCAGGAGATCGCCTTCACGCTCGCGAACGCCCGCGAGTACGTCCGGGCCGCGATCGCCGCGGGCCTGGCCGTCGACGAGTTCGCGCCGCGGCTGTCGTTCTTCTTCGTGGCCCGCACGACGCTGCTGGAAGAGGTGGCGAAGTTCCGCGCCGCGCGCCGGCTGTGGGCACGGATCATGCGGGACGAATTCGGTGCGGCCGACCCGCGCTCGCAGATGCTGCGGTTCCACACCCAGACCGCGGGCGTCCAGCTGACCGCCCAGCAGCCCGACGTGAACGTCGTCCGGGTGGCCGTCCAGGCCCTCGCGGCGGTGCTCGGCGGCACGCAGTCGCTGCACACCAACTCCTTTGACGAGGCCATCGCCCTGCCGAGCCAGGCGGCCGCGCGGCTCGCGGTGCGGACCCAGCAGGTCCTGGCATGTGAGACCGACCTGACCGCCACGGTGGATCCGTTCGGCGGCTCGTACGCGATCGAGTCCATGACCAGCGACGTCGAGGATGCCGCCAGCGCGCTGATGACCACCATCGAGGACATGGGCGGGGCCGTCGCCGCGATCGAGCGCGGTTTCCAGAAGGCCGAGATCGAGCGCACCGCCTACGACGTGGCCCGGGAGATCGATGCGGGCGAGCGGGTGGTCGTCGGGGTGAACAAGTTCGTCTCCGACGGCGGGGAGCCCTACGAGCCGCTGTCCGTCGACCCGGCCATCGAGACGGAGCAGGCCGCCCGGCTTGACCAGATCCGCTCCCGCCGCGACGCGGCGGAATTCACCCGCCGGATATCGGATCTCAAGACCACCGCGGCGGGTACCGGGAATGTGCTGTACCCGCTGCGCGAGGCACTGCGCGCGGAGGCCACCCTCGGCGAGGTCTGTGACGCGCTTCGCGATGTGTGGGGTATTTACCGGCCGCCGGACGCTTACTAATCAGCCGGAACACATTTACGCTTGTCTAATTAACTCCTTTTGCCCTGTTCTGTACGCATCCTATTTCGCGCTTGCGTCGCAGCCGCATGCGCGAAACGGAGGTCGGCGGTGGCCATCAGCTGGAATCCCTCTCGCGGCCCGACGCTCGGGATCGAGTGGGAACTGCAGCTCATCGACGCCCAGAGCAGGCTGCTGCGGCAGGACGCGGACGAGGTCCTCGCCGCGCTGCCCGGCCTCGACGCGAGCGGTGAGCACCCGCAGATCCGCCATGAACTCATGCAGTCAACCGTGGAGATCGTGACGGGCGTTTGCAGCACCGTCTCGGAGGCCAAGGCCGACCTCGGGAAGACAATCGAAGAACTCCAGCGCATCGCGGAAGACCGCAGTATTCTATTGGCCTGCGCCGGAACGCATCCAGTAAGCAACTGGCGTGACGCCAAGATGGCGCCTATTGCTCGTTATGCAGAACTCGTCGAGCAAATGCAATGGCTGGCCCGGAGGATTCAGACCTTCGGTGTGCACGTCCACGTCGGGCTGCGGGACGGGAGCAAGGCAATTCCCGTGGTCAACGCGCTCGCCGCATACCTGCCGCACTTTCTGGCGCTGACGGCGTCCAGCCCGTTCTGGAACGGGCAGGACACCGGGCTCGCCTCGGCGAGGGCGATCATCTTCGGCGACCTGCCGACTGCGGGCCCCCCGCACCGGCTTTCCGGCTGGGGCGAATTCGAGGACTACATGGACACGCTGCTGCGGGCCAGGACGATCCGCAGCATCAAGGAGGTGTGGTGGGACATCCGCCCGCATCCTGACCTGGGCACCGTCGAGATCCGCATGTTCGACGGCCTGCCGACGGCCCGCGAGGTCGGGATGGTCGCCGCCCTCTCCCAGAGCCTCGTGCAGCTCTTCGACGCCCAGATAGACCGCGGCTATCGGCTTCCGAGCCCCTCGTCTTGGGTCGTTCGGGACAACAAGTGGCGGGCGACGAGATATGGTCTTGACGCGACGGTGATCACCGACGAGTCAGGTACGACGGCGCCGCTCCGCGACGAGCTCTATGAGCTCGTCCGCGAGCTCGAGCCCGTTGCCGATCGGCTTGGCTGTCTTGAAGAGCTGCGGGTAGCCTCAGAAGTGCTTGAATACGGGGCTTCTTACGAACGACAGCGTGCTGTTCTCGCTCATGTCGGCGAGATGACCGACGTTATCGACGCGCTTGTCACTGAGTTTGCCGAGGACCGTTTCGTCATCCCGGGGGAAGGCGGGCATGGAAGGAAATGACCTGGCGGGCGATCTCGAAGCCTTTATCGCCGAGCACGAGGCCGATCTCGTCGAGTTCCGCCGCGACCTGCACGCCCATCCGGAGGTCGGCTACGCCGAGCACCGGACCACGCGTCGCATCGCGTTGCGGCTGACGGCCGCGGGCCTCCGCCCGGTGATCCTGCCCAAGGGCACGGGCCTGATCGTCGACATCGGCGGCAGCGACCGTGACCACGGGTCCGCCTCTCGCCCCGTCATCGCGCTCCGTGCCGACATTGACGCCCTGGCGATGCCCGACGAGAAGAGCGTCCCGTACCGCTCGACCATCCCCAACGTCTGCCACGCCTGCGGGCACGACGTGCACACCACCGTGCTGCTCGGCGCCGGCCTGTTCCTGGCCGAGCAGGCCGCCCAGGGGCTGCTGCCCGGCCGGGTCCG
The DNA here is from genome assembly GCA_963808295.1 of uncultured Actinomycetes bacterium. Classification (GTDB taxonomy): domain Bacteria; phylum Actinomycetota; class Actinomycetes; order Streptosporangiales; family Streptosporangiaceae; genus Bog-532. The sequence goes on along the minus strand of CAWEFP010000005.1, from coordinate 9,661 downwards.
GCTCATCTTCCAGCCGGCCGAGGAGGTTCCCGGCGGCGCGCTCGACGTGCTCTCCGCGGGCGGCATCACCTCGGTGGGCCGGATCTTCGCGCTGCACTGCGACCCGCGGATCGACGTCGGCAAGATCGGGATCCGGAACGGTCCCATCACCGCGGCGTGCGACCGGATCTCCGTGCGCGTCACCGGGCCGGGCGGGCACACCGCGCGGCCGCACCTGACCGCGGACCTCGTGTACGCGCTCGGCAAGATCGTCACCGAGCTGCCGGCCGCGCTGTCGCGGCGGGTAGACCCGCGGTCCAGCCTGAGCCTGGTCTGGGGCCGGATCAGCGCCGGCACGGCCGCCAACGCCATCCCCGACGACGGGATCGTGGAGGGCACCGTCCGGTGCCTGGACGACGACGCCTGGCACGGCGCCCCGGACCTGCTCAAGGAGCTCATCGATTCGGTCGCCGGCGCGTACGGCGTCTTCGCCGAGATGAGCTACTCGCGGAACGTGCCGCCGACGGTCAACGACCCGATGAGCACCGCGATGTTCGCGGCCGCTGCCGAGCAGACGCTCGGGGCCGACGCCGTGGTGAGCACGCCGCAGAGCCTGGGCGGTGAGGATTTCGCCTGGTACCTGGAGTCCGTTCCCGGCGCGTACGCCCGGCTGGGGGTGCGCACGCCCGGCTCCACCCAGGAACTGGACATCCACCAGCCCACGTTCGACGTGGACGAGCGCGCCATCGGGGCCGGCGTCCACGTGATGGCCGCGACCGCGCTCAACGCGCTGTGGGACGACAACACCCGGATCACCACCGAGTCCCTCCCCGGCGCCGCCGCCTGAGGACGCCGTCCGGGGACGACGCCGTCCGGGGGACGCCCCCCTGGACCCCCCGATTCCCGCTGGGGTTATCGCCGTATCACCGGCCGCTCGCCGGGCGCAAGGCCCGGTTCGTTAGGCCGGTATGAGCGCCTCGCCGTCACCCGCTTCGGTGGCCGCCGTGCAGGGCGCCGGGGCGGATGCGGAAGAATTACCCGTCGTGAGGCCTTCACGCGCGCGTATCGCGATCATCGGCGGCGGTCCCGGCGGTTACGAGGCCGCGCTGGTCGCCGCGCAACTCGGCGCCGAGGTGACGCTGGCCGAACGCGACGGGCTCGGCGGAGCCTGCGTGCTCACCGACTGCGTTCCCTCCAAGACGCTGATCGAGACCTCCAGCACGGTCACCGTGCTGAACGGCTCGGCTGACCTCGGCATCCGTGTCGGGGACGGCCCGGGGACAGGGGACGGCGCGGCGGCCGGGGACGGCAGGCGCCCGCTCGTGGACGCGACCCGCCTGCACGGACGCATCAAGGCGCTGGCCCGGGCGCAGTCCGCGGACGTCGCGGCGCGCGTGGCGGCCGAGGGCGTCGAGGTCGTCGACGGGACCGCGTGCCTGGTCGGCCCGGGGAAGGTACGCGTGGGCGGCCGCGACATCACCGCGGACGCGGTGCTCATCGCGGTCGGGGCGCACCCGCGCGTGCTGCCCGATTCCGTCCCGGACGGCGAGCGCATCCTGAACTGGCGCCAGCTGTATGACCTGCCGGAGATCCCCGAGGAGCTGATCGTGGTGGGCTCCGGGGTGACCGGCGCGGAGTTCGCCAGCGCGTATCAGTCCCTCGGGTCGCAGGTGACGCTGGTGTCGTCGCGCGAGCGGGTGCTCCCGCACGAGGACGTCGACGCGGCCGTGGTCATCGAGGAAGTCTTCCGCCGCCGCGGGATGACCGTCCTCGGCCGGTCCCGGGCCGCCGCGGTCAAACGCCACGGCGACCGGGTCGTCGTCACGCTGACCGACGGCCGGGTCGTCCGCGGCTCGCACTGCCTGCTCACCGTGGGCATGGAGCCCAGCATCGGCGGGCTCGGCTGCGAGGACGCCGGCGTCAAGCTCGACGACCGCGGGTTCGTGACCGTCGACCGGGTGTCCCGGACGTCGACGCCCAGCGTGTACGCCGCCGGTGACTGCACCGGCGTGCTGATGCTCGCGTCGGTCGCGGCGATGCAGGGCCGGATCGCGATGTGGCACGCGCTGGGTGAGGCCGTGCACCCGATCCGGCTGAGCCACGTGGCCGCGACGATCTTCACGGATCCGGAGATCGCCACGGTGGGCGTCACGGCGTCGGCGGTGGAAAGCGGCGAGGTCCCGGCCACGGCGGTCAAGCTTCCGCTGGCCGGCAACCCGCGCGCCAAGATGGCCGGGATCAGGGACGGTTTCGTCAAGCTGTACGCGCGGCCGGACACCTCGGTCGTGCTGGGCGGCGTCGTCGTCGCCCCCCGCGCCAGCGAGCTCATCCTGCCGGTGTCGATCGCGGTCGAGCAGCGGCTCACGGTGGATCAGCTGGCGCAGACGTTCACCGTCTACCCCTCGCTGTCCGGCAGCCTGGCCGAGGCGGCCCGCAAGCTAATGCGCTTCAGCCCCGACGTCGCCTAAGCCGGTGGCTACGCAGTGGGCTGCGGACGGCCACCGAAGCGGGCTACGGACAGGCGTCCGTTACCGGCCCAGCGAGTCCGGGCCTCCGGCCCGGCGAGCGGCCGGTGATACGGCGAGAACCGCACGGGTTACGGACAGACGGGCCGAAGGCCCGACCGGACGCGACCCCGGGCCTTGCGCCCGGGTGAGCGCCCGGTGTCACGGCGAGTACCGCAGCCAGGGCGTCGCGGGGGGTTCCGGGGGGTCGCCCCCCGGGCCAGCTCAGTGGGCCGGGTGGCCCAGGTCCGGGTCATCGGGGACCGGGAGTTCGTGCTGGCGCAAGCGCGAGACGCGGATGTTGTCGGCGTAGGCGACCACCGTGAATACGCTGCCGGCGATGGCGAGTCCCGGCACCGTGATGCGCAGCCACAGCGGGCCGGGCAGCGCCGCGAGAACACAGCAGATGGGCACCATCACGATCAGGTGGCGCAGCACGGTCCGGCCCCGCCAGCCGGCGTCGGTAAGCTCGTGCCGCACCCACTCCCGGTTCCGCGGTGGTAGCCGGAACCCGGCCGCGAACCGGAGTTTCCCGCCGATTCCCGGGTCACCAGGGATTCGGGGCACTCAGCGTCAGTCCTCGTCTAGGTCCTCGATACGGCAGATCACACCGCCGGCCTGGACCGTCTGGCCAACCTCGACGGACAGGTCCGCCACCGTCCCGTCCTTGTGCGCGGTCACCGGCTGTTCCATCTTCATGGCCTCGAGCACGACGATCGGGTCGCCCGCCGAGACGGTCTGGCCGTCCGCGGCGACGATCTTGACGATGGTGCCCTGCATCGGGCTGGCGAGGTCGGCCCCTCCTCCGGTCGGCGCCGCATGCTTGTGCCGCGGCCTCCTCCCCCGGGTACGTTCGGACGGAGCGCCCACGGCCAGCGGAGCCGGGCCGGACATGGTCAGGGCGGCCGGCACCACGACCTCGAACCGTCTCCCGCCGACCTCGACGACCATCCGCTCGCGCGCCGCCGGTTCTTCCCCGGGCCTGTTGCCCTGCGGCGCGATCTCGGTCTTGAAATCGGCCTCGATCCAGCGGGTGTGCACGAACATCGGCTCACTGGTGAAGGCGGGGTCGCTGACGACGGCGCGGTGGAAGGGCAGCACGGTCGGCATCCCTTCCAGGTCGAACTCGGCCAGGGCGCGCCTGGCCCGTTCGATGGCCTGGCTCCGGGTGGCGCCGGTGACGATCAGCTTGGCGATCAGGGAGTCGAAGGCCCCCGGCACGGTCATGCCCGGCTCGTATCCCGCGTCGACCCGGACGCCGGGACCAGCCGGGAGCTGCCAGGAACGGATCGTCCCGGGGGCGGGCATGAAGTTCCGCCCCGGGTCCTCGGCGTTGATCCGGAACTCGATCGAGTGGCCGCGGATGGGCGGCTCGTCGTAGCCGATCTCTTCGCCGTCGGCGATCCGGAACATCTCCCGCACCAGGTCGATGCCCGTGACCTCCTCGCTCACCGGGTGCTCCACCTGGAGCCGCGTGTTCACCTCGAGGAAGCTGACCGTCCCGTCCTGCCCGACCAGGAACTCGCAGGTGCCCGCGCCCTGGTACCCGGCCTTGCGCAGGATGGCCTTGGACGACTCGTGCAGCAGCGAGATCTGCCCGCTGGTCAGGAACGGCGCCGGCGCCTCCTCGACCAGTTTCTGGTGGCGGCGCTGCAGCGAGCAGTCCCGCGTCGAGACGATCACCACGTTGCCGTGGGCGTCCGCGAGGCACTGGGTCTCGACGTGCCGCGGCCGGTCGAGGTACCGCTCGACGAAGCACTCACCACGCCCGAACGCGGTCACGGCTTCCCGCACGGCGGACGCGAACTGGTCCTCCACCTCGTCCATGGTCCAGGCGACCTTGAGCCCGCGCCCGCCGCCGCCGAACGCGGCCTTGATGGCCACCGGCAGCCCGTACCGGCGCGCGAACTTGACCACCTCTTCGGGGCCGGAGACCGGGTCGGCGGTGCCCGGCGTGAGCGGGGCGCTGACCGTGCGGGCGATGTGCCGGGCGCGCACCTTGTCGCCCAGCGCCTCGATGGCCTCGGCCGGCGGCCCGATCCAGGTCAGCCCGGCCGCGCCGACGGCCCGGGCGAAGTCGGCGTTCTCGGCCAGGAAACCGTAGCCGGGATGGATCGCGTCCGCGCCGGACGCGGCCGCGACCTTGATGATCTTCTCGATGTTGAGATAGGTCTCCGCCGGAGTGGCCCCGTCCAGCGAATACGATTCGTCTGCCAGCCGCGTGTGCAGCCCGTCGATGTCCTGTTCGGCGTAGACGGCCACGCTGGCCAGCCCCGCGTCCTGGCAGGCCCGGATGACGCGGACCGCGATCTCGCCGCGGTTCGCGATAAGGACCTTCCGCACGGCGACCTCTTCTCCGGTTCGATGTTCCCAGCAGATTTGCTGTCGGGCTTCGGTGGAAGCCCTTCTTGCGGAATGTACGGATTCTAGCTGTGACTCCCCTCTACCGATCTACCCCTGGTTGCCGCGTCGGCAAGCCCCATGATGGCAAAGCGCCGCAAATTCATCACTGAGCCGAACGGACCCGGCCGGGAGCCGGCCCTCCGGCCCGTCGGTCCTCCCGCTGGGGCCGTCGGCCCTCCGGCCGGGCGACCGCCCCGGTTCCGACGTGGCGATCGCCCGGCAAGAGATTCTCACCAACCGCGTAACTACGCTGTGTTTCATTCCGATCACGCGAAAGACGTTCTAGTATGAACCGGAACAAATAACCTCATACGCCTCTCCGTAATCGCAGATGTCTCCCGGTGTAGGCCCTTCCTCAACCGAAGCGTGACCTCCGGTACATAGAGTGAGCGGCACTATCGGTTCCGAGACCATTTGCTCACTCCCGGCGATGACGGCCGCGCCGGGCACCGAAGGACACCGGCCCTCGGTAACTCAAGGTCACAGGAACCAAGGAGCGTGCGTGCGGCCCTCACCAGGTCGGTGAGCAGGCACCCGCGTCACGCCGAAAGGAGCCACGTGCAGGAGCTCATCCGGGGGGACCGAAGATGAACGTCATCGGCCTCCTGGTTTCGTGCGCCGCCGTGGTGAGCCTGTTGTTCGGCGCCTCGCGTCAGTCGGGCGGTGCCGCCCGTGGTTACCGCTGGCTCGCGGGGGCCGCGGTGTTCTGGTTCGCGGGGCTGCTGGCCGACCAGTTGTTCGCCGGCGCCTTCGGCACGTCCGGGCCGCTCTCGCTCGCCGACGTGGCGCCGCTGCTGGCCATGGGGCCGTTCGTGGTCGGCGTCACGGCCCTGGCCGCGGAGCCGCCGGACGGTGGCTGGCCGGACGGGGCGGAACCCGCGGTCACGCCCGAAGATGCCGACACGCGCTCCATCCTTTCCTCGCTCGCCGATGGCTACGTCATGGCCATCGCGCTGCTCGTCATCGGCTGGGTCACCCTGTTCGGCGCGGACTTCCGGCATTCGGGCGAGGGGCCCGGCACGTTCCTGCTCAGCCTGGTGCACCCGCTCGTGGACGCGGCGGTGCTGGGCATGCTGCTGCCCGCGCTGACCGCGGGCTGGCGGCGGGTGGGCCTGCCCTATCTCGCCCTGCTCACGATCGGCATCGGGGACGCCCTCGGGGTCGGGTCCCGGCTGTCGTCCGGGCATCAGTCCCTGACCCAGCAGGTGGCCCAGGTCCTCGCGTTCTGCCTGCTCGGGCTGACGCCCTGGATCTCCCGGGCGCACGTGCCCGAGATGCGGCGGCTGCCCCGCAGCATTCCCGGCTCCGGGCGGATCGTCGGGTCCGGCCGGGCCACCATCGTCGCCGCCCTCGCCGTAGCGCTCGCCACGCTCGTGGTCCTGGTGCGGGAGCTGATGGGGACGCCCAGCTCGAGCCTCGCCGTCGTCGGCGCAAGCCGGCCCGCGGGCCTGGCCGTGGCGGTCGCCGGCAGCGCGGCGCTGCTCGTCCTGGTGGCGCGGGTGCTCGTGCTGGTCTGGGAGACCAGTGCGGTGCTGCGCGCCTGGCGGGATTCGAGCGGCAGCCTCCGCGAGCTCGCGGACCGGACCAGTGACGTGGTCCTGGTGTCCGACCTGGCGGGCCGGATCAGCTACGCGAGCCCGGCCGTCGGCGACTTCGGCTATTCGCCCGAGGACCTGGCCGGCCTGCGGCTGGAAGATCTCGTTCACCCCGAGGACCGGGCCATGGCCGTCCGTGCCGTCTGTGCCGCGCTCGGGATGCCCGGCCAGCCGGACGGCGAAGACGATGCGCCGGCCGCTGCCGGCACGGCCCCCGCCGCTGCGGGCGCTGCGCCGGCCTCTCCGAGCGCGCCGCTCCGAGCGCACCGGCCGCTGCGGGCGCACCGGGCTCCGGGGCCGGTGAGGTGCCGGGCCGGTTCCCGGTCCGGGTCCGGACCGCAGACGGCACCTGGCGGCACATCGAGTCGACGGTCATGCGGTACCGCGTGCCCGGCGAGCCGGACCAGCTCCTCGTGACCGCACGCGACATCAGCGATCAGGTGGCGCTGCGCCAGCAGGTCACCCACCTGACCTTCCACGACGGGCTGACCGGCCTGCCGAACCGGGCCTACCTCGAAGAGCGGGCGCGGGATGCGCTGCGCCGCCGCGGTGACGGCACCGAAGCGGGCGTCATCTTCCTTGACCTGGACGGCTTCACCGCGGTCAACGATTCCGTCGGTCACGGCGCCGGAGACCTGGTGCTCGCGCAGGCGGCCCGGCGGCTCCGCGCGATCGTGCCGTCCCACGACACGGTGGCGCGCTGGGGCGGTGACGAGTTCGCGGTGCTCATCGACGGCGCCCCCGGCGTCCAGGACATCGCGGACATCGCCGAGCGGATGACCGGGACGATCAGCTCCGCGCCGTTCCACGTGGCCAGCCGGGACATCGCGCTGACCGCGAGCGTCGGGGTGGCCCTGGCCGACGGCTCGCCGCCCGGGCTCGTGCTGCGCAACGCCGACGTCGCGATGTCCAAGGCCAAGGACAGCGGCGGCGGCCGCGTCGAGGTGTTCGCGGCCCACATGCACGCCGACGTGGTCCGGCGGCTGGAACTCGCGAGCGACCTGCAGGGCGCGATCTCACGCGAGGAACTGACCGTTCAGTACCAGCCGGTGGTCGACCTGGAGACGTCCCGCGTGACCGGTGCCGAGGCGCTGCTGCGGTGGTGGCACAATGGCGCGGCCGTCCCGCCGGCCGACTTCCTCGACGTGGCCGAGGACTCGGGGCTGATCGTTCCGCTCGGGGCGTGGGTGCTGGCTACCGCCTGCCGGCAGGGCGTCGCGTGGCGGGCCGCCTCGTGGAACGTCGGGGTGTCGGTGAACCTTTCGATGCGGCAGATCAACTCGCCCCGGTTCCCCGAGTCGGTGGCCGCCGCGCTCGCCGAGAGCGGCCTGCCGCCGGAGGCGCTCACCCTGGAGGTGACCGAGCGCGTGCTCGTCGAGGACGGCGGCCTGATGGTGGAGCGCCTCGCGGACCTGCGCCGGCTGGGCGTGCGGCTCGCCATCGACGACTTCGGCACGGGATACGCGTCGCTGGCCTACCTGCGTGGCCTGCCCGTCGACATCATCAAGATCGATCCGTCCTTCGTGGCCGGGCTGGGCCACGACGAGACGCTGACCCTGCTGACCAGGACCATCGTGCAAGTCGGCCGTGACCTCGGCATCCAGGTGGTCGCGGAGGGCATCGAGGACCCGCTGCAGCTGCAACTGCTCCGGGAGATGGGCTGCGGCTACGGTCAGGGCTTCCTGGTGGGCCGGCCGATGGCGGCCCCCGGCATCGAGTCCCTCATCAGCGACCCCGCCGGCGACCGCGACCTGGGCCACGGCGGCAACCCTGGCCCGGGGCGCACCGGCGAGCGCGGGCACGGCGGCGACGCGGGCACGGCGGCGAGCGGGGGCACGGCGGCGACCCGGGCACGGCGGTGAGCGCGGGCACGGGGCAACCCTGGCCCGGGGCGTACCGGCGACCGCGGGAACGGGGGAGACGCCAGCCGGGGGCACCCATCCGACCGGGATCGCGGCCCCGCCGCGGACCCCGGCCTCGAGCGCGAGGCCGACCAGGGTGACCCCGAACCGGGGGTCTCCCGGCCGGGCAAGACTCCCGCCCCGGCGTCCTGAGGTCCGAGCGGGCGGGAATTTCCCGCACAGGATCGTCGTGGATCGGGCGCGCGTCTCACTAAGTGAGACACATGGGGCTCCAAGTTGACGCGGAGCGATCCATGGGACATGGTGGGTGGTGTGAAGAGCACCCGCATTCTGGTACTTGGACGGCGCGCAGGCCGCTGACCAAGCCAGCTACTGCGCGCTCCCCTCGACTGCCGCCAGGCACGAGGGGTTTTTTAATGCCCGTCCGCTAGCGCACGCGCTCGCAGCGGAGTCTCTCGCTGACAAGGAAGCCATCGGATGACTGAGCAGACGAAACCCGCCAACCCCCCGCGCGCGCAACCCGGCCCGACACCGCTGGACCTGGCCGCGCGGGCGGCGCATCGTGACTCGCCCGGAACCGCCGCCAGTGGCGCGGACGCCGCAGATGAGCAGGCGGCCGGCCACGGCGAGGACAGCCCGTCCGCGCCGCGCGCCACGCCAGGCCCGGCTACGGCCGGCCCGAACGGTGCCGGAACTGCCCCGCGCGGGGCCGTTCCGGCCGGCCCGCAGGCTGCCGCGGATCCCGGCGCGGTCGTCAACGGCGCCGCCGCGGCGGCGGGGGGTGGCCTTCCGGGCGCCGCCAACGCCACGGCGGGCACGGCGGCCGGCGCCACGGGTGCGACGGCGGCCGGTTCCGCTGGCGCGGCCGTACCACAGCGAGCGGCGCCGCGGGCGGGACAGCCAGCGGTGCCGGGACGCAGGCCGGGCACGCGTCGCGGATCCGGATGACCGGCGCCCAGGCCCTGGTCCGCTCGCTCGAGAAGGTCGGCGCGGACGTGGTGTTCGGCCTGCCGGGCGGCGCCATCCTGCCGGCCTACGACCCGCTCCTGGACTCGACCGAGGTCCGGCACATCCTGGTCCGGCACGAGCAGGGGGCGGGGCACGCCGCGGCCGGATACGCGCAGGCGACCGGGCGGACCGGGGTGTGCATGGCCACGTCGGGCCCGGGCGCGACCAACCTCGTGACCCCCATCGCGGACGCCTACATGGACTCGGTGCCAATGGTCGCGATCACCGGCCAGGTGTCCACCAGCCTGATCGGCACGGACGGTTTCCAGGAAGCCGACATCTCCGGCATCACCATCCCGGTCACGAAACA
>CAWEFP010000004.1:0-84324 GCA_963808295.1 uncultured Actinomycetes bacterium | reverse complement strand
CTCGGCCGCTACGCGCTGCGGGACGGCCTGGTCACGACCGAGGAAGCGGTGGCGAGGCTGACCAGCCGGGCCGCGGACCGGCTGGGACTGCGTGACCGCGGCCGCGTCGCCCCCGGATTGCGCGCCAACCTCGTCCTGCTTGAGCCGGGCACCTTCATCGACACCGCCAGCTACGAGCGGCCCCGCCAGACACCGCCGGGAGTGCGCCGGGTCCTGGTCGCCGGGCGCGACGTCCACGAAGCGGACCTGCCCGGCGGCCAGGGCCTCGGAACAATTACCCGAACCCGGCGCGGCGACGCGGTAGCCAACGCCAGCCGGAATTGAGCCCCTCGCGCCCGCGTCCACGCGGGCGGGCGGGCGCCCGGCAGACCCGCCGCCTCGGCGCGGCCAGCGACAAGGTGCTCTTCCCTCACCCACAGTGACGGCAGCGGCGATCGCGTCACGCACCGCGCGCAGCTCCGGTTTTTGCGGCCTTTGCGCAGATCAGGGTGTCTTTTCAGACCCCCGCCGCGCGCGGCGGCATGGTCACCCGGCGGCCTGGCCTAAAGTCATGAACACGATGAGCGAATACGCAGCCTCGCTGCCGCTGCTGGCCCGCTACGCCGTCATGGTCGACGTGGGCTACATCTACGCTGCCGCCGGGGAACTGCTGCTCGGCACGAGCTCGCGCCGTGACTTCCGGGTTGACGCCGTGCCGCTCATCCAGGCGATCAGCAAGCATGCGGACGAGCTCGTCCGCGGCGAGCTGCTACGGGTCTACTGGTACGACGCGGCCCGGGACCGCGTGCCCACCATCGATCAGCGCGTCATCGCCCAGATGCCGCTGGTCAAGCTGCGGCTCGGCAACCTCAACGCCCGGGGCCAGCAGAAGGGCGTGGACGCGCAGATCCGCGCGGACATGGAGGCGCTGGCCCGGCACCACGCGATCACGGACGCGGTCCTGGTCGCCGGGGACGAGGACATGGTGCCGGCCGTCGAGGCCGCACAGGCCTACGGCGTGCGCGTCCACCTGTGGGGCGTCGAGCCGCCCTACGGCACGAACCAGGCCGAGCGGCTGGTCTGGGAGTCCGACACGGTCGAGATCCTGGACAGCGCGTTCGTCAAGCCGTACTTCACCCGGCAGCCGGTCACCGTGGTCGAAACTGCCCGCCCCGACGAACCGGCCGTCAGCGCCGTGCCCTCCCCCGCCCAGCTCTTCGGCGACCGGCCGCCGGCCCGGCCGGCCCCCCGGCCGGCGCACCCCCCGTACCCGAGTGCGGCCGGGCACGGCGGCGCCGTCCTGGCCTCGCCGGGGACGGCGTTCCGGCCCGGGAGCCGGCGGCATGAGCACGGCGGGCCAGCCCGCCCCGGCCGCAGCCCGGCTGGGGCCGGACCGGTCCCGGGTCGAGGAGGCCGGCGAGCACGTGGCGCAGAAGTGGATCCTGACCCGCGGCACCGACAACATCCGCGACCTGCTCCCCGGCCCGATCCTGCCCCCGGTCATCGACAAGGAGCTGCTGGTCGAGGCGGAAAAGGAGCTCGGCCTGTCGCTGCGCGCCTACCAGGAGGCGCGCGAATGGCTGCGGGACGCGTTCTGGAACCGGGTGCACCGCGAGTTCGGCATCATCGTCGGCCGCTCCCGCGACTAGCGCACCCCACATCGGCCTGGCCCTGCACTGGCCCGCTCCGTCCCCCTGACTGGCCCGCCCGGTAGACCGCTCCGCCCCCAGTCCGCTCCGCCCTTTGGACCGGGCCGCCCCAGACCGCTCCGCCCCTTGGACCGGGCCGCCCCCAGACTGGCCCGCCCGGTAGACCGGGCCGCCCTATTAGACCGAAGTTCCCCCCGCGTCAGCTGAGGCCCCTGTTCACCAGGGGAAACGCGGGTTCCCATGACTACGGTAGGCATGTATGTTCCGCACTGAGGCTCTATGACCTGGGCGAACGTGCCGGGTCCTATCGGCTTGGGGGAACTTCGGATTAGACGGGGCCCGCCGTAGACTGGGACCGTGCCGTCAGATCAGCTGGGCCAGCCGAAGCTGCGCGTCATCCACGGTGACGCCAGCCCCGAGGAAATCGCCGCGATCCTGGCCGTCCTCGCCGTGCGCCGCGCCATGGCCACCGCCGCGGCAGCCGGAACGAGCCCTGCCCAGGCCCGTTCGGCATCGTCGGACAGTCCCGGCGCTGCACGCGCCTTCTTCCCGCCCCGGCACTCGCGCCGCGCCGCGCTCCCTGTTAGCCCGGGACGACTTAGCCTCGATTCTCGGGAGGCGGGCCTGAGCCTGCCTTGAGTCTTATGCGCCGATGAGGCCGTGGCGTTCGCGCTGCTCATGGCATCACACCGCTGCAGGTCTGCGATGACTTCACGCGATCCTAGTGAAGAAATCTCAATTGTTCCGCAGCGCTGGATCCGGACATCGGTAATGGCTGTCCCTGTTCCCGTGGAGATCTCCCTGGTCGTGCTGTCCCTCCGGCGTGTTGTGCCGCGCCTGCTGCTGCTGCAGGATTACCGTGGAGGGAAGTTATTCACCTAGAAACGTTGAGGTATCAGCATGCGGCCGGGAGCGGAGTTCTTCACCGAGCCCTCCGGCTCCGCCCAGCGCCGGTATGAGGCGATGCGGGCCTACTTCGTCGACGAGCAGTCCGCCGAGCGCGTGGCCGACCAGTTCGGGTACTCCACTGCCAGCGTGCACCAGATGGCCACGTTGCTGCGGTCGGGGCGGATGCGCCTGTTCGCCGATCCCAGGCCCGGCCCCAGGGGCCCGGTCAAGGCCACCGGGCCGCTGCGGGAGAAGGTGATCAGCCTGCGCGCCCGCCGGCTGAGCGTCACCGAGATCGCCCGCATCCTCACCGCCGAGGGCACCCCGGTCTCCGCCCAGACCGTGTGGAAGATCTGCGCCGCTGAGGGCCTGCCGCGGCTGCGCGGCGACGACGCCGCCTCCCGTGGCCCCGCCACCCAGCTGGCGCCCGTCCGGGCAGCCGCCCTGCCTGGCTGGCCCGCCGAGCCCATGGATCTCCCGTGCGATCACGCCGGGCTGCTGCTGCTCGCCCCAGCCATGACCGAGCTGCACCTGCACGAGCTGATCGCCGGGTGCGGCTACCCCGCCACCAGCCGGCTGTCAGCCTGGCAGTCGGCCGGCACGCTGCTGCTGGCCGCGGCCACCCGGGTGCCCCGCGCCCACCACATCGACAAGATCACCGACGATGCCGGCCTGGCGTTCTTCCTCGGCCTCACTGCCCTGCCCAAGGCCACCCACCTGTCCACCTACTCCTACCGCGCCCGCCGCGAATCCAGCCAGAAGCTGCTCACCGGCCTGATCCGCCGCCTGCGGCCCCTCGGCCTGGCCAGCGGCGAGGAAGGCTTCAACTGCGACTTCCACGCCATCCGCCACCACGGCGACGACCCGGTCCTGGAAGAGCACTACGTGCCCGCCCGGTCCCAGCGCACCCGCTCGGTGCTCACCTTCTTCGCCAGCGACCACGCCTCCGGCGAGATGGTCTACGCCAACGCCGACATCACCAAGACCGAGCAAGCCCGCGAGATCATCGCCTTCGCCGACTACTGGAACGCGGCCACCGGGCAAGACCCCGCCCTGCTGGTCTTCGACTCCCAGCTCACCACCTACAAGATCCTCGACGAGCTGTCCGCCCGCCGCATCACCTGGCTCACCCTGCGCCAGCGCGGCAAGGCCGAGCTCGCCCGCCTCGCCGCCCTGCCCGCCAGCGCGTGGAAGCACGCCACCATCAAGCGCGCCGGCCGCTACCGCCACCCCCACCTGCACGAAGACATGATCACCCTCAAGGGCATCAGCGCACCGGTCCGCCAGATCGCCATCCGCAACATCGGCCGCGACCAGCCCACCCTGCTGATCACCAACGGCCGCGCCACCCCCGCGCGCGACCTGTTCGCCCGGTACGCCGAGCGGATGCTCATCGAGAACGAGCTGGACGCCTACATCTCCGGCTTCGGCCTCAACGCGCTATCGTCAGCCGTCTCGCTCAACGTCGACCTGGACACCACCCTCACCGTCGTCGCCGGCAACCTCTACCGGCTGTTCGCCCGCAAGCTGCCACGCTACGAAAACGCCACCCCCGACACCGTCTGGCGGCACTTCCTGGACGCCACCGGCACCCTGCACATCACCGCGGACGCCGTCACCTGCGCCCTCAACCTGCGCAGCCACCACCCCGTCCTCATCGACGCCGGCTTCGCCGACCTCGAAGTCCCCATCCCCTGGTGGAACGACCGGCCCCTGCGCTTCCGCTTCCCGCCCCGCTGACATCTGCCAGCGACACCATTCACCGCGACCAGCCGACCGGACGGCGAGCCAGCCCAGGACCTCAACCGATTTTCTGTACCGAGAATCGAGGCGCGGCAAGGATGAGACTGGGACCGTGCCGTCAGATCAGCTGGGCCAGCCGAAGCTGCGCGTCATCCACGGTGACGCCAGCCCCGAGGAAATCGCCGCGATCCTGGCCGTCCTCGCCGTGCGCCGCGCCATGGCCACCGCCGCGGCAGCCGGAACGAGCCCTGCCCAGGCCCGTTCGGCATGGTCGGACAGATCCCGGCAGCTGCGCGCGCCGTTGTTCCACAGCCCCGGCAACTGGCGCCGCGCCGCGCTGCCCTGTTAGCCCGGGGGGACGACCCAGTGTGCCGGGTCAAATGGCTGACGGGATCTTGGGGGGCGGTCCTGGGGTGTGATGGGGGTGGGGTGTTGTGGCCGGCGCGGGGGTCGGCTAGTGAGCCGGTTTTGAGTTTCTCGGTCACCACGTGAGTCGTCTTGTGACCCAGTTCCGTGCCCCGGGCTGTTGTCGGGCTGGCGGATGCGTTCTGCTGGAGGGATGGGAGATACCAGGCTGGAGCCGCTGGTGTTGTCGGAGGACGAGCGGTGCACGTTAGAGAACTGGGTCAAGCGCCGCAGAACTGCGCAGGGCCTGGCGCTGCGGGCGCGGATCGTGCTGGCCTGCGCCCAAGGCGGGAGCAACCTCGCGGTCGCAGCATCATGACGTCTTCACGGACGCTGACGGTGCGGTGATCGGGGTAGGCGGCGTAGTGGCGGGGATTGCCGGGCTCGTGCGGGCACCGGTAGTAGGTGTTTTTGCGGATGGTTGTGCCGCTCATGCGCCGGTGGCAGATGGAGCAGTACAGGCGGGAACGGAGCTTGTACCGGCGGCCGGGCCGGGTGGTGGGCATTTCGGGGTCGCGGACGTTGCCGTGCCGGCGGCCGATGCGCTGGGCGGCGTCCCAGGTGGCCTTGTCCACCAGGGCGTCGTGGGTGGGCTCGGCGGACCAGATCCATTCACTGGCAGGCGTCCACACCTTTTTGCCGCCTTTGCGCGGCGGCGGCCCATCACCTGGTGCCCGGTGTACTTGGGGTTGGACAGGATCTCATCGACCAGGGCCAGCGACCAGCCGGCGGGGCCGGGCGGCGGGTACAGCACGGGGTCGGCGGCCAGCCGCGCCCGGATGGCCGGCTTGCCGAGATGCTTGCCTGCCCGCCAGGAGTAGATCAGGCCGATGACCGGCCCGTACACCGGGTCTTCGGTCAGCCGGGTCTTGGTGCGCCCCTCGGCGGCAAATGACAGCCGGGCAACCGGGCCGATGCCCGCACCGCAGGGCGTGATGGAATGTCCCTAGTTATCTACGTGACGAGAGCGTCAACGCTAGCGGCTGCTGCCTGGCGCTTGCGGGCGTCAGCGGATAGCTTCTTGATTGTTGGCTTGTCGCCCTCGGTCTCCGCCATGGTGGCTAGCTCGGCGCGGAGACGGTCGCCATCGGCGGGGCGCATGTTCCCCAGCCGGTCCCGGCCACGGGACAGGCTGATCAGCTTGGTAAGCACCGGAGGTCGCGCGTCGGCCGGCGCGCGGCGGAATAGGGCAAGCAGCGTCGGAACATGTGGCGCGGCGGATGCGAGGTCGACAAGCTCGGCCCAGGCGATCTTGTTCGAGCGGTCCCAGTACAAGGATGTGATCACGGCGGTGATCCGGTCGTCTCGGCACCCCTTCTGGTACCGGACGCTGCGGGCCAGTCCAGCCCATGCGTCGGCGATTAGCGTCTGCAAAAGAATCGGAGCGAAGTCTCCAAATCGGCGTGTCGATCCTAGCTTCCGGGGGGACTTTGACACTTGAGCTGAGTTTTGGAGCGGCGTAGCGTCGTGAATGCCCGCTCAATTCCGCACCTTCTCCAGGGGTCCGTATCCAGACGAACCAGGCATCTTCCTCGCTCTCCCTGGTAGAAGCATGATCAACAACTGGCTGTTGGCAGCCGAGGTGTTGCACACGTGGTACGTCTGCTCTGGCGGAACCTCTGATCAGCAACAAGGACGAGCACCACACCCATCGAGGTGTGTTGCGAAAGCTATCCGTCGAGCCTCTGGCGTAACGTCATGCCACAGCCTGGCGACCCCCGAGAATGCAGGCAGTGTCCTGACCAGCCATTTTGGATGGCACAGCCGCATCGCGGGACCGGACTTGGGCGCAGCGGGCGGCGGCGGTCGGCCGATCATGATCGCATGCCCCTGCGGCAGCACGCCTAGATGGCGGATCGGCTCAGGGAAAAACCAGGTTAGCGGCAACCTCGGCGGTATCAGGTGGAGCCTGCCTGGCCAGCGGCGAGATCAGGCGGTGTAAAGGACATGAAGGCTTTTTCCCAACAAGACCTGCTCGACATTGTGGCAGCAGCCAGCACAATTGATGAACGGCTCGTCAAGGGGCTCCTTCCTGGCGACACGCAGACCAACGAGATGATCGTGAAGGCCCGACTCGATGCCTGGTGCCAGGCTGTCGCCCAGGGGGACTGGCACCAGTTCCGGCAGCGCCTGGCCTGGGATAGCCTGGATGAGGACATGGTAAGACGCGTCCTGCATGCGGTGCGCGTGCCAGAGGGCCTGCCGCTGCCGAGATGGGCAGACACTCTGAATGAAACAGTAAGTAACCTGCCCGTTGACGGAGCGGGAGCGAGCCAGGCAGATGCAGACCGCTTGCCATTCCTCGACGCCAAAGAGCCTTTCCCGTTTGAAGAGCTGCTCGTGCCGTTTGTCCTCCTGGCTCGACGCCGATGTGCTGCCCAGGCGGGCGATGCTTATCATCTCCTGTGTGAGGATGCGCACGTCTCCCTGCAGCGAAGCCTTCTCCAGACCTTGACTGGCTATGCCGTGCAGGCTCTCTACCTTGAATTTTCTATCGAGCGTGCAGTAGCACAGTCGCCGCTGGAACGCCTGCTAGAACTGGCGCAGGAGGATGACGACCGGACGCGCTATCAGAAGTTTGTCGAGCGCAAGCGTCAGGATAGCGTAGCGGCCTTCCTCCAGGAGTACGCGGTGCTCGCCCGACTGCTGGCCACCATCACCGATCTGTGGGTCGAGGCCACTGTCGAGTTCCTGCAGCGGCTGGCTTCCGATAAACCTGATATTCAGCAGCTGTTCGGTGGTGAGAACGAACTGGGCCGGGTGATGAGCGTCCAGCCCTCGCTCTCGGACGCGCACCGTGGCAGGCGCAAGGTGATCGCATTGACGTTCGCGTCAGGCTGCAAAGTGGTCTACAAGCCAAAGGACCTGGGCACCGAGGAAGCATATTACCGGCTATTGGCATGGTGCAATCAGCAGGGTGCACCTCTGTCGCTTCGCGTGCTGAAGGTCCTGAAGTGCTCCAGCCATGGTTGGGTTGAGTTTGTGGAGCACGAACCGTGCAGGGACCATGAGGAAGCCCAACGCTACTACCAACGTGCAGGGATGCTGCTGTGCCTGATTTACGCGCTCGAGGGAACGGACTGTCACCGCGAGAACATCATTGCTAGTGGCGAGCAACCCGTCCTGGTGGACTTGGAAACGCTGATGCATCACCGCCCACGCCTGGAGGACGAAGGGGATGAAGAACGCGCACAGGTGCTCGCCCACGAGCAGATGGCGCACTCTGTGCTGCGCACGGGGTTCCTGCCAAGTTGGCAGGTCCACAGCGATACGCGAGTTGCCTATGATGTCAGCGGGCTGGGCGGCGGCGGTGAGCAAGAACTGACCGTTTCGGTCCTCAGGTGGGAGCACACCAACACCGATCGGATGACACTGGAGTACGGACCAGTCAAGATGGGAGCCGAGCCGAACTGGCCCATGCTGGATGGCACCTTCCTGCCGCTGGATGAGCACACCGCAGAGGTGGTCGCAGGGTTCCGGCAGATGTACCGCTTCCTGCTGGACCACCGTGAGGCGCTGCTGGAAGCCGAGAGCCCCCTGTACGAGCTAGCTCGCCAGCAGGTCCGCTTTGTCTACCGGGCCACGCGTGTGTACTTCTCAATCTCTGAGAAACTCCTTCACCCCATGTACCTGCGCGACGGCGCAGACCGAAGCATACAACTGGAACTGCTGGGCCGGGCCGTTGTTCCCTTGGAGGGACCATTGCGGAACAAAGGGGAGCGGTCCCGCTGGTGGTCCGTCTTCGCCGCTGAGCGGCAGGCGATGGAGCAGGCAGATATTCCGTTCTTCACCGCCCGAGCTAACAGTCGTGACCTGATCGTGGACCCTGGCCGGGAGATAGGGGCGTGTTTTCAGGAGCCGAGTTTCGAGCTCGTGGTGGCTAGGTTGCAAGCGCTGGGCGGCGAGGATCTGGCGCGACAGGTGGCTTTCATCCAGGGCTCTGTGTGTGCGCACGTTGCTCGCGATGGTGCGCATGCGTCAGCAGGACACCGCCCGCAGGTCGATGCAGGCCGCAGCCAGGCAGGACGGCCAACCACGGGCGAGTTGCTGGGACAAGCACTGGCCATCGCGCAACAGATGACAGCACGAGCCATCCGGGGGCCGGATGGCAGTGCGGCCTGGATCGCGCTCAATCATCTGATTGAGGCCGAGTGCTTCCAGCTCCAGCCGATGGGCTACGACCTCTACGGGGGTACGTGTGGCGTTGCCATGTTCCTGGCCGCTGTGGAAAAGGTCACCGGCGGCATAGGCTATCGCGAGCTTGCCCTGGGCGCTGTGCAGCCACTACGTCAGGCGTTGCGCGACTACGGAAATCGTATGGCAAGGGATATGGGCATCGGCGGTGCCTTGGGCTTGGGCTCGGTGATCTATGCGCTGACGCGCATGAGCCAATGGCTGGATGAACCGACGCTACTTCAAGATGCCAGGCGGGCAGCACGGCTAATCACTGCTAAGCGTATTACCGACGACAAAGTGCTGGATATCATCGGGGGGGCCGCTGGTGCAATCCTGGGATTGCTAACCCTTTATGCTGTATCACCCGACGAAGTCGTCCTAGACCGCGCAATCATCTGCGGCCAGCGCCTGTTGCAGCGCAGGACGGAGAGCGAGGCGGGCTCCCGGGCCTGGCCAACCCTCGATGGCAAAATGCTCACTGGCTTTTCGCATGGCGCGGCCGGCATCGTGTACGCCTTGCTGCGGCTGTATGCCCTCACGCGGGATGGGGACGTGTTGGCCGCGGCTCAGGAAGGGATTGCCTATGAAGACAGCGTGTTGGTACGGGAAGCGGGCAACTGGCCGGATTTCCGGGCGGACAAACAGCCAGCGTTCTTGACCAGTTGGTGTCATGGTGCCCCAGGGATTGCGTTGGGACGTATAGGTGGGCTGGCGATACTGGATAGCGACGCCATTCGTAGGGATATCGAGATGGCTGTGCAGACCACACGAGCGACTGGTGTCCAGGGTGTAGATTACCTGTGCTGTGGTAACGTTGGGCGAGTGGAGGTCTTGCTGTTGGCGGCCAGTGAGTTCTCGCGCCTCGATCTCGCTGAGGTGGCCAGCGCATGGACCTGGCAGATTGTGGCCAGGGCAGAGCAGAGCGGCACCTTTGCCCTGCACCCGTTGCTCCCCAAGGGTTATAGCCCAGGCCTTTTCCAGGGTACGGCTGGCATTGGATATGAACTTTTGCGGATCGCGCATCCAGAGCTGCTGCCGTCGGTGCTGTTGTGGGAGTAAAGCGGGTCTTCGCGGTGACGCGTGAACCGGGGCAATTGAGGCCGGTCGGCGCGTCATTGCCGACAGATGGGCTCGCGCCCTCTGAGGGTGATTGCCGTTGTCAGTCAGCCCGCATGGAGGTCGAGAGCATGGGTAGAGCATGGGGAGAGCATGGGTGACGGTACCATCCCACCAAAATCCCAGGGCCGCCGAGGGCAGGCATCTTGTTGACCGTCGCGCGTTGTTGACCGTCGCGCGCCAATTCCCACCCTTGAGTTGTGAGTTGTGACGTCACGTCGAT
This sequence comes from uncultured Actinomycetes bacterium, assembly GCA_963808295.1. GTDB lineage: Bacteria > Actinomycetota > Actinomycetes > Streptosporangiales > Streptosporangiaceae > Bog-532. Next base: position 74,145 of record CAWEFP010000004.1, on the reverse strand, counting down.
CTTGTGTCCATAACCAAGATTTTTGGCATATACGAACGTACCACCCCCGTTACTTACGCATACCTTACAGCTCACAACGCACCGTATGTGTTGGTACACACTGGGCTTCGGTGCCACATCCTCTGGTGTAACAAGCCATTCGTTGAGTTGGCCCACACTTCCAAAACGTGGGTACACAGTGCATTGTTTCCCCAGAAAGTTCGAACAGTTCGGCGTCGGACAATTCTCGGCCTTCACGGTTCGGCAGCGTCGGCAGGACGACGTGAAGGGTGGTAGGCGTGTCCTCATGGGTCTGGATGGTCACGTCTTGGGGAAGAGTGACTCCGAGTTCGTGCTCGATGAGCGGCTTGGGATTGGTCAGCAACTCCTGCCGGAAGGCCTCGTCTGTCATGGCTCGGACCAGGAGTTCATTTCTACTCATTCGTTCTTCGGTCGTTCGAGTTTCTGGTTGTCCTTCGGCGTCGGACAATTCCCACTCTTGGTGGTCAGGCAGCACAACGTGAAGGGTGGTAGGCGTGTCCTCATGGGTCTGGATGGTCACGTCTTGGGGAAGAGTGACTCCGAGTTCGTGCTCGATGAGCGGCTTGGGATTGGTCAGCAACTCCTGCCGGAAGGCCTCGTCTTTCATGGCTCGGACCAGGAGTTCATTTAGTTCATTTCTGTCCATTCGTTCGGTCGTCGGAGGTTCTGGTTGTTGCTCGGGCGGGGAGTTGCTGTTTTTCTTTTCGTGATCGGTCATGATCGGCTCTCCTGAAGAAACATGCGATGAAAAAGCTTCCCTAGCTGCTCAGGTAATCGTAATATGATAATTTTACGAGCGACGAAGAGACCCGTGTAGATTTATTCGCCTCTACGCGTAAAGCGTACACCGCGACAGATGCCGCGTCCAGAGCTTGATCACAAGCGGTCGAAGCAATTGATCATGGAAATCCGAAGAGCGGAAAGGTATCTCGACTTTCGTTGTTATGCTGGCAGGTCTTCCCAGGTAAGTATTCGGAAATCATGTGGTCGCCCGGGGCATCTGCCCAGGCCAGCCTATGGATACCGGGCCGGGAACCACAGTACTTCCGAATAGTTACCTTCCCAGGCCAGGCGGATACCAGAAGTTGAAAGGCTTGGGTCTGGAACTGCTCTGATCATGGCACACGAACCATCGGCACCGATAGGGTCCACTGGGCCTGGCGCCAGGTAAAGCGGCTGGTAGTCTGCTCCGACTGCCGCTCTGACGACAAGACCCAATGCCACTTAGGAGTCCTAAATGATCATGGGAATACCGGTGATCATCTGCTGGTTAATGGCGGCCGTGAGGAAGGGTCAGCAGGCACAGTGGATCGTCCCGGACGAGTTATGGGCGCGGATCGAGCCGTTGCCGCCCGCGGTATCCCGCCGCGCTGATCATCCTGGCCGGAAGCGGCTGGATAACCGGGAAGGTCCTGTCCGGGATCCTGTTCGTGCTCTATACGGGGATCCCGTGGGAGTTCCTGCCCCAGGAGCTGCCTCTTAGCCTGGTGTGCGGTCACAGGTCAGTGGTCCACTCGATCATCAGCCGGCGGCCAGGGTTCGGCGTTTGCCATTTGGGGTGGGACGACCCCCCGGAACCCCCCGCTGCCTGCGCTGGCCCGGGGGGGCGACCCCCCGGAACCCCCCGCTGCCTGTGCTGGCCCGGGGGGGCGACCCCCCGGAACCCCCCGCTGCGCTTCGCGCCCCGGCTGTGGTGCTCGCCGTTACACCGGCGCTCGCCCGGGCCGGAGGCCCGGGACTCGCTGGCCGGCAGCTAGCTCAGGCGCTGCAGGATCAGCTCGCGGACCTTGGCGGCGTCGGCCTGGCCGCGGGTGGCCTTCATCACCGCGCCGACCAGGACCCCGGCCGCGGCGACCTTGCCGCCGCGGATCCTGTCCGCGACGTCCGGGTTGGCGGCGATGGCCTCGTCGACCGCGGCGGTCAGCGCACTGTCGTCGCTGACCACGGCCAGGCCGCGCGCCGCGACTACCTCGTCCGGGGTGCCCTCGCCGGCCAGCACTCCGTCGATCACCTGGCGGGCCAGCTGGTCGTTCAGCGCGCCGGACGTCACCAGCTCCGCGACCCGGGCCACCTGGGCCGGGGTGATCGCGAGGCCGGCCAGCTCGGTGCCGGTCTCGTTGGCGCGCCGGGACAGCTCGCCCAGCCACCACTTGCGCGCGTCGGCCGGGGACCCGCCCGCGGCCACGGTCTCGGCGACCAGGTCGATCGCGTCCGCGTTGCGCAGCGCGGCCAGGTCGGCGTCGGACAGGTGCCATTCGGCCTGGAGGCGCTCCCGGCGCACGGCCGGCAGCTCGGGCAGCGACCGCCGGATCTGCTCCACCCACTCGCGGGCCGGGGCCAGCGGCACCAGGTCGGGCTCGGGGAAGTAGCGGTAGTCCTCCGCCTCCTCCTTGCTGCGGCCGGGCGTGGTGATGCCGGTGTCCTCGTGGAAGTGACGGGTTTCCAGCGCCACCGTGCCGCCCGCGTCCAGCACGGCAGCCTGCCGCTCGATCTCGGACCGGACGGCCCGCTCCACCGAGCGCAGCGAGTTGACGTTCTTGGTCTCCGTCCGCGTGCCCAGCACCGCCGAGCCCCGGGGCGCCAGCGAGGTGTTCACGTCGCAGCGCAGCGAGCCCTCCTCCATCCGGACGTCCGACACGCCGAGGGACCGGATGACCTCCCGCAGTTCCGCGACGTACGCGCGCGCCACCGCCGGGGCGGCCGCGCCCGCGCCGGTGATCGGCTTGGTCACGATCTCCACCAGCGGAATCCCGGCCCGGTTGTAGTCGACGAGCGAGTATGCGGCCCCGTGGATCCGGCCGGTGGCCCCGCCCACGTGCAGCGACTTGCCGGTGTCCTCCTCCAGGTGCACCCGCTCGATGCCGACCCGCACGTGCTGCGGCTCCGCGTCCCCCTCGTCCACCGTGACGTCCAGCCAGCCGTCGGTGCACAGCGGCTCGTCGTACTGGGAGATCTGGAAGTCCTTCGGCATGTCCGGGTAGAAGTAGTTCTTCCGCGCGAACCGGCACCACGCGGCGATCGAGCAGTTCAGCGCGAGCCCGATCCGGATCGTGTACTCGATCGCGGCCCGGGACGGCACCGGCAGCGAGCCGGGCAGGCCGAGGCAGACCGGGCAGACGTGCGTGTTCGGCTCCCCGCCGAACTGGGCCGGGCAGCCGCAGAACAGCTTGGTCCGGGTGCCCAGCTCCACGTGCGTCTCCAGCCCGATCGTCGGCTCGTAACGCTCCAGCGCGTCGGAGTACGGGGTCAGTGGCAGCGGTCTCGGCCGTCATCGGCCCGCTCCCTTCGTGCTCGTCCGCGGTCCCGGCTCGGTCCAGGCCCCGTGGCCCCGGCCAGCAGCGGATGGCCCCAGCGCTCGGTGAACGCGGCCTCCGCCGCGGCCGCGACCCGGTAGGCGCGGTCGTCGGCCAGCACCGGCGCCATGATCTGGAACCCGACCGGCAGGCCGTCCTCGGGGGCCAGGCCGCACGGCACCGAAATGGCCGCGTTACCGGCCAGGTTGGACGGGATCGTGCACAGGTCGGCCAGGTACATCGCCATCGGGTCGTCGGTCCGCTCCCCGATCGGGAACGCGGTCGTCGGCGTGGTCGGCGAGACCAGCACGTCGACCTGGCCGAACGCCGCCTCGAAGTCGCGCGCGATCAGCGTCCGCACCTGCTGCGCCTTGCCGTAGTAGGCGTCGTAGTACCCGCTGGACAGCGCGTAGGTGCCGAGCATGATGCGCCGCTTCACCTCGGCGCCGAAGCCCTCGGCCCGGGTCAGCGACATGACCTCCTCGGCGCTGCGGGTGCCGTCGTCACCGACCCGCAGGCCGTACCGCATCGCGTCGAACCGGGCCAGGTTGGAGGAGCATTCGCTCGGCGCGATCAGGTAGTACGCGGGCAGCGCGTAGCGGAAGTGCGGGCACGACACCTCGGTGACCTTGGCGCCCAGCGCCTCCAGCAGTTCGACCGCCTGGCTGAACCGCGACAGCACACCCGGCTGGTAGCCCTCACCGGCCAGTTCGGTGACCACGCCGATGCGCAGGCCGGCCACGTCGGCCTGGCGGGCGGCCGCCACGACCGGGGGCGCCGCCTCGTCGATGGAGGTGGCGTCCATCGGGTCGTGGCCCGGAAATGGCCTCCTGCAGCAGCGCCGCGTCCAGCACGGTCCGGGCCAGCGGGCCCGGCGTGTCCAGCGAGGACGCGAACGCGATCAGCCCGTACCGGGAGTTGCCGCCGTAGGTGGGCTTCATCCCGGTGATGCCGCAGACCGCCGCGGGCTGGCGGATCGAGCCGCCGGTGTCCGTGCCGATCGCCAGCGGCGCCTCGTACGCGGCCACCGACGCCGCCGAACCGCCGGAGGAACCGCCGGGGACCCGGGACAGGTCCCAGGGGTTACGGGTCGGCCCGAACGCGGAGTTCTCGGTGGAGGAGCCCATCGCGAACTCGTCCATGTTGGTCTTGCCGAGGATGATGGCCCCGGCGCGGCGCAGCCGGCTGGTGACGGTCGCGTCGTAGGGCGGCTGCCACTGGTTGAGGATGCTTCGACCCGGCCGTGGTCGGCATGTCGGTGGTGGTGAACACGTCCTTCAGCGCGACCGGGACCCCGGCCAGCGGGCCGAGCTCCTCGCCGGCCGCGCGCCGCTCGTCCACCTCGCGGGCCGCGGCGAGCGCCTCGTCCGCCGCGACGTGCAGGAACGCGTGCACGCGCCCGTCGACCTCCGCTGATGCGGTCGAGGTGCGCCTGGGTGACTTCGGTGGCCGAGACGTCGCCGCTCTGCAGTCTCGCGGACAGCTCGGCGGCGGTCATCGTGGTGAGCTCGCACTCATGCGTCAGTCCTCCGCCAGGATCCGGGGCACCTTGAACCGCTGCTGCTCCACGGCCGGCGCCTGGCTGAGCACCACCTCGGCGGGCAGGCACGGGACTATCTCGTCCGGGCGGAACACGTTGGTGAGCGGCAGGGCGTGCGAGGTCGGCGGGATCCCCTCGGCGGCGACCTCCTGGACCCGGGCGACCGCCGAGATGATCTGGTCGAGCTGAGGCGCGAGGTGGTCCAGTTCCTCCTCGCCGAGGGCGAGCCTCGACAGCCTGGCCAGATGGGCGACCTCGTCGCGGGTAATGGACATGCACGCCATCCTAGAAGCCCGCGCACCCCGCCCCGACCCATTTATGCCGGCTTACCGCCGCTCTCCGGCTTGCCGCCCTTGCCCGGGTCCCCGGGCAAGGGCTCCCGCCCCTTTTCCATGACCCGCAATGGCACCTTTGCGTGCACCCGGGTACATGTGTTGGCACCTTTACGTGTAAAGAGGACACCCAGATTCCTGCGCGGAGGAGCGCCGGGGGCTACTCCTCAGCAGCGGCCTCTCCGGCGGGGGCGTCCTTGGCGGGGCGCGTCCTCTGCGGCGGCTTCCTGCCGCGGCGTCCCCGGCAGGCTCGGGACGGACGGCGTCCGGGCCCTCGGCGAGCAGGACGCGGAACGCGGCCTCGTCGAGGACGGGGACGCCGACCTCCACGGCCTTGTCGTACTTGGAGCCGGGGTTCTCCCCCGCCACCACGAAGCCGGTCTTCTTCGACACCGAGCCGGTGACCTTCCCGCCCGCGGCGCGCACCGCCTCCGCGGCCTCGTCCCGGCTGAACTCCGCCAGCGACCCGGTGATCACCACGGTGACCCCGGCCAGCCGCCGGGGCTTGGCGGCACTGCCGTCGAAGCCTTCCTCCTCCATCCGGACCCCGGCCGCCCGCCACTTGTCCACGATCGCGACGTGCCAGTCCACCGTGAACCAGTCGGCCACCGAGGCGGCGATCGTCGGGCCGACCCCGTCCACCACGGCCAGCTGCTCGGCGGTGGCCGAGGCGATCACGTCCAGCGAGCCGAACTCGGTGGCCAGCGCGCGCGCCGCGGTCGGCCCGACGTGCCGGATCGACAGCGCGACCAGCATGCGCCAGAGCGGCCGCTGCCGGGCCACCTCCAGGTTGGCCAGCAGCCGTCCCGCGTTGACCTTCAGCGTGCCCTGCTTGTTGACGAAGAACGGCGAGGTCGCGAGCTTCTCCTCGGTGAGCGCGAACAGGTCGCCCTCGTCGGTGACCAGGTGGTCGTCGAGCAGCGCGGTCACGGCCTCGTAGCCGAGCACCTCGATGTCGAACGCGCCGCGGCCCGCCAGGTGGAAGAGCCGCTCACGGAGCTGGGCCGGGCACGACCGCGCGTTCGGGCAGCGCCAGTCGACGCCGCCCTCTTCCCGGGTCAGCCGGGTCCCGCACTCCGGGCAGTGCGTCGGGAACTGGAACTCCCGCTCCTCGCCGGTGCGCAGTTCCACCACGGGCGCGACGACCTCGGGGATCACGTCGCCCGCCTTGCGGAGCACCACCGTATCGCCGATCAGCACGCCCTTGCGCTTGAGCTCGTCGGCGTTGTGCAGGGTGGCCAGCTCCACGGTCGAGCCGCTCACCTTGGCCGGCTCCATCACCGCGAACGGCGTGCACCCGCCCGGTGCGGCCGACGTTGACCCGGATGTCGAGCAGCTTGGTGGTGACCTCTTCCGGCGGGTACTTGAAGGCCATCGCCCACCGCGGTGCCCGCGAGGTGGCGCCGAGCGCGCGCTGCTGGTCCAGCCGGTCGATCTTGACGACCACGCCGTCGATCTCGTACGGCGGGTCGTGCCGGTGCTCGGCGTAGTAGCCGATGTAGGCGTGCACGGCGGCCAGGTCCGGCACGACCCTGAACCGGTCGCTGACCGGCAGGCCCCAGCCGCGCATCCGCTCGTACCAGCCGGATTGCGTCTCCGGCGGCCCGTCGCCGTCGGGAAAGCCCTCGACCCGGCCGACGCCGTGCACGATCACGTCGAGCGGGCGGCTGGCGGTGACCCGCGGGTCCTTCTGCCGCAGCGAGCCCGCCGCGGAGTTGCGCGGGTTGGCGAAGGCCGCCCTGCCCGCCTCGACGAGGCTCGCGTTCAGCTCCTCGAACGCCGCCACCGGCAGGAACACCTCGCCGCGGACCTCCAGCGTCTCCGGGTAAGCCGGTGCCCTGGACAGCCGGGCCGGGACCGAACCGATGGTCCGGATGTTCGGCGTGACGTCCTCGCCGGTGCGCCCGTCCCCGCGGGTCGCGCCGCGGATCAGCCGTGCCGTTCCGGTAGACCAGCGCGATGGCCAGGCCGTCGATCTTGAGCTCGCACAGGTACGGCCCGGTGCCGCCGCCGCGGGCGGCGCGGTCGGCCCAGGCGTCGAGCTCCTCGGCGGAGAACGAGTTGTCCAGGCTGAGCAGCCGCTGCAGGTGCTCCACCGGCGTGAACAGCGTGGAGACCGCCCCGCCGACCTGCTGCGTCGGCGAATCGGGGGTGCGCAGCTCGGGGAAGCTCTCCTCCAGGCCCTCCAGCTCGCGCATCAGCGCGTCGAACTCGGCGTCCGAGATCGTCGGCGCGTCCAGCACGTAGTACCGGTGCCGGGCCTCGGTGATCTGCGCGCTCAGCTCGGCGTGCCGCTGCCGCGCCCCGGCAGGCGTCTCGTTCGGATCCTCCGGCTCGGCGCCCCCGGGTTGGCTCATGCCCCGCCCTCCGTGTCCTCGCTCTCTTCGGCCAGCTCAGCCACCATTCTCGCCGCTTCCCGGCAATGTCGCCAGCACGCTCGGCCGCCCGGGCGGGCGGCGCGCCGGCCAGGCCGCAGGACGGGGTGACGACGACCTGCTGCGCGCAGTCCTCCGGCGCCATCCCCAGCCGCCGCCAGAACCGCAGCACCCGCTGCGCCGTCCGGACCGGCTCCTCCCGCTCGCCGGGCGGCGGCAGCGCGGGCACCGCGCCGGCCAGGATGCCCATCCCCGCGTCGGCCATCTCGGCGACGCTGTCCGCTTCTTCCCGCCGCAGCAGGCTCAGGTCGAAGGCGACCGCATCCGGCCTCGCCGCCCAGATGATCCCGAACGGGACCGGGCTCGCGCAGCAATGAATGACGGAGTACCGCCCGGCCGCGGCCAGCACCGTGCTCCAGCCGGTCGGACATCACCGCGGCGTCGACGGCGGGCAGCCGGGACAGCCCGCTGGCGGTGGGCACCTCCCCGCGCGCCACCGCGGCCAGCGCGGGCTCGTCGAACTGGACCACCAGGTCGGCGCCGGGCACCCGCTTGGCCATCTCGGCGACATGCGCGGCCGTCGCCTCGGCCAGCGACCCGGTGAGATCGGCGACCGCGCCGCTGTCGGACAGGACCGGGTTCAGCGTGCGGGGCAGCTCGATGGTGGCGGCCAGCGTCCACGGGCCGCACAGGCTGATCTTGAACGGGCCCTCGTAACCGGAGAAGACCTCCTCGATCGCGTCGAGGTCGGCCGACATCATGCTGCGGGCGGCCCGCATGTAGCGGCCCGGCCGCTCCGCGATGCGCCAGCCGCCCGGTCGTCGTCTCCACCGGCATGTCGATCAGCAGGGCCGCGGTCCGGCCGATCAGGTCGGCGCCGGGCCCGCGGGCGGGCAGCTCGGGCAGGTAGGGGAAGTCCGGCAGCTCACCGGCCACGATCCGGGCCGCCTCCGCCGGGTCCGTTCCGGGCATGGAACCGATGCCCGTGGCGCTGCCGGCCAGCCACGGGAACGGCCGCGGGCCGCGCGCGTCACCGAGCGTGTCATCCTGCACGGTGCTGAGCTTAGAGCTTCCTGACCGGTGCTCGGCGCTTCTGCACACGTTAGCGCGTGCCGAAGCTGCCCTGCTCCCGATGAACTCTTATGCAGGCCAGTCGCCGGGTTACCAGCTGTCGGGATGAGCGGCCGAGCCGCGCTGGCCGACGCCGAGCACACGCCGGACCTTGCGCTCCAGGAGTCCAGTGACTGCCCGGCCAGGGAATCGCGCCGGCGTTCCGACCGGATCGCCACCACGTCGTGACGACCACCCCGGACATGACACCGGCCGAGAAGGCGACCACTGCCGCTACTGCAATGTCACGGGCCATGGTGGCCTCCTGCGTCCGCCAACGGTCTTGTTCCGTCGGGCTTTTACAGCGAGACACGCTGTGTTTGGGCGTTGAACACAGTATCTCCGTGTCGTGATCATCCGAAACCGGGGGGGGTGAAATCGGGCCTTGCCGCCGATCGGCCCGGCTCAGTACAAACCGGGCGGCCAAACCTCCGTCCCGGAGGGCAGATCTCCCAGGCGTTCAGTGCCCGCCGGGGCCGGGACCTGGGCCTTTTCTGCCTCTCCGGTGACCGAGAACACCGACGATGATGAGGACACCGACGCGAATCCGACCACGAACAGGATGCAGATAAGAGTTCCTACAAGGACTACATCGGCCACAAAGACCTCCCGCAGTCGCGCCGGCGGCGGACGGCGGCCGCCGCCGCGGCCCCCACTAAATTGCTGCGCCGTCGCTCCGGCCTGGGCCGTGCGCTGGCCCACTCCAGTGAGCCGCCGCACGCCGCGGCTCAGGTAGCCCAGGGGCTCCTCATGCAGCAAAATCGACCCGTCCCGCCGCCTCATCGCGGCCTTGTCCTCGGCCCGGATTCCGGCCGCCACGACGATCAGCGCCCCCAGAAGGAATCCGGCCATGAACAACACGAAAGAGATTGCTACTATTAGTCCGGCCATGACTGGCCTCCTGCACGTCCCCGGCGGCACCCGCTCCGCGGGCCCTTCCGTGTTTCCCTGGAGTGCTCCCCGCCGACCGCCATCGCGTCGCTTTGCCCGGGACTGCTCCGCTGCCCGGGGTCGCGTGGCCTTATTGCGGCAGGCCATGCCCCGGGCGTTCTGGCTGAGCTGAGGCGCTCCCCATTAGACCCAGCTATTCCGAAGATCCTTGCCTGACCATCGAACCAGCTGAAAGGTCTCATGTGGTTTGAAGGTGCCACCCAAGCCATCCCAACGTTTGGTATCGTAAGGTCGTATTTCCCGGTCTGCGTACATCAAAACCGAATCATGCCTAAGATTCCAGAGGTTGGGATGACTCGGATGACTGGAGGACCGACTTGCTACTCTCTGTTACCACAGTTACCGAAACACAGGGCGAATGGTCACTCAACGTCCATCAACACCCAGGAGCAGCGCGATGCCTGGCTTCTGCCGGATCATCGGCGATTCACCCCTCCGTGCCGTGCAGGTCGGCTAGCCGCCCGCCGTCAGCCGCCTGCGGAACTGAGCGCCACAGACAGGAATCCCACGCGACACGCCGTTTCTCTCGGAGAACAGGCTCTGCACCGATCCAGTCTGGTAGGGTCATCCCCGTGATTCTAGCCATCCCAATGTTTGGGGATGTATGGTACTGTGGCGGGCGTCCAACGGAGTCGCATAACCCGACTCGATGTGCAGCAGTCCGCCAGGCACTGCCCGGCTGCATCGCGGCAACGGCCAGCGGGACTGACATCCCGGACGAGACAGTGGCTGATCGCAACGGGAGGGGCCATGGCTGACGACCCCCTGTATCGGCAGATCGCAGAAGACCTGCGCCAGCAGATCGCTTCGGGCCGACTGGCACCACGCAGCCAACTACCGCCCGAAGAAAAGCTCAAAGAGAGATTTGCCGCTTCACGCAACACCATCCGGGATGCCGTCAAATTTCTCATCTCCCTGGGCTTGGTCGAAACCCGGCCAGGGCAGGGCACGTTCGTCGTCGACCCTCCCGACCCGCTTGTCACCACTCTGACGGCCAACCGGGTCACTGGCCTGGGGGGCGGCGAAGGAGTCGCGTACCTTTCCGAGGCCAAGGAGCGCAATCCCTGGTCGAGCGAACCCCGCGTCGAGTCGCAGCAAGCTCCGGCCGAGATCGCTGCTCGACTGGGGGTCCCGAAGGGAACGGCGCTCATCAGCCGCCACCAGCAGCGCTTCATCAGCCGCCAGGAACAGCCCGTCACCGACCCCACCCGGAACGATGCGCGCCAGACTGACGGAGCGTCCCCATCTGCGGCCAAGGCAACGTCCGAGTTGACGGACGGAAAGGCACCCTGGTCGCTGCAGACCTCGTACTACCCTCGGAGCCTGGCCATGAAGGGAGCGGTCCGGCTTTTTGATGCTGAGGACATCACAGAGGGCACCGTCAAATACCTGGAAGAGACCCTGGGTATGGAGCAAACCGGTTATCGCGACTGGATTACGGTGCGGGTACCGAACCCAAGCGAGGTGTCGTTCTTCCGGCTTCCATCCGATGGCCGTATTCCTGTTTTCGAGATCTTCCGCACCGCGTTTGATCAAACGGGAAAGCCGATGCGCGTCACCGTAACAATTTTCCCTGCGGACAGGAACCAGTTCATCATCGACGTCGGTGATGTACCGGAGCGGCAATACAAACTGGCCGACAAACTGGCCGCAGAATAGGACGTTAGCCGTTATACCCGTGCTGTCAGCGGGTGAACCATTAGCGCCTGTCACCCCAAGTTTTGCCATGCGGGTGACCACCTGGCCCGCAGCGCGCGCCAGGCGACCAACGGAGCCACATCAACGATGCTGGGTATGACGCGGATGCCCGCTAAGGGCCTCGGTACGCTGGACATCAAGCGAACCTTCCTCGCGCTGGATCAAGCTCCGCAGGCCCAGCACATGTATTCGAGCGAACTCGCGTCCATAGCGGACCAGATCAGCGAGGGAACAGCTGAGATTCAGATCGGGCGCGCGAACATCGAGGATCTCGGCGTCATCCTCAGCCTGATCGACGAAGCAAAGACATGGCTGCCTACCAAGGGAACCAACCAGTGGTCCACGGACTGGCTGGATCAGGACGGCCGCGGGCGCAGCGCCCGGGTGGAAATTTCAATCAAAGAGGAAGCAACCTGGCTCGTTTGGTTCGTCAGTCAGCATGAGAAAATCCCGATGGCCACAGTCACCATCGAAAAAAATGCCAACCCGGACGTATGGACAGACCCGGGAACAGCGGATGAACCTGCCGCATACCTTAGCCGCCTGATCACCGCAAGAAGGTTTTCCGGATTGCGGATTGGTGCCGCTTTGATCGACTGGGCCTGCGCGTATGTGGCGCGTGAGTACCGGGCAAAGTTCATCAGGATTGATGTATGGACCGATAACTACGCGTTGCATGACTACTACATAAAGCAGGGTTTCAGGCCTTGCGGGCTATGCCCCAATGAGACGTATCCTTCCCGCGCACTTTTCCAGAGGGCGACGTCGGGCACACCAGCATGGATGGCGGCTCATCCGGACCTTGAGACGCCTGCGCATACGTGCCTGCAGCCTGAGGGCGACCTGTCTGCCCCGCAACCCTGGCCGGCCACGGTGGAAGCGCCGCCCCAGCGCAACGAACCCCGGTCCGCTGACCTGGGCAAGTCGAGTCCGGTTTACCATCCGGGTCATTGTGTTGTCACCTGTCATCGACAGGCGATTAAGGTTCGCCCGGGGCAAGTTCCCAGCTCAGGATAGTTGACATCAGTCGGCGATCGCACGATGCGGTGCTCGTGCCGATGTCATCCCCGCCGAGGCCGCAGAATCCGAACCGCCACATTCGCTACCTGTATGCCATAATTCGGGCGGAAGCCTAGGAAGGATGGGAAATGGAAGAGTGCACCACCCCCCCGGCTCACCAGGATCCTTGGGTCAATGTACTGCGTGGCTACGTAGCCAAGACCGTTGCAAGCCTGAGCACCGGCGGCCTCATGGTTGAGCGCAGCTGGCTCGACCCTCGCAATCCCCGGGACGCGACGATCATCTTCACGCACCCGGCCCCGAACGTCTCCGCCGAGAAGATCGCGCTGGTTTGGGACGAGGTAACCGGCTGGCGCCACGGAGTCTTCGAGACTGGTGAGCAGGGCGTGCGTACCGTCCTGTCGGGAACCGTTCACCTCGGTGGTGGCGTGCTGCTCGAAGGCGCGGAGTTCGTCGGCCGCGTATTGACCGGGGCAAGTGAGCCGCGGCGCGAAGTTCCGCCAGGTCACCCACCTGCGGGATGGCCTGGACGACCGGCTGCTGGCCTTTTGACTGACACCGGCCTCAGCGCCGCTCATTGTCGCCGTACAGGTGGCGATTGAGCTCAGGAATGTGGCATTCGAAACGCATTCGCGTCCCGCGCTGGACGTTCAGGACGGCTCCGTAGCGCTCGTCGCGCGGCGCGGCCACGGGCGCGCCGGTGACGCGCTCCAGCCAGGTCCCGGAAGTCAGCGCGGTAGAGCCGGCGCAGCCACGGGAGCCCGTGAGCGACCTGTTCGGCGTGGACACGGCCCCGGGGGATGCGCCGAGCCGCTCCGCCAGGAATCCGCGGGTGTCAGCACCGCCGCGAACTCGATCTTCTCGTTGCAGCGGACGCACGGGTTGGGCGTGCGGCCCGGCCGCGTACTCGGCCACGAAATCCTGGACGACGTCGTGGTGGAACCGTTCAGCCATATCCCAGACGTAGAATCGATCAGCAGAAAGTCTGCGCGACGGCCTTGATGACGCGCTCCTGGGCCGCCACTTATCTTTGACGACGGACCGTTCCCGTCGAGCAGGTGAATCACAGCGTGCGAGGTAACCGTAAATAGGCTCGTGGCTTCAGACACGCAAGATCTTCAGGTGGCGAAGCTTTCGATAGCTGTCAGGCTTTATCCGGGAGGGACATTGCCGCTGATCCTATGTACCGGCTGATCGCTGACGCTCTGCGGGTACGAATCGAGCGCGGCCGCACGTGGCCGCCCGGGGCTGAGATCCTGCCAGACCCTCCCCCCGTGAAGGGAGAGCCTCCCACCATCCCGCTGCTTCCCGGCAGCCAGCTCCCGACCGAGCTTGAGCTGAGGGACAGCTATAACGCCTCACGCAACACCATCCGCGATGCGCTGAAGCTGCTCATCGGCAGGGGGACTCATCGAGACACGCCCTGGGCAGGGCACGTTCGTGGTCGAGAAGTTCGAACCGTTCATCACCACGTTGTCGGGTGACTGGCAGACCGAGTCCGGCCTCGGTGGCGGCGAAGGCCACGCCGCACTGGCGGAGGTGGAGGCCCGCCACCGGACGGCGGCTGCCACCACACCTCGGGTGGAGATCATGCAGGCCCAGGGGTACGTGGCGGACCGACTCCAGGTCGATGAAGGCGCGGACGTCATCAGCCGGCATCAGAAGCGCACGATCGATGGCCAGCCGTGGTCCCTTCAGACGTCCTTCTACCCGATCAGCTTCGTCGCGCGCGGCGCCGCCCGGCTTCTTGGGGCGGCCAACATCGACGAAGGGACCGTCAGTTATCTGGCGGAAACGCTCCACCTGAATCAGGTCGGCTATCGCGACCTGATTGCCGTGCGGGCGCCCGATGAGAACGAGATCAAGTTTTTCCGGCTGCCGGTTGATGGCCGGATACCGGTCTTCGTCCTGCTGCGCACCGGCTTTGCGCTGGACGCCGACGGCATTGATCCCTTTCCGGCTGACGGAGAGCGTCTTTCCGTCTGACCGGAACCAGTTCGTGATCAATGCCGGAGAGGTGCCAAACCGGCTCGGCAGCGCGGCGGAGGTCTGACGAACTTAACACGAATTTCATACTTCCCGGCCGGGCGACACGAGGGCCTGGTCACGGGATGCGCATGTTGTAAGGCTGGCGGCACAGCTCGCCCCTGGCGTATGCCCATGTCGCCAGCCACATCTGGACGACTGTACGGCTCAGCAGAATTGGCAGTAATACCATTTTACAAGGGGATACGGATATGACCGAAAACAGCGTTCCAGCGCCACACGACGACCCATGGGTCGATCTGCTGCGCGGCTATGTGGCCAAGGCCGTCGAGGGACTCAACGAGGGCGGCCTGCGCGTCGAGCGCAGCTGGCTCGACCCCCGCGACCCGCGCGACGCGACGATCATCTTCAATCACCCGGCCTCCAACGTCTCCGCGGAAGAGCTGGCCCTGGTCTGGGACGAAGTGACCGGCTGGCGTCATGGCGTGTTTCAGGGTGGTCAGCAGGGTATCCGGACGGTCCTGTCGGAACCTGCCTACCTGGGCGGCGGCGTCCTGCCTGAAGCCAGCGAATTTGTTGGCCGCGTGGTGGCGGGGGTCAGCGAGCCGCAGCGTCAGTACCGCTCGGTCGCGAGCCTGCACGACGGCCTCGACGACGCCCTGCTGGCACGAGGCTAGATCGATCCCGCGCTCGTACGCGCCGCCGGCGCTGCTCTCATCGCGGTCCGCCCCCAGACAGCGGTACTGGCAGCGCCGGCGGCGTGAAACCACCCTTCTCGATGAGCCCGACTATCCGTCCCGGGCTCTCTTCGAGCGGAGCACCGACCGGCGGTGCCCGGATTACCGGCCGCTGCTCAGACCGCCGGTGCCCCCTTGCAATGGCGTTATCACTGATCGCCATACAGGTGCTGATTGAGCTCAGGCGGCCGCGTCGACTCGGGGAATGAGCTGGTGTAGTAGTTCATGACCGCGACGATGCGGATGTCCGCCTCGGAGGTGAGCGGCCGCACGTAGTGCGGCTGGAACCGGCCGTCGAAGAAGATCAGATGCCCGGACTGCGGCACGGATCACCGAGCAGGACCAGTCGATGTCAGCTTTGCTTCTGGCCTCCCGGCTGTGGGCGAAGACCAGTTCCCCGCCCGCGGCGAGGTCATGGTCGGTGCAGAAAAGCAACCCGGCCAGCGGATTCGAGTCCACGTGGCATTCGAAACGCATGCGCGTTCCGCGCTGCACGTTCAGGACGGCTCCGTAGCGCTCATCCTGCGCCGCAGCCACCGGACCGCCGACGACACGCTCCGCCAGTTCCCGGAAGTCAGAGCGGTAGAGCTGGCGCAGCCACGGGAGCCCGTGCGCGACCTGGTCGGCATGGACGCGGCCCCGGGGAATGTGCCGCACCGCCGGCCGCCTCACGCGAGATGACCGGGGTCACGGGGAAATCCCGGAATTCCGCCTCCGCCGCCATCTCGAGGACGTCCTGCTGCCAGCCCGGCGGAAGCATCCCGGTCACGTCGAATGTCGTCCACTGAAACGTGGGCAGCATCGCGTGGCACTTCCCTGAGACCGGGGCGGGACCGCATTCGGGGCGGTTTCGCTCACTTTGAATAGCTTCGGCCCAATGCAAAGAAGTGACAAGGGTCCCGGCGGCTGGCCGCGCCGTGCGGCGCGCGGCCCGTCAGGCAGGGACGGCGGCCCGGGTGGCGGTGATGGTGGCGCTGCCCAGCACCGTGTCGCCGTCGTAGAGGACGGCGGTCTGGCCGGTGGCGACGCCGCGGGCGGGCTCGTGCAGGGTGATCTGGAGGGTGTCGCCGTCGAGGCACGCCTCGCAGGGGTAGACCTCGCCGTGGGCGCGGAGCTGGACGGAGCATTCGCGGGCCTCGGTGAGCGGGTCGCAGCCGGTCCAGACCGGGCGCTGGGCGGTGATGTCGCGGACGTCCAGCTCCTCGGCCGGGCCCACGGTCACCGTCCGGCTGACCGGCTCGATGCCGAGGACGTAGCGGGGGCGGCCGTCGGCGGCGGGGTGGTCCAGGCGCAGGCCGCGGCGCTGGCCGACGGTGAAGGCGTAGGCGCCGTCGTGGGTGCCGACGGTCGCGCCGGAGCTGTCCACGATGGGGCCGGGCGCCTCGCCGAGCTGCCTGGCCAGGAAGCCGCGGGTGTCGCCGTCGGCGATGAAGCAGACGTCATGGCTGTCGGGCTTGTCCGCGACGCCGAGGCCGCGCCGGGCGGCCTCGATGCGCACCTGGTCCTTGGTGGTGTCCCCGAGCGGGAAGATCGCGTGCGCGAGCTGGTCGCGGGTGAGCACCGCCAGCACGTAGGACTGGTCCTTGCCGTTGTCGACGCTGCGGCGGAGCAGGCCATTCTCCAGCCGGGCGTGGTGGCCGGTGCACACGGCGTCGAAGCCGAGCGCCAGCGCCCGGTCCAGTACCGCGGCGAACTTGATCTTCTCGTTGCAGCGGACACAAGGGTTCGGCGTGCGGCCGGCCGCGTATTCGGACACGAAGTCCTCGACGACGTCGTGGTGGAACCGTTCGGCCATGTCCCAGACGTAGAACGGGATGCCGATCACGTCGGCGGCGCGGCGGGCGTCCCGGGCGTCCTCCAGCGTGCAGCAGCCCCGCGCGCCGGTGCGGTAGGAGCTGGGGTTGGCGGACAGCGCGAGATGGACCGCCGTCACGTCGTGGCCCGCGTCCACGGCCCGAGCGGCGGCCGTCGCCGAATCCACGCCGCCGGACAGGGCGGCCAGCACCCGTAGAGAAGTCATCGCCTATCGAGGGTACGTGCATCCCCGCCTTGTCCGGTCAGGGCTTGGCGGGGAGGCGCCAGCACGGATGTTCCTTTACACATAAATACGCCATTGCGTGTCACCGGGCCCCGAGTACACGCGATGGCGCCGTTACGGGTAAAGCTCGCCCCGCTGCCGGGACGTGTCGCTGCAGCCGGGTATAGGGCTGAGCAGGCCGGGCGACTGGGAGCCGGTGGGGCAGCGGCCCGGGGCTGGCGGCAGCCGCCAGCGGGCGGCCCGGCCAGAGGGCTGGCTCGGCGGGCGCGCAGACCCGGGATGGAGCGCGGAGAGCCGGTCAGCGGGAGGCGGCGCGGCGGGCGCGCTCGACGGCCTCGCCGATCGAGGCGCCGAGCGCGTCGACGTCCTCCTGGGTGGAGGTGTGGCCCAGGGAGAAACGCAGCGAGCCGCGGGCCCGGTCCTCATCCGCGCCCATCGCGAGCAGGACGTGGCTGGGCTGCGCGACGCCCGCGGTGCACGCCGACCCGGTCGAGCACGCGATGTCCTTCGCGTCGAGCAGCATGAGCAGCGCGTCGCCCTCGCAGCCGGGGAAGGAGAAGTGCGCGTTGCCGGGCAGCCGGTCCGGCCCGGGCGGCGGGCCGTTCAGCACGGCATCCGGCACCGCCTCGGTGACCTGCCTGATCAGGTCGTCCCGCAGCACGGCCAGCCGCTTGGCCTCGGCTTCGCGGCGCTCCGCCGAGATGATGACGGCGGTCGCGAAGGCACGGATGGCCGGCGCGTCGAGGGTCCCGGAACGCACGTCGCGTTCCTGCCCCCCGCCGTGCAGGACCGGCACGGGCTCGGCGCCCCGCCGCAGCAGCAGCGCGCCCACGCCGACCGGGCCGCCGAGCTTGTGACCCGTGACGGTCAGCGCATCGGCGCCGCTGTCGGTGAAGTCGACGGGGAGCTGGGCCGCGGCCTGCACGGCGTCACTGTGGAAGACGATCCCGCGGGAGTGCGCGACCTCGGCCAGCTCGGCGATCGGCTGAGCATCGATCCGACCTCGTTGTTCACCCACATGACGCTGACCAGCGCGACCTGGCCCGGGTCCAGCTCGATGGCGGCGCGGAGGGCCCCGGGCCGGAGCATGCCCAGGGCGTCCACATCCAGCCAGCAGGCCTCGGCGCCCTCGTGGCGGCTGAGCCAGGCCACCGAGTCCAGCACCGCGTGATGCTCGACCGACGTGACCAGGACCCGGCGCCGGGCCGGATCCGCCTCGCGGCGCGCCCAGTACAGCCCCTTCACGGCGAGGTTGTCCGCCTCGGTGCCGCCGCTGGTGAACACCACCTCACTCGGGCGGGCGTTCAGGACCTCGGCGATCTGCTCGCGCGACTCCTCCACGACGCGGCGCGCACGCCGTCCCGCGTTGTGCAGTGAGGAGGGGTTGCCGAGCTGGGCCAGCTCCTCGGTCATCACCTCGATGGCCTCGGGCAGCATCGGCGTCGTGGCCGCATGATCGAGGTAAATCACGGAGTTAGCCTAGCCGGGCCGCGCAGAGGCCGGGTCCGCTGGGCAGGGCCGGGCCACCGGGCCCGCCCGCCGGGCCGGGGGTGGAGTCCCCCGGCCCGGGGACGAGGGCGGTCAGGACCCTGATCGCTTCGCGATGTCTTCCAGCAGTTGCGGGACGACGGTGAACAGGTCGCCGACGACGCCGAAGTCGGCCAGTTCGAAGATGGGCGCCTCGGGGTCCTTGTTCACGGCGATGATCGTCTTGGAGGTCTGCATGCCGGCCCGGTGCTGGATGGCGCCGGAGATGCCGATCGCCATGTACAGCTGCGGGGAGACGGTCATGCCCGTCTGTCCCACCTGGAACTTGTGCGGGTACCAGCCGGCGTCGGTCACCGCCCGGGAGGCGCCCACCGCGGCGCCGAGGGAGTCCGCCAGCTTCTCGATCAGCTCGAAGCCGTCCGCGCTGCCGACCCCGCGGCCGCCGGAGACCACGATCGCCGCCTCGGCGAGCTCGGGGCGCTCCCCGCGCTCCTGCACCACCTGCTCGGTGACCTTCGCGCCCTTGGCGGCGTCGCTGACCGCCAGCTCGACATTGCTGCAGCTCTGCGGCGGCGGGGCCGGCTCCGGGGCGACCGAGTTCGGCCGCACGGTGATGACCGGAGTACCGCGTCTTGACCGCCGAATGCACGATCGTGGCCCCGCCGAAGACCGACTGCTCGGCGACGATCTTGCCGCCGTCCCCGGCGGCCAGCCCGACCGCATCGGTGAGCAGGCCCGAGTTCGTCCTGACCGCCAGCCGGCCTGCCACTTCCTTGTTCTGCCCGGTGCTGGCCAGCAGCACCGCCGCGGGAGACTTCTCCGCCACCAGCAACGCCAGCAGCTCCGCCTCGGGGGCGGCCAGGTAGTCCGTGAAATCGCTGCCGTCGGCCACGTAGACGCTTCGCCGCGCCGTACTCGGCCAGCCGGGACTGGCCGTCGGCGGCGCCGGGGCCGGCCCAGACGGCGGCGGGCTCGCCGAACTGGCGCGCCAGCGTCAGCAGTTCGAGGGTGACCTTCTTGACGTCGCCGCCGGTGTGCTCGGCGAGTACCAGAACCTCAGCCATATCCAGCCGCCCTCTCAGATGAACTTCTGCGCGGCGAGGAACTCGGCGGCCTTGCTGCCGCCGTCTCCTTCGTCCTTGATGATGGTGCCGGACTGCCGCGGCGGCCGCTCGGCGAAGTCGACGACTTCGGTCGCCGCGTTCGCGAGGCCGACCAGGGACGGGTCTATGCCCGCGTCGGCGAGGGTCATGGCCTGCACCGGCTTCTTCTTCGCGGCCATAATGCCCTTGAACGACGGGTAGCGCGGCTCGTTGATCTTCTCCACCACGCTGATCACGGCGGGCAGGCTGCCCTCCACCTACCAGTAGCCGTCCTCGGACTGGCGGTTGATGCGGACCTGCGCGCCGTCGATCTCCACCTTGGCGGCCAGCGAGAGCTGCGGGACGCCGAGCCGCTCGGCCAGCATCGCCGCCATCACACCCATCCGGGCGTCGGTCGACTCCGCGCCCAGCACCACCAGGTCGAAGCCGATGGTGCGCAGCACCTGGGCCAGCGCGTAGGAGGTCGCCAATGCGTCCGACCCGGCCAGCGCGTCGTCGACCAGGTGCACGGCCTTGTCCGCGCCCATCGACAGCGCCTTGCGGACCGATTCGGACGCCTTCTCCGGGCCCATGGTCAGCACGGTGACCTCGCCCTCGTGGGCCTCCTTGATCTGCAGGGCCTCCTCGATGGCGTACTCGTCCAGCTCGTTGATCAGCCCATCGACGGACTCACGATCCAGCGTGGCGTCACCTTGCTTCAGCTTGCGTTCGGCCCACGTGTCCGGCACCTGCTTGACGCAGACGACGATGTTCATCGGCGACGCCTACCTCCCTGCGTTGGGTTCACATCTACCTACAGCCTGCCAAAAATCGCAGAGAAAGCGCCACGGGGGGCTCTGCCTGCTTCATCACATCGTATTACTTGCAAGTAACATTACCGGAAGCCGGGCGACGCCCGGCGTCCTGCCCGGCGGCTCCCACGGCGCCCGGCGGGCCGCACGGCGGCCTTCACGGCGCTCGGCGGCTCGCCCGGCGGCGGCCACGGCGCCAGTACTACGGACATTTCATGCAGCGATATCCGCCTGGGCATGCGCCAATCCGGTCGTGACCCCAACGACGGAAAAGTGCACGCGACCTGGTCGAGCATCGGCAATTTGGCCCGAGCTCCTAGGCGGCCCGCTCGGCGGCTTCCACGACGTTGGCGAGCAGCATCGCGCGGGTCATCGGGCCCACGCCGCCGGGCATCGGCGCCAGCCAGCCCGCGACCTCCACCACCGGCGGGGCCACGTCGCCGACCAGGCCCGCGTCCGTCCGGGTGATCCCCACGTCGAGCACGGCCGCGCCGGGCCTGACCATGTCCGGGGTGAGCAGCCCCGGCACGCCCGCGGCCACGACCACGATGTCCGCCTCCCGGGTGTGCGCGGCCAGGTCCTTGGTACCGGTGTGGCACAGCGTGACGGTCGCGTTCTCGCTGCGGCGGGTCAGCAGCAGGCCCAGCGACCGGCCGACCGTGATCCCCCGGCCGATCACCGTGACGTCCGCGCCCGCGATCTCGACCCCGTAGACGCCCAGCAGTTCCACGATCCCGCGCGGGGTGCACGGCAGCGGGCCCCGCTCGCCGAGGACCAGGTTGCCGAGATTGAACGGGTGCAGGCCGTCCGCGTCCTTGGCCGGGTCCATCCGCCGCAGTACCCGGCGCGCGTCCAGGCCCGCCGGGAGCGGGAGCTGGACGATGTAGCCGGTACAGGCCGGATCGGCGTTCAGCTCGTCGACGATCGCCTCCACCTGCTCCTGGGTCGCGTCGGCGGGCAGGTCACGCCGGATGCTCGCGATCCCGACCTCGGCGCAGTCCCGGTGCTTGCCGTTCACGTAGGCCCGGCTGCCCGGGTCGTCGCCGACCAGGACGGTGCCCAGCCCGGGGACGATCCCGCGTTCGGCCAGGACCGCGACCCGCTCCGCGATCGCGCTGCGGATCTCGGCCGCCGCGGCCTTTCCGTCCAGGATTTGCGCGGTCATGGTGTCTCAGCCTTCCGGTTCATCGAGTTGCGGCCGCGGGCGCCATCGCCCGTCGGCGGCCCATGGCGCCGCGTGGCGTGCGCGTGCGCGATGGCGCCTTTGGGCCGTTGCCGAACGGGCCCGGGCGGGAGCTGGCCAGGGCCGGGGCACCGAGGGCGGCCCCAGCACGTCAGTGGTAGAAATGGCGGACCCCGGTGAAGTAGAGGGTGAGGCCGGCCCGCTCGCAGGCCTCGATGACCAGGTGGTCACGGATCGAGCCGCCCGGTTCGGCGATGGCGGCGACACCGGCCTCCGCCAGGACGTCGATGTTGTCCGGGAACGGGAAGTACGCGTCGCTGGCGCACACCGATCCGGCCGCGCGGTCCCCGGCCCGGGCCACGGCGAGCCGGCCGAGTCGACCCGGTTGACCTGGCCCATGCCGATGCCCACCGACGCGCCGCCGGAGGCCAGCAGGATCGCGTTCGATTTCACCGAACGGCACGCCCGCCAGGCGAAAGCCAGGTCGCCGAGCCTCCCCTCGTCCAGCGCGGCGCCCGCCTTCAGCTCCCAGTTCGCCGGGGTGTCACCGGGCGCGTCCACCCGGTCGGCGGACTGCATCAGCAGGCCGCCGCTGATCGGCCGCCATTCGGTGCCGGGGCCGCGGTACGGCGGCGGGCACGCCAGCAGGCGGATGTTCTTCGCCTTGGACAGGATGTCCAGCGCTTCGGCGTCGAACGCGGGCGCGACGACCACCTCGGTGAACACGTCGGCGATCTGGGTGGCCAGCGCCGGGGTCACCATGCCGTTGGCCGCGATCACGCCGCCGAAGGCGGATACCGGGTCGCACGTGTGCGCCTTCCGGTGCGCCTCGGCCAGGTCCGCGCCGACCGCGATACCGCAGGGGTTGGAGTGCTTGATGATCGCCACGCAGGGCTGGGCGAAATCGTAGGCGGCCCGGCGCGCCGCGTCGGCGTCCACGTAGTTGTTGTAGGACATGGCCTTGCCGTGCAGCTGGCGCGCCGCGGCGATCCCGCCGTCCCCCGCGGCACCCGTCCCGGCCTGGGGGGCTCCTGCGCGGGCCCGTTCCGCGTCATCGTGACCGGCCGTCCCGGCCCGCACGTACAGCGCGGCGCGCTGGTGCGGGTTCTCGCCGTACCGCAGGACGTCCGCCCGGGACCAGAACGCGCCGACGACGTCCGGCCAGCCCGCCTCCCGGGCCGTCTCATCAGGCGCGTACGCGGACGCGAACCAGGACGCCACGGCCACGTCGTAGCTGGCGGTGAGCGCGAACGCGCGGGCCGCCAGCCGCTGCCGCTGCTCAACCGTGAAGCCGCCGGCGCGGACCGCCGCCAGCACGTCGCCGTACTGGGACGGGTCGGTCACCACCGCGACGCTGGCGTGGTTCTTGGCCGCGGCGCGGACCATCGCCGGGCCGCCGATGTCGATCTCCTCCACGCACTGCCCGGCGGGAGCACCGCTCGCCACGGTGGCCTCGAACGGGTACAGGTTGGATACCAGCAGCTCGAACGGCGCGATGCCGAGGTCATCCAGCTGGGCCCGGTGCTCGGGCCGCCGCGTGTCGGCGAGCAGCCCGGCGTGCACCCGGGGGTGCAGCGTCTTGACCCGGCCATCCAGGCACTCGGGGAAGCCGGTCAGCTCCTCCACCTTCACCACCGGCACGCCCGCTCCGGCGATGACCGCCGCCGTGCTGCCGGTGGAGACGATCTCGACACCGGCCTCGTGCAGTCCCCGGGCCAGCTCATCCAGGCCGGTCTTGTCGTAGACGCTGACCAGCGCCCGCCTGATCTCGATGGTGCTCAACTGCCGATCCTCACCTTCCTGCCGTGCACGGACCACCCCTCGCGGACCATCCGGCCGACGGTCTCCACGAGCAGTGCCCGCTCCGCCACCTTGATCCGCTCGTGCAGCGCGGCCTCATCGTCGTCGTCCTCGACCAGGACGGCACGCTGGGCGACCACCGGGCCCGCATCGATGCCGGGATCCACGATGAACACGGTGCACCCCGTCACCTTCACCCCGTAGCTGAGGGCGTCCCGCACCCCGTGCATACCGGGAAATGACGGTAGCAGCGCGGGGTGGGTATTGAGGCACCGGCCGCCGTAGCGATCGAGGAACCGTGGCCCGACAAGCTTCATGAACCCGGCCAGGATAACCAGGTCGGCCCCGTACTCCGCGCACGATTTGGCGAGTACCGCGTCCCAGTCCGCCCGGGAGCAGTAGTCCTTGACGTAGTGCACGAAGGTGGGGATGCCGGCCCGTTCCGCGCGGGCCAGGCCGGTGATCCCGTCCCGGTCGGCGCCCACGGCCACCACGTCCGCGCCGTAGCGCTCGTCGGCGCACGCGTCGATCAGGGCCTGAAGATTGGTTCCCTCGCCCGAGACCAGGACGACCAGGCGTGCCCGCATGCGGCTACCTTAGCCGCGCCCGGCTGCCCCTGGGCCGACCCAGTGGCCGCGCGTGGCGCCGGCCCGATGGGGCGCCCTCCCCGGCGGCGCGCCGGGCGCGCGCGGCCCCGGCGGGGAACGCCGGTGTCATCCCCAGCACGCCGCCCGAGACGGCAGAATGAGAACCTATGCCCACACCGACCGACCGCCCGCCGACCCGCGGTCCGAGGCCGCCACGGCCGGCGCTGACCGGACGGCCCTCGTCGCCCCCCGATCCCGCGCTGCAGCAGCGGGCCTGGGCCGCGCTGGCGCTGGGCATGCTGAGCCTGATCGGGCTCTCGCTGGCCGGCGGTCTGCGCCGCGCGGTCTACGTCGTCATCGCGACGCTCCTGGTGGGGGCGGTGGCGGCGTGGCTCGGCGGCACGGCCTTGTCGCGGGCCCGGCGCGCCGGGACGGCCCGGCCACGCGGCGCCATCGCCGGGACGATCCTGGGCACCCTGGGCCTCGCGTTCAGCGCGATCATGCTGATCGTCTTCGGGATGTTCTGGAACGAGCTGTCGGCCTACGCAAGCTGCCTCAGCGGCGCCAACACGCTGACCGCGCAGCAGGCGTGCCAGCATCAGTTCAGCCAGACCATCACCAACGAGATCCGGTCCCTGCAGCCCGGCGGCTGAGCGTCCGCTGGTCAGGACTCGCCGCGG
Source organism: uncultured Actinomycetes bacterium (assembly GCA_963808295.1). Lineage (GTDB taxonomy): Bacteria > Actinomycetota > Actinomycetes > Streptosporangiales > Streptosporangiaceae > Bog-532. Next base: position 49,412 of record CAWEFP010000004.1, on the reverse strand, counting down.
TCGCGGTCCTCCGCCCAGGGATCCAGGTAGATCCGGTGACCGTCGGCGTCGTCGGTCTCATCGACCAGCACCGGCCCGTGGTAGTCGCCCGCGGGCTCATCCCGGGGCGGGGCCGGGCCGGCCATGGCGGCCCGGCCGAACCGCCATCCGGCCGCCGTGTGCCGCAGCATGAGCCAGTTGGCCGCGCCGGCGGCCACGGCGGCCGTCACGCCCATCTCCAGGACCGCGACGAGGCCGACCTGCCAGCCGGACGGCCCCACCGCGGCCAGCCGGCCGCTGCCCAGCGGGCCGCCCGCGAACGCCGCCAGCACGCCGGCCACACAGCCGGCGGCGGCGCCGGACACGAAACCCCACAGCGGTGCGGCCTCGAGCATGGGCGTCGGCATGATCCGCACGGTGAGCACGCCGCCGGCCGCCGCCGCCAGGTACGGGACGGCCAGCACGATCAGGGTCAGCCAGGCCGGGACGCCACCGCCGGAGGGCAGCGCGGCGAGCATGGGGAAGGCCGGCATCGCCCCGAGCGCCGAGCCGGTCGGCGCCACGAACGTGCCCGCGCCGAAGGCGAAGCCCGGGCCGAGCGAGAACGCGATCGCCCAGACGATGGCGTTGGGCAGGTAGGCGAGCTCGGCCAGCAGCAGCAGCGCCGACCCGGCCAGGCCGGGCGAGAGGCTGTCGGTGAGGGCCCGGACCTGGCCGAGGTGCAGGGCCAGCGAACCGCCGGCCAGCACCGCTCCCGCCGTCGTGAGCAGGCCGAGCGTCAGGAGCGCGCCCATGGTCACCGAACGGGACCGGTCCGGGAGCAGCCCGGCCAGCCGGCGCCACGGCGCGAGCGCGTGCGCGCCGCCCAGGCCGCCCGCGACCAGGGCCGCGAGGAACGGCCCGATGACGGCCTGCGACAGCGACGGGGCCGCCAGCGAACTCCGGGCGGCCAGGGCGAGCGCGCCGGACAGCACTGCGTACGGCAGCGCGAGGGCCAGCGCCGCGTAGCCCACGTGCCGCAGCCGGGCCACCGCACCGGTGCGTACCACCCAGCGGCCCGCCCGCCACAGCAGCGCACCGGGGAGCAGCAGCAGGCCCAGCGGGAGCATGCCGATCTGCCCGGCGCCGTGCAGGGTGAAGGCGACGTGATGCGCGGCGAGCCAGAGCGTGATCGCGGTCCGCAGCACCCCGGGCAGGCCGTTGCCGAGGCCGGCGTGCGGGGCGGTGATCCACCCGATCGCGGTCAGCGTGGTGAGCAGCGCCACCCCGGTCCCGGCCACGGCGCCCGCCGCGATCGCGCCGGTCACCGCCAGCGGGCGGTGGTAGGCGCCGGGTGAGGCGCCCGGCGGCGCCCCCGCCCGCCGCGCCGGCGCCCCCGCCCGGCGCGGCCGGGGAGCTCGGCGGGCGGGCCCGGCCGGGAGCGTGCGCAGAAGCACTCACAAGGCCCAATCCTGGCAACGCCCGGCCCCGATGGCCTGGAGGCGCGCCGGGCGGTGTTCGGCCCCCACCGCCCGGCCCGCCGGCGCCGGCACCGGCGCCAGCCGCGGGCGGCGGTCAGGCGCGGCGGATGGCCTCCCGGGCCAGGCGGGCGGTCTCGCTGGGGTGCGGCCGACGCGGACGCCCGCCTTCTCCAGGGCTTCCTTCTTGGCCTGGGCGGTGCCGGACGAGCCGGAGATGATGGCACCCGCGTGGCCCATCGTCTTGCCCTCCGGCGCGGTGAAACCAGCGACATAGCCGACGACCGGCTTGGTGACGTGCTGCTCGATGTAGTCGGCGGCCCGCTCCTCGGCGTCGCCGCCGATCTCCCCGATCATCACGATCGCGTCGGTCTCCGGATCCTCCTGGAACGCCTGGAGGCAGTCGATGTGCGTGGTGCCGATGATCGGGTCACCGCCGATGCCCACCGCCGTGGAGAAGCCGACGTCACGGAGCTCGTACATCATCTGGTAGGTCAGCGTGCCGGACTTGGAGACCAGCCCGATGCGGCCCTCGGAGCTGATGTCGGCCGGGATGATGCCCGCGTTGGACTTGCCGGGCGAGGCGACGCCCGGGCAGTTCGGCCCGACGATCCGGGTCGCGTTCCCGGCCGCGCAGGCGTAGGCCCAGAACTCGGCCGAGTCGTGCACCGGGATGCCCTCGGTGATGACGACGGCCAGCGGGATGCGCGCGTCGATCGCCTCGATGACCGCGTCCTTGGTCCCGCTCGCCGGGACGAAGATCACCGAGACATCGGCGCCGGTCTCGGCCATGGTGTCGGCGACCGTGCCGAAGACCGGGATGTCGCTGCCGTTCAGGCTGACCGTCTGCCCGGCCTTCCGCGGGTTGGTCCCGCCGACGATTTTGGTGCCGGCGGCCAGCATCCGGGTGCCGTGCTTGCGGCCCTCCGAGCCGGTGATCCCCTGGATCATGACCCGGCTCTGGGCGGTGAGGAAGATCGCCATCTCTATGCTCCTGCTCCGGCCGTGGACGCCAGCTCGGCGGCCCGCCTGGCGGCGTCGTCCATGGTCCCTACCTGCTCCACCGAGCCGATCCCGGCTTCGTCGAGTATCCGCCGGCCCTCGGCCGCGTTGTTGCCGTCGAGGCGCACCACGATCGGGTGATTGACCTTCTCGCCCCGCTCGCCGAGCATGCTGATGGCCGAGACGATCCCGTTGGCCACCGCGTCGCAGGACGTGATCCCGCCGAAGACGTTGACGAAGACGCTGCGGACCGAGGGGTCGGACAGCACGATCTCCAGGCCGTCGGTCATCACTTCGGCCGAGGCGCCGCCGCCGATGTCGAGGAAGTTGGCCGGGCGGATGCCGCCGAACTCCTCACCGGCGTAGGCCACCACGTCCAGGGTGGACATGACCAGCCCGGCGCCGTTGCCGATGATGCCGACCTGGCCGTCCAGCTTGACGTAGTTCAGGTGCTTGGCCTTGGCGCGGGCCTCGAGCGGGTCGGTGGTGCTGGAGTCGGCGAACTTCTCGAAGTCCTCGCCCTGGCGGAACGCGGCGTTGTCGTCGAGGGTCACCTTGCCGTCGAGCGCGAGCACCCGGCCGTCGGCGGACAGGATCATCGGGTTGACCTCGACCAGGGTCGCGTCCTCGTCGGTGAAGACCGCCCAGAGTCGCTCGGCGAGCTGGGCGGCGCCGGTCAGCGCCTCTTCGGGGAGCTGGCCCGCGCTGACGATCTCCCTGGCCTTGTCGTGGTTCACCCCGGACAGCGGTGACACGGGGATGCGCGCGACCGCCTCCGGATTGGTGTGCGCGACCTCCTCGATTTCCATGCCGCCCTGCACCGAGCAGATCGACAGGAAGGTCCGGTTGGCCCGGTCGAGCAGGAAGGACAGGTAGTACTCCTGCGCGATGTCGCTGGCCTCCTCGACCAGGACCTTGTGCACGGTGTGGCCCTTGATGTCCATGCCGAGGATCTGCTGGGCTATCTCGTAGGCGGCCTCGGGGCCGTCGGCCAGCTTGACCCCGCCAGCCTTGCCGCGCCCGCCGACCTTCACCTGCGCCTTGATGACGACCTTGGGCCGACCCGCGGCGGCGAACTCCGCCGCGATGTCGCGCGCCTCCCCGGCCGTGTGTGCGACCTTCCCGCCTGGTACGGGAACGCCATACTGAGCGAAGAGCTCCTTCGCCTGATGCTCGAACAGGTCCACCTGTGCTCGTCCTCGGTTTCCGCTTGCGGCCGCCGCCGGTGGCAGGCTCGCCCTGCTCGCAGCCTAGCCGCGATCGTCCTTCCGCGCGCCGGCTGGTTCTCCTGCGGGCCTGTGAGGTCCCTCTCAGGCCGCCGCTGCCGGCGCCGGGCCGCGCTGCCCGCGCCGGGCCGCCGGTCAGCCGGTACGGCGGCGGTCAGGTGCGGCGGGAGGAGGCGGCGGCCAGATCGGACTGGACCCAGTCCACGATGGCGCGGGTGGACGCGCCGGGGGTGAAGATGCGCGCGACCCCCAGCCGGGTCAGCTCGGCGATGTCCTCCTCCGGGATGATCCCGCCGCCGAAGACCGTGATGTCCTCGGCGCCGCGCTCCCTGAGGATCTCCAGGACGCGGGTGAACAGGGTCATGTGCGCGCCGGACAGGACAGACAGCCCGATCGCGTCCGCGTCCTCCTGGATGGCGGCCGCCGCGATCTGCTCCGGCGTCTGGTGCAACCCGGTGTAGATCACCTCTACGCCGGCGTCGCGCAGGGCGCGCGCCACCACCTTGGCCCCCCGGTCGTGCCCGTCCAGGCCAGGTTTGGCGATAACGACACGGATACTGCCCATAAATGCATCCTGCCCCAGCCGCGGCCGAAGGCTTTTCGTCGAGTGCCGGCCGCATTACCTTCGGCTTTAAGCTACAGCTTTTCCAGCGGGGCGTAACGAAGCACCAGGTGCTTGACACCGTAGTCGGCGCCGAAATCAATCTTCGCCTCGGCGCGGTCGCCCGCGCCGTCGACCGAGACCACCGTGCCGAGCCCGAACTTGTCGTGGGTGACCATGTCCCCGGGCGCGAGCGCCGGCACCTGCCGGTTGCCCGGTGAGTCCACCCCCGGCCGCTGCGCGGCGCGCTCCATCGCCGGGGCGCTGGCCGCCCCCTCGTCCCGCCGCCACTCGATCAGCGACCCGGGGATCTCGCCGAGGAACCGCGACTGGCGGTGGAAGGACGGGCGTCCCCACCACATCCGGCCCACCGCGCGGGTCAGGTAGAGGCGCCGCATGGCGCGGGTGATCCCCACGTAGGCCAGCCGCCGCTCCTCTTCCAGTTCCTTCTCATCGGTGGCGGACCGCTGGTGCGGGAAGACGTCCTCCTCCATGCCGGTGAGGAACACCACGGGGAACTCCAGCCCCTTGGCCGTGTGCAGGGTCATCAGGGTGACCACGCCGCCGTGCTGGGCGCCGTCCGGGATCTGGTCCGCGTCGGCGACCAGCGATACCTGCTCGAGGAAGTCCGCGAGCGTCCCGGCCTGCGTTCTGGCCGTCGAATTCGCGCGCGACCGAGACCAGTTCCTGGAGGTTCTCCACCCGGCTGGCGTCCTGCAGGTCGTTCGACTCCTCCAGCGCGGTCTGGTAACCGGAGCGGTCGAGGACCGCCTCGGCCAGCTCGGCCACCGGGTGGCCGGCGGCCAGTTCCCGCAGGTCCGCCAGGAGCGCGTTGAACCGCTCGATGGCCTGCGCGGACCGCCCGGCCAGGCCGGGCACGTCGCCGGGGCGGGCCAGCGCGGCGGCGAAGCTGATCCGCTCCCGCGCCGCGAAGGCGGCCACGTACTCCTCGGCCCGCTCGCCGATGCCCCGCTTGGGCACGTTCAGGATCCGCCGCAGCGACACCTCGTCGGCCGGGTTGGCGATCAGCCGGAGGTACGCCAGCAGGTCACGGACCTCGCGGCGCTCGTAGAAACGGACCCCGCCGATCACCTTGTACGGCAGGCCGACCCGGATGAAGACTTCCTCGAACACACGCGACTGGGCGTTGGTCCGGTAGAACACGGCCACGTCCCCGGGTGTGGCCTCGCCCGCGTCGGTGAGCCGGTCCACCTCCTCGGCCACGAACGCGGCCTCGTCGTGCTCGCTGTCGGCCACGTACCCGGTGATCAGCGGCCCGGCGCCCTGGTCGGACCACAGGTTCTTCGGCTTGCGGCTCGCGTTGCGGGAGACCACGGCGTTGGCCGCGGACAGGATGTTCTGGGTGGAGCGGTAGTTCTGCTCCAGGACGATCACCCGGGCGTCGGGGAAGTCCTGCTCGAACTGCACGATGTTCCTGATCGTCGCGCCGCGGAAGGCGTAGATCGACTGGTCGGCGTCACCGACGACGCACAGCTCGGACGGGGGCTCGCCGCCGGCCTCGGGGCCGCCGGAGCCGCCGTGCGCGCCGACGAGCTCCCGGACCAGGACGTACTGCGCGTGGTTGGTGTCCTGGTACTCATCCACCAGCACGTGCCGGAAGCGGTGCCGGTAGGCGGCCGCGACCTCGGGGAACGCCTGGAGCAGGCAGACCGTCACCATGATCAGGTCATCGAAGTCCATTGCGCCGGCCGTGGTGAGCCGCCGCTGGTACTCGGCGTAGGCCTCGGCGAGCGCCTTCTCCCGGTGCGTCCGGGCCCGCGCGGCGAACGTCTCGTAGTCAACGAGCTCGTTCTTGAGGTTGGAGACCTGCGCGTGCAGCGCCTTCGGCGGATACTGCCGGGCGTCGAGCTCGAGCTCGCGGCAGACCAGGGCCATCAGCCGCTGCGAGTCGGCCTGGTCGTAGATCGAGAACGAAGAGGGATAGCCGAGGCGTTTCGCGTCCCGGCGCAGGATGCGCACGCACGCGGAATGGAACGTCATCACCCACATCGCCCGGGCGCGCGGGCCGACCAGCGCCGCCACCCGCGACGCCATCTCGCCGGCCGCCTTGTTGGTGAAGGTGATGGCCAGGATCTCGCTCGGCAGGACGTCCCGCTCGGCGAGCAGGTAGGCGATCCGGTGGGTCAGCACCCGGGTCTTCCCCGAACCCGCGCCCGCCACGATCAGCAGCGGGCTGCCGGTGTGGATCACCGCAGCACGCTGCTGCGGGTTCAGCCCCTCCAGGAGGGAATCAGCAGCCGTAGCGGTCACCCGAACAGCGTAGGCGCTGCCGCTGACATCCCGTGTGCCGGATGGCGAGCCAGCGGGTCCGCGGGGAGCACCATAACAGCGCGGGAGTCGGTACACCCGGGGGGTGGTGATTACTGGCCCGAGCCGGTCCGATACCCTTAGTTCCCTTTACGGTGAGTGCCCTAATTATTTATGAATGTGTGTACGCCTAAACGACCATTTCGATACTTTAGGCGAGCCTACCGGTGACGCGGCCCGCCCATGCTGGCGGCACCGGAGGATCTGATCGCACACCTCTCGCCAAGGGTAAGGATGCCTAAAACTGACGGCCAGCGCGCTGGGGGACGGCGCGGCCCCTCCATTCGCCGCCTGCTCTACTTCCTCGTCGCCGTCCCGCTGCTGACCGTGATCGGCCTGTACGCCTTCGTGCTGTACACCACGGTCGGGGACGCCGTCAACCTGGACCGGGCGCCGAACCTCATCAACGCGACCTCCGTGCCGGCCGCGCAGTTCGACATGAACATCCAGAATGAACGCAAGGCGTCGCTCGTCTACCTCACCGCCCCCACCGCCACGAACCGGGCACAGCTCGAAGCGGCCCAGAACGCGACCACCCAGGCATTCCCCACCTTCCGGGCCAAGATGACCAGCCCGGCGACGACCGGCGCCGCCACCACGGCCGAAGAGGCCGTCATCAAGCAGATGATCGCGAGCATTCAAGGCCTGGCCAGCATCCGCCCGGTCATACTGGCCAGGGCGATCGCCCCCACCCAGGTGTTCGGTGCGTTCAGCAACATCCTGACCCAGGAGCTGCAGCTCTTCGTCCAGGAGAACCGGAGCCTGACCAACGCCACCGCGGCCACCCAGTCGCTCGCGATCATCGACAGCACCGAGTCCGGTGAGGCCCTGAGCCAGGAGGACGCGCTGGTCTCGGCGTCGCTCGCTGCGCACCAGCTGACCCCGGCCACGCGCATCCAGATCACCCAGCTCGCCGGGGCGCGCCAGGCCATGTACCAGGCGGCCGTCAGCCGGCTCGACGCACCCGACCTGGCCGTGTTCAAGGCGCAGATGAACACCTACGCGCCGGCCACGGCCCAGTCCAGCCTCGCGCAGCTCGAGACTGCCGTCGCCGCCGATGCCACCCCGTTCCCGCCATTCACCGCGGCACGGTGGGATCCGGTGGTGAAGGCGATCTCGACCGGCATTTTCTTCGCGGGTGTCGATACTGTCGAGCACCAGGTGCAGCACGACCATCAGATCACCAACGCGGCCTGGCGGCGGGTGGCACTGGCCGGCGGGCTCGGCCTGCTCGGCCTCGTGCTGTCCATCGGCTTGTCCATCCTGATCGGGCGGTGGATCATCCGCCGCCTCGGCCGACTCGAGCAGTCGGCGGTCACGCTGGCCGACGTGGAACTGCCCGGCGTCGTCGCCCGGCTGCGCCGCGGCGAGGACGTTCCGGTCGAGGAACTGACCGGGACGACGGCGGAATTCGGCCGGGACGAGATCGGCCGGGTCGGCCAGGCGTTCGACGCGGCCCGGCGCACGGCCATCGAGGCCGCGGTCGGCGAGGCCAGGATGCGGCGCGGGATCAACGACGTGTTCCGCAACCTGGCCCGGCGCAACCAGTCGCTGCTGCACCGGGAGCTCACGGTGCTGGACGGCATGGAGCGGCGGACGACCGATCCGGAGACCCTGGAAGACCTCTTCCGCCTCGATCACCTGACCACCCGGATGCGCCGCCACTCAGAGGGCCTGATCATCCTGTCCGGGGCGGCGCCGGGCCGCGGCTGGGTGCATCCGGTCCGGATGATCGACGTGCTGCGCGCCGCGGCCGCCGAGGTCGAGGACTACTCGCGGGTGGCGGTGACCACCCCGTCCCAGGCGGCGCTCACCGGGCCAGCCGTGGCGGACGTCATCCACCTGCTCGCCGAGCTCATCGAGAACGCCACCACGCTGTCCCCGCCGTACACGCCGGTGCGCGTGTCCGGCGACCTGGTGGCGAGCGGCTTCGCGGTCGAGATCGAGGACCGTGGCCTCGGGATGAGCGAGCAGCGCTACGCGGAGCTCAACAGCCGTCTGGCCGAGCCGCCGGAGTTCGACGTCTTCAACAGCGAGCAGCTCGGCCTGTTCGTCGTCGGCCAGCTCGCCAAGCGGCACGGCATCCGGGTGACGCTGCGCCCGTCCCCGTACGGCGGCACCACCGCCATCGCGCTCATCCCGACCACGCTGGTCGGCGTGGAAGACGGCTTCGTGGAGGGGCTCCCCACCGGGATGACCGCCATCTCCTCGGCCTGGGCCGCCGGCCGTAACGAGATGCCCGCCGACGACACGACGGTGCAGCCGTCCTCCTCGCGCACGCAGCTCACCGGCCAGCCGTGGAGCGCGCTGCCGCAGGGCAACGGCTCGTCCGGCCCGGTCGAACGGGGATGTGCGGGTGGCCGGGAGCGCAGGACTCGTTCGGGTCGTTCGCGGTCGGTCCGCGCCGGCGCCGCCCTTACGGCGCCAGCCCTCCCACTCCGAGCGGCGGCCTTTCACGGCGGCCCGGCCAACGGCGGCTCCGGCGCGTCCAACGGCTCCAGCGGGTCCTACGGCGAACAGCCATACGGCACCGACCCCTACACCGGCCAGGCGTACGGCTGGATTTCCCCGCCGAGCGGCTCGTCGTTCGGGACGCCCGGGGAGGCTGGCACGGCGCGGACGGAAACGGGCCTGCCGTGGCCGTACGACCGCCCGGCGCCCGGCGCCAACGGCATGGGCCAGCCGCCGGCCGACCCCGTTCGGGTCCGGCGACCGCGCCTACCCGCCCGCGGACACCTCCCGGCCGTACGCACGGGACGAAGCGCCCTTCCCGCCACCGGGGGACCCTTCCCGGCCGCCGCAGCCGCCGCCGCCCCCGGCCGACCCGCCCTACCCGCAGGCGCGGCCTTCCTACCCCGAGGCTGAGCCCGCCTTCCCGGCCGCCGGCGCCCCGTACCCCGCCGCCGAGACGGCCTTCCCGGCGGCGGAACCGTCGTTCCCGCCCGCGGGATCGTTCACCGATGAGCGCGGCGCCCAGGCGCAGCCGGACGAGACCTACAAGGGCCTGCCGAAGCGGGTGCGGCAGGCCAACCTGGCTCCGCAGCTCCGCGACCGGACCACGCCCAGCAGCACGCCGTCGGCGGCGTCCGGGGACAACGTCGCCAACCGCTCGCCCGATGACATCCGCACCGCGTTGTCGGCGATGCAGCGGGGCTGGCAGCAGGGACGCACCGTGAACGAGGGCGGCTCGCCGGAACGGGGCGCGCCGTCCGGCGACGCGGCCGACACGGTGCCCATGGGGCCCACGCGGCCACTGGGGCCCACGGGAGCGTCCCGGCCGGCCCGGACGAGCGGACGGTGCCGGGAGACGAGCGGCTCGTGACCGACGAGGAGCGGGCGGCCGCCCAGGGCACACGGCAGCAGCGGAAACGACGGCAGCGCCGGCGGCAATGGCTACGGTGGCGGCTCGTGGCAGCGGCGGCGGTGCCGGCTACGGGACAGCCGACGGCTACGGCGCGGCGACGTCGGATACCCGGACTATTCCGCGGAACCGGATTACTCCGCTGCCGCGGGCAGCGTCAGCCACGACGGAACGGACCCGGGCCGGGCCCCGAACTCCATGCCGGCGTTCCGGACGGCAGAGACGGGGAGCACCGCAGACACGGGAGGAAACACTGCACGCGACGCGGAATCGGAGGCCAGCAGCCACGACGAGCAGGGCTACCGCGGGGGAAACGATGACATCTGATCGTGATCACACACCCGGGGGACACGATGACGCCTCATTACGTCAACCAGGGCGGCGAGCTGAACTGGCTGCTTGACGACCTGGTGAACCGGGTCCCGCAGGTCAGCAAGGCGGTGATGCTCACCCAGGACGGCCTCGCGATCGGCGCGTCGGCGGGGCTCAACGGCGAGGACGCCGAGCACCTCGCGGCGCTGGCGGCCGGTTTCCAGAGCATGGCCCGCGGTGCCGGGCAGCCCGCCGATTACACGCAGGACCACTCGCCGCAGCGCCTGCCGTCCATGGCCGCCGGTCACGGGATGGCGGCGCCTCAGCCCTTACCCGATGCCGGCCGGTCGCCCCCAGTCGGCTCCGTACACGGAGTGAGCCGCTTATGCCGAGCCCTGAGGAACGGTGGCTAGATTCCGAGGCCGGTCCGGTCGTGCGCCCGTACGCGCTGATCGGTGGCAGGACGCGGCATTCCGGCGCGAAGTTCGATCTGGTCGCGACCGTCAGAGCGACGCGTAAGGAGATCACGGACCCCGCCGCGCTGAGCCCCGAGCAGATGTGGGCCCTCAACCTGTCCCGGCGGCCGACCACCGTGGCCGACCTGGCGTCCGAGCTGAACCTGCCCCTCGGTGTCGTCCGGATCCTGCTCGCTGACCTTCGCGACGCCGGGTTCATCGTCATCCGTTCCCCGCAGACCGGGCAGAGTCACCGCGACAGTCACATCCTGAGAGAGGTGCTCAATGGCCTACGGGCACTTTGAGCCGGCGGTCACCGCCGGGCCAGGCCACACAGCGATCAAGATTCTGCTCGCCGGCGGTTTCGGTGTGGGCAAGACCACGATGGTGGGAGCGGTCAGCGAGATCAAGCCGCTGCGGACCGAGGAACCGCTGACCGAGCGGGGCCTGCGGACCGACAACACGTCCGGGGTCGAGGGCAAGACCACGACCACGGTGGCCATGGACTTCGGCCGGATCAGCCTTCGCGAGGATCTGGTCCTGTACCTGTTCGGCACGCCCGGCCAGCAGCGGTTCTGGTTCATGTGGGACGAGCTCGCCGTCGGCGCGCTCGGCGCGGTGGTGCTGACCGACACCCGGCGGCTCGCCGACTGCTTCCCGGCCGTGGACTACTTCGAGCGACGGCAGATCCCGTTCATCATCGCGGTGAACTGCTTCGACGGGTCGGTCACCCACGACCCGGACGACATCCGGGTCGCCTTGGACCTGGACCCGGGTTTCCCGGTCGTGCTCTGCGACGCACGGAGCAAGGACTCGGCCAAGGAAGTGCTGATCGCGCTGGTGGAGTACGTGCTCATGACGGTGGAGGACGCTCCCGGCCAGCCGGAAGCGGCGGCGCACGGCTGACCCTGGGGCCCGGCGGTGTGGTGCGCCGCACGGGGGGGCGTGTCCCGGTCAGGCCCGTTCGGCCTTGATGATCGGCACGGCGGTGCCGGTCATTCGGACGGCAGCACGGCCCAGACGGCCTTACCGTGGCCTTCGATGGGGCTCCACCCCCACACGCTGCTGAGCGCGTGGACGATCTGCAGCCCGCGGCCGCTTTCCTTGATCCAGTCGGGCTGCCGCGGCGTCGGGGCGTCGTCACTGGCGTCGATGACGGCCAGCATGACCTCGCCCGCCCGGCGCAGCAGGCAGAGCCGCAGCACCGCGCCGCCGGCATTTCCGGTGCCGGGCGTCCCGGTGCCGGTGAGGTGGCTGGCCCAGGCGGCCCGCGCTCTGGCCCGCGGATATCCGTTCGTGCCCCGCGCGTGCGGCGCGGTTCCGCGCCAGCCGGGACCCCCGGTGTCGCGCGTCCCGTGCTGGACCGCGTTGACGACGAGCTCGCCAATGATCGTTTCCGCCTCGTCCACGAGCTGGCCAACGCCCCACGAGATGAGGACTTCCCGGGTGAAATGCCGGGCGGTGCCGGCTGACTCGGGCCGCGCGGCCAGCACGCAGGAGGTGACGGCCGGTGTTTCCCACCAGGCGGACGGCACAGGAAACAGCCGGGGTGCCGACAACCCAGGCTCGGATCCGGCGGAGCCGCTCACAGCCAAGTCGTCACCCCTGGTTCCGGAGATGGGCCGCACCTGGGGTACTTGTGGCGGTCCACGCGATGTCCTCGCGGGTGCGGAGCCCTGTCCGGCGCACTGTATTGGTATCCGTCATCCCTATGCTGCCTGATACATTGTGCAAGTGCAAGGCCAAATGCACGTTCATCCGAATGTGCACGCTGTGATTCTATATGTACACGGCTAATGCATACGGGGGTTCGGGGTAGTCACGAGCAACGGTGCCCGCCGGACCGAAAGAACGGCCGGCTGGGCCCAATGGAGGCTGCGGCAGCCGGGCATACCGCGCGGACGGTACCGCCAGGTCGCCGGCCCGGCGTTTCCGCCTGCCCGGTACGCCGCCGGCGCCGCAACCGGAAACCAAGCGGCATGAACGCGGCAGCAGGGGCCCGCGTTTAGTTAGTGACCTCATTGCGGGAGGCACGTCATGAATGAGCCGTACAACGGGATGCCAGCCACGGCGCTAGGCCACCTCACCTGGCTCAAGAGCCGGCACAGCAATCCGAGCGGTAACTGCGTCGAGGTCGCGTGCCTGCCGGGCGGCGAGATCGCGGTACGCAACTCCCGTCACCCAGCGGGTCCCGTGCTGGTCTACACCCAGGCCGAGATCGCCGCGTTCCTGCAGGGGGCCAAGGACGGCGAGTTCGATCGCGTAGTGTCGTGAGCGGCTTCGTTCGCAGGTGTCGTGAGCGGCCGGCCCGGTCAGCCGTCGCCCGCGGATAGCTGAACCAGTCGGCGTTCCCGTCCGGCGTGACCGCAAAGACGCGCTCAGTGCACATGCCTTTGCCCTGTTCGCGGGGAGGATCGGGCCTGCTCGCGGGCCGGCAGATGACGGATCCGCTAACCGTCTGCTTAACTGTCTAGTAGCAAAAAGCCATGTCAAATTATGATATGCACTCTTTGCAATCCCAAGATCACATGCAAGACTTGGCCACGCGCTGCTATTTGACAACGACCGAGGGGTGGCGATGAACGCGTCTGAGGGCGTCGCCTGGGAGGGCCCGGTCCGGAGTTTCGGTCGCCGCGCGAGTGGACCGACCGTTCAGCGGATCGTGCTGGGTGCACAATTGCGTCGGCTACGTGAGGCCAAGGAAATCACGACAGAGCAGGCCGCCGAGGCGATCCGCGGCTCGCATTCCAAGATCAGCCGGATGGAGCACGGCCGGGTCGGCTTCAAGGACCGCGACGTCAGCGATCTGCTGACCCTGTACGGCGTGACCGACCCCGCCGAGCGGGCCAGCCTGCTGGCCCTGGCCCGGGAAGCCGGCAACCCCGGCTGGTGGCACGACTTCGGTGATCTGCTGCCGCACTGGTTCGAGCCGTACATCAGCCTGGAGGCCGCCGCGTCGGTCATCCGCAACTACGAGGTCCAGTTCGTGCCGGGCCTGCTGCAGTCGCCGTCCTACGCCCGCGAGGTGATCCGGCTGGGATACGCGGCCATCAGCGATGCGGAGCTGAACCGGCGGGTCGAGCTCCGGCTGGGGCGTCAGCGGCTGCTGTCCAAGCCGACCGCGCCGCGGTTCTGGGCGGCGCTCGACGAGGCGGTGCTGCGCCGCCCGATCGGCGGTCCTGAGCGTGATGCGTGAGCAGGTCAGCCACCTCATCACGATGGCCGAGAATCCCTGCGTGACGCTGCAGATCGTCCCGTTCCGCGTGGGCGGTCACTCGGCGGCGGGCGGCCCGTTCTCGATCCTGCGCTTCGCCGAGCCGGAACTGTCCGACGTCGTCTACCTGGAGCAGCTGACCAGCGCGCTCTACATCGACAAGCCCACCGAGGTGGACCGGTACCTCGAGGTCATGGAGCGGCTCTGCGTCCAGGCCGAGACGGCGGCGGACACCATCAGGCTGCTTGAGAAGATCCACGACGAGCTGCCCTGACCGGCCCGGGGGCACGACCCCCGGAACCCCCCGCTGCGCTGTGCTGGGCCGGTATGAGCGCCTCGCCGTAACCGTGTGGTTCTCGCCGATCACAACAGGCTTACGTCAGTGAGGTGAACCGGGCAGGCCCGCGTCGGTCTCGGGTACCAGCGTCGGCGTGGCGCGGGTGAGGGTTTCCTTACGGAAGAAGGCGGGGGCGGTGACCCGGCAGTAGATGAACACGACCACCCCGGCCAGCGCGGACAAGAATGCGATCATGAACACGCCGCCGATCTGCCAGTGCGGCCAGAACGGCATCAGCCACGAGGTGAAGCTGTTCTGCGTGGCGACGTCCCAGTCCAGCCACAGGCTCCAGCCGCCGGCGAAGTACATGATCAGGCCGCCCAGGAGGGGGAAGATGCCGCGCATGAACAGGTTGCGCGGGCTGCTGAGCAGCGTGCGGCGGTAGTACCAGACGCAGGTGAACGCGGTGAGCCCGTAATAGAAGGCGATGTAGAGGCCGATCGCCGTCACCGCGTCCGCGATGACGTTGCCGCCCGACAGGTAGTTCAGCGGGACGTACAGGATGATCGATATCGCGCCCATGGCGATGGTGGACACGGTGGGCGTGAGGTACTTGCCGTGCATCCGGGCGAACGCCCGCGGCAGCGCCTTGTAGACGGCCATCGACAGCGTGGTCCGCGCGGTGGGCAGGATCGTCGTCTGGGTGGAGGCGGCCGCCGAGCTGAGCACCATCAGGAGCAGCAGCCGGGTCAGGAAGACCCCGAAGCCGGACCCGCCGAAGACCGCGCTGCCGAGCACGGAGAGCACGTCGCTGGAGTTGTCCGGGTTGACTCAGGCCGATGCCCTTGGACCCGATGCCGGCGAACGCCTGCGCCGCGAAGATGACCAGCACGTAGGTGACGAGCAGCAGCACGGTGGAGATGATCGCCGCCCGGCCCGGCGTCTTGTTCCGGTCGGCGGTCTCCTCGTTGACCGCGACCGCCGTGTCCCAGCCCCAGTAGATGAACAGCATCAGGATCAGGCCGCCGATGAACGCCTGGAAAGTGCTGATGTTGAACGGGTTGAGCCAGGACCAGCTGGGGCTGATGGACACGGCCGGGTGATGGCCGCTGCCCACCCGTATCAGCGCCACCACGGACAGCACCAGCAGCATGATCACTTCGACGGCGAGCAGGACCCGCTGCAGCCGGGCGGAGACCTCGATGCCCCGGTAGCAGATATAGGTCATCGCGATGATCCACAGCACGCCGACGAGCAGCACCCATCCGCTGGTCGGGTCCGAGCCGATGCCCTTGGCCCCGAAGAGCAGGAACACGTACTGGCCCGCGACCTGCGCCAGGCTCGCCATGACCAGCACGTCGGCCGCGATGATGCCCCAGCCGCCGGCCCAGCCGGTGCGCGGGCCGAACGCCCGGGCGGCCCAGGTGAACGTGGTGCCGCAGTCCGGGTCGGCCTTGTTCATCTCGCTGTACCCGATGGAGGTCAGCAGCATCGGGACGAACGCCAGGACCGCCGCGATGGGAGATCCGAGCCCGACCGCGGCCACCACCAGACCGAGGGTGGCGGCCAGGCTGTAGGCGGGGGCGGTCGACGCCACGCCCATGACGATGCTGGACACGAGCCCGAGAGCTCCGGGCTTGAGGCCCTTCTCGAGCTGCTCTTCGGTTGGCCCGATGGCTTCATCGGCCGCGGTCATCTCGTCACCCCCTCTACCGTGATCACCTTCTGACGACGGTTCTAGCACATGAAACCGCCGACCACGAGGGTTTCAGTCGTAACAGGTACATTTCACCGCTGGATGCGCGGGTAAAATGGCGATGATCTACGGCATCCGCAGCCGGCTTGCGGCGGCGGCTTCCGCAGGCAGCTTGCGGCGGCGGCCGCAGGATGCCGGGCCGCTCGTCGCAGGAGCGGCGCGCATGCGCGCGCACGAACAGCCAGACCGGCGCACCCCTGACCTGACTTCGGTGCCGCGGCTGCGGACGATCGGCTGCGCCGCCGCGGCGGAGCGCCGCGGGCCTGGGTGACGGCCGGCTCGCCGAGGCGTTCCAGCTTCTCGAGACGGCCTGACCTGGTGCTTTGCCCGGCAACGCCGGAGAGAGGCCGGGCCCCCGGGCTCATCGAATCCGATTATGTGGGCACTAAAGTAAATGTCCTGCACCATCGCCAGAAGCCGATGTTGGCCGGAGAAAGCGAACCACCATGAGCATGGAACTCGATCACTCGTTCACGGTCCCCGTCCCACCGGACCAGGCATGGAACGTCCTGCTCGACGTGGAAAAGGTCGCACCCTGCATGCCCGGCGCCCAGGTCGACACCGTTGCGGGCGATGATGTCGCGGGCCGGCTGAAGGTCAAGGTGGGGCCGGTTTCGCTCACCTACAAGGGAACGGCCACGTTCAAGGACCGGGACACCGCGGACCGTTCGGTGCTGGTGGAGGCGTCCGGCAAGGAGATGCGCGGCGCCGGGACCGCGTCCGCCACGGTCCGGGCGGCCCTGCGGCCGGAGGACAGCTCCGATTCCGGGACCCTCGTGACGCTGCACACCACCCTGAACGTGACCGGACGGCCGGCGCAGTTCGGCCGCGGGGTGATCGCCGAGGTGGGGTCGCGGCTGATCGACAAGTTCGCGGACAACCTCGCCAAGCAGCTCGCCAACGGCGGAGCCCCCGGCGCGGCTGCCGCCGGCGAAGCCCCCGCGGCGCCGGGCCGCTGCGCTCTCAGCCCCTGCGGCGACCACGCCGGTGCCCGTGGGCGTCCGCCCGGAGCCCTGCAGCCCGCGCCGGAGCCCGTGCAGCCCGTCCACGTCCAGCACCAGGACGAGCACCTGGACCTGCTGAGACTCGTGGGCCCCGTGATCGTGAAGCACCTGGCCCCCGTGGCCGGCGCCGCCGTGGCGGTCGGCCTGCTCACCTGGGGTGTCCGGCGCCTCCTCCGCCGCCGCACGTCCGCGGGCTAGCTAGCGGACGACCACCTCGGTCACGGGGAGGGAGGAATCGGCGGGCAGGTCCAGCGGCGACGGCGGAAGGCCACGCGCGGCGAGCTCGGAACCGAGGGCGGCCACCATCGCGCCGTTGTCGGTGCACAGCCCGGGACGCGGGACGCGCAGGCGGATGCCGACGGCGGTGCAGCGTTCCTCGGCCAGGGAGCGCAGGCGCGAGTTGGCGGCCACGCCGCCGCCGATGACGAGGTGGCCGACTCCGTACCGGAGGCAGGCGGCGACGGCCTTGCGGGTCAGCACGTCGGCGACCGCCTCCTGGAAGGACGCGGCGACATCGGCCACCGGGACCGGCTCGCCGCGGGCGGCGCGTTCCTCGACCCACCGGGCCACGGCGGTCTTCAGGCCGGCGAAGGAGAAGTCGAGCGACCCGTCGTGGTACTTCCCCCGCGGGAACGCGATCGCGGCCGGATCGCCGGACCGGGCCGCCGCATCGATGGGCGGCCCGCCCGGGAACGGGAGGCCGAGCACCCGGGCGACCTTGTCGTACGCCTCACCGGCGGCGTCGTCGACGGTCGCGCCGAGGGATATCACCTCACCCGCGACGTCGGGGACGAGCAGCAGCGACGAATGGCCGCCCGACACGAGCAGCGCGATGACGGGCGCCGGCAGCGGGCCGTGCTCAAGCTGGTCGACGGCCACGTGCGCGGCCAGGTGGTTGACGCCGTACAGCGGCTTCCCGAGCGTAAGCGCGTACGCCTTGGCCGCGGCCACGCCCACCAGCAGGGCACCCACGAGGCCGGGGCCCGCCGTCACCGCGATCGCGTCCACGTCGGCCAGCGTGACTCCCGCCGTGGCCAGCGCCCGGTCGACCGACGGGGTCATCGCCTCCAGATGGGCCCGGCTGGCTACTTCCGGCACCACGCCGCCGAACCGGGCGTGCTCATCGACGCTTGACGCCACCGCGTCGGCCAGCAGCTCGTGGCCACGGACCAGCCCGGCCCCCGTCTCGTCGCAGGAGGTCTCGATGCCGAGAACGAGCGGGCCCGTCACCGCGCACCGTCCGCGGGCGCCGCGCCGCCGGCCGGCTCGGCCCTGCCGGGCGGGGCAGCCTCGTTCAGGCCGCAGCGCATCACGATCGCGTCCATACCGGAGGGCTGGTAGTAGCCGCGCCGTATTCCGACGTCGCAGAAACCGAACCGCCGGTACAGGTCCTGGGCCCGCGGGTTGTCGGCGCGTACCTCGAGGAACACTTCCGCGCAGACGTGCCGGGCGGCCTCGGCCAGCAGGTCGGTCAGTAGCGCGGAACCTATCCCCCGGCCCCAGTGTCCCGCGCTGACGGCCAGCGTCAGCACCTCGGCCTGGCGGCCGCCGGGCAGCATCATCCCGGCGTATCCCACGAGCACGTTCCCTTCCCCGGCCGCCACGTAGTGGCGCCCGCGTCCTTGCATGGCAAGTTCCTCGGCGAACATCCCCGGCGACCACGCGTCGTCGGGGAAGAGGGCGCGCTCCAGGTCCAGCACGGCCCCGAGATCGTTGTAGCGCAGCGGGCGCAGCCGCACGCTCACGGCGACGTCACCCGCTTCGGCGGGCCGGGAACCCGGGCGTCCGGGCGGCGCAGGTACAGCGGCTCGGGCGGCAGGAGCGCCCCCTCGGCCCCTGGCCCGCCGGGATCAGCCCCGGGCCCGCCGGGATCAGCCCCGGGCCCGGCCAGATCCGCCCCGGGCCCGCCGAGGCGCTCGGCGACCAGTTCGGCCAGGGCGACCGCGGCGGGGTGCTCGCGCCAGATCGGCTCACCGAGCTCATCGGGATAGAGCGTCGCGGCCTGTCCCGCGACGGGCAGGACAGCGGCATCGGGGATCTCGGCGGGACGGCCGACGGCCGGCCCGGTGAGCCGCGCACCCGACCTCCCGTAGCGGGCCCAGTAGAGCTCCTTGCGGCGTGCGTCGGTCGCGGCCAGGAACTCCCGGCCGGCGGCGGCCGGGACCGCGGCGCGCGCGAGGACGTCCAGCGTGCAGACACCGTAGACGGGGATGCCGAGCGTCCGGCCGAACACCCGCGCAGTGACCACGCCCACCCGCAGCCCGGTATAGGGCCCCGGGCCCACCCCCGTCGCTATCGCGGTCAGGTCGCCCGGCCCGGCGCCCGCGTCGGCGATGACCTTGGCGATGGACGGGGCGAGCAGTTCACCGTGCCTGCGCGCGTCCACCGTGACGGTCTCGGCCAGCACCCGCTGCCCGTCGTGCAGCGCCACGGTGACGGCGGGCGTCGCGGTATCGAAGGCAAGCAGAAGCACGGATGACCAGCCTAGTTCAACGGTGGCGTTGGTCAGCGGCACGCTCGTGCACGGCGGCGTTCTTCAGCGGCACAGCGGGATCGGTGAGCAAGCCGGCGTCGACGGGCGTCCCGGCCGCGATGACGCGACGGCCCTGGGCGAGGTCGCGGGGCCGGTCGACCGCGAGCACCGCCACCAGCCGGGACCCGGACAGCCAGCAGGCCGTCCACGGGCCGGCCGAGGACGGCCCGGGTCCGCGCCAGACCAGCCGGTCGGCGGCCCCGTGATACCCGGCGTACTGCATCATCCGGCCGAACTGCTCCGACCAGGAGTAGGGCACCGGGTCGTAGACCTCCTCGCCGCCGAGGACGTTGGCCGCCGCCACCCGCGGGGCCTGCAGCGCCACGTCCCAGTGCTCGAAACGGAGCCGCCGCCCGTACCTGAGCGACAGGAAGGACGCGCAGTCGCCCACCGCGTAGACGCCCGGTGCGGACGTGCGCAGGTGCTCGTCGGCGGCGGCGCCGTTGTCGAGCCGGACGCCGGAGCCCGCCAGCCACGCCACCGCCGGCCGGACCCCGACGGCGGTCACGATCTCGTCGGCGGGCATCCACCCGCCGTCGGCCAGGGCGAGCCCGCCGTCCTGCACCGACTCGACGGCCTGCGATGTCCGCAGCTCGATGTCGGCGGCCGCGTACCAGGGGACCGTCTGCGCGCCTACCTCGGCGCCGACCGCGCCGGCCAGCGGGGCCGGCCCGGCCTCCACGACGGCGACGCGGCAGCCGCGGGCGGCCGCGGCGGTGGCGAGCTCGGCCCCGATCCAGCCCGCTCCGACGATGACCAGGCGCACCCCGGGTCGCAGCCGGGCGCGCAGTTCCAGCGCGTCCTCGTGGGTGCGGAGAAATCGCTGGCGTCCGGGGCCCGGCAGGGCCACCGGTTCCGCCCCGGTGGCCACGACCAGGCGGTCGAAGGTGTACTTGCCGCGCGGCGTGCGCACCAGGCCGCCCGGTCCGGCTGGCCCGGGCAGTTCCAGGCTGGTCGCGGGCTCGCCGAGCCGCAGGTCGACGCCCAGCGCGGTGAAGTCCGCCCGGAGCGTGGTGTCCAGCTCGGCACGGATCCCGGCCGCATCCGGCTCCCCGGCCAGAACCTCGCCGGCCAGAACCTTGCCGGCCAGCAGTGCCTGCTTGGACAGGGGCGGCCGGTCGTACGGTGGCCGGCTCTCGGCGGCGATCATCGTGATCGGGCCGCCGAAATCCCGCGCCCGGAGCTCCTCGGCGGTCCGGAGCCCAGCGAGCCCCCCGCCAGCGATGACGACCTGCATGACAACATAGGCTAGGCGCAACGCGCGGGAGTCCGGTGGAGACCGGACTGAGAGGGAAGCTGGCGAGTTTCCGACCGCAGAACCTGATCCGGATCATGCCGGCGAAGGGAGCGAAAGCGATTGGCGACAGTGATCATGGCCGGCGGCGGAGTGATCGGCCTGGGCATCGCCTGGCGGGCCGCCCAGCGAGGGTTCCGCGTGACGGTCGCCGACCCCTCCCCCGGCCAGGGCGCCAGTCACGCCGCGGCCGGCATGCTCACCCCGGTCTCCGAGGCCAGCTACACGGAAAAGGAGCTGTTCACGCTCGGCGCGGCGTCGCTGGAGCGTTACCCCGGCTTCGTGGCGGAGCTGACCGCGGCCACGGGTGAGCCGACCGGCTTCCGCCGGTCCGGCACCCTCCAGGTCGGCTACGACGCCGACGACCTCGCGGTCATCGACGAGCTGCACGCGCTGCAGGAGAGCCTCGGCGTCCCGGGCCGCCGGCTGACGGCGCGGGAGTGCCGCCGCCTGGAGCCCATGCTGGATCCGTCGGTGCGGGGCGGTCTGCTCGCCGAGGCGGACGGCTCGGTCGATCCGCGGCTGCTCACGCGCGCGCTGCTGGCCGCGGCCGCCCGCGCCGGGGTCCGGCTGATCAGGCAGCCGGTCGCGCAGGTCATTCGGGATGCCGAACGGACCTTCGTGGCGGGCACCCCAGCGGCGGGGAGCGGACCGGATGCGCGCCGTGCGGAGGCGGCCCCGCCCGGCGCCGGCCGGGTCCCTACCGGCCCCGTCTCCGGCGGCCGGATCCGCGGCGTCCGTCTCGCCGACGGGACGACGATCAAGGCGGACTGGACCGTGCTCGCGGCCGGCTGGAACTCGGCGGCCATCGACGGGCTCCCGGCGGACTGCGTGCCGCCGGTCCGGCCGGTCAAGGGGCAGGTGATCCGGCTGCGCGCCCCGGACGGCTTCCTGCGCCGGACCGTGCGCGGCATCGTCAGGGGCTCGCCGGTCTACCTCGTGCCGCGGGAAGACGGCGAACTCGTGGTGGGCGCGACCCAGGAGGAACTCGGCCCGGACACCCGGGTGACCGCCGGCGGCCTGTGGGAACTGCTGCGGGACGCCCGGGCGCTGGTGCCGGGCATCACCGAGCTCGAATTCACCGAGGCGGTCGCGCGGCTGCGCCCCGGAACGCCGGACAACGCCCCGGTCCTGGGCCCGTGCGGCGCGCCCGGCCTGGTGCTCGCGACCGGTCATTTCCGCAACGGGGTGCTGCTCACGCCGGTGACCGCCGACGTCATCGCGGACTACCTGGAGACCGGGCGGCTGCCGGGGGTGGCGGCGCACTTTACGATCGGCCGCTTCCGCGGGAACCAGCCTGGCCCGGGGGGATGGCCCGAGCCCGGGACCCGGCCCGAGCCCGGGACCCGGCCCGAGCCCGGGACCCGGCCCGAGCCGGGGACGGCCCGAGCCGGGGGGACGGCCCGAGCCGGGGGGACGGCCCGAGCCGGGGGGACGGCCCGAGCCGGGGGGACGGCCCGGATGAACATCGTCGTCAACGGGCGCGCGTTCGAGCTGGCCGACGGCGCGACGGCGGCGGCGGCGGTCCGGCTGCTGACCAGCGCGGTCAGCGGCATCGCCGTCGCGGTCAACGGCCAGGTGGTGCGGCGTTCCGCGTGGGATTCCACCCCGCTGGCGGACGGTGACCAGGTTGAGGTGCTCACCGCGGTGCAGGGAGGCTGAAATGGACGATCCGCTCGTCATCGCAGGCGAGAAGTTCGGCTCGCGGCTCATCATGGGCACCGGCGGGGCGCCGAGCCTGGACGTCCTCGATCGTGCGCTCGCGGCGTCGGGCACCGAGCTGACGACCGTGGCGATGCGCCGCGTCGCCCCCGGCGCCGGGCAGTCGGTGCTGGGCCTGCTCGCCGGGCGCGGTATCCGCGTGCTGCCGAACACCGCGGGGTGCCACACGGCCGCCGACGCGGTGCACACCGCCGAGCTGGCCCGCGAGGCGCTCGGCACCGGCTGGGTGAAGCTCGAGGTGATCGCGGACGAGCGCACCCTGCTGCCGGATCCCGTGGAGCTGCTGGACGCGGCGGACCTGCTCATCGCCCGGGGTTTCACCGTTCTGCCGTACACCAGTGACGACCCGGTGCTGGCCCGGCGCCTGGAGCAGGCCGGCTGCGCCGCGGTCATGCCGCTCGGCGCTCCGATCGGCTCCGGGCTCGGCGTCCGGAACCCGCACAACATCGAGCTGATCGTCGAGGAAGCCGGCGTCCCCGTCATCCTCGACGCCGGCATCGGGACCGCGAGTGACGCCGCGATCGCGATGGAACTGGGCTGCGACGCGGTGCTGCTGGCGACCTCGGTGACCCGCGCCCGGGACCCGGAGCAGATGGCCGGGGCGATGCGGCATGCCGTGATCGCCGGGCGGCTGGCCCGGCTGGCCGGGCGGGTCCCGCCGCGGCGCTACGCCAGCGCCTCGTCACCCCCGGCGAACGGCGAGTCGCAAAGCGGGTAATCCGGCCCAGCGTGGTTGACCTGCTCGTACAATTGGCCGCGATGGACACTACCCTCGCGGACCCCCTGGTCGGGCGGCTGCTGGACGGCCGCTACCAGGTGGAGGCGCTGGTTGCGAAGGGCGGCATGGCGACGGTGTACCGCGCCATCGACACCCGCCTGGATCGCCGGGTAGCGCTCAAGGTGATGCACGCGGACCTGGCGCGCGACGAGGATTTCGTCAACCGGTTCATCGGCGAGGCCAAGTCGGTCGCGCGGCTCTCGCACCCGAACGTGGTCTCCGTCTACGACCAGGGCCGGGACGGGCCCTACCTGTACCTGGCCATGGAGTACCTGCCCGGCCGGACCCTGCGGGACCTGCTCGGCGACCGTGGCCGCTTCCCGCCGCGCGAGGCGCTGTCCATCATGGTGCCGCTGCTGTCGGGCCTGGCGGCCGCGCACACGGCCGGGATCGTGCACCGGGACGTCAAGCCGGAGAACGTGCTGATCGCCCCGGACAGCCACCTGAAGGTGGTCGACTTCGGCCTGGCCCGGGCGCTGTCCGTCAGCAGCCAGACCCGGACCGGCGTGATCATCGGCACCGTGGCCTACCTGGCTCCCGAACAGGTCAGGGGGACCGGCACGGACGCCCGCACCGACGTCTACGCAGCGGGCGTCGTCTTGTTCGAGCTGCTCACCGGGACCAAGCCGCATACCGGCGACAGCCCGCTCGCGGTGGCGTACAAGCACGTCAACGAGACGGTCCCGGCGCCTTCGCGGTTCGTCCCCGGCATTCCGCCGGAGGTTGACCGGCTCGTCGCGCAGGCCACGAGCCGGGACCCGCGGGGCCGCCCGGCGGGTGCGGCCGAGTTCCTCCGGCTGGTCACCGGCGTCATGCGGGGACTGCCAGCCGACGGTGGGTGGGCCGGCGGCGGATGGGCCGCCCCGGCGGCCGCGTGGCCCGGGACCGGCTCCGCCGCGAACGACGCCCCCGGATACGGCGCCGCTGGTTACCGCGCCCCCGGATACGGCGGCGAGCACCACACCCAGATCCTCGGGTCCGGCGGCGACGGCCAGACGGTCATCGCCGGGCGCGATGACCTGGACGGCTACGGCGGCAGCGGTGGCTACCGGCGCAAGCGCCGGGCCGGGCTGCTGGCCGCGGTGGCGGCGGGAATCTTCGCGGTGGCCGGGGCCGCCGGGTGGTGGTTTACCCAGGCCGGGTACACAAATGTGCCCGCGGTCGCGGGCCTGACGGACGGCGCCGCGGTCACAGCGCTGCGTGCCGATGGTTTCACCGTCCGGATGGGCGCGGCGGTGCCGGACAACAACGTCAGGGCCGGTACGGTCGCGCGCAGCGTGCCGACCGTCGGCGGGCGCGTCCGCAAGGGGTCGGCGATCACCCTCATCCCGTCCGCCGGGCCCCGGATGATCAAGGTGCCCGACGTGGCCGGCCAGCAGCTCGCGGACGCGCAGCAGGCGCTGCGCAACGCCGGGCTGACTCCCGGGCAGGTCCGCAAGGTCGCGTCCGACTCGGTCGACGCCGGGATCGTGGTCGGCACCCAGCCAGCCGCCGGGCTGTCCTCGCCGCAGCCGACGCCCGTCGTCATCACGGTGAGCGAGGGGCCCCCGCTGCCCAATTTCGTCGGCCAGGACCAGCAGAGCATCCAGCAGTGGGCGGCGCAGAACGGCATCACGCTCAACATCCAGCAGGACGCCGGCAGTAGCCAGCCCCAGGGCACCATCACCCGGCAGTCCCCGGCCGCGGGCACGCCGATCACCGACAACGAGACGGTGACGATCGGGGTGTCGGCCGGCCCGCCGCAGGTCACCATCCCGAACGTGGATGGCATGAGCGTCGGCCAGGCCCGGCAGACGCTGATGAAGCTCGGTTTCAGCGTGACGGTGAACCGGTTCGGGCCGTTCAACAAGGTGTTCAGCTACAGCCCGAACGGCCAGGCGCCCAAGGGCAGCACGATCACCCTCTACACCGCTTCTGACCCGGGCATGACGGTAGGGCCAGATGCTGTGCGCCGACGTCACTGAGCTGGAGGCCTATCTCGACGCGCTCGGGCGGCACCTGCGGGCGGCCGTGTGCCCGGACACCTGCCACGTCTTCGCCGCCGGGCACGACCTGAGCGCCGACGGCGGCCCGGCAGCCATGCTGGACGCGCTCGCCGCGGCGGCCGGTCCCGGGCGGCTGAAGCTCGTGCACGTGGTCGAGACGCCCGGCGGCCAGGAAGCGCACGCCCGCGGCATCGCCGCGCTCAAGGCCCTCCGGGACGGCGAGGACTGACCGGGCCGGCCGGACCCGGCCCGGAAACCCGGCCGGACAGGCGCCGCCGGCCCGGAAAACCGCCTGGACAGGTGCCGCCGGCCCGGAAAATGATTTGCCTACTGCTTGGCCCGGTGGTTAACCTCGACCGGCTCACCGTCCTCTCAGATCGGATTTTGTCATGTCGTGGCGATCGGTTACCCGGCGCTTTCCCGTGCTTGCAAGCCGTGATTTCCGGCTGCTGCTCGCGGACCGGATGATCGCGCCGGGGGCTATGGCGTTCTCGATGGTGGGGGTGTCGTTCGCGGTCCTCGACGCGGGCGGCACGCCGGCCGACCTGTCGTACGTGCTGG
This sequence comes from uncultured Actinomycetes bacterium, assembly GCA_963808295.1. Classification (GTDB taxonomy): domain Bacteria; phylum Actinomycetota; class Actinomycetes; order Streptosporangiales; family Streptosporangiaceae; genus Bog-532. The sequence goes on along the minus strand of CAWEFP010000004.1, from coordinate 23,567 downwards.
CCGCGCAGATCGCGCCGTGCCTGGTGTTCTGCCTGCTCGGCGGGGTCATCGCGGACCGGATCGCGCCGCAGCGGGTGATCGTCGCGGCGAACCTCCTGATCGCCGTGGGCGAGGGAACCTTCGGCCTGCTCGTACTCACCTCGCGGCCTGCGCTGTGGCAGATGATCATGCTGGAAACGGTGTCCGGGACCGGGGTGGCCATCTTCTACCCCGCCTCGCAGGCCCTGCTGCCCGTGCTGGCCCCCGGTGAACTGCTGCAGCAGGCCAGCGCGCTGAGCCGGCTGGTCATGAACGCGGCGCAGATGAGCGGCGCGGCCCTGGCCGGCCTCGTGGTCGCCGCGATCAAGCCCGGCTGGGCGCTCACGATCTGCGGGGCGGGCATGACGGTCACCGTGCCGCTGCTGCTCAGCATCCGCGCGAAGCCATCCCGGCCCGCGCCGTCCAGCGGGATGCTGCGCGACATGCGCGACGGGTGGTCGGAGTTCATCTCGCACACCTGGCTGTGGGTCATCGTGGCGCAGTTCAGCGTGGTCATGATGGCCTGGTTCGGCGGCTTCGAGGTGCTGGGCCCGGTCGTGGCCAAGGAGCACCTCGGCGGCCCGGCCGCGTGGGGCGCCATCATGGCGGCCGAATCGGTCGGGCTGGTCGCGGGCGGCCTGTTCTCGCTCTGGTGGTCGCCGCGCCGGCCGATGCTCCTGGTCGTCACGATCGGCGGGATCACGGCGCTGACGCCGCTGTCGCTGGCGATGCTGTGGCCGCTGCCGCTGATCTGCCTGACCTCGTTCGGCGTGGGAGCGGCGACGGAGATCATGATGGTGGTGTGGACCGTGGCGATGGCGCGGAAGATCCGCCCCGACGCCCTAGCCCGCGTCTCCGGCTACGACGCCTTGGGCTCGATGATGGCGACGCCAGCGGGCGCGCTGGTGGCCGGGCCGGCCGCGACCGCCATCGGCGTGCGGAAAACGCAGCTCAGTGCCGCGGCGCTCATCGCCACGGTGTCCGCGCTGGCTCTCATCCCGCGTGACATCCGCGGCACGAGAGCCACGGAAGGCGCCGTCGAAGTCCCCGCCGCCGAGCCGGCCCAGGCAGCTGAACCGGTCCGGGACACCGAGCCGGCCCTGGACAGCGACCAGGTCCCGGCCGGCGAGCCGGTCCTCGCCGCGCCGGGACCGTGACGGTCGCCTGATCCGGAGCGGTGCGCTCAGCCGAAGAAGACTTCGGCCTCCGCGTACCGCTGCGCGGGCACGGTCTTCAGCTCGGCGGTCGCGTCGGTCAGCGGTACCCGGATGATGTCGGTGGAGCGCAGGGCCACCATATTGCCGAACGCACCGTCGTGGACCGCCTCGATCGCCTGCACGCCGAACCGGGTGGCGAGCACGCGGTCGAACGCGGTGGGGGTGCCGCCGCGCTGGATGTGGCCGAGTACCGCGACGCGGGCCTCCTTGCCGGTCCGCTTCTCGATCTCATTGGCCAGCATCTGCCCGACGCCGCCCAGCCGCACGTGGCCGAACGCATCGAGTCCCTGGTCGGTGACCGCGAGCTCGTCTTCCATTGGATGCGCGCCCTCGGCGACCACGACGATCGGCGAGTACCGCGTCTGGAAGCGGTGCTCGACGTACTCGCAGACCTTCTTGATCTCGAACGGCTTCTCGGGGATGAGGATGACGTTGGCGCCGCCGGCCATCCCGGCGTGCAGCGCGATCCAGCCGGCGTGCCGGCCCATCACCTCCACGATCAGCGCGCGGTGGTGGCTCTCCGCCGTCGTGTGCAGGCGGTCGATGGCCTCCATCGCGATGTTCACGGCGGTGTCGAAGCCGAACGTGTAGTCGGTGGCGCCCAGGTCGTTGTCGATCGTCTTGGGCACGCCGACGACGTTGACGCCCTCGGCGTGCAGGCGGGTCGCCGCGCCGAGCGTGTCCTCGCCACCGATCGTGACCAGGGCGTCTACCCCGAGGCCGGCGAGGTTGTCCTTGATCCGCTCCACGCCCGAGCGCTCGCCGCCCTGGTCGGCGAAGGGATTGGTCCGCGAGGTGCCCAGGATCGTCCCGCCGCGCGGCAGGATGCCGCGGACGGCCTGCACGTCCAGGGGCACGGTGTCGCCTTCCAGCGGGCCACGCCAGCCGTCGCGGAAACCGACGAACTCGTATCCGTACTCGCCCACGCCCTTGCGGACCACGGCACGGATGACAGCATTTAGGCCGGGGCAGTCGCCGCCACCGGTGAGGACTCCCACTCTCATGGGGCAACCATAGCCCGTGCCGGGGCCGATCGGTCGGGCCTTAAGACCCCGTTTCGGGCGGCGTCTGCGGGGGCACGGCCGGGAGCCGCGGCGCGGTTCCGGGCCGCGGCCCGGCCGCCGCCGGCGGCTGGGCGTCCGCGGCCAGTTTCTCCTTGGCCTGCTGGGCGTACATGTCCACGTATTCCTGGCCGGAAAGCTTCCCGATGGCGCGGATCACCTCGTCGGTGACCTCCCGCAGCACGCGGCGGTCCGACGCCATCCCGTAAAAGCGGGAGAAGTCGAGCGGCTCGCCGAACCGTACGCCGGGCCGGATCCGGAAGTTCGGCCGGGTCTGGCCCGGCGGCATGAACTCGAACGTGCCCACCATCGCGCACGGGATCACCGGGACCTGCGCCTCCAGGGCCAGCCGGGCGATGCCGGTCTTGCCGCGGTAGAGCCGGCCGTCCGGGCTGCGGGTGCCCTCCGGGTAGATGCCGAGCAGCTTGCCCTCGCCGAGCACGCGCAGGCTGGTCCGGATCGCGCGCTCGCTGGCCGCGCCGCCGCCCCGGTCGACGGGTATCTGGCCGAGGGCACTGAAGAAGGCCTTGCTGATCAGGCCCTTGATCCCGCGCCCGGTGAAGTACTCCGCCTTGGCCAGGAAGATCACTTGCCGGCGCAGTGGGAGCGGGCCGAAAAAATGATCGGCGAACGACAGGTGATTGCTGGCGATGATGGCCGGGCCCCGCTGCGGTACGTTCCGCGTGCCCTCCGCCCAGGGACGAAAGACGATCTTCAGCATTACGCCGAGGGTGAGCTGCGCCAGTTTGTAGTACACGCCCAAATATTCGCACGTTCGGCGGTGTTTTTAACGCCGCGCGGGGTGCGATCTGGCCGCCCGCGTGCGACGATGCCTAGCACCGGCCGGTTGACCACGTGGGGAGGGAGCGGCACCTCATGGCCGAGCTGTTGCCAGGCGCGGAACCGTTTTCCCGCGCAGGCGGTGCCGTGGGCGTGCTGCTCTGCCACGGATTCACCGGCAGCCCGCATTCGCTACGGCCCTGGGCGGAGTACCTGGCCGCCCAGGGGCTGGCCGTCTCCGTCCCCCTGCTCCCCGGGCACGGCACGACCTGGCAGGACATGGCGCGGACCACCTCGGCGGACTGGTACGCCGAGGCCGAGGAGGCCCTGGCCGGGCTGCGCACGCGGTGCTCCGAAGTGTTCGTGATGGGCCTTTCGCTGGGCGGCTGCCTCGCGCTGCGGCTCGCCGAACGGCACGGGCCGGACGTCAGCGCCCTGGTGCTGGTCAATCCGTCGCTGGCCCCCGACACCAGGCTCTTCCTGCTGGCCCCGGTGCTCAAGTACGTCCTGCCGTCGCTGCCCGGGGTCGGCAGCGACATCAAGAAGCCGGGTGTGGCGGAACTTTCCTACGATCGGGTCCCGGTTCGTGCGGCGGCGTCACTGCCGCAGATCTGGCGCCAGACGGCCCGCCACCTGGCCGACGTCACCCAGCCGGTGCTGGTGTACCGGAGCAGCGTGGACCACGTGGTCGGGCCGGCCAGCATGCGCGTCCTGGAGGCGGGCCTGACCCCCGCCCTGCTGACCGTCCGCACCTGCGGCGATAGTTATCACGTTGCAACGATGGACAATGACGCGCAGGCTATTTTTACCGGAAGCCTGCAGTTTGTCCAGGAGCATTGCCGGGACGAGACCTGGTGTGCCGGCGGCAGCGTGCCGGAGACCACGTAACCGGGGAGGGAGGTGCGAGACAAGGACGTGACCAGCGGCGAGAACGACGAAGAGGCGGCCTGGCTCGACCTGATCGCGAATTACGACGCACCCGCGGACATCGAGGGCGGCAGCCCGTGGCCCGAGCGCGAGAACCTCTCGGAGCCGGACAACGCGCCCATCCCTGGCGCCTCTCAAGTCACACGATCCCCCCAAGCCCCGGAATCCCCGCAGGCAACTGGCCCCTTCCCCATCGGCGAAGCACCTCCGGGCATCCGCCCGGCGGCCCCGGCCGACCCGCTGCATGACCCGGACCAGCCGCGTCCCGTCGAGCGGAACGGCCCGGGCCAGCTCAACGGTCCCGGCCAGCCCGGCCTGGCAGCCCGGCCCGGCCAGCCCGGTCCCGGCCAGCCCGGTCCCGGCCAGCCCGGCCCGGGCCACCCCGGTCCGGGCCAGCCCGGTCCCGGCCAGCCAGTCCGGGCCAGCGGAGCGGCCCGGCAGAGCTGGGTGACCATGGCGATCTGGGCGGCCCCGGCCGGGAGCCCGGCCCCGCTGGCCGGAACGGCCCAGGCCCCGCGCCTGGCACCCCGTCACCCCTGGGTGAGGCGGCCCAGCGGGCCGCACGGGGAGCCGCACGGGGACCGGAGTCGCAAGAGGAGCACTACTTCCCGCCCCCGCCCCCGCCGCTGCCCAAGCTGGATCCGCTCAGCAAGGGGGCATGGGCCGCGTTGTTCGGTGGCCCCGCGTACCTGCTGATCGCGACGGCGGTGGGATGGACCGTGCCCGCAGTGGCGGCGTTCCTGGCCATCGGCGCGTTCGTGGGCGGCTTCGCTGTCCTCGTGCTGCGGATGAGCGACGACCCGCGGAACGGCTCCGGTCCCGACGACGGCGCCGTCGTCTAGGGCCAATGCCGGGCGGGACCCGCGTTGGCGCCGTTACGTGTACCGGAGTACACGCGTTGGCACCATTACGGGCAAAGCTCGCCCCGCTGTTCGGGGTGAGGGATCGACTGATCCAGGGCTGAGGCCGCCGCGGGCCAGGCTCCGGCTGGGGGCGCCGTGGGCCAGGCTAGAGCGACCGCGGGCGGGAGCCGACTTAGGCGCCGGCGAGCCGGCGCGCGAGGTCCGCGGCGCCGACCACCCCGGCGTCAGCGCCCAGCTCGGCGAGCCGGACGTCGGCGAAATCGCGGTAGCCGCGGCCGGGCAGCGCCCTCTCGTACGCCCACCGGGCCGGATCGACCAGCAGGCTGCCCGCCTCGGACACCCCACCGCCGATGATGAAACAGCCCGGGTCCATGATCACGGCCAGGTCGGCCATGCCCTGGCCCAGCCAGCCGCCCACGATCTGGAAGCAGCGCAGGGCGGCCGGATCGCCTTCCCGCGCCGCCTGGGTCACCTGGGGGCCGGAGATGCCCTCGGGTGTTCCCCTGCCCAGCTGCAGGAGGCGCATGGCGCCCTCCGGGCTGCGGCGGGCGAAGTCACGCGCCTCGGCGACCAGCGCGCTGCCGCTGGCGTACTGCTCCCAGCAGCCGCGGTTACCGCAGCCGCAGAGCCGCCCGTCGGGCACGACCCGGTAGTGGCCGGGCTCTCCCGCGATGCCGAACCGGCCGCGGTAGAGGTCCCCGCCGATCAGCATGCTCGCCCCGATACCGGTGCCCACTGCGATCAGGAAGACGTCCTGGTAGCCGCGGGCGGCGCCGAACCGGGCCTCGGCCCACAGGCTCGCGTTCGCGTCGTTCTCCACGAAGACGGGCAGGCCAACCTTTTCCTGCACGGACTTGCGCAGCGGCTCGTCCCGCCAGGCCAGGTTGGGCGCGAACAGCACGGTCGAGCGCGTCTCGTCGATGAAGCCGGCGGCGCCGATACCGACCGCGGCCACCTCGTGCCGGGACGCCAGCTCGGTCACCACATCGGCGATGACCTGCTCCGTTTCGGGCGGGCTCGCCGCAGGCGTGGAGCGCTTCAGCTTCTCGATGATCCGGCCGTCGGCGCCGACGACGCCGGCCGCGGCCTTGGTGCCCCCGACATCAATGCCGATCGTCAGGCACACGACCAGCCTCTCCGGGTGGATCGGCGGCGTCTGCCCAGGAACTCCGGGCGGCCCCAGCGGGCCCCGCGGGCCGGTCCTGCGGATGAGCGTGCTGCGGCGCCCGCATGACCGCCTCGAAGGCCGAATAGGCCTCCTGGACCACGGACGCCAGCGCGTCGCCGGCCCCGGCCAGGGGCGAGCCCTGGCTGCCCTGGCGGGATTCGCGCAGCCTGCGGGCGGCACGGCAGACCGGGCACCAGGCGCACTCGGGCGCCTCCTCGTCGCGGGCGGGGCGCGTCGTGGCGACGTCCCACACGTCGGCCCGCTTGCCGGAGGATTCCTGGCCCAGCGCCCGGCGGACCTGGCCGGTGAGGTCCTTGCTGATACTGCGCGCACCCGAGCGCATCAGCCACCGCTGGAGGTCGCCAATCGGATCCCCGCCTGGCTGGCTGTCCCGCTCGGTCACGTGGCGCCTCCTGCTCTCAGCCCTTTCCTTCGAGCGTACCTCTACCACTGGAGGACATAGGGCAGCCCGGTGGCGCGGAAATGCCCGACGTTGATGCACTCGGTGGCGCCGATCCGAACCCGGCGCGCCAGCGGCTGGTGCACGTGCCCGAAGAGCGCGAACCGCGGCTGCGTCCGCTGGATCGCGGCCAGCAGCGCGTCACTGCCGCGTTCCATCCGGCGGGCCACGGTGTCGTAGAGCAGTTCGGGTACGGCGGGCGGGATGTGGGTGCAGAGCACGTCGACCGCGCCGACCTCCTCGATCTTGACGGCGTAGGCGTCCTCGTCGATCTCGTTCGGCGTCCGGTACCGGGAGATCAGGCCGCCGCCGACGAAACCGAACGTCCAGCCGTCCAGCTCCGCCCGGGCGCCGTCGAAGACCCGATGGCCGGGCTTGAGGTGCTCCGCCCACATGCGCGGGATATCGACGTTGCCGTAGGTGAGGTACGCGGGCTCGGGCAGCGCCGCGAACAGCTCCGCGTACTGACGGGCGGCCGCTTCCTCGATGGCCGCGCGCACCGAGCCGTCCGGGAGGCGCTTGGCCAGCCGCGCGGACAGGGCCCGCGCCTCGTCGAACCGCTGGGCGCGCCGGAGCGCCATGAACGTGCCGGCCTCCTCCGCACCGAACAGGTCCGCGAAGATGCCGCGGCGATGATCCGCGTAGTCCATGAACAGAAGCAGGTCCCCCAGGCAGATGAGCGCGTCCGCCTCGCGGGCCGCCGCGGGCAGCGCGTCCGCCCGGCCGTGCACGTCGCTCACCACGTGAATCCGCATAAGACCACGCTAAGCCGGTCCCGGATAGCCTGATGATGCGGGTTTCGCGCCGTGCCGGGACCCGGCGGTGACCGGGCGTTCGCTCTAACCGACCAGTAGCTTTACGCGGTACCGTGAGCGCGGCGGCAAGGGCATCCGGTAAGGAGACAGCGTCGTGCGCCAGCACAGCATCCCGGCTCTCGTGCAGATTCCTGATTCGGCGAACCTCGCCGAGGTCGTGTCCAGGCGCGCGGCCGACCATCCGGGGCAGGTCGTGCTGCGCCGCAGCACCAGCCCCGGGACCTGGCAGGACGTCACGGCCGGTGAATTCCGCGACGAGGTGACGGTCCTGGCCAGGGGGCTGATCGCGGCCGGGATCAGCGCCGGCGACCGGGTGGGCCTGATGTCCCGCACCCGGTACGAGTGGACGGTCATCGACTACGCGATCTGGACGGCCGGCGCCGTCTCCGTGCCGGTCTACGAGACGTCCTCGGCCGAGCAGGTCGAGTGGATCATGAGTGACTCGGGCGCCAAGGCCATCTTCGTGGAGAGCGCGGCGCACGAGGCGATCGTCGCCGGGCTGCGCGACCGGCTGAGCGCGCTGGAGCACGTCTGGCGGATCGAGGCCGGCCCGGTTTCCGGCCAGGCCGCCGGCGAGGCGGGTAACAAGGCCCCTGGGCTGGACACGCTGGCCGCCGACGGCGCGTCCGTGGCCGGCGACGTGGTAAGCGAGCGCGCCTCGGCGGCCGGCGCCGCCGACCTGGCCACGATCATCTACACGTCCGGGACCACCGGGCGGCCCAAGGGCTGCGAGCTGACGCACCGCAACCTGCTGTCCGAGGTGCGCAACGCGAGCGCGGCCGCGCCGGAGATCTTCAGCCTGCCCGGCGGCTCGACGCTGCTGTTCCTGCCGCTGGCCCACGTGCTGGCGCGGGTCATCCAGGTGGGCTGCCTAGAGGACGGCATCATCCTCGGGCACAGCCCCGATGTCACCGACCTGCTGCCCGACCTCGGCTCCTTCCGGCCGACGTTCCTGCTGGCCGTCCCGCGCGTGTTCGAGAAGGTCTACAACGGCGCCGAGCAGCGGGCGGAGTCCGAGGGCAAGGGCGCGATCTTCCGGCGGGCGGCACAGACGGCGATCGCCTACAGCCAGGCCCTGGACAGCCGGGCCCGGGGCGGCCGCGGCCCGGGCCCCGGCCTGCGGGTGGCCCATGGGGTCTTCGACCGCCTCGTCTACACCAAGCTGCGGGCCGCGGTCGGCGGCCAGGTGCAGTACGCGGTCTCCGGCGGCTCCGCACTGGGCGAGCGGCTGGGCCATTTCTTCCGCGGCGTGGGTATCACGATCCTCGAGGGCTACGGGCTCACCGAGACTACCGCGGCGGCGACCGTGAACCGGCCGAGCGGCAACAAGATCGGCACCGTCGGGCTGCCCGTACCCGGCGACGCGCTCAAGATCGCCGAGGACGGCGAGGTCCTCATCAAGGGACCGACCGTGTTCGGGCGCTACTGGGGCGACAGCACGGCCACCGCGGAGGTCCTGACCGACGACGGCTGGATGCGCACCGGTGACCTCGGGGAACTGGATGACGAGGGATACCTGCGGATCACCGGGCGGAAGAAGGAGATCATCGTCACCGCGGGCGGCAAGAACGTGGCGCCCGCACCGCTAGAGGACCGGACCCGCGCGCACTTCCTGGTCAGCCAGGCCATGGTCATCGGCGATGGCAAGCCGTACGTGGCGGCGCTGGTGACGGTCGACGAGGAAGCATTCCCCGCCTGGAAGGCAAAGCACCGCAAGCCTGCCGACGCGACGGCGGCCGATCTGCGTGACGACCCCGATCTGGTGGCCGAGATCCAGGCGGCGGTGGACGACGCCAACACCACGGTGTCCCGGGCCGAGTCGATCCGCCGCTTCCGCATCGTGGACGGTGACTTCACCCAGGAGAACGGCCAGCTCACGCCGTCCCTCAAGGTGCGCAGGAACGTGGTCGCCAAGGACCGGGCCGACGACATCGAGGCCCTCTACGCCTGAGCCGGCGAAATTCCGGCCACGCCTGGCCCGCGCGCTGGCCCGGCCGGGATGCCGGGGCCTGCCGGGATGCCGGGGCCTGCGGCTCACCCTTCGCCGCGCAGGATCGCGTCTAGGCGGCCGGCCACCCGGGACCAGTCCCACTCCCGCTCGGCCCAGGCGAGCCCGCGGCGTCCCATCGCTTCCGCCCGCGCGGGGTCGGCCAGCAACTCGGTGATGCGCTGCACGAGAGCGGTCACGCTGCGCCCGGGAACCACGTAGCCGGTCTCACCGTCCAGGATCGCGTCCGGGGCACCACCGGAATCGCCGCCGATGACGGGCAGCCCGGCGGCCGATGCTTCCAGGTACACGATGCCGAGGCCCTCCACGTCCAGGCCGCCCCGGCGGGTCCGGCACGGCATGGCGAAGACGTCGCCGGCCGCGTAATAGCCGGGCAGTTCGCCGGCCGGGACGCTGCCGGTGAACGTGACGGCATCGGCCACTCCGTGGTCCGCGGCGAGGCGCCGCAGGTCGCCGTGGTAAGGCCCGTCGCCCACGAGCAGCAGCCGCGCGCCCGGGATCGCGGCGCGGACGACGGGCCAGGCGCGGATCAGTGTGTCCTGCCCCTTGCGCCGGACCAGGCGGGACACGCACACCACGACCGGGCGGCCGGCCAGGCCCAGCCGCTCCCTGATTCCGGCCGTCCCCGGGCTCCCGGCCGTCCCCGGGCTCCCGCCGGCCCGGGCCGGAACGCGGCGACGTCCACGCCAGGGGCCAGCCGGACCATCCGCGCGGCGGCCTGCGGCGACAGCGCCCGCGCGAGGCGGGCCCGGAAGTACTCGCCGAGGTAGGTCACCACGTCGACGCTGTCCCCGATCCGGCGCAGCAGGCCGCGGGCGCCGGGCAGCGCCGCCCAGCCGGCCTCGTGCCCGTGGGTGAGCGCCACCAGGCGGGTGGCCCCGGCGCGCCGCAGGACGGGCCCCAGCAGCCCCAGCGGCGCGGCCGCCCCGAACAGCACGGTGTCGAAGCCGTGGTCGCGCAGGGCGGCGGCAGCCCGGCGGCCCACGGACGGGACGGGCAGCATCAGCGACGTCGGATGCCTGATCACCGGGAACGGCTGCCGCGCGTCGAAGTTCTTGGCGCCATCCCACGCCGGCGCGTACACCGCCACCTGCCCGGGGGCAGCAGGCAGGCCAGGCCGTGCACGAACGACTGGATGCCGCCCTGCCGGGGCGGGAAGTCGTTGGTGACGATCAGCGTGCCGCGCATAGCGCCCGAGTCTAGGGGGCCCGGTATCCAGGGGCGACGCGGGCACGAGTGAGCCCGGCAGGTCACCCTGCCGGGCTCAGGGCGCTCCCGTTAGGGGCGGACGGCGCCGTCCGTGTTCTGCGCGTACCAGGACTCGTTCATGGAAATCTCCTCGACGTCGGCCCCGCTGTGGGGCGCGTCGACGATCATGCCGTTGCCGACGTAGACAGCGACGTGCCCCTCGCCGTCGAAGAGGATCAGGTCGCCCGGCTCGAGCGAGCTGAGGGAGATGTGCGGCAGCTGAGCCCATTCCTCGTAGGTCGTCCGCGGGATCGAGAGCCCGGCCGACGCCCACGCCGCCTGGCCGAGTCCCGAGCAGTCAAAACCATCCGCGCACGGCCCGGTACCACCGTAGACATACGGGCACACGGCCTGCGCCTCGGCCACGGCGAACGCCGCGGCCTTCCCGCCCTGGGTCGCGGTCGACCCGGTGTACGCCGTCGCGGTGGTCGCGCCCCCGCCGACGCCATTGGCCTGGACCGTCTGCTGCTGCTGCGCGGTGAGGCTGGCCAGGGCGGCCTTCGTGGCGGCCACCAGCTGACTGGCGTGCTGCTGCTTTTGCTGCTCCTGCTGCTGGATCGCGGTCAGCGCGTCCTTGGTGCGCTGCGCCTGCTGCTGGGAGTTCTTCAGCTGGCGCGCGGCGACGAGGAACTGCTGCATCTGCCGGTTCCGGCTGCCGGAGATCTCCAGCAGCATCGAGGCCCCGTTCAGCACGGTGTTCGGGTCGTTGGAGGTGAGCAGGCCGGCGACCGAGGTCGTGTCACCGCTCTCGTAGCTCTCGGCCGCGATCTGCGCGACGGCGCCGCGCAGCTTCGTGAACTGCACCTGGTTGGCCGCGACCTGCTGGTCGACCGCGGCCAGCTTCGCGCGTGCCTGGGACGCCTGCTGCACGATGTGGTCGTATTGCTGGTTGATCTCGTCGAACTGCGAGGTCACCTGGTTGACCTTCGCCTGCACGTCGGCAACGGTCGGCTGGGGCGCCGCTCCAGCCGTCACCGTGTAGGTGCTGAGGCCGAAAGCGGCCATAAGGCCGACCGCAATCGCGACACTCGCTCGAAGCCGGGCCTTCATGCCCAGTAGCGGCTTACGCACGGGCCAGACACGCTCCTTCTCCGACGACAGGGACCGCCCGGGTACCTCGCGATGGGGAGGTAATTGAGCGGTGTAACCGGAAGGAGACCTTAGTGAAAGCAATAAGCCGTTTCAACCGCTTCGGCCAGTGCCGCCCCAGTTCCGCCAATCACCGCACAGGCAAGACTTTATAACGCTACAGTCACACGCGCTGCCTTCTTGACAGGACGGAACCGCAGCGGCGGGACCAGGCCCGCTGCGGCGAGCGTGCTCAGTCCGCGCAGCTCAAGGGCCCCGAGGGCGTGACGGCCAGGGACACCCTCGGACGGGTTTTCGCGGCTCGCGGCGCCGTCGGCCCGGCGGCGGCCTGCGGCGATATCGTCCCTTTTGCGCGGCGCGTCGCCATTACTTACGTCTTTATTACGCCTCGGGTCACTTTCCCGCCCTCCGGCGGCTCCGCTTGATCCATTTTCGACAAGTACCGTCACCAGGCAGTCACCGCATGCCACGGCACGGAACTCGCATTGCCCGCAGTCAATAAGCATGACTCTCCGTTCATCGCATCAATGGACGCCGCTCACGCTAAGAGCGACCACCGACATTTCCGTCGTGGCCGCACTGACCGGTGCCCGGCGGCACGGCGGCGCGGCGGCGCGGCGGCGCGGCGGCACGGAAAGTGTCGGGGGGCCGGCCTACGGTGTAGACCGTGACCGATCTGCACGCCAGCGCGCCCGCCTGGGCGGCCGCGGTCCCGGTGCCCGCCGTCCGTTACGCCGTACCGCAGGACGGCCCGGCGGCGCAGGACGGCCCGGCGGCGCAGGACGGCCCGGCGGCGCAGGACGCGGCGGCCACCCTCGCGCTGACGCAGGTGGAGTTCGTCGTGGTCGACGTGGAGACGACCGGCTGGTCGCCGGCCGAGGCGCGGATCACCGAGATCGGCGCGGTCAGGCTCCGGGCGGGCCGGATAACCGGGGAGTTCTCCACCCTGGTCGATCCGGCCATGCCGGTCCCCGCCGACGTCGAGGCGCTGACCGGGATCAGCAGCCAGATGGTTTCTGCCGCACCGCGGCCCGCCGACGTGCTGCCGGCGTTGCTGGGCTTCGCGCGCGGGTGCGTTCTGGCCGCGCACAACGCGCCGTTCGACCTCGGTTTCCTGACCGCAGCATGCGACGCCTGCGGCCTGCCCTGGCCCGGGTTTGCCGTACTGGACACCGTGGCGGTCGCCCGGCAGGTCCTCGTCGACGGCGAAGCGCCCGACTGCAAGCTCGCCACGCTGGCCGCGTTCTTCGAGACGCCGACGGCGCCCTGTCATCGCGCGCTGGCCGACGCCCGGGCCACCGCGGCCGTGCTCGACGTGCTGATCACCCGGCTGGCCCTGCTGGGAATCCGCACCCTCGACGACCTCGGCGAGTGGCTGGCGGTACCCTGAGCCGGGCCCGGCGGAGGGCACGAGGGGCGCGGAGGGCGCGAGGAAACGGCCAGGGAGGCAGCCAATGGTCACCGCGATCGTTCTGGTGAAGGCCGACATCCAGCGCATCCCCGAGGTCGCGGAGATGATCGCCCAGATCGCTGAGGTCAGCGAGGTGTACTCGGTGACCGGCGAGTTCGATCTGGTGGCGATGGTCCGGGTCCGCGGGCACGACGAACTCGCCGACGTGATTCCCGGGCGGCTCAACAAGGTGGCGGGCGTCACGCACACCGAGACGCACATCGCGTTCCGGGCCTACTCGCGGCACGACCTCGAGGCCGCCTTCTCCCTGGGCGCGGCCGGGACCGCCTGAGCCGTCAGGACGGCGCCGCGGCGGCCAGGCGCTGGCTGGCCTTGATCCACCGCGCGAGCAACTCGGCGGCGGCGCCCGAGTCGATGGCCTCGGCGGCCCGGGCCAGGCCCGCGGACAGCACCGGGTACAGGTCCTCCGGGCGGGGCACGCCCTCGTTCGCGGCGAGGGCCGCCGCCGCGTTCAGCAGCACGATGTCGCGCACCGGGCCCGCCGCCCCGGCCAGAACGGCCCGCATCACGGCCGCATTGTGCGCGGCGTCGCCACCGCGCAGGTCCGCGGGCCGTGACCGGGGCAGGCCCAGCTCCGCGGGGTCGAGCTCGGCCGCGGCCACGGCCGAACCGTGCACCACCCAGACCGCCGAGGTCGTGGTCGTGGTCAGCTCGTCCAGCCCGTCCCCGCCGTGGAATACCAGCGCGTTCACGCCACGCGCCGCCAGCACGCCCGCGATGACGGCGCCCATCCGGCCGTCAGCCACCCCGACCGCCTGGGCATGTGGCCGGGCCGGGTTCGCGACCGGCCCCAGGAAGTTGAACACGGTCGGCACGCCGAGCTCACGCCGCGGCACGGAAGCGTACCGCAGGGCGGGATGGTAAAGCGGGGCGAACAGGAAAGCGACCCCGATCTCCTCGGCCAGTTCCGCGCTGGCCGCGGGCGGCAGGTCGATGACCACGCCGAGGGCCTCCAGCACGTCGGCGGCCCCGCACTGGGAGGACGCCGCCCGGTTGCCGTGCTTGACCATGCGGGCGCCCGCGGCCGCGGCCACGACGGTCGCCATCGTCGAGATGTTGACGGTCTTGGCACCGTCGGCGCCGGTGCCCACGAGGTCGACAAGGCGGCCGGGCACGCGGATCGGGGTGGCGTGCTCCAGCATCGCCCGGGCCAGGCCGCCCAGCTCCGCCGGCGTCTCGCCCTTGATGCGCAGCGCGATCGCGAAACCGGAGATCTGGACGTCGGTCGCCGCGCCTTCCATGATCTCGTTCATGGCCCACGCCGCCTCGTCGGCGGTGAGCGACTGACCCTTGACGAGCGCGCCGATCAGCGCCGGCCAGTTCATTCGGGCTTCCATGGCCGGCGGCGGTCAGCCGCTGGCGATCTCGGAACGCCCGGCCCGGTGCCGCATCAGGCGGGTCAGTTCCCGGGCGAGCTGCCGCGGGTCGATCGGATGACTGATCACCGCGTCCGCCCGGGACCAGGTTGCCAGCCAGCCGTCGTCGGGCCGCCCGGTGATGAGCAGCACCGGCGGGCAGTCGTAGATCTCGTCCTTGGCCTGGCGGCAGACGCCCATCCCGCCCGCGGGCTGCGCCTCCCCGTCCAGCACCATCACCTCGGGACCGCCCTCGTCCAGCAGCCGGAACAGCGCTGGCTCGGTGGCGCACTCGATTATCTCGGCGTCCGGCGCGTCCGGCTCGGGGCGGCGGCCGATGGCGAGCCGGATCTGGGCCCGCACGTCGGCATCGTGGCTGTAGACAACGACCTTCACAGCAATGGTTGCTTCCTCGCTGGTGACCGCACCGGCCCTATGGCCCCGGACTGCGGCGATGCTTGACTTGCGGCAAGTCTATCGGTGGACAGTAAAACTCCGCCGGCGCTTCGGTGAGTGGAATCCCGGTCGCAGACCCGGCGAACTGGGCTGTCCGGGCAGGCTCTCACAAAAATAAATGCCCCCGAGTTGGGGGGGCGCCTGCCGCTCGCCTACGTCTTGTCGTAATAATGACGTCGTGGCGACAGCATCCGTAAGCGAGGCGGTACCCCGCACGCCGGCCAACCGGCCCAGCCTGGTCAGCGTGGGCACGATCATCTGGCTGTCCTCAGAGCTGATGTTCTTCGCGGCGCTGTTCGCGATGTACTTCACGGTCCGTTCCGTCGAGAAGGGCGAGGGCCTGCCGTGGCCCGGCGCCCACCTGAACATCGCTCTGGGGTCGGTCAACACGACCGTGCTGCTGCTGTCCAGCGTCACCTGCCAGATGGGCGTGTTCGCGGTCGAGCGCGGCCAGGTGGGGCGCGTGGGCAGCGTCTTCGACGTGCGCAAGTGGGGCCTGCGCGAGTGGTACGTGCTCACGTTCCTGATGGGCCTGTACTTCGACCTCGGCCAGGGCTATGAGTACTTCGACCTGGTGCACAAGGAGCACCTGACCATCTCGTCCAGCGCGTACGGGTCGGTGTTCTACATCCCCACCGGGTTCCACGGCCTGCACGTGGCCGGCGGCCTCGTGGCCTTCCTGTTGCTGCTCGGCCGCACCTACGCGGCTAAACGGTTCACCCGGGAGCAGCAGGTCAGCGCGATCGTCGTCTCCTACTACTGGCATTTCGTCGACGTCGTTCGGATCGGCCTGTTCACCACCATCTACCTGATCCACTGACCCGGATGCGCCGTCGCGGTGACGCAGTTCACGTCCGCGCGATGCATCCAAGAGCACACGAAGCCACGAAGACACCAATGGACCACTATCCGGAAAACCGAGGGCTGCAGTGAGGTGGATCACCGCGCGGCGACGTCGCCCGCTCTTCGGCTACGCAGCCGTCCTGCTGGCGCTGGTCGCGGTCGGCATGCTGTACGCGGCGGTCACGGGGCTGGGCGGCAGCAGTGCGTCCGCCGGGTCAGGCTCGTCGTCACCGCTGATCACCCAGGGCAAGAACCTGTTCGCGGTCTCCTGCGCGAGCTGCCACGGCGAGTACGCCCAGGGCACCGAGCGGGGACCGAGCCTGATCGGGGCGGGCGCCGCGGCCGTTGACTTCCAGCTGAGCACCGGCCGCATGCCGCTCAAGGAGACCAACGCCGAGGCGGCGCGCAAGCCCCCGGTCTATACCCAGCAGGAGATCTACGCCATCGCCGCCTACGTCGCCTCGCTCGGCGGCGGCCCCGCCATCCCCAGCGCCCAGCAGGACAGCACGGCCGGCGCGGACACCGCGCTCGGCCAGAGCCTGTTCAACGCGAACTGCGCCCAGTGCCACAACTACGCCGGCGCCGGCGGCGCGCTGACCGACGGGAAGTACGCCCCGCCGCTGACCCAGGCCACCAACCAGCAGATCTACGAGGCCATGCTGACCGGCCCGGAGGCGATGCCGGTGTTCAACAACAGCACGCTGACGCCGGCCGACAAGCGCGACATCATCGCCTACGTCACGCAGACGCGCGCCGAGGCCAACCCGGGCGGGTTCAGCCTGGGCCGCATCGGCCCGACCACGGAGGGCCTGGTCGCGTGGCTCGGGGGAATCGGCGCGCTCGTTCTCGCCGCCATGTGGATCACCGCGAAGCGCCGGGAAGAGCGCACGGGAGAAATCACGGATAACGGATGAGCGACAACGACAGCGACCTGGAAAACACGCCGGAGGAGCGGCAGCCTCCGCATCGCGTGATCGGTACTCCGCCGCCCGCGCGCGGGCTGCTGACGGAGCCCGGGCCCGGCGAGGGCGACGGCGGCGGGATCGAGCCGTATGGCCCGGGCGGGCCCGGAGCCCCCGAACCGCGCGAACTGCCCGCCGAGCACCCGAACCCCGCCTCGGCCAGGAACTGGGAGCGGGTCGCGGCGGCCCTGTTCCTGATCTCCGCCCTGGCCAGTGTGGCCTTCATCGCCGCCTACGTCGGTCTCGAGGTGCACGACCGCGGCGATGTCGTGGACGCGGCGCTGCGGTCCAACCTCGCGCTCGGCAGCGCGATGTCCCTCGCCTTCCTCGCCGTCGCCGTCGGCATGGTCATCTGGGTCCGGAGCATCATGCCGCCGGTGGAGCTGGCCGAGGACCGGCACCCCCTGGCGTCCACCCCGGAGGACCGGTCAAAGTTCGCAGAGACGTTCATCGAGGGCGCGGAGGCCAGCCAGATCACCAAGCGGCCGCTGCTGCGGCGGACGCTGATCGCGGCGACCGTGCCGGTCGCGCTGGCGCCGCTGGTGCTCCTGCGCGACCTGGGGCCGCTGCCCGGCACCAGCCTGCGGCACACCGTGTGGAAGAAGGGCACGCGCCTGCTCGTCTACGCGTCGAACCAGCCCATCACGCCCGCCGACTTCGACTCCGAGGGCGGCATGATCACCGTGGTGCCGGAGGGCTACCAGGACAACGACGAGGAGCTCGCCAAGGCCACCGCGATCATCATCAAGATGCAACCTGGCCAGCTCACGGCGCCGACCAACCTGAACTGGACGGTCGACAACATCGTCGCCTACTCTAAAATCTGTACGCACGTCGGATGTCCCGCAGCGCTGTACGAGCAGACGACCCACCGGATTCTCTGCCCGTGCCATCAGTCGACGTTCGACGCCACCAAGGGCGCGCAGGTCCTCTTCGGGCCCGCGCCGCGGCCGCTGCCGCAGCTTCCGATCACGACCAACGCGCAGGGCTATCTGGTGGCCCAGAGCGACTTCCACGAACCCGTCGGGCCGAGCTTCTGGGAGCGGGGATGAGCACTAGCAACGGGCGGCTGACGATACCGAAGCCACTGGCCAAGCAGGGCGGCGAGCTCGACGACCGGTTCCACGCCGCCAAGGGCGTCCGGACGCTGCTGCGGAAGGTCTTCCCGGACCACTGGACGTTCCTGCTCGGCGAGATCGCGCTGTACTCGTTCATCATCCTGATCCTGACCGGCATCTTCCTGACGCTGTTCTTCAACCCGAGCATGACCCAGGTCGTCTACCACGGGTCGTACACGAAGCTGAACGGCGTCCGGATGAGCGAGGCGTACCAGTCCACGCTGCGGATCAGCTTCGACGTGCGCGGCGGCCTGCTGATGCGGCAGATCCACCACTGGGCCGCGGACCTGTTCCTGGCCGCGATCATGTGCCACATGCTGCGGATCTTCTTCACCGGGGCCTACCGCAAGCCGCGCGAGACCAACTGGCTGATCGGGCTGGGCCTGCTCACCCTCGGCATCTTCGAGGGTTTCCTCGGCTACTCCATGCCGGACGACCTGCTGTCCGGCACCGGCGTGCGGATCGCCGAAGGCGTCCTGATGGGTATCCCGGTGGTCGGCACGTACCTGTCGTTCTTCCTGTTCGGCGGGCAGTTCCCCGGCACCGAGTTCGTGGTCAGGTTCTATATCATCCACGTGCTGCTGATCCCGGGGCTGCTGCTGGCACTGATCAGCGCGCACCTGTTCCTGATGGTGCACCAGAAGCACACCCAGATGCCGGGCAAGGGCCGCACCGAGGGCAACGTCGTCGGCCAGCCCATGTACCCGTACTTCATGGTCAAGACGGGCGCGTTCTTCTTCTTCGTCTTCGGGGTGCTCGCCCTGCTGGCCACGTTCGCGCAGATCAACCCGATCTGGCAGGTCGGCCCGTACACGCCAGTGGCGATCTCGGCTGGATCGCAGCCCGACTTCTACATGGGCTGGCTCGAGGGCGCGCTGCGCATGTTCCCGAGCTGGACCTGGGATATCGGCGGCCATACCGTCGCGTGGAACGTGTTCGTGCCGGCCTGCTCGTTATGGGCGTGCTCTTCGGCGCGCTCGGGGCGTGGCCGTTCCTGGAACGGTGGGCCACCGGCGACAAGAGCTACCACCATGTCAACGACCGGCCGCGGAACGCCCCGACCCGGACCGCGTTCGGCATGGCCGGGGTCACCTTCTACGGCATCCTCTGGCTGGAAGGCGCGAACGACATCATCGCCGTGCACCTGCAGATCCCGCTGTACACGACCACAGAGATCGCCCGCTACGCGATCTTCATCGGGCCGGTGATCGCCTTCTGGGTCACCCGGCGCATCTGCCTGGGGCTGCAGCGCCGGGACGCCCAGATGCTCACGCACGGCGTGGAGACCGGCGTCATCAGCCAGCTGCCGAACGGCGCGTACGTCGAGGCGGAGCGCCCGCTGACCGAGGACGAGGCCGCGGTCCTCATCGCCAAGCCGCCCGCCCCGCTGCCCGCGGCCCGCGCGGTGGACGAGAACGGCGTGCCGGAGCCGCCCTGCGGGGCGTCCGGGGCAGGCTCCAGGCCCGGGTGCACGAGTACTTCGCCGAGGGCATCTCGCTGGCCCCGCCCGCCAACGGGCATGGAAACGGGCACGGCGACGGGCACGCGGCCATCGAGGGCGACGGCGAGCGCGCGACCGTCGGCGGCGGGCCGGCCGAGGTTGAGGACGGCCCGGCCGGCGAGGGTGGCGAATAGCCCGCCGAACGGGCCACGCGAGAAGCTGTACGCCGGGAGGCGGTCACCCGGCCAGGGTGGCCGCCTCCCGGCGTTCCCGGGGGCGGGGCAGGCCCCCCGCTGACCGGCCCGGCCCGCCGCGCCGCCGCAGCCCGGGCCGGTCAGGCCGCATCGCCGCGCAGGACGCAGGACGCCGCTTCCTGACCGCGACCGCCAGGGCCAGGGCGGTCACGATCGCGCCCATCACGATGGCCGTGGTCAGGTTCACCCCCCGGGCCCAGCGCACGGTCATGGGCTACCGCATCATCCAGGAGGCGCTCACCAACGTGGTCAAGCACGCCGCCACGCCGGACTGCCGGGTCACGATCGACTACCGGGACGGCGAACTGGGCCTGGAGATCATCGACGACGGCCACGCCGCGGTGCTCGCCCCGGCTGGCCCGGGCACCACCCCGTGGTGTCCGGCCATGGGCTGATCGGGATGCGCGAGCGGGTCCACCTGTGCGGCGGCCAGTTCAGTGCCGGGCCGCGGCCGGAACGGGGCTTCCGGGTGGCCGCCACCCTCCCGCTGAACCGGGCGGGGTCATGAGCCTGCGGGCCGCGACCGCGGAAACGCACGGCACGGACGGGTCAGGGGGCCCGGACGGCGCGGGCACGCTGAGCGGGCTCACCGAACGCGAGGTCGAGGTGCTGGCCCTGGTCGCGCGGGGCATGTCCAACGCCGAGATCGCCGACCACCTGACGATCAGCCCGGCGACCGCCAAGACCCACGTCGGCCACCTGCTGGCCAAGCTGGGCGCTCGCGACCGCGTGCAACTGGTGATCCTCGGCCACCAGAGCGGCCTGGTCAAGGTAGGAGGGTGTTAGTCCCGGCGGGGCGTCCCCATGTGTTCGCCCCCCCCGAATCAATGAGCGTAGTGGCCGCGGTAGTACTCGAAGACGAAGCCGATTATGGAGAACATGCGTCATCAGCGCGCCGACCAGGAACAGCCACCAGCCGATCGCGAAGCCGGCCGCCGCCATCGCGCAGGAGAAGCCGACGAACAGCGGCCACCAGCTGTGCGGGCTGAAGAAGCCGACCTCTCCGGTGCCCTCCACGATCTCACCCTGCGGGTTATCCTCGGGGCGCTCCGGCAGCCGCCGGCCCGTGAACAGGACGTAGAACCCGGCCAGGATGGCCAGCCCCACCGCGAATGCGAGCGCCGCGGTGCCGGTGGGGTCCTTCGAGTAGTACCAGTAGACGACGTCCGTGCCGCCGAAGAACGCCGCGCAGCCCAGGAACAGCCAGCCTTCGACCTTCATGCGAACCTCACCCTCACCGTGCCACACATGGTCAGCTCAGTCTTCCGTTACTCGTGGGCGGGCGGGGCCGAGATCGACTCGGCCGGCGGCGTCATCGTCTGGCTGAGTGACCGGGAGGCCATGCCCGACTTGATGTGCGGGTAATGCAGCTCGAACGCGGGGCGCTCGGACCGGATGCGCGGGATCCGGTAGAAGTTGTGCCGCGGCGGCGGGCAGGACGTGGCCCACTCGAGCGAGCTGGCGAAGCCCCACGGGTCCTCGACGTTGACCTTCTCGCCGTACCGCCACGTCTTGTAGACGTTGTAGAAGAAGACCAGGATCGACAGGGTCAGCACCCAGGACCCGATCGAGGAGATCTGGTTCAGCGTGGTGACGTTGCCGGGCAGGTCCGGGTAGTTGGCGATCCGCCGCGGCATGCCCTCGACGCCGATCCAGTGCTGCACCAGGAACGTCATGTGGAACCCGATGAACATCAGCCAGAACTGCATCTTGCCGATCCGGTCGTCGAGCTTCTTGCCGGTCATCTTCGGCCACCAGAAGTAGAAGCCCGCGAACATCTCGAACAGCACGGTGCCGGCCAGCACGTAATGGAAGTGCGCGACCACGAAGTAGGAGTCGCTGACCGCGAAGTTCAGCGGCGGCGAGGCGAGGATGATGCCGGTGATGCCGCCGAACAGGAAGATGACGAGGAAGCCGATCGTGAACAGCATCGGCGGCTCGAACGTGAGCTGGCCGCGCCACATCGTGCCCGCCCAGTTGAAGAACTTCACCCCGGTCGGGACCGCGATCAGGAACGTCATGAACGAGAAGAACGGCAGCAGCACCCCGCCGGTGGTGAACATGTGGTGCGCCCACACCGTCATCGACAGGCCGGCGATCGAGACCGTCGCGGCGATCAGGCCCTTGTACCCGAACAGCGGCTTGCGGCTGAACACCGGCAGGATCTCGGTCGCGATGCCGAAGAACGGCAGCGCGAGGATGTAGACCTCCGGGTGGCCGAAGAACCAGAACATGTTCTGCCACAGCAGGGCGCCGCCGGTCGCGGCGTCGAAGACGTGCGAGCCGAGCCGCCGGTCGATCTCCAGCACGAGCAGCGCCGCGGCCAGCGCCGGGAACGCGAGCAGGATCAGCATGCTGGTGAGCAGGGTGTTCCAGGTGAAGATCGGCATCCGGAACATCGTCATGCCGGGCGCGCGCATGCAGAAGATCGTGGTGATGAAGTTCACGCCGCCGAGGATGGTCCCCAGCCCGGACAGCGTGAGGCCCATGACCCACATGTCCGCGCCGATGCCCGGCGAGTACACCGAGCTGGTCAGCGGCGAGTAGGCGTACCAGCCGAAGGCGGCGGCACCCCCCGGGGCCAGGAAGCTGGCCATCAGGATCAGCCCGCCGAACAGGAAGAAGTAGTAGCTGAGCAGGTTCATCCGGGGGAACGCCACGTCCGGCGCGCCGATCTGCAGCGGCATGACCACGTTCGCGAACCCGATGAACAGCGGGGTCGCGAACAGCAGCAGCATGATCGTGCCGTGAATGGTGAACAGCTCGTTGTACACCTGGTCCGAGACGATCTTGTTCGCGGGCTCGAAGAGCTGCAGCCGGATGACGATGGCCATCAGCCCGGCGATGATGAAGAAGGCGAACGAGGTGATCAGGTACATGTACCCGATGACCTTGTGGTCCGTCGACGACGCCCAGCCCGCCAGCACCTTGCCCTTACGGTCGCTGTGCTGCCGCGGGATGATCGGCGTGCCGGTAGCCGGCTGCTGTTCGATCGTGCTCACTGAACACCACTCCTGGATGCCGTCTTCGCCGCGGGCTGCCCGCCGGATGACGAATTCGAGGCCGCCTGCCGCGATGAGATCCACTGCCGGAACTGGTCCGGGGTTACCACCTTCAGCCTGAACAGCATGCGGCTGTGGTAGAGCCCGCACAGTTCACTGCAGTGGCCAATGTACGTCCCGGTCTTCGTCAGCGTCACCTCGAAGTGGTTCGGGTGGCCGGGGATGACGTCCCGCTTGAACAGGAACTCCGGCATCCAGAACGAGTGGATCACGTCGGACGAGGTGAGGTTGAACCGCACCGTCTCGCCGGTCGGCAGCTCCAGCAGCGGCAGCGGCCCCGGGTACATCACGCCATTGTCGGTCACGTTGTACTGCGGGTACTGGAACTGCCAGCTCCACTGGTACCCGACGACGTTGACCGTCACGTCGGGGCTGGAGGACAGCTTGTCGATGTAGTTCTCGTCCTTGGCCGTGTAGTAGAAGAGCACCGCGATGAGCACGAACGGCAGTGCGGTGTACAGGATCTCGATCGGCAGGTTGTACCGGACCTGCGGGGGAAGCCGGTCGCTCCGCTTGCGGTGGAAGATCACCGCCCACAGGATCAGCCCCCACACCACGCACGCGACGGCCAGGCCGGCGATCCATGATCCCTGCCAGAGATGCAGCGTGACCTGGCCCTGCTTGGTAATGGGGTCCGGGAAGCCCAGACGCGTGAACGTGTCATTCGTGCAGCCGGTCAGCGCGACCAGCACCACGGCCAGGGCGGCCGCGCGCGGCACCCAGCGGCGCGGTCTGCCTGCGCGTCCGCTGCGCGGAGCGGGGCGGATGGGAGTCAACGGAATGCCTTCCGGGCGGGGTGTCCCCGGCTCAGCGAGCCGGTGCTCAACGTCCTTCTACAGCGTGTCGTGGAAACAGTATCGCGCTTCTGCCGCCTGACGTCGGAGACCCCCGGCGTTTTTCTCCCCGCGGGACCTGGTGACGGGGGCCGCCGGGCGCCGGGTCGGCCAGGCG
>CAWEFP010000003.1:0-78704 GCA_963808295.1 uncultured Actinomycetes bacterium | reverse complement strand
TCTACCACGAGGCGCCGAGCGTGCAGAACGACGAAGGGACGCTGCCCGCGCAGGAATGCCGCGTCGCCGAGGGAGACCTGACATTGCCGACCTTCGACACCTCCGTGCGCACGCTCGACCAGGTCATCGACGTCGACTACTACCTACCCGGCTGCCCGCCGCCCACGGGCCTGATCGCCTCGGCCGTCACGGCGCTCGTCGAGGGGAAGCTGCCCGGGAAGGGAGCCGTGCTCGCGCCCGACGTGGCACTCTGCTCCGAGTGCCCGCGTGCCGCGACGAAGCCGGACAAGCTCCTTGTGCAGGCGTTCCGGCGGCCGCACCAGACGCTCATCGATCCGGAGCTCTGCCTGCTCGCGCAGGGCTTGATCTGCCTCGGCCCCGCTACCCGCGCGGGCTGCGCCGCCGCCTGCACCGGCGGGAACATGCCCTGCACCGGCTGCATGGGGCCCACGAGCAGTGTCATCGACTACGGGGCGAAGGCGCTGTCCGCCATCGCATCCCTCCTCGACGCGAACGGCGAGGACGAGATCGCCACTCGCGTCGCCGAGATCGCCGACCCGGTCGGTATGTTCTACCGCTACAGCCTGCCGGCTTCGCTGCTGCACCGTCGGGTGCGGCCGAAGACGAGACAGCACAAGGAAGAGGTCGCGCCATGAGCCGCGAGATCCTTATCGACCCCTTGACGCGGCTCGAGGGACACGGGAGGATACACATCTTCCTCGGTGCCGACGGCGGTGTCGACCGGGCCTACCTCCAGATCCCGGAGCTGCGCGGCTTCGAGAAGTTCGTCCAGGGACGGCCCGCCGAGGACATGCCGCAGATCACCTCGCGCATCTGCGGCGTCTGCCCCATGGCCCACCACATGGCCGCGACGAAGGCCCTCGACGACCTCTACCAGGTGGACCCGCCGCCCGCCGGCCGGAAGATCCGCGAGCTCCTCTACAGCGCCTTCATGGTCGAAGACCACGCGCTGCATTTCTTCTTCCTGGGCGGGCCCGACTTCATCGTCGGCCCGGATGCGCCGCGGCAGAAGCGGAACATCCTCGGCGTCATCGACGCCGTGGGCCTCGAGATAGGCAAGGAGGTGATCGGCGTCCGCAAGCAACTCCGCGACCTGGTTGCCGCGGTAGCGGGCAAGGCAATCCATCCCGTCTTCGGGCTTCCCGGGGGCGTGTCGCGCGCTCTGAGCAGCGAGGTCCAGCAGAAGGCGGCCGCCGCGGCGGCCCGCGCCATCGAGTTCAGCCAGTTCGCCCTCGGCGCGTTCCGCAAGACCGTGCTCGGCAACCCCGGCTACGTCGAGCTCGTCACCTCCGAGGCCTACACGCACCGCACCTACTACATGGGCCTCGTCGACGAAGCGAACAAGGTCACCTTCTACGACGGCACGCTCAGGGTCGTCGGCCCGGAGGGCAAGGAGCTGCTCACCTTCGACGGGAGGGACTACCTCGAGTCATGTCGCCGAGCACGTCGAGCCGTGGACGTACATGAAGTTCTGTTTCCTGAAGGATATCGGCTGGAACGGGTTCGCCGACGGGGCCGGCAGCGGCGTCTACAGCGTCGCGCCGCTGGCCCGGCTGAACGCCGCCGACGGCATGGCGACCCCCGCGCGCAGGAAGCCTACGAGGAGTTCGTCACGACCCTGGGCCCCAAGCCCGTCCACCACACGCTCGCCAACCACTGGGCCAGGATCATCGAGCTCGTGTACGCGGCGGAGCGGATGGCCGAACTTGCCGCCGACCCGGAGATCACCGACCCGCAGGTGCGCACGCTGCCGACCGCCGCCCCGCGCGAGGGCGTCGGCGTCGTGGAGGCCCCGCGGGGGACCCTCTTCCACCACTACCAGACGGACGAGCGCGGGCTCATCACGGCCGCGAACATGATCGTCGCCACCCAGAACAACGCCGCGAGGATCGCGCTGTGCGTCGACAAGGCGGCGCACGCGCTGATCAGGAACGGCCAGGTCGACGACGGGCTGCTGAACCAGGTCGAGATGGCGTTCCGCGCCTACGACCCGTGCATGGGCTGCTCCACGCACAGCCTGCCTGGCCACATGCCGCTGATCGTCGAGGTCAGGGACGTGGGCGGCGCGCTCCTGCGTGAGATCCGGCGGGACTGACCGTGCGAACGCTCGTCCTCGGCCTCGGCAACGAGTACGCGGGAGACGACGCCATCGGCGTGCTCGCGGTGCGGGCGCTGCGCGGGGAGCTGGCCAAGGGCGCAGACGTCGTGGAGAGCGCCGCTTCGGGCCTGGCGCTGCTCGAGGTCTTCGCCGGGTATGACCGCGCGGTGGTCGCCGACTCGATCCGCACCGGACGCAGCCCGGTCGGCACGATCGTCGAGGGTGGGCTGGTCGATCTGGGCCGGGCGACGGCACCCAGCCTGCACCAGGCCGGCATACCGGAGCTGGCCGCGGTCGCCAGGCGGCTCGGCATGGGCTTCCCTGACCGGACGCGAGTGCTCGCCGTCGAGGTCGCCGGGCCGCTGATGTTCGGCGCGCCGCTGAGCGAGCCCGTGGCTGCGGCGGTAGCGCCGCTCGGCCGGCGCGTCCTGGAGCAGGTCCAGCGCTGGACGTCGGAGGATTCCGGAGAAGGGCTGCCGGAGGGGCCGGCCACGGGCCGGAGGACACCCTGCCCCGGGGACCAGGAGGAGCATTCTGCGCGACTACCATGCGATCAGCGCGCTCGTAGCGCCCCTGACCCGCGATCCCAGCCTCGGGACGAGCATCACCGAGGTCCACGTGCGGGCGAGCCCGGTGTTCTCGCCGGAGGCGCTGCTTCAAGCCTGCCAGATGCTGGCCGAGGGACACGCTGTAGGGGTTCCCAGGAGACTCGCGGGCCAGTCACCGCTTCGGCTCCCGGATCAGCCATCAGCCCCACGGCGCACCCCTCCTCCCCCAGCCAGCGGTCATGCGCGCTGATTTCAGCCGGTCCGCCGTCGCGGTGGATCGGGGCCGCCATGCCCGGTGACCGGGTGCGGGCCGGCGACGAGATGCCCGGCGAACCAGTCACGGGCCAGCTCAGCGGCGGCCGTGAGAGTGCCTGGCTCCTCGAACAGGTGCGTCGCGCCGGGCACCACGGCCAGGTCGTTCTCGCAGCGCAGCCCGGCCTGAGCCTGCCGGTTGAGGCCGAGCACGACATCGTCGTGCCCGCCGACGATAAGCAGAGTGGGAGCCCTGACCGACCCGAGGCGCGGGCTGGCCAGGTCGGGCCGGCCGCCGCGGGACACCACAGCTGCAATGCCGGAGCCGGGTTCAGCGGCGGCCCAGAGCGCCGCGGCGGCGCCGGTGCTGGCACCGAAGTAACCGACGGGCAGGCCCGCGGTGGCAGGCTGGGCACGCAGCCACCTAGTGACGCCGGTGAGCCGGCGGGCAAGAAGCCCGATGTCGAACACGTTCGCCCGGTAAGCCTCCTCATCGGGGGTGAGCAGGTCAAACAGCAGCGTGCCCAGGGCTGCCTGGTTCAGCACGGCAGCCACGTAGCGGTTACGGGGGCTGTGCCGGCTGCTGCCGCTGCCATGCGCGAACACGACAATCCCGCTCGCCTGGTCCGGCACGGCCAGCTGCCCGGCGAGGCGAACCGCCCCAGCGCTGACCTCGACGTCTTCGTCCCAGTCAGGCGGGTCACCCACCGGCGCGGCGCCGGGGCCAGGCACCGGCACCGGCGCTGCGCCGGGGCCAGGCAGCGACACCGGCGTGGCGGCGCGCTCCAGGCAGGCGGTCACTTCATCGTCGGCCGTCTGGGCGAAGTCAGCGTAGAACTGCCCGATGGCCGAGAACGATCGCGGGGTTTGCACGCAGACCAGTTCGTCGGCGTCGTGCCCCATGCGCGCCCGCCACCCCGGCGGCGCCACCGGAACGGCCAGCACCACCCGGGCCGCGCCCTGCGCCCGGGCGACCTGGCAGGCGGCCCGCGCCGTCGACCCGGTCGCGATCCCGTCGTCGACCACCACCGCGACACAGCCGCCCAGCGGCTGACGTGGCCGGCCACGCCGGTAGCGAAACGCGCGGCGCTCCAGCTCACGGCGTTCCCGTGCCTCCACCGCAGCCAGCTCATCCGCGGAGATCCCGCCCCACTGGATGATCTCCTGGTTCAGAACACGCACCCCGTCCTCACCGATGGCCCCCATGCCCAGCTCAGGCTGGAACGGCACCCCGAGCTTGCGCACCACGATCACATCCAGCGGCACGCCGAGCGCCCGGGCAACCTCAAAAGCCACCGGGACGCCGCCCCGCGGCAGGCCAAGCACCACAACCCGCTGCCCGCGCAGATGCTGCAGCCTCGCCGCCAGCTGCCGTCCCGCATCGGCGCGATCAGCGAAACGCATGGCGCCCCTCCTCCCGGTCAGCCCCCTCCGGTAAACCAGACTTCTCCCAGCCGCGGCAGCGCACCAGGGACGATGGTCACCTCCGTGCATCCACCGTCGCCTCTGCCGGTTTGCCCGGGCTCCCGGCGGCTCCCGCTATCCCATGGACACGGAGGTCCAGATCGCATCGGGGGTCGTGCTGCAGCGCAGGGCGGTGCGGTACGCCGGAACCGCCGGTATTGCGCATCCGGATTCTTACTGTGCCGAACGGGCGGCTCGCTTTCGCCCGGACCTTCGTCCCGCCAGGTCGAGGGCTCAACGGCTCGGTCAGGGCTCAACGGCTCGGCGCTCACCGCCGGCGCTAAGCGCTAAGGCTTACCGTGTCAGCTCTTGTGTGAGCCGGTCCTGCAGGCTTTCAAGCTGCCCGCTGATCTGGACCGGCACCGGTACGGGACCCCGCAGTGCCCGCGCGGCTGGCGGCAGCCAGGCCAGATCGGCGCGGCACCGCTGCTGGGCTTCGGTCAGCGGTTCGGGGCCGCTCAGGCGCTGGCCGGCCCGCATGACCGGAACAAGAAGGGCTTCGTGGCCGGGCCGCGAGGGCTCCTCCCGCAGCGCGAGGACATCACCGCCGGGACCGCGGTAGACCTGCTTGGCGCCCGGCGCGGTGATCTTCCCCGGCGACAGCTTCATCACCGGCCTGCCCGCGTAGGCGACCAGCTTGTAGGCACTGTCCAGGGACGGCGCATCAGCCGAGACGCCCATCTTGGTTCCCACGCCATAGGCATCGATCGGCGCCTGGTCCGCGACCAGGCCGGCGATCGCGTATTCGTCGAGGCCTCCGCTGGCAAAGATCCGCGCGCCGGGCAGTCCCGCCGCATCAAGCAGCCGGCGTGCGGACCGCGCCAGCCGGGTGAGGTCGCCGGAGTCCAGCCGCACCCCCACCGGCCCCGGCAGCCGCAGCCGCCGCGCCACCCGTATAGCCGCGCGCACCCCGCGCTCGGTGTCATAGGTGTCGACCAGGAAGGTCGTCTTACCGGGGAAGTCCCCGGCGAAGGCGGTGAACGCTTCCTCCTCATCGCCGTATGCCTCGATGAAGGAATGCGCCATCGTGCCCGCGGCGGTCAGCCCGAACCGGCGCGCCGCCTCGACGTTGCTGGTGGCCGCGAAGCCGGCGATCGCTGACGCGCGGGCCACCGAAAGGCCCGCGCCGATGCCCTGGGTACGGCGGAACGCGAAGTCGACAAGCTCCGCGCCGCCGGCGGCCAGCACACACCGCGCCGCCTTGGTGGCCACGCTGGTCTGGAACGTCACGTGGTTGAGCAGCACCGTCTCGGCCAGCTGCGCTTCGGCGATCAGCGCGGTCACCTCCAGCAGAGGTTCGCCGGCGAACACCACGCGTCCCTCCGGTACCGCCCGCACCTCCCCGGTAAACCGCAGGCCCGCGAAGGCGCGCAGCGTATCCTCGCCGTATTCCTGGGTGCGGCGCAGGTAATCCAGGTCCTGCGGGGTGAACGAGAAATCCTCAAGGAACTGGAGACAATCCTCCAGGCCCGCGGCCACCAGGAAACCCCGGTCAGCCGGAAGCCGCCGGACGAACAGGCTGAACGTCGCCGGACCCGTCATCCCCCGCCGCAGATAGCTTGCGGCCATATTCAGCTCATACAGGTCAGTGAGCAGCCCGCCCGTCATGACGCCCCTCCTTTACGCCGCTACCGCGCTCGCCCCGCTGCCGGGGCTTGCCGGAACGGCCTGGTTCACGGGGCCAAAAGTCCCGGCATCCCGCGACGGTCAGGATGGCTGGTCACGGCTACGTCCACGCCGACCACCCGCCAGCGGCACCTCCAGGTAAATCGACAGCACTGGCGGATCCTCGCTGTGCACTGCCAGCAGCTTTTCCACATCCGTGTAGCTGATCATCACGCAGCCCCCTGTCCGCGGCGCCGCGGGATCCGCGCCGCAGGGCATGATCGTTCGTCCCGGTCCGCGCTCAGCTCGCCTGCTGCCCGGCGGAACGGTGCTGTACCAGCGTGCCGGAGGACGGCATGAACACGCTCTCGTGACCGTCCTTCCACCGGACCAGATACGGCGCCGCGCCGTCTTCTCCGTGGACCTCCACGATCACGCCCTCGCGGTCCACGTCACCCACGTGCCGGCCCCTGACCAGCAGCTCATCGCCTGTAACCGCGCGCATCGCCATCCCTCCTCCGCCTCGATGCCACGACAATCACCGCCGGTGCTTCCGGCGAAACAGGGCCAAAGGTCCAGACGAGAGGCTCCCGGAAGCCCTCCGGCCAGCCATGCCGGGAAAGTGTTCCGCGCCCGGCTGCCGTCCGGGCCGTCCAAGATCAGGTCAACTTCCGGAATCTCCGGAACGGCCAACACCCTCAACGTTGACGGCATCTACGGGCCCCAGACGGTGGCCGCGGTGAAGGCCTTCCAGCAGGCCATGTCACATGAGGTGGATGGCTTCCTGGTGAACGGGATCGTCGGCCCGCAAACCTGGCAAGCGCTGGTCACCGAGGCCCTGTCGGGCTGAACACTGATGCCACAAACAGAGCGGACAGCCGGGTCGTCAGGACGAACGTCCTGCCCTGTGAGGCAGGCCGACCCTACAGGCTTTCAGAAAGCAGTGGTCTGCTAAATGACGGAACAGTGGTCGGCTCCGGCCGCCGCCTTCGATGGCCGAGAGTATGGCTATTGCCCCAGAGCATGGCTATCGCCACATTGTGGCCAGAAGAAGGACGTGATTACCGTGGCGGCTGAAACCTCTCCCCAGGCGCCCACTAAGAAGACGGGCACCTCACCCGAGTCAGCAGAGTTTGACGTCACCGGTGCTACTGACGCAGCCGGCGAGCTGGATGCGGCCGGGGCGCTGGATTTCTTCATGCTGGACGAGGCCCTTGGCTCGTTGCGCCGGCTCCAGCCGGATACCAGCCTCGTGCGCTACGCAGTCAACCTGACCCGCCGTCCCGGGATGGTGGCCCAGCGGGCCGGTAAGCTGGCCACGGATCTCGCCAGCATTGCCACAGGCAGTTCGGCGATCGCTCCGCAGCGCCGCGACCGCCGGTTTGCCGATCCCGCGTGGAGCAAGAACCCGCTGCTGAAGCGGACGGTCCAGACATATCTGGCGGTCGGGCAAACCGCCGAGGAGCTGCTCGCTGACGCCGAATTGGACTGGCGGGGCAACGAGCGCCTGAAGTTCATACTGACCAATCTCATCGCCGCATCCGCGCCGAGCAACTACCCGCTGCTCAGCCCGGCCGCATGGAAAGCGTTCATCGACACCGGCGGCATGAGCGCCGTCCGGGGCATCCGCGCGCTGGTCTCGGATATGTCTTCTGCCCCGCGCGTTCCGACGATGGTGGAACCCGGTGCATTCGAGGTCGGCAAGGATCTCGCCTGCACGCCGGGAGCGGTGGTGGCCCGCACGGAGGTCTTCGAGCTCATTCAGTACAAGCCGACCACAGAAACCGTGCACCAGTTCCCGCTGCTGATGATCCCGCCGATGATCAACAAGTACTACATCACCGATCTTGCGCCCGGCCGCAGCATGCTCGAATTCTTCGTGGCGCAGGGATATCAGGTATTCGTGGTTTCCTGGCGCAATCCCGAGAAGAGGCACAGCCACTGGGATCTGGACACCTACGGTCTTGCGGTCACGGAGGCGCTCAGGGCAATACAGGAGATCACCAAGGCCCCCAAGGTGAACCTCATGGGTCTGTGCGCCGGCGGCATTCTCTCATCGATGGTCTGCGCGCATCTGAGCGCGACCGGGCAACTCGATCAGGTCAGCAGCCTGAGCTTGGGCGTAGCGGTACTGGACCAGTCGAATGCGGGCACGACAGTCGCACTGATGGACCAGGGCACCGCCGCCGTGTCCATCTTCGCCTCCCGCACCCGCGGCTACATGGACGGGCGCACGCTCGCCGAGGTGTTCGCCTGGCTCCGGCCCGATGACCTGATCTGGAACTACTGGGTCAACAACTACCTGCAGGGCAAGACCCCGCCGCCGTTCGACATCCTCCACTGGAACGCCGACACCACGCGGATGCCCGCGGGACTGCACCGCAATTTCATCGAGATTGCCATGGCCAACGCGCTGACCAGGCCGGGTGCGGCCAGCATGCTGGGATCCCCCGTCGATCTGTCCAAGGTCGACGTCGACAGCTACGTCGTGGCAGGCATCGATGATCACATCGTGCCCTGGCCATCGGCGTATCGGAGCACTCAGCTGCTCGGCGGCAACGTCCGGTTCGTGCTGTCCACGAGCGGGCATGTGGCTGCCATGGTCAACCCGCCATCGAACCCGAAGGCGACCTACCGGCTCGCGCCCGGCAACCCGCCCGATCACCGCGACTGGCTGGCCCAGGCCGAGACGGTCCAGGGCAGCTGGTGGCCGGACTACACCACCTGGCTGCAGAGCCGCAGCGGGGACATGCAGGACGCCCCCAGCGAGCTGGGCAGCGCCAAGCACCCGCCGCTCGATCCCGCGCCGGGTAGCTACATCCTGCAGAAGTAACGAGGCGATACTAGTAAGCGGCCGGCACTCCTGTAAGCGGCCGGCACTCCTGCCCGGCGCCCACCCGGCGCCGGGCAGCAGTCCGCAATTGTCGCGACGCGCGTATCTCTCTCTTTAGCTTTCAAGTGTGCGGGACAATGGCATATGCCGACGAGCGCAGCGCCGCAGCCCATACGCTGAGAGCCGCCACGCCGCGGCCAGCCGGTCAGCGTCGGCCACGGCCAGGTGAACGTGAACCGCTGCTGCCGCCTTCGGCCGTCGGGGTACTTGCCGACGTCGGCGGTGAACCGGTACCGCCGGGTGCCGTCGGCCAGTTCAATCGTCTGAATCTTGCTCATCCGTTCCTTCCCTCATCGTGATCGTCACTGCCCTCCAGCCAGTCCAGGAATTGCCGGATTTTGGTCTTGTCCGTGTTGACCGTCACGACCGGGTGTTCACCGCGCCGGTAGTCCAGATAGTCGTCAAGCCCCTGGCGTAGCTCTCGGACTGAGAGCCGTACCGGGTGCCGTTCGGCCCGTTTAGCAGGGAGGAATTCCCCTGGTCCGACGCCCCATGGTGCGAGGAGCGTCACAGCTGTGGCAAGGGGACAGCTCCGCGTTTATCTCGGCGCCGCGCCCGGCGTCGGGAAGACCTACGCAATGCTCGCCGAAGGCCAGCGGCGCAGGTCACGCGGCACGGACGTGGTCGTCGCGCTCCTCGAGGCTCACGGCCGTCGGCTGACTGCGGCGATGGCCGAGGGACTGGAGCTGGTACCGCGGCGCTCGATGAGCTACCGCGGTGCGGCCTTCACCGAGATGGACCTAGACGCGGTGCTCGCTCGCCACCCCCAGATCGCGCTGGTGGACGAGCTCGCCCACACCAACGTGCCCGGCTGCAGGAACCGCAAGCGGTGGCAGGACGTCGATGAATTGCTCGACGCGGGCATCGACGTCATCACCACCCTGAACATCCAGCACCTCGAGTCGCTCAGCGACGTGGCGAAACAGGTCACCGGCGTGGAGCAGCACGAGACCCTGCCCGATGAGATAGCGCGCCGCGCTGACCAGATCGAGCTGGTCGACATGACCCCCGAGGCGCTGCGGCGGCGGATGGTGCATGGCAATGTCTACCCGCTGGACCGGATCGAGGCCGCGCTCACTCATTACTTCCGGCCAGGGAACCTCACCGCACTGCGTGAGCTCGCCCTGCTCTGGCTGGCCGACCGGGTGGAGGAGGGCCTGCAGCGGTACCGTGCCGAGCACGGCATCGCCGCACCATGGGAGACCAGGGAGCGAATTGTCGTTGGTATCGCTGGCGAGAGGGACGATGAGGCCATCATCCGGCGTGCCGCCAGGATCGCCGCCCGCACCCCCGGCAGCGACCTGCTCGCCGTGCACGTGTCTTGCGACGACGGCTTGACGGCCGTCGATGCCAAGACGCTGGATGCCCAGCGGGCGCTTGTGGCTTTGCTCGGCGGCAGCTTTCAGCAGCTGCCCGGTGACGACGTGGCCGACACGCTGCTGCAGTTCGCCTCTGCCGAGAATGCCACCCAGATGGTTCTCGGTGCGAGCCGCCGTGGCCGGCTCCTCACCCTGCTCGCGGGCAAGAGCACCCCGACGAGGCTCGCGCGCCGGGCCGAGCACATCGACGTGCACCTCGTCAGCCGCAACGGTTCAAGCCGGCGCAAGCCAGCGCTCGCATGGCTCCCGGCTGCGCTTCGCTCGCGCCGTGGGCGGGCCGCGCGGGCGAGCGCGGAGGCGGCAGCGCTCACCCGGCTCGCGGCCAGTGTGCTGCGCGGGCGCGGCGACCTGCCCGCCCTCCTTGAGGAGATACGCGAGATGTTCGGCCTGGCCGCGGTCAGCCTGCTGGAACGGCGGCACGATGACGCAGGCCCGTGCCGCTACATCGTGGCCAGCGCAGGCGAACGGCCGCCAGAAGGTCTCGGAGCCGACGTGGAGCTCCCGGTCAGCGAGACCTTCACGCTGGCCGGGCGGGGACGCGTGCTTGGCGCAGATGACACGAGGGTTCTGTCCGCTTGCGCGGTCCCGATGGTGGCCGGCATTACCTGCCGCCGCCAGGACGAGCAGGACGCCCACGCCGCCGAGCACGAGGCTGACCTCCGTTCCCGCTCCGCCCTTTTCGCCGCCACCAGTCAGCACGCACGCGAACAGCTCGCCGCGGCCCAGGCGGCCCTGGCAGGCCTGGCCGATAACGGGGCCGCTGCCACACCGGACGATCGCGCCGCTCTGGTCGCCGCTGCGCGCCGCGCGGTGGACCGCATCGGCAGGCTCGTCACCGACCTCAGCGATCTCAGCCGGCTGCACGCCGGGGCGCTGGAGACCTATCTCCGGCCAGTCGATCTTGACGACGTTATCGCCGCGGCCCTCGACGACCTGGGCCCGGGTGGCCACCACATCACCCTCAGTACGCCCGACGACCTGCCCGATGTGATCACCGACGCGGAGCTCCTCACCCGCATCCTGACCAGCCTGATAGCCGACGCCCTGCATCGCAGCCCTGCTGACGTCCCGCCCGTCCTCACCGCCGCCGCCTGGCACGCCACGTGGAGATCCGCATCGCCGACCAGGGGCCTGCCCCGCAACAGGGCGATGGCACCAACGGCCTTGCACTCAGGCTGGCCCGCGACCTCATCGAAGCGATGGGCGACACACTCCGCTGCGAGGAGACCCGTAGCGGCGGCCGCACCGTGATCCTCACGCTCCCCGCTGCCGCGCGCCGCCCGCCCGCTCCGCCAGCCTCCATATCCGCTGTCCCAGCACCCAAATCCGCCGACGCACCCTGATGCCCTCGTTCGATGCGGGCGAGGGTGTCCGATGGCCACCCGGCCGCCATCGGCTGTCACCGCGAGGCGTTGGACCCGCAGCCCCGTCACACCTCGGCCCCGTCCCGAGTTAGCTGATCTGTGCTGAACACCTGCGCCACGGTCAGGCCCGAACAGGCACACCGATTCGGCAGGGCGGCTGTCGGGCTGGTCGATGTGGTTGTGTAAGGGATGGGGCGATGACTTGGCGTGACTAGCGTGGCCGTTTTACCGTGAGTTTCTCGTCGTTTGCTGGGGCCTCGGCTGGCCCAGCTCCGGGGCGCCCTGCCATCCGGTACACATCCGCCTGGCCGCGAGTCGCCCAGGCGGATGGCTCACAGGCGCCGCGGAATCACCGATCGTGACATCGAAGCCACTCGCGAGCCGCCGATATGCTCGCACCGGCATAGGGGGATCTGCTCGTCGTTGTCGTCGCCCTCGCCGGCCCAGGCGGTCAGGTAGCCGAACGAGCCGCGCCATCGGATGGTGACTTCCTGCAGGTCCGGGCAGGTGAGCGAGGCGTGGTGGTCGACGGTGCCCTCGATCAGGTCCTTGAGACGCTTGGACCGTACAGGCATGTCCTCTAGTGTCGCCTGGCTGCGCTGGCCGCGGCGCCGGGGCCGGTGCGCGACACGCCGACGAGGCGAATATCCGCTGTTCCGTCCTGTTATGGCGGCATTGTTCCGCGATCAGTGTGACGCGGAAGGAGACTTTGATATGAGCGGACGTGCCCGGGCAGTCGTGATAAGGCTGTCCGCGAAACGGCGCCGCAAGCTGGAGCAGATCGGCCGGCGGAGGAGCCAGTCATCTCGCCTGGTTTGCTCCTGGCAAATGACACCCCAGGTAGTCGTGCCCGATCAGGACCCGCAGGCCGTAGCCCCGCCCGTGACGCCCGTGCTTGCCGGAGATGAACCGGGCAAGCCGTTCCTCGGAGAACCGGCCGGGGTCGTGGAACACCGTCGTGGAGTTCCCGTGCCGGAAGTAGCCACGCCACCCGGCCAGGAACAGGTTCAGGTGAGACACGACATCCTCGACCGGCAGCCGGAGCAGGCGCCGGGCGGTGTGCGCGCGGATCCTGTCCTTGGCCCTGGCGACCGCGCGGTCGGAGGGCCACCGGGCGCAGAAGTACCTGCCCTTGCGGGTAAAGCTTTCCACCCGGCGATGGTGGAATCCCAGGAAATCAAAGCCAGCCTTGGGCTCCCGCAGATCAACCAGTGACGTCTTGGCCGGTGCCAGGGCAAGGCCCAGCCCGGCCAGGATCTCCGCCAGCGCCGCGAGGGCCTGCCCGGCACGTTCCCGGGTGGGGCACAAGACGACAAGATCGTCCGCTTATGCGGACTTACGTGATGGCTGCCGCTGACTCTCGTGACCGTGAATCCGGCACGCTCAAGGGCCTTGACCACCTTCGCCCCCGGTACTGCCGGGATGGCACCAGGCATCAGGCGACGTTGAGGGTCAGTGTCAGTTCGTCCGGCGGGCCGGTCTCGGCGAGCAGGACCTCTAGGGCCTCACGCAGGTCAGCGATCGCGGCTTCCTGGGTTGGCCCGTCGCCGACCGCGCCGACGCCGGGACGGAGCTGGGCAGAGGCGCACCAAACGCCGTCTTCGTCTTGCTCGACGGCGTAGGGCACATGAACAACGCGGGTCACGGCATTCATTGTCGCATGCCGGCCGTTGATCAGGCCCAGCCCAGTCCCGACGATCCGCAATCGGGGAGCTTGGCATGCAGTTCCGGCCCGATCGCTGCGAGAGTGCCCGTCACGCGCCCGATCAGACCACCTTCGCGCGGCTGGCGCCACTGATTTGCCGCCCGGACCGCCATTCCG
Organism: uncultured Actinomycetes bacterium; assembly: GCA_963808295.1. Classification (GTDB taxonomy): domain Bacteria; phylum Actinomycetota; class Actinomycetes; order Streptosporangiales; family Streptosporangiaceae; genus Bog-532. The sequence continues at coordinate 65,258 of CAWEFP010000003.1, read as the reverse complement.
GCGATGGACTGGGCTCGCACGGCACTGGACTCAGGAGACAGAATGCGGGCATGCCGAGGGCCAGGCTCGCCCCGGACGGGTTCATCGAAGGAGAAGAAGCCCGTAGTCATCGCCGGGCCCACAGCCGCCTGGGCGGTCATGCACAAAGCTGAACGACAGCTCTTAGTATCCGATGCGTAAGCTGAACGAGTAGGCCCAACGGCGCCGGCAAGCCGGATTCCGGACTTCGACACTTCTTTTTGTCTGCGGGTCACGCGGCCTGGCCTTACGCGTTGAGGTAGGTCAGCACGGCCAGGACGCGCCGGCTGCCGTTGATTAGAGTTACCGGAGAGCTTTATCAGAGTCAGGCGGTTCCGCAGGAATGCCGGATCGGCAGGTGATTTAGCGGGGCACCAGGACCGACGCCTCCGCGGTGCGGCAAAGGTCCGCGAGCGTCGCGAGCACGACGAGCCCGATGGTCAGCGCGTCCGCAGGTTCTATCGCCTTTTCGCTGATCAGGCAGTCGAGCGGGTTGCCCTCGGACTTGCCGCCAAGCTGCCGCAATGTCTCGGCGTCGGCGGGTTCTTCGTCGAGGCGGTAGAAATCGGCCGCCGCCCGGAGGAGTGTCTCGGCCAGCATCTTGCCGCTGGGTTTCAGCGTGCAGTTCAGCTCCGCGAGGGCAGCGTCGAGGCGCGGCCCGAGATAATCCAGGACGTCCCGGAGCGGGTCGAGGCCCACGACCGCCCACGTCGCATCCACGAGGCAGCAGGCACCCAGCAGGAAGACGGGCCCGTCGTCCTCGGGAAAGCCTCCCTCGACGCCGCCGATGGGCTGGCTTCCGCGACCGCCCGATGCGGCGTACTGGACTTCGGCATTGACGGCCGGGCCGAGCAGCCGGATGACCTTCGTCACCGGGGGATCGGTAACCAGGACCCGATCCAGGACCACGGCACGGATCAGGGCCGAGACGGCGATATCCCAGTGTCCGGAGTCAGCGGCGAAGGCCTCCGCCGAAGGTATCTCCGCCGTCGCGAGCCGCGGAGCCACGGCATACTTCTTCATCCGCGAGTCTTCGAAAAAGCGGTCCCCGGCCGAACCCTCCGCCCAGTCCGGCACCTCCGCGGCCTCCGGCTCGGCCCCACGCCACCAGGAGTGGCTGACCGCCGCCAGGTGCTCCCTCCTCGCCTCGAACATGCCGCTGAGTTTCTGCGCGGCCCGGGCCAGCTGCTCCAGGGCTCGCTGGCCTTCGAGGTCCGCCCGCGACACCCCGGTACCTTGCCGCCGCTTCTTCTTCTGGTTGCTTGCCTTGCCCATGATCCTCCGTACAGCGCCTTCGATCGTGTCAGAAGTTACCTGGTTCCGGTTCGCGAGTGACGGCCTGTCCGGCATCGTGGCGCACCGTCAACAGGCATCCGGCACCGGCGGCTTGGATGGTCCGCACCGCGCTGAACGCGAACATCTCCTGGTGGCGCCGCCGCCGCCGGGAAGTATCCGTGCCGGACCCTGGCATGGTGGCGGACCCGGCGGTGGTCGAGGGCCGAGCTGCAAGAATCTGTCCGAGGGGGACTGGTCCGCACGTGGAGCATGAAATGAACGATGGGCGGCAGAGTCCCCGGCGCTGCTCAGTTGCAGGAGGCGCACGCCGGGTCAAGGGTTATGCCATGCGCTTCTTCCGCAAGCCACCGCCCCCGCGGCCGACACTACAACGCCGGGTGCCTCGTCCATGGAACCCGCCGGAGGCGGAGTTCCCTGCCATGGTGCCGATGGACACCTTGCAGTTCGACCGATCCGAGCGGGCCGCGATCGCGATCATCGGGATATCAGCCTACACCGAAGGGTTCGAGATCTTCATGGCCCGGTGCATCCGGCCGGACGGCCCTGGCCTCGACCAAGGCCCTACGCCCGAGATGCTCAGGCGCAGGGGTACGGATCCGCTGTCCCGCCCGTTCTTCAGTTTGCTGTTTTCTGATGGCAGGAAGGCCGTCAGCGGTGGACCACGGGGTGAGTCGGAGCCGACAGGGCCGATCCTGCGACCGCACGGCGGCGGCGGCACTTCACATTCTCAGTTCTTGCGATGGTGGGCGTGGCCGTTGCCGCCCAAAGGACCGCTGGAGTTCGTGTGCCAGTGGCCGATGTACGGGATCGCCGAAACACGGGTCGGCATCGACGCACAGCTGATCCTTGACGCGGCGCGGCGCAGTGTCCGGCTATGGCCAGCCGACCGAGGCTGACGAAGGACCGCTCGCGTAGGCTCGCCGCGCCTATAGGGCCTGGCCTTTGGCCTGGCCCTCGCCGTGAGGCCCGCAGGGCCGACGGAGGCTCCAGGGTCAACGGCGCGGTGGGCGCGTCCGCGCCGAGCAAAGCCGCGAAGTTAAGGGCTCGCAGATCATTAACACGCTGTCTTGATCTCAGCGGGGATGGCAATGCCCCCCCTCGCCGCAACACAGGTAGAGATCGTCCAGGCTGGCGGCCAGGCGGTGGCGGCCACGCCGGACAGCTGCCATGGCCAGGGCAGCAGCACGATCGAATAGCTGTAGCCGGCGTAGGCGTAGAACCCGAACCACGGATCCCTGATCACCAGCACGAACGAGATGGCGATCACCCCGGCGACGAACACCGCCATGACCGGGGCACGCTTCCGCAGGTCCGGGTGCAGCGCCGCCAGGGTCCACACCGCGGCCGCCAGGCACAGCACCAGGTTGGCCCCCGCCGAGCCCCAGCGCCCGCCCAGCGCGGAGGGGGCCAGGGCCACGAGGAGGACCAACTGCGCGGCCGTCGCCCGGACCGGCGCTCCCCGCCGCCACGTTCCCAGCTGGTAGCGGGATCCCAGACTGCTCATCTGATCTCCTCCGCCTCGGAATCTACTCCCAGCGGAAGAATCTGGCCGCGGCCAGCCCGAACGCCACCGCGTAGCCCGCCATGGTCACCAGCTGCAGCCAGGCCGGCCACTGCCCCTGGGTCGCGTTCTGCAGCGCTGGCACCGCCGCGCCCAGCGGGGTGGCGTGGCTGATGTGCTGCAGCACCGTCGGCATGTCCGGAATCGGCAGCCACAGCCCGGCGAAGAACATCATCAGAAAGAACAGGATCGCCCCGATGCTCCGGGCGAACTCGGCGTTGGGCGCCACCGCGGAGATGAAGAGCCCGGCCGCCATCAGCGCGGCGGCGGCGAGCACGCCGGTCACGATGAACCCGCCGGCCTGACGGGGCGCCGCCACGCCGTATCCGCCCCTGGCCACGGCCAGCAGCACGATCACGATGACCACGGCGACGACCAGCTTGACCGCGAGCTCGGCGACCAGCACCCGGACCGGCCCGGTCGGAGTGGTCTTCAGCCGGCGCAGGTACCCAAGCTCCCGGTAGCCGGCCAGCGTCGCCGGCATGGCCACGAGCGACAGCAGGGCCATTGCGAAGACCAGCAGGATCGGCACGTACACGTCGAGCGTGGTGAGGCCGCCGTATTTCCTGACCGGCGTGTTGAAGGAGTGGATGGAGCCGAAGATTATCAACAAGAGCAGCGGGACCCCGGCGCCTACCAGCAGGCCGACGATCGCACGCCCCCGGGTGAACAGCTTCAGCTCTGTGATGATGAGCTGGGTCATCGCCGAACGCCGCGCACGGCTGGCGCCGCCATGGTGGTGGCTGTCATGGTTATCTCCCCGTGGTCTTCTCTGGTGCCTGAGTGCCTGGGTCTTCGCCGGCACGCGAGTGCCTGCCGGTGAACGCGAGGAACGCGTCCTCCAGGCTGGCCTGCTCCACCCGCAGCTGCTCCGCCACGATCTGGTTGCGGGCCAGCACGGAGATGACCGCGTTGAGCGCCTTGCTGGTGCCGGTCACCACCACGACATCGCCCCTGCGGATGACGCTGGTCACCTCGGGCAGGCTGGTCAGCAGCCCGTCGTCCAGCGGGACGGACGGGCGGAACTGGATCCGCTGCCCGGACTGGACCCGGTCGGCGAGCGCCGCGGGGGTGTCCAGTGCCACGACCTGGCCCGCGTCGATCAGCGCCACCCGGTCGCACAGCCGCTCGGCCTCCTCCATGAAGTGGGTGACGAGCACGATCGTGACGCCGCGCTCGCGCACGCCCTCGATCAGGTCCCAGGTGTCGCGCCTGGCCTGCGGGTCCAGGCCGGTGGTCAGCTCGTCAAGCACCGCCACCCGCGGGTTGCCGACCAGCGCCAGCGCGATGGACAGCCGCTGCTGCTGGCCGCCGGAGAGCTTGCGGAAGGGGGTTCTGGCCTTGGCCGAGATGCCGAGCACCTCCATCAGTTCCCGCCAGTCGGCCGGGGCCGGGTAGAAGGAGCTGTAGAGTTCCAGCGCCTCGGCGACCCGGAGCTGGTCGGGCAGCCGGCTTTTCCTGCAGCTGCACCCCGAGCTGCCGGGTCAGCTCGGCCCGGTCCCGGAGGGGATCGAGCCCGAGCACGCTGATCTCGCCCCGGTCCGGCTCCCGGAGGCCCTCGATACACTCCACGGTCGTTGTCTTGCCCGCGCCGTTGGGGCCGAGGATCCCGAAGATCTCGTCCTCGTGCACGGTGAAGGAGACATCGCGGACCGCTACGGTGTCCCCGTACCTCTTGTGCAGATGCTGCACCTCGATCACTGCTGCCATGCCCTCAGCCTCGCGGAATCAGGCCACGCCGCACATCGCCTGAACGCATGGACCGTCGGCTGAATCGCGCGTGAACCGGACGGCCGAGCCTGATCCACCGATCGGCTGGCCAGCAGCGCGGACGAGGTTGCCGCCGATGACCCATCGCCCCGTGCTCGCTCCCTTGCCCGGCTCGTTCGCGTGGACTTGGTCATGATGGAGGCCGACAGCGCCTTCAAACGAGGCCAGACCCCCTCGCGGAGATCGCACGGGGGCGTACCCGCCGCACCCAGAATGCCTACGTCGCGGGCAAGACCACCACGGCAGGGATGCTGACCACACGTGTCGTGCCGACATCCGGGCGAGCATTCCTCGCGGGGGTCGATGTTGCGCCCATCCGGCGTTGGCGAAACAGCTAAGCGGGATCGTTCCCAGCAGAACACCCTCGACCGCCAGCTCACCGTCTGGGACAACCTGTATTTCCACGGCCGGCTGTTCGGCATCGGGTCGAAGGAATCGCGGCGGATCGCCGATGAGCTGCTCGAACAGTTCCAATTGTCCACTTGGGCCAAGGCGTCGGTGTATGCACTGTCCGGCGGGATGGCGCAACGGCTCATGGTGGCGCGGGCCGTGCCGGGTTCCTAGCGGTCGGGCTGCGCAACTTCCGTCGGCGCGTACTGTCCTGAACCAGCGCGGAAGTCCCGGAAGTCCCATTAGGAGCGTAGGGACCTTAGTCCTCTGGCTCGGCCAGAGTGACAGCCATACGCTCGATCGCCAGCGACCCGCGCTGGTTAGGGGTACCCGCCTCCAGTAGCCCAAATGGGACCGCTTCCGAAAGGAGTGGCGCATGTGCCGCTGGCTTGCTTACACGGGTTCACCGATCCTGCTCACGGATGTGCTCTACACCCCGGCCCATTCGCTGATCGACCAGAGCTTGCACTCGAAGCTGGGGGCTGAGACGACGAACGGCGATGGATTCGGCGTCGGCTGGTATGACGCCGCGCCGGCCCCCGGGATCTTCCGCAGCATCGAGCCCGCGTGGAACGACCAGAACCTGCGCGAGCTCGCGGGCCACGTGACCTCGCCGCTGTTCTTCGCGCATATCCGCGCGGCGATCGGGTCGGCCGTTCAGCAGACGAACTGTCATCCGTTCCGGTACGGCCGCTGGCTGTTTATGCACAACGGGTTCATCGACGGGTTCGCGGCGATCAAACGCGACCTTGTGCTGGCGATCGACGAATCGCTGTATCCCGAGATCAAGGGGCAGGCGGACACCGAGGTCTTGTTTTACCTGGCGCTCAGCTTCGGCCTGGAGGACGATCCGCCGGAGGCTGTCGCGCGCGCTATTGGATTCGTGGAGGCGTGCGGGCGGCGGCGCGGTGTCAAGTACCCGTTCCAGGGCACGATCGCGACTTCCGACGGCGAGGACCTGTGGGTGTTTCGCTACTCCAGCGAGGGCAAATCGCGGTCGCTGTTCTTCAGCCGCGACGTCCGCGCGGTCAGGCAGCTGTATCCCGACCGGGAGATCCTGTTCGAGGTGTCCGACGACACGCGGCTCGTGGTCTCCGAACCCATCGGTGATCTCCCCGGCGCCTGGAACGAGATGCCCGAGGCCAGCTACGGAGTGGTCGGCAAGGGAGATGACCGGCTGCTGCCCTTCACCGTGCAGCCCCCGCCGAAAGCCCTGTAGCGGCCCGAGAGCCGCGCGCAGGTGCACGTCGATGGGCACGATCGCGACCTGGCCGTGGCTGTCGCGCACCGCGTGGCACCTTGGCTGCCGGCGCTGCTGGCGCTGTCGGCGAGCTCGCCCTTCTGGCTGGGGACGGACACCGGCTACGCCAGCGCCCGGTGAGGAGGTCGGGATATGAGTTCCACGACCGCTGCGGACCGGGCCCAGCGGGCTGAGCACTGCCCGGCCTTCGGCCTCTCACAGAAGGGCCGTTCGGCTCTGGGTGGGGATCTGCGCGGCTGTCATGGTCGGGACCTAGGAGCTGGAGGAGGGGAAGGGCGGCAAGGTGGCCGCGATGATGCCCAAGGCGAACGGTGCTGGACGGGTCGCGAGAGCGCTTCGCGGTCCGTCGGGGGCGGCGCGCACGGTCGGCGGGATCACGCTCGGCGTGGAGGAAGAGTTCGTACTCCTGGACCCGTCCAGCGGCGCCGCTGTCCCGGCCGGCCGGGATCTGGTGCGGATGCTAGATGGGGAGCCGGGGGTGCAGCAGGAGCTGATGCGGTTCCAGGTGGAGACCGGGACCAGGGTGTGCACCGGCCTGGACAGTGTCGGCAACGAGCTGGTCCGGCTCCGGCGGCTCGTCGCGGACGCTGCGGCGCGTCTCGGCTGCTGCCTGGTGGCGTCGGGCACCGCGCCGTTCCGCACGCCCGGGCTGGCCGTAACGGACCAGCCCCGTTACCAGGAGCTGGCGCAGCATTACGGTCCGCTGATGACCGATGCCGGCGGCACCTGTGGCTGTCACGTGCATGTCGGGGTGCCCTCCCGGGACCTCGGCGTCCAGGTGCTGGCGCGGCTGCGGCCCTGGCTTGCCTCGCTGCTCGCCATCACGGTGAACTCACCGATCGCGGGCGGCCACGACACGGCATGGGCAAGCTGGCGGTACCCGCTGTGGTCACGCTGGCCGACGGCGACGCCGCCTGCGGTGTGGCCCGACGCCGCCGCCTACGATGCGATGATCCGCGGCCTCATCGACCAGGGCGCGGCGCTCGACGAACAGGGCGTCTACCTCTTCGCGCGGCTCTCCTCGCGGTACCCGACCGTGGAGGTCCGGGTCGCGGACGTCTGCCTCGACGCCGGCACGGCAGTGCTCCTGGCCGGGCTGACCCGCGCCCTGGTCGCGACCGCCCTGGCGGAGGCTCGCCGGGGGACGCCGGTGGCGACGGCCCCGTGGGCCGACGCAGCCCTGGTCGCTGCGGCACGGCACGGGCTCGCCGGAGCCGGAGTCGACCCGCTCACGGGGCAGACCGTCGATGCGCGCAGCCTCCGGTCCCGCCTCCTCGATCATGTCCACGCCGCGCTCAGCGACCGCGACGACACCGAGACCATCACCCGACTGGTCCACCGCCTCGACGACCGGGGGACCGGCGCCGACCGCCAGCGAGCCCTCTTCGCCGGCGCCGCATCCGCGCCCGCGTTCGTCGAGGCGCTCGCCCGCGCGACACTATCCGGGGACGAGCCGACTTGTGGCCGCCAGCCGAATGCTGGATCCGGGCGGCCGCCAGGCGCCTGGATGCCGGACCCGGCTCGAACCGTTCCCCACGTGCGGGCGCCATAGTCCGCCGACCGGAGACCTACGTGGCCGGGAAGAGACCGATGTCGGCAGGGAGGGAATGCACTCGCGCAGAGCATCTGGCCCCGACTGGCCGACGTAGAGTCGATACAGGCATTCGAGGCACCCAAAACGACCCAGGCCCCCGTCGCTGCCCGGGCCATCACGGGCGTTGGCGTTCAGCTGACCGCCACGGCAAGAGGGTTCGCCCGGATTCGCTTCAGGAGGAACATCAGTGCGTATCCCTGCGGAAGCTTTGTCCGGCAGTTCGGTGCGGGACAAGATCGTCACCGCCGCCGAGGCGGTGCGGCTTATCCGTGACGGCGACTCGGTCGTGGTCGAAGGGTTCATGGGGCAGTGCTTCGCCGAGGAGCTGGCGCTGGCGCTGGAGCAGCGGTTCCTGCTGACGGGCACTCCCCGCGACCTCGGGCTGGTATTTACCATGGCCGCGGGGAACCGGCTCGGCCGGGGGCTGGACCGGCTGGCCCATAAGGGCCTGCTGAACCGGGCCGTGGGCGGTCATTGGGCAATGGCGCCAGAGCTGGGGAAGATGGCCGTGGGCAACGATATCGAGGCGCATAATCTGCCGCAGGGCATTATCTCGCAGCTGTTCCGGGACACCGCCGCCGGCAAGCCCGGCTTGCTGACCCGGGTTGGGCTGGGCACTTTCGTTGACCCGCGGCAGGGCGGCGGGAAGATCAACGAGCGGACGACCGAGGACCGCGTTGAGCTGATCACCCTCGACGGTACGGAGTACCTGTTCTACAAGGCGCTGCCGCTCGATGTGGCGTTCCTGCGCGGTACCACCGCCGATCCCGGCGGAAACATCACCATGGAGCGCGAGGCGCTGATCATGGAGTCGCTCGCCGTGGCCACCGCGGTGCACAATGCCGACGGCCTGGTGATCGTGCAGGTGGAGCGGGTCGCCGAAAGCGGCAGCTTGAGCTCGCGCGAGGTGAAGATCCCGGGAATTCTGGTCGACTGCGTTGTCGTTTCGCAGCCTGAGCACCATTGGCAGACTTTCGGCACGCCATACTCCGCGGCGCTGAGCGGAGAGCTGCGGCGGGTCCGCAATCCGGTCCCGCCGCTGGAGCTGACCGAGCGAAAGGTCATCGCCCGCCGGGCGGCGATGGAGCTTCAACCGGGCAGCGTGGTGAATCTCGGCATCGGCATACCGGAAGGCGTCGCCAATGTGGCGGCCGAAGAGCACATCCTGGACTACCTCACGCTGACCGCCGAACCCGGTGCGATGGGCGGCATGCCGGCCGGGGGGCTGGATTTCGGTTCGGCGGTGAACGCGCAAGCCATCCTGGATCAGCCGTCCCAGTTCGACTTCTATGACGGCGGCGGTCTCGACGCCGCATTCCTGGGCATGGCCCAGGCGGACCGTCTGGGCAATGTTAATGTCAGCCGGTTCGGGGCGAAGCTGGCGGGCTCGGGGGGATTCATCAACATCAGCCAGAACGCCAAACGGCTGGTGTTCACCGGGACCTTCGTCGTGCCCGGCCGCTGCCGGGTTCAGGATGGCCGGCTGATCATCGCCGGCGGCGCCGTGGCGCCCAAGTTTCTCGCCGATGTGGAGCAGCGGACTTTCAGCGGCGAATACGCGGCCGCCGTCGGCCAGCCAGTGCTGTATGTGACCGAGCGGTGTGTCTTCCAGCTCACCTCCGACGGCCTGGAACTCATCGAGATCGCCCCTGGGGTGGATCTTGAGAAAGACGTCCTCGCCCACATCGGATTCGAGCCCATCATCCGCGGCGAGCCGAAGCTGATGGACGCGCGGATCTTCGGCGCCGGGCCGATGGGCCTGAAGGACGATCTGCTGACCATGCCACTCGAGGCGCGGTTCGCCTACGACGCCGAACGTAACATGTTCTTCCTGAACATGGAGGGCATGTCGCTGGTCAGCGCGGACGACGCCGAGGCAATCGGTACCGCGGTCCGCAAGCGCCTGGCCGCCATCGGCAAGAAGGTGCAGATGGTCGTCAACTACGACAACTTCTACCTGGACCCGGCCCTGACCGACGACTACATCGCCGGAGTCCGCAGGCTGGCCGAGCGCTACTACGCCAGCGTGACCAGATACACGACCAGCTCCTTCATGCGGCTCAAGCTCACCAGGCAGCTGCACCGCCGGGACCTGGCCCCGCACATCTATGAAAGCCGTGAAGAAGCCATGAACTGGCTCGAGAACCATGCAACGAGATCGTCAGCCCAGAATCGGCCAGAAGACCCGGCAGGAGCGGGCGAATGAGTGCGCCTACCGCGTCACCGGGGCCATCAGCGTAAAGAACGACTCGTGGGGAGACCGAACCTGTACCGCTTCAGAACTTCGCACAGGGCCGTGAGCTGCGGTTTGGCCGGATGAACAGGTCGGCGGCGTGATCAACGAGTACCACAGAGCCGCGTGAACGACGCCAAGAACCCGCAGGTCAGACACCGCGACGAGTCTTGGAGCGGCCGACGAGGCTCTGTGCATGGGCATGCAAATCTCTTCTGCCAGCGCAGCATCACGGTCAGCTTCCCTCCGTGAGTCCACGGGGTGAACGGCCCGGCGATTGCGTTGTAGCGGATCTCGAACGCGGCGGGGCGGTATCCCGACTCCACCAAGGCGTCCCTGGAACAGCGCCTGCGCGCCAGGGCCCGCGAACGCTGGCCCCAGATCACCAGCCTGCAGATACGCCACCGCGGGGGTTTGCGCGCGTGCCACTGCCAACGGCGCCGGCCGCCTCTTGGCCTACTCGGCGACCGTTCTAAGCTCACCATCATGCCTGAACCACCCATCGATCCTGCTGGCAGACCAGCCGAGAACGCGGCGCGAGGGCACAGAGCACTCGAGTGGCTTAACACCTATTGGAGTGGTTCAAAGCAGTGCCCAATATGCGAATCGCGAGGCTGGACGATCCTCGACGTCGTTGAGGTGCGCCCGTTCACTGCCGACGGAGTTACCTATCCGGCCACACTTACGTGATGGTCCCCGTCATGTGCAACACCTGCAAGTACACCTGGCAGTTCAACGCCAGCGCGACGGGCATCCTCCAAACACCAGGTCAAACGGAGCCGCCGCCCACTGAGATACGGCCATCGTTACGTCCCCTGGAAGGGTCACGTCGGGGCGGGGGGCGGGCGGGCTGGCGTCTGGCCCAGGTTCTGAGCGATCTTGTGAATGCGGGCGAGCGGCCGACCAGCGCGGCCAGGTACCCAGCCGGGATCGCGAGCGTGCACTCACGCAGCGCCCAGGTGCCGCCGTCGTGTCAAGGCAGCGCGGCCTCGTCCCGGCTAGCTGATCCGGCCAGCGACGGAGGTTCCGGTGACGGCCGGCCCGCGGCTGGCCGCCGTGTCACGGGTGAGCGGAACGCCGGCCAGCAGGGCGAACCCGAGCGGCAGGGCCAGCGGCAGCGCGGCGGCGGGCACGGCGATGCCGGAGTCGTCGGCGAACCAGCCGAGCACGCCGGCCAGCCACATCATGGCCAGGGTCATCGCGAGCAGCGGCTCGGCGGCGTAGCCGCGGGGAACTGCCCTGACCGCGAACCAGGAGGGTTTCAGCAGGATCAGCCCCACCAGGATGATGACCAGGGGCACCATCGGGCTGTAGGTATTCACCGTCAGGGAGCCGGCCATGGAGGTCCACTTGCGCAGCAGCAGCGCTCCGGCGTGGCCGTGGAACAGGTTCCCGGCGAACGCGCCGATATCAGAGTGGCCCGTGGCCGGGATGAGGTAGCTGATCACCGCGAACACCGCGAACAGGGCCACCCCGCTGCCCAGTACCACCGCGACCCGCCGGACCGTGATCCGGATCCCGGCTATGGCCATGAGCAGCAGCAGGAGACACGGGACGATGGCGATCGTGCCGCCCACCTTCCCGCCGAACTGCGGCCAGCCGCAGGCGATCACCACGAAGACCGCGACCGCGGACGCGGCGGCAAGCGCCCGCCCCCGGCCACCGGCCGGGCCCCGGCCGGGGCCACCGGTGCCCGCCGCCCGGCCGGCCGGGTCCGCGTCCCGCCCGGCCAGGCGGCCCGGGCGGCCTGGGCGGGCCGGGCGGAGCAGCGTGCTGCCTGCCCAGGCGACCGCGATCATCGCGCAGACGGCGTACAGGCCGATCCCTTCCCCGCCGATCCCGTAGAACCGGCCGCCCTCCAGCACCGACAGGCCGAACGGCGCGCCCAGCTGCAGCCGGGACCCGGTCATCACGTCCAGCCCGACGACCAGCACCGTCATCAGCGCCACCGCGCCCGGCGGCCCGAACGGGTCCCGCCGCCACGGCCCGGCCAGCGCGATCACGCTGACCACCGCCGTCCAGGCCACGGTGAGCCCGTACTGCCAGACCGCCGGGTGCGCCAGCAGCCACCACGGCACCAGGCTGGCCAGGAACGACCCAGCCGGCACCGCACCCGCGATGGTGCCCGCGGCACGCCACAGCCCGGCCCGGCGCCGCCGCCGTCCCGGCCGGCCGCCCCGCCACACCAGCCCCACCCCGGCGAACACGGCCACGTCCACCAGCGCGTACGCCCAGAAAAAGATGGTGTGCGTGCCCATCCACACCTGGGCGGTGGTGTCCTGGCCGATCAGCCCGCGGACCCAGGACGCCAGCGCACCGCGGCCGGCCCGGGTCACCGGCGAGCCAGGCAAGCCGGCCGGGCGGGCCTGGCCGCGCCAGCCGAGCACCGTGGGCGTCAGATCGGTGAGCACCACCATCCCCGCCTGCCGCGTCGAGGCGGCACCCAGCAGGCCCGCCCGGTACCCCGGGCCGCTGACCATGATGGCCTGCAGGTGCGGCGGGATCCCGGCCGACCCCAGCCCCGCCACCACCAGCGTCGTCCCCGCCGGCAGCCCGGCGGTAATGACGGCCAGCTGCGCGTCAGCCCGCCGCACCGCAGCCGCGCGGGCCCCCCCATCGCCACCGGACCCCCCCGGAAGCGAACCAAGATCCACCACGGTCAGCGGGCACCGGGCCAGCACCGCCCCGCTGACCGCCGGGACCGCGGGCAGATAGGAACCCACGCTGCCGCCCGGGCCAGCCAGCGCCAGCGCCGCACCAGGCCCGGCCGCCGTCGCGCAGCCCCCCTTCCCCGCAGCCGAGGCCAGCAGCCCCCACCGGGGACCATAATGGAAACCACGGTTATAGGACACCAGCGACGGCATCGCCGCGACCCGCGCCGGCCCGGGCACCCCCGCCCGGCCCGGCCCAGCGGTCACCGCCGGCAGCGCCGGGCACGGGCCCTTACCGGCATGCGGCGCCTGCGCCCGGTCCCCCCCATTCAGCGTCAGCCACGCGTCCGCCGGGCACGTATGCGGAACCACCGCGAAAGCAACCAGCGACCCAGCCGAACCCGCCCGCGCCACCGCCCACAAAGCCGGCGTCGCCGACGCCGACACATCACTCCAGCGCAGCCCCGGCAACCCCACGATAACCACATGCGGCGCCACCACCGGCCCCGCCTTGCCGGCCGCCCGGGCCGGGCCGGAACCCACACCCGCCAGCACCGCCACCAGCACCCCGGCCACACCCAGGACACCCAACAGCATCCGGCACACCAACGTCCCCTTCACGGGGTCAACGGTATATATATCGTCGGCACCTTAGGTCTGGTTCGCGGCGAGGGCGACCGCGGCGTTTAGCGCGTCCAGGGCTGAACTCTGCCGGCTGGCATCTGCCTGGTCGAAGGGGCCACCCCAGCGCAGCCCGAACTGATTATCGGCGTTTCTGGCGTTGTCCCAGATGGAGCGGGCATTGGCGAGGATGAACGAGCGGTAGGCCGGGCGGGGGCTTTGGCGGCAGAAATCGTAGAGGTAGCGGACGAAGATTCCCTTGAACTGCGTGTGGTCCCCCTTGGGAGCTGCGGTGGCTTCGCCGGGCTCGGTGAGGATGCCGGGCGGGTTTGCCGACGGCGGGCTGGCCAGCTGCGCCAGCGCGGCGTCGGCGATAGCTTCTCCCTGCTCCAGGTAGCCGCGGTCACCGCTGATCTCATGCAGTGCGGCCAGTCCCGCGAGAATCACGCCCTGGTTGTAGGTCCACGTCGTGCCGCCGTTGTTCTCGCAGGCCGCGCCGAGCCCATCATTGACCAGGCCGCTGGGGCCGATCATGCCGCTGGCGCGCAGCCACTCCCACTCACGCAGCGCCCATGCCCGGTAGCTGCCCCCGGCGTCCGGGGCGCGCTGATGCAAGCGGGCCGCCAGCGTGAGGAACAGCTCGTTGGTGATCGCATTTTTGTATTTCCTGTCCTCGTTCCACCACAGGCCGCCGCGGCAGGTGTCATCCCAGCCTGCCGTGTTGCGGTCGAAGATGGACCGGGCTGCCTCGAGGTAATGGCGGTCGCCGGTCAGGTCGTAAGCCGCCACCCAGGCAAGCGCCCACCACGCATTGTCGTCGTAGTAGCTGTTGGTGAAGCCTCGGTGCCGCCGCCGGGCGGCCTTGAACGTCGTCTCCATGACCCCGGCATAGGTACGGTCCCCGGTCCACCGCGTGTACCCGATGACGGCCGTCAGCGCGTTAGCGCCATTCCACCACCCGGTGGTCGCCCACAGGCCCCGCCACGGCCGGTACCACTGCTGCAGCGCTCCGATCCCGGCGGCGGCATAGGCACGGTAGTTGGGCTCCGCCATATCATCACCCCTCGGCGGCCGCCGATCCCGGGCCGCCGCACACCCCCACGCTAGTGCAGATCGCCGAACGGGCTCGCGCGCGGGAATTCTCCGGCATCGGGCTATGCGTGAGCCCGCTTCCTTACCAGGGCCAGGCCAAGCGGACCGCCGGATCGAGAAACCGCGAATCGAACGGGGGGTGGCGGCTTGGAGAACGAGCCGCCGGTATGACAAGCCTTCCGGTTGCCGCCCTAGACTGGGCCAAGACCTGCACGGCGGCAGGGCCCGTCGCGGAGCGACGAAGGCATCTGGTGCCTAAAACGGGGCGGCGCGGGGAAACCGGCGCCGAAGGTAAATGCCCAGGTCCGCCAACGGAAGCATGGCCCACGTGACACAGGCGTCCATCAATTCGGCCGAACTGACCGGAACGGCCGGTCCCGTCGAGGAACACGGACCGGCTGGCCCGGTCGGGCGGCTCATGGGTACGGTCATCCAAACGCTGGCCTGGAGCAGGCTCTCCAAGCCGAAGGTCGCCATCACCGTGTCCGGAGCCGGTCTGCTGCTGGGCATTCTCGTCGGGGCGACAGCGCCGAACGCCGAGACGTTGCCAATCAGGCTGCCGCTGTCGTTCCTGCCGTCGCTGAGCCACACCGTCATCATCGCGACGGCGATGCTCTATACGGGGGTCATCCTCGCCTGCCTGGGGCTCGCCGGGATGCTGTGGGCACATAGCCAGGGGTGGCGCCCCAATCCGCGTTACCTGCTCATGGCAAGTACGGCCGTCGTCGCGGTAATGGTCAGCCTGACCCCGGTCGGCTCATCGGATACCGGAAGCTATGCGGCATATGGCCGCATAACGGCGCAGGGCGGGAATCCGTATACGACCAACCCGCAGGCGTGGGGCGACTTCGCATACACCCATGTCGTCGGCGCGATATGGAAGAAGCAGCCGTCCGTATACGGCCCCATCGCCACCGTGATCCAGAGGTTCGCGGCGTCGATTGGCGGCGCGGACGTCGCCACCACCGTCTGGATCTTGATGATCCTCAACGGCGCCGTGTTCCTCGGCGTCGGATTGCTGCTCCTGAAGACCTCTGACGATCCGGTGCGGGCGACGCTGTTCTGGACCGCGAACCCCGTTCTCATGCAGCAGCTGGTGGGCGGCGGTCATCTGGATACGTTCGTGGCGGCGGCGGCGATCTGCTCGATCCAGCTGGCGCGCCGTGTCTCAAGCATGCGCGGGGACGTACTGATCGGCGTACTGATCGGCCTTGCCTGCGGGGTAAAGATCTATGCGGTGCTGATCGGGATCGGGCTGGCGTGGCCACTACTCCGCCGGAATGAATGGACGCGTGTCATCCGGGTCGGGGTGGTGTCACTGGCGACGCTCACGCTGGAATACAGTTTCTATGGGCTTGCTGCGCTGAAGCCGCTTTTTGGTGGGCTGAAGCTGGTCACGCTGCCATCGGTATGGTGGTCCATCCAGCGGATCGGGCTCGCGCTAGATGTCAGCAAGAGCAACATGGCCACGGTCATCAGCTGCCTTTGGCCGATCGCATTGATCGTGGTCGCGTGGCTCATCCACCGGCGGATCTCGTCAGATCAGCCACCGGAAGTCGTCTGGCCATTCGCGCTGACATTCGCCTGGGTCCTCGTCGCCCCGTGGGTATTTGCGTGGTATACAGCGGTCGCATGGGCCGCGCTCACCCAGGTTCCGCGCAACCGGATGACCCGATGGCTAGCCATTGTCACGGTTTTCCTCGCCCTCTGTCTTTCCAGCGGCGGCCAGGCCGCTCTAGGACAGTGATGAGATGGACGGGCGAGAAGATCACTCGCGATGACGCCGATCCATCGGGCCGCCGAGGCCAGATCGGGTGATCGGGCGCCGGTGCCCGGGCAAGACCCCACGGGGAGTTGAGGGTCCCACGTGAGGCCAGCCGTTTCACCAGCAGCCCGTCGGGGGTGAAAATGTTGATGAACCCGTGACCGGGGCCCGCCACGTCGATCGGTGGCGTCGTCGCTGGGTCCATATGCTCATCGCCGTCGGTCACACGGGCCGCTCTTTTCGCTTGGCATGATGGGCCATTGGTCCCTAGACCTGCTTTTTACCGTGCCCCACGATCAGCCGCATGCGGGGCGTCCGTACGCATGCTTGCTGGCCTTTCGTAACGATCGAGGCGCCTCCGGCGCAGGTCTGGCCGGAGAAGTGAGTGAGGAAGATGAACCCGAGGACACGGACGCTGACCGTGACCGCAGCGGGAGCGGCGGCCGCGGGCATTGCCGCCGTGGCCACACGTCCCGCGATCAGGCAGGAGGCCCGGCGGGTAGGCCGGTTCGCCCGGCCGCTGCGGCGCGGTGCGCCGCTGGCGCCGGCGCCGCCCTGCCTTCCGCCCGGCCGGGTGATCAACCTGCCCGGGCGCGGCGAGGTGTTCGTCCGCGACTCCGGCGGCATGCCCGCGGATTCCGCTGTGCTGCTCCTGCACGGCTGGACCGTCAGCGCTGACCTCAACTTCTTCCCCGCCTACGCCAGCCTCGCCGAGTCCTACCGGGTGATTGCGCTGGACCTGCGCGGGCATGGGCGCGGGATGCGGTCAGCCGAACCGTTCACCCTCGAGGACTGCGCCGACGACGCCGCCGCGCTCCTGGGCCAGCTCCGCGCCGGACGCGTGATCGTGGTCGGGTACTCGATGGGCGGCCCGGTCGGGCTGCTGCTGGCCCGGCGGCACCCTGGCGCGGTAGCGGCTCTGGTCATGCAGGCCACAGCGCTCGAAGCGCGCGGCACCGCCCGGGACCGGCTGGCCTGGCGCCCGCTGTTGTCAGCGTTTGAGCTGAGCCTGCGGCTCGGCACCGGCGCCGGTTTCGCCGAACGGGTCGTTCGCCAGGCAATCGAGGAGCAGCCCGGCCTGGACCGCTACCGGCCCTGGCTGGCCGCTGAGTTCCGCCGCGGGCTCGCGCCCGGACTCGCCGACGCGGGACGCGCGGTGATCCGCTATGACGCCCGGCCGTGGGCGGGGCAGCTGGGCCTGCCCGCGGTCATGCTCATCACCACCCGCGACCGGGTAGTGCGCCCCGCCAAGCAGCAGGAACTGGCCGACGCGCTGCACGCGCACGTCATCGAGATTGACGCAGACCATGATCTCCCGCTGGTCAAGGGCGACGAGTATGCACGGCTGACCAGGCTCGCCGTCGACACAGCCGCTGCGGCCGCCGGGCTCAAAACCGTCACCTGAGCCCCGCCCACAGGCTCAAAGCGGGCGACGCCAGCGCGGCAGCCGCCCCTCGGCGGCGTCCAGCAGGCGCTTGTCGTATGCCATGAAGGGCGCCCGGCGGCCGCACCGCAGCGGGAAGCGCCGACGGCCTGTCGGGGCCCGCCGAATACTTCCAATTGCCCCGCGAACGCACTGTCATCATGGGCTCACATATCGAGCTATAGCCGCCCGCTCACCGGAGTTGCCGGTCGAGGCAGCAGGCGGGCATGTGAGCAGAGTCACATCATCCTGCCTGTTTGCCCCCGGCTGAAGCAGGCGACACTACAAAGGCAAGTTGAATAGATCCAATTCAGGCCACGACGTTTTGTTTCTTCCATAGCGCCCGCGCGCGACAGGCCATACCCTGCGACTTGGAAGGATCACCGCAGGTGGATCCGGGACGGATTCGCCGCAGCCCAGGGAATCTCCCAAAATCTGGCGAATGCCACTAAATCGGTATCCCGGCACGATTGCCAGGCCAGATAACGTCCCCATAGATTTCCCGCCAGCAGTACGCTGCCTGCAGAAGAATCGTGGACTAACAAATGGCTACTCGACGCAATGTCTTGATAGTGGGTGGCTACGCACGGCAGAACGCCGGCGACGCCGCACTCCTGCACGCAATTATCCGGCACGTGGAGAGAGCGTTCCCAGGGTGCCGGGTTGAAATAGCCGGCATGGAAGATCCGCGGCGTCAACGGTATTTCGAAGGCGTGCGGAACCTCGGCTCGATGCGCCGGTACGCAGATGACGAATGTGTCTCGCGTCTTCGCCGGGCCGCCCGCAGGGCGCTGGTCCTGGCCGTCGGAATGTCGTGGTTCGTCGCCCCCGCCCGCTGGTACCGCCGGCCCGCCAGGTGGCTTCCGGCGGAGGTCGGCGCGGAACTGGCGGCGATCGAGCGGGCCGACCTGCTGGTCTCGCTGGTGGTGGCGGGCGGGTACCTGCAGGGAGCCGCCCGGCCGGGGCTTGGCCCCCGGGTCATTTACCAGTTGCTGCCGCTGATTCTGGCGGGACGGCTCGGGACGCCGGTCGTGTGCGCGCCACAGTCCTACGGCCCGTTCGACGGGAAGCTGGTGCCGTGGATCGTGGCGAAGACGCTCAGGCGGGCACGCCTGGTGCTGGCTCGCGAAGACATCAGCATGGCGGAACTGGCGAAGCTGCGGCTGCCGGCCGGCGTCGCGCGCCGGGCGGTGGATTCTGCCTTCAGCCTTGACCCGCCCGGGCGGTCCCGGGCCGACCAGCACGCATGGCGGGCATCACACGGCGTCGGCGCGGCCGATGTCCTGGTCGGCGTCACGGTACGCCGCTGCCTGCCACCAGGGCAGCAGGCATCCCTCGAAGCGGAGCTTGCGGGGTTCGTGGACCGGGTCCATGATCTCCCCGGTCACCGTGTGGTGATCTTCCCGATGGCCACCGCCGCTGATCGAGGGGACGACGACCGCATCGCGTCGCGAGCAGTCGCGGGGCTGTGCCGCGGGCAGACCCGGCCGATCGTGATGGAAACCGAGGCTGACTTCCGGGGCGTGGCCTCGTTCATCGCCGGCCTGGACTACCTCGTGGGCAACCGGTTCCATTCGGTCATCTTCGCCCTGACCGCCCGTGTCCCCTGCATCGCCATCGGGTACGAGCACAAGACACGGGGGATCATGCGCGATCTGAGCCTCGACGGCTGGGGGCTCCCGGCGCGAGACCTGTCCGCTGCTTCTCTTTACGCCCTGTTCGAAAAGCTGGCGGAGTCCCGGTCACATTACCGTGCCCATCTCGATCACGTTATTCCCGGCTATACGGCACGTGGGCGCGCTACGGCGGACGCGCTGGCCCGTGCGTATTACGGCGATCCCGCCGCAGCGGAGCACGGGAACATGGTGACCGCCAGCCTGACCGGATACGAAGAGGACTGCCACATCTGCCGCGAGTCCGCCGCCGCCTGACCCTGACGCGACCCCGGCCAGCGGTCGTGAATTCCCTGATGAGCTGACGCGGCCGTCGTATCAGCGAATGTCACCGGGCACGATGGCACCATGCGCCCGCAGCGCCTTGTGAATATCGCCGATGGCCAGTTCCCCGGGCTCGACACCTGACTGCGCCGACAGGGCCGCCATCGCGCCCGCCGCCTGACCCGTCGCCATACATGACGCTTGCACGCGGTAGGCCGAGTTGGCCTCCTGGTCGCCTGCGATGCAGCGGCCGGCGGCCAGGAGCCAGGCACTGCCGCTGGGAAGCATCGCTCCCCGGGGAATGGTCGGGAACGTCCCCTCTCTCAGCGGCTGCAGATCGATCCCGTCGCCGCCCGGGCGGTGGACGTCGATCGGGTAGAAGCTGTAACAGACCGCGTCTTCCCACCATCGCCCGCTGGCGTAATCCCGGGCGGTGATCCGCTTTTTGCCCCGGATCGTGCAGCTCTCACGGATACCGCACTCCGCGGCGGTGAAGTCGATGGTCAGGTTCTCCAGGCCCGGCTGGCCGCGCAGGAAGCGGTAGATCCGCATCAGTACCGCACGCGCGGTGACCTCTGCCGCGGTGCGGCCCGCGCTGGTGCTGGCGTCGATCCCCGTGACGTTCATGGAGTTCTCGCCTCGCTGACGCAAGAAGGTACGCACCCCGTCGCCGTGCATGGCGAGATCGCCCGGCAGCAGCGAACCCGCGGCCACCGCGTCTTCGTAGGCGCGATCGAGGAACGTGTAGTCCAGGCCGGCCGGGTCGTATCCGCTCAGCCTGGCATTGAGCGTCCCGGGCTGGAGTTCCTCGTTTCGCTCCAGCCCGAAACCCGCCAGCGCGACGGCATTGGCGTCCCCGGTGCAGTCCACCAGCACGCGGGCGCGCTCGTCGCGCAGCCCTTCTTTGCCGCACAACGTCACCCGCCATTCGCTGTCCTGCCTGCCGACCGCAGCAAGCATGGTGTGCAGCGCAAGCGTGGCAGCTGAGCCGAGGACGGCCTCGTCAAGCAGCGCGGCGTAGACAGCGGCGTTGACGCGCACCTGAAGCATGTTGGGGGCCCTGTCGTACCGGGTGAAGTCGGGCAGGCGGTCACCCGCGAGCTGTACGGCGCGGTTCACCAGCTGCCAGCCGATGCCGGCGATCACCTGTCTGCCCCACGCGTGAAACAGGCCAGGAACGTTGATGGCGGCACTGGTGGTTGTCCCGCCCAGCATGCCGGTCTTCTCCACCAGCAGCGTCCGGGCCCCCAATTGCGCCGCCTGAATGGCCGCCACCGACCCCGCCGGGCCGCCCCCGATGACCACGACGTCGTAGTTCAATCTAGTCCCCATCATCAGCCGGTTCGCAGGATGCCTGTCCTGTCAATCCAACGCCGTTGCGGCTGTACCCAGCAACTTCTGACCGGGCTGGGTGTCAGCGGACATTCTTCAGCGCGCCAAGTTCCCCCAGCCCGACGCGACCTTCACCAGCGGCCTCGTGCCGTAGCCCGCGCGGCGGGCTGCCCGGGCTGTCCGGGCGGCGATGCCCGGACGATGCCGCCGGAAGATCTCTACCTCAGCAGGTCAGGGGCCAGCTGGTCCTGGAGGCTGAGCAGCCGCTCGCTGAGGTGCACCGGTACCGGCGCGGGGTCACGCAGCGCCCGCGCGGCGGGCGGCAGCCGCGCCAGGTCGGCCTGGCAGCGGCGCCGTGCCGCCGCGATCGGTTCCGGGCCGCTGAGCCGCCGGCCCCGCCACATGACCGGAACGAGCAGCGGTTCCTCGCCCGCCTGCGCGGGCTCCTCCCGCAGCGTGATCACATCGCCGCCCGGGCCGCGGTAGACCTGCTTGGCGCCCGGTTCGGTGGCCTCCCCGGCCGACAGCTTCATCACCGGCCGGCCCGCGTAGGCGACCAGCTTGTAGACGCTGTCCAGGGACGGCGCGTCCGCCGGGACTGCCAGTTTCGTGCCCACGCCGTAGGCGTCGATCGGTGCCCCCTGGGCGGCCAGGGCGGCGATCGCGTATTCGTCGAGGCCGCCGCTGGCAAAGATCCGCGCGCCGGGCAGCCCGGCCTCGTCGAGAAGCCGCCGCGCCGAGCGCGTCAGCCGGGCCAGGTCCCCGGAGTCCAGCTGGACCCCGACCGGCCCGGCCAGCCGCAGCCGGCGGGCCACCTCGATCGCGGCGCGCACCCCGCCCTCGGTGTCATAGGTGTCCACCAGGAACGTCGTCGTGCCGGGGAAGTCCTCAGCGAACGCCGTGAACGCCTGCACCTCATCGGGGAAGGCCTCGACGAACGAATGCGCCATCGTGCCCGCGGCGGCCAGCCCGAACCGCCGCGCCGCGGCGGTGTTGCTGGTGGCGGTGAAACCGGCGATCGCCGATGCGCGGGCCACCGAAAGGCCCGCCTCGATGCCCTGGGTGCGGCGGAAGGAGAAGTCGACCAGCTCCGCGCCGCCGGCGGCCAGCACGCACCGTGCCGCCTTGGTGGCCACGCTGGTCTGGAACGTCACACGGTTCAGCAGCACCGTCTCCGCCAGCTGCGCCTCGGCGACCGGCGCGGTCACCTCCAGCAGCGGCTCACCGGCGAAGACCACCCGCCCTTCCGGCACGGCGCGCACGTCCCCGGTGAACCGCAGGCCCGCGAAGGCGCGCAGGGTGTCCTGGCCGTAGCCATGCGTGCGGCGCAGGTAATCCAGGTCCCCGGCGGTGAAGGAGAAATCCTCCAGGAACCGCAGGCAATCCTCCAGGCCCGCGGCGACCAGGAACCCGCGGTCAGCCGGGAGGTGCCGGACGGACAGGCTGAACGTCGCCCGGCCGGTCATCCCCCGCCGCAGATAGCCCGCGGCCATGTTCAGCTCATACAGGTCAGTCAGCAGGCCACCCGCCATGATGCCGCCTCCTTCACGCGGGCGCGCCGGCGCCGTCGCGTAGCGTCTCCTCCGAACCCGGGACGGTATGGACGGTCACGGCCTGCTTCCGGCCCAGAACTGGTGGTCCATGCTCCTCCGCTACCGGATCCGACACCTCATCATGCCCACGCCGTTATGGCCGAAGGTCCCGGGATGTGCGGGCAGAGCGCGGTCGGCGGACCTGCTGCGCTGAACGGTCAGGCCGGCCTCTTTAGCTCGCGGCGGCGCTGTTGGCCGGGGCGGTCTGCAGCGGCGCGGACGCGGTTGAGGCCGGCAGCGATGCGGGGTCGACGAACGTGCTGCCGCCCGGCCCGGCCTGAACCGCCTCGTGCAGCGCGCTGCCCTGGAGGTACTGCGGCCAGCTGAGGAACCACTCGGTCCAGCCGTTGTCCCACGTGCCGCCCTTGGGACTGCCCATGATCGTGATGGGGTCACCGGGAACGGCGAGGTTGTAGTACGTCTCCGCGTCGGCGGGCGAAAGGTTGACGCAGCCGTGGCTGACGTTGTTGAAGCCCTGCTCACCCACGGACCAGTAGGCGTCGTGGTAGTAGTCGCCGCTGAACGTGAACCGCACCGACCACGGGACCATCAGGTCGTACCCCGGGCCCTTCATCTCCACCGGGTTCGCCTTCTCGATGGTCAGGTAGCTGCCGTTGGGGGTATCGTCGCCCGGCCGGCCGGAGCTGATCGGCCAGTCGTAGCGGAGCTTGCCGTTGTAGTAGATCTGCGTGCGGTGCG
The DNA here is from genome assembly GCA_963808295.1 of uncultured Actinomycetes bacterium. Classification (GTDB taxonomy): domain Bacteria; phylum Actinomycetota; class Actinomycetes; order Streptosporangiales; family Streptosporangiaceae; genus Bog-532. The sequence continues at coordinate 42,023 of CAWEFP010000003.1, read as the reverse complement.
TCGCCGTGTTCCCGATCGCCACCAGGGACGCGCCGATGTTGAACGTCTGGGTCAGGGTGTGGGCGCCGTACATGCCCGGCGCGCCCTGCACGCCGTTCAGGTGCCCGGTGAAGCTCACCGTGGTGCCCGTCGGCCAGTAGTCCCGGGGCCGGAAGTCCAGGTTCTGGCTGCCGTCCCAGTACCACGCGCCAACCACCGGCCGCGACGTCGTCAGCTGCAGGGACCGCTCGACCGCGGCCTTGTCGGTGATCGGCTGGCTGAACGACAGGATGACCGGTATGCCGACGCCATAGGTCTGGTTGTCGCCCTCGAAGATCTGGGTCCGGAACGTCCGGCTCGGTGTCAGCGTGCGGAATGTGCTCGTCGTGGTGACGCTGCCGCTGCCGCTCCCGGAGGCCGTGGCCGTCACCGTGTAGGTCTGCGACACGTCCAGCGCCCATCGGCTGTGCCAGACCGTGCTGCCCTGGCTGAAGCTCCCGGGCACGGCGTCGCCGGAGGTGTGCACGGTGACGTTCGTCAGCGTGCCGCGGGTCGCCGTGACGGTAATGCCCGCGGACGGGTCGGCATCGGCGGCGCCGTTCGCGGGCGTTATCTTCACCGCCGACGCGGCCTTGGACGTGGCGTTGGCTGCGGGCCTGACCTGGGTGGGGCTGTGCCCGCTGCCCGAGCACCCCGCCGCCAGCAGCGCCAGCACCGCCACGGCGGCGGCACCCGCCGACCGCCTCAGCCGCCGGGCCGGTGCCCCGTCCCCGCGCCGGATCGTGATCCGCTCCCTGGCCCTCATGTCAGCATCCGCTCCCCGGGAAGGCCCGTCATCCGCCGGGGACGTCCGCCCGCGAGGCCATCCGTTCCCCAGCTTTGCCGTTCCCAGCCTATGTGGCTCCGATGCGGCCCGGCGCTTGACGCCGCGCCGGGCCCGCGATGTCACTCCAGCAGCCCACCGGCGGCCGGTTCATGCGGGGATTGGCCAGCTCACTGCCGTCCCGGTCGAACCCGCACGGCTGGCGGAGGTCGCATTGCTATCCCACCTGTTTCTCGCTCACGGAGATTGCGCCTTGCCGGGATCTGCTGCCTGCCGGGAAGCGCGCCATCTCGACAGCCCGGCCCTGATAGCCAGCCCGACGGCGACGATCACGAGCACACCGAGAATTACCCTGGTACCGGCGCGTCCGATCGCGCTGCGCGATCTCCGCGCCCAGGAAATACGAAAGCCCCACGTACACGCCGATCCAGCCGATACCGGCGACGACCGCCCCCAGCGCGAATACGTAGAATCGCACCCGAAAAATCCCGGATACGAAGGCCGGCATCGTCACGGAGGCGACAAAGTAATTCCGGCTGAAGGCACTGTCACCTTTGGCCAGCATTTTCCGGCGTGCCTTCTCCAGCCGTCCCGGGTGCTCGAGCAGCCAGCGTCCCTTACGGACGCCGATCTCGAATCCAATGAGCGAGCCGAGCATCCAGGCACCCATGGCCGTGGCGAGCACGATGCCCAGGCTGGCCCGGCCCTCTCCCGCCAGCGTGCCCGCCGCGATGAGGGCCGCGTCACCCGGCCCGGGCAGGCCGGCTCCCATGATCGCGACGAGCGCGAACAGGACGGTATATTCGGCCAGATTCATGGGTTCATGGCGCCGGGAGCGCCTGCCGGACCGCGCCGGCGCCATGGTCGAGCTGATAGTCGAGATTGATGGCGGCGCTGATCAGCGACAGGTGGCTGAAGGCCTGCCGGAAGTTGCCCAGTTGCCATCGGTCGTCAACAGCGCCGCCGTCTGCAGGTCAACGATCAGCCCGTGCTCGCCGATGTCGGGGTATCTGGCCACAGGGCCACGATCGGGGCGCGCCGCGAGGCCGCGCATCACCCGTTGGGAATGAGGTCAGCAGCGGGCGATCACCCGACGGGGGGCGGCGGATCCTGGTGATGGAGGCGGTGCACTTCCACGACCTGAACGCCGAAGGTCTCCAGCCGGGCCAGCAGCCCGTGCAGCGCGGCCTGGTCCCGGAGGGGGCCGTGCAGCACGGTTTCGATCGGCTCCACCGAGGCGGTGAGCCGCTCGAAGTCAAGCAGAACCTCAGGCGGTATGACCCCGACTACGCGGATCTCGTAGTAGGACGATGGCACCACAGCCCCCAGCCGGTCGGAACGCTTAATGGCCAAGTTCCCACGGTCGTGCCTGGCGGCCCGCCGCGCCCCACTCACGGCGGGTGAATTCGTCACCCTGGTGAGATTACGCAGCGGGTGAGGACAGATCACCCTGATGCGCGCGAGAAAGGGATGTAGGCAGACGGGCTAGCCCGCTAAACTACGCACAGTGACATGAGTCTTGCGGCACGTGCGGGGTTGCGACTGGCAGATCGGCCGTCGTCGGCCAGAAGAGGTGCCCTGATGGTGACCGATTCCGATACCGATACCGATACCGATACCGAGGTGCGCGGGGCAGCCCGTTCCGGCGGGCACGCCGGTACCGACGACCCGGTCCTGATGTCCAAGATAACCGTGCCCGGCCTGCCGAGCTGGGCCGTCGGGCGCCCGCGCATCGACAGCCTCATCGCGGGCGGCGTCCGCGGGCCCCTGACCATGGTCACTGGCCCGCCAGGAGCCGGCAAGACGATGGCCATCGCCTTGTGGGCCGCGGCCGGCACCCATCCGGGCGCCCTGGTCTGGATCACCCTCGACGGCTACGACAACCGGCCGCGGGTCTTCTGGTCCTACGTCGCGGCGGCTCTGCGGCGGGCCGGCCTCACGGTCCCGCGGGTCCCGGCCGGGACCCGCGGGACCGCCGTCGGTCACGAATTCCTGCTCCGGCTGGCCTCGGTACTGGCCGCGCAGAACCCGCCGGTGGTGATGGTCCTCGACGACCTGCACCGGCTGACCGAACCGGTCACCCTGGATGGGCTCGACTACGTGCTCAGGAACGCGGGGCCGGGCCTGCATCTCGTGGTTGCGTCGCGGGCGGACCCGATCCTGCCCTTGCACCGGTACCGGCTCAGCGGGGAGCTGACCGAGATCCGGGCCGACGACCTCGCCTTCAGCGTGCCCGAATCCGGCTCGCTGCTGGCGCACCACGGCATCAGGCTGTCCGCGGCCGCGCTCGAGTGCCTCACCGGGCGGACGGAGGGCTGGGCGGCGGGCGTGCGCCTGGCGGCGCTTTCCCTGGACGGGCACCCCGACCCGGAGCAGTTCGTCAAGGAACTGGACGCCGAAGACAGCGCCATCACCGCTTATCTGGTGGAAGAGGTCCTCAACGCCCAGCCCTCAGCCGTCCGCGATCTGCTGCTGCGGACGAGCATCCTGGACTGCGTCAGCACCGGCCTGGCCGGCGAGCTGGTCGGCGACCCGGAGGCGGGCAACTCGCTGCCGGCCCTGGCGCGAGCCAACGCGTTCGTCCAGCCGCTCGGGCACGGGTGGTACCGCTACCACTCGATGTTCGCCGCGGTATTGCGCCTGAAGCTCCGCAGTGAGTGCGCTGACCCGCTGCCCGACCTGCATCGGCGGGCGGCCCGGTGGTACCAGCGGAACGGATGGCTGGCCGAGGCCGTGCGGCACGCCGCGGAATCGGGTGACTGGCCGCTCGCGGCCGCCATAGTCTGCGACGAGCTCGCGATAAGCCAGCTCATCGAGCCACGGGGCCATCAGCCGCTCGCCGACGGGTTCCGCCGCCTTCCCCCTGGCCTGACCTGGGCGCAACCGCAGCCGCTGCTCGTGATCGCGGCGATGGAGCTGTCCGGCGCGGCGGGCCGGGCGGGCGGCGCCGCGCTCGCCACCGCGGAAAGCCTGCTGGGGCGTCTTCCCGCCGACGAGGACATCCCGGCCCGGCTGGCCGCGGCGCTGATCCGGGTGGCCGTGTCCCGCCGCACCGGGGCTCTCGGTGCCCTGACGGCTGCGGCCGCTGATGCGGAGGCCCTGCTCGGGAAGCTGCCGGCGAGCCTGCTGGCCCGCCATCCCGGGATTCGCGCGCAGGTGCTGTCGGCCCGCGGGGCCGCGGAGCTGCGGGCCGGTCTCCTCGATGAGACGGCCGCCACGTTCGGGGCGGCCGTGGCCGCCGCCGCCGACCCGGACACGGCGTACGAGCGTGCGGACGGCCTCGGGCATCTCGCGCTGGTGGAGGTCCTGCGGGGACGGCTGAGCCGTGCCGTGGAGCTGGCCGGCGACGCCGCGACGGCCGCCCAGAACGGCGGCGACGGGCTCGCCGAGCACGTCACCGCGGCCGTGAGCGTCGCGCTCGCGGCCGTGTACCTGGAACGTAACGAACTGCGGCAGGCGCATGGCCAGCTGAAGCAGGCCGATGCCGCCCTGCGGGTCAGCCCGGACAAGCTGGTCAACGCGGTCGCCTGCAAGGTCGCGGCGCGGTGCCGCCTGGCCGAGGGCCACCCGGCGGCGGCCACCGAGCTGATCGGCCGCGCACGGCAGGGCTGGTCGCCCCCCGGCTGGCTGGAGCAGCGGCTGACATTCCTCGAATCGCGGGCGTACGCGGCGGGGGGAGACACGCAGGCCGCGCTGGCCGCCGCGGGGCGGATCGGCCCGCCGTCCACGAACGGCACCGCGGTGGCGCTCGCCCAGGTGTGGCTGGCCGCCGGCGATCATCAAGCCGCCAGGCGCGCACTGGACGCCGGGGCGGAAGGTTCCTGTGCGGCGCCTGAGCAGGTGCGTCTGGAGGGATCGCTGGTCGATGCCCGGCTCCACTACGGGACCGGTGATGCCGCGCGCGGTCGTCAAGCGCTGGAGCACGCACTCCGGCTCGGCAGGCCCGAGCAGCTCCGGCTGTCCTTTGCCCTGGAGCAGGCCTGGATTCGGCGGGTGCTGCGGTGTGACCCCGACCTGGCCCATGCCTGCCGGCCCATGCTCGGGCCCGGCCTGGTGAGCCCCGCGGTGGCCCCGGCCCGGCCGGCCGAGACCGGCCAGGGGGCGCCGCTGATCGTCGAGCGGCTCAGCGAGCGCGAGCAGGAGGTGCTCCGGCACCTGTCGCGGATGCTCAGTACCGCCGAGATCGCGGCCGAGATGTACATCTCGGTGAACACCGTCAAGACTCATCTCCGGAGCATCTACCGCAAGCTGTCGGCGTCTCGCCGCAGCGAGGCGGTCCGCCGCGCACGGGAGCTCGACCTGATCTGATCCGGCACCTCACAGGAGGCCGGCCTCGCGGCCTTTCGCCACGGCGTCACGCCTGGCCGAGACGCCGAGCTTGCGATAGATCGCCCGGGTATGGGTCTTGATCGTGTTCGCCGACAGGTGCAGCTCCTGCCCGATCTCGCGCAGCGAGAGCGTGCCCTGGAGCAGGCTCAGCACCGCCACCTCACGTTCGGTCAGCGGGTCGGCCAGCGACGCGGCTCGCCGGCCCGCGACCTGGCGTTCGAGCCGCTGCAGCCGGGCCAGCAGGGCGTCCGTGGGGTCCGGCAGCGAAACCAGCACCAGCCGCGCCTGATCGATGGCCGCCGCCGCGGCCGGACGGTCGCCCATATCGACCAGCACCTGCGCCAGCATCACCATGGCCTCGACGGTGGCCCACGGGCTGATCCCGGGCACCCGCTGGCGGAACCGGACCGCATGCTCGAGCTCGCTGCGGGCCTCCGGGAGCTGCCCCCGCGCCGCATACGCCGCGCCCGCGGCCATGTAGGCGATGGCACTGGGCGGCGTCTCGGCCCCGCCGCGGGTGCCGAGGCGGAGGGCCGCCTCGGCCAGCTCCTGCGCTCGCGCCAGTTTGCCCAGCTCGGCCGCGGCCAGCGAGAGCACCGACAAGCTGAGCATGTGCACCAGCGGGATCGCCGCCTGGCTGGACACCGCCTCCTCCAGCGGCCCCTCCGCCGCCTTGGGCTCACCGGACAGGTAGCGGCTGAAGCCGAGCGCCGCCCTCGCCAGGGCGTACCACGGCGACGTCGGGTCATTCTCCAGCTCGGCGGCCGTGGCCGCCGACTCGCGCATCACCCGGTACCCCTCGAATCCGAAGACGCCGCGTAGCAGCGCGACCGAGGATTTCAGCGATCGCATGCCGTCGGGCAGCGGCTCCGCGCGCTCCGCCGCCTCCATGACGGGGAGCCAGCGCCGCACGGTTTCCCGGTCGCCGGCCAGGGCCGCGGCCCACGCCGCGCAGTGCGCCGCCACCGGTTCGGCGCCGATCACGCTGTCACCGAGCAAGCCGATCCAGCCGCGAACCGTCGCCACCCGGCCGGAATCTATGTAGGCGTACCAGTGACCGGCGATCAGGTCGATACCCCCGGCACGATCACCGGCGGCGAGCGCGTGACCGATCGCCTCGTCCACCGACCCGGACCGCCGATGCCAGGCGCTGGCGCGCTCGTGCAGGACGGGCACGATGTCCGGCTCGGTCTTGGCCAGATAACCCCGCAGCACCTGCGCGAAGAGGCTGTGGTAGCGGAACCACTGCCGGATGGCGTCGAGCGGCACGATGAAGAGGTTCTCCCGCTCGAGGGTGTCGATGATCTCCGCCGCGTCGGCCGACCCGACCACCTCATCGCAGAGCGGGGCACAGAACCGCCCGAGGATGGCGGTCCGCGCGAGGAACTGGCGGATCCCGGCCGGCTGGCGGGCGAGCACCTCCTCGGCCAGGAAGTCGGCGATGAACCGGTTGTCGCCGGTGAACTGGCGAACGAAGGCGCTCGGTGCTGGATGGCCGCGCAGCGAAAGCGCCGCGAGGTACAGTCCGACCGGCCATCCCTCGGTCCGCTCGACGAGCACGGCAAGGTCGGGCTCGGCGAGGTCGGCGCCGGAGATAGCCCGTATCAGCAGGGCCGCCTCGGCGGCGGCGAAGCGCAGCTCGGGGGCCCGCATCTCGGCCATGTCACCGGCCGCCCGCAGCCCCGCCAGCGGCAACGGCGGATCGGTCCGGGTGATGAGCACGACCTGAACCGACGCCGGGAGATGCTGCAGCAGGAACGCGATCTGCTCGTGACAGCTCGGTTCGGTGATCACCTGGTAGTCGTCGAGCACGAGCACCACCGGCGCGGAGAGCCTGGCGAGCTCGTTGATCACGCTGGGGAGCAGGATTCCGGCGATATCGCGGACCTGGGCGGGACGCTCCGGCGGCGTTGCCTCGCCGCCGAACTCGGGGCACGCCCGCCGCAGCGCGTGCGTGACATACCACCAGAGCCGGGCCGGGTCGTTGTCGCCCCGGTCGAGTGAGATCCACGCGAACGGCCGGCTCTCCGTGGCGCTGGCTCGCCACTGCGCCACCAGAGTCGTCTTGCCGAAGCCCGCGGGCGCGTCGACCAGCACGAGCTTGGCGGTGGCGGCGGCCAGATACTGGACGAGACCGGCGCGCTCGACCCACTCCGCGCGCAGGGACGGCGCGTGCAGCTTCGTCTCAATCGGCACGTCGAGACCAGCGCGGCCCGCCTCCGGGACGTGTACCGCCCGCAAGGAGCGTCGCGGCCGCGATGCTTCGCCCGGCAGTCCCCCCGGGCCACTTTTTCCGCCCACAAAATCATCCTCAGCCAGGTCTGTGAATGTACCCAAAGAGGCCTGCGGGTTGTCAATAACAGGATTGTGCCCGGACTGGGGACATCAGTGTCGGCGCGACACCGGACCATCGTGATCCGGACCTTTTGCTGCGTGCCGTCGCCGCGGGCGGATTCACCCGGTACGGATGGGGCGCGGCGTGCGCCGGACTTGATGGACTGGTCCGTACCTTCATCGGCGTGATGAGGGCGTGGCACGCGCGCGGCCCGCCATCGACCGCCGGTCCGGCCCGAGCATCAGCAGATGGAGGGTCATGACGCAGGCATCGCAGGGCCGGCCGCAAGGCGCGGCTGCTGCGGCTGCACCGGCCCGGCGGACTCCGGCGGGCCGGTATGGCCTGCTGCTGCTCGTGCTGATCGCGAGCTATCTGCTCGCGGCGTTCAACGGCCGACCGCTGGGCACCTACCTTCAGATCGGGCTCTTCGTGGTGGTGCTGCTGCTCGCGCTGCGCACGTCGCCACTGCCGCGCAGACGCAGGATGCTGATCGGCGCCGTCGCGATCGTGGGCTCCGCCGCGGCCCTGGGGGTGGCTCTGACCGGCGCCGACGCCGGCGTCGGCGCGGCGCAGCTATGGAAGGGCTGCATGCTGATGCTCACCGCGGTCTTCATCGTGCGCCGCGTCCTGGCCAGGCCCACGGTCACCATCCAGAGCATCTACGGCGCGCTGAGCACGTACATCATCATTGGCCTGATGTTCGCGGCCTTCTACGCGGCGATCGAGCACCTCGGCGGAGCACCGTTCTTTGCCGACAAGCAGCCCGCCAACCCCCAGACCTTCCAGTACTTCAGCTTCACCACGCTGACCACTCTCGGCTACGGGGACTTCACGGCGGGCGGCAACGGTGGCCGGGCGATCGCCGTTATGGAGGCGCTGACCGGCCAGGTATTCCTGGCCACCCTGGTGGCCCGCCTGGTCGCCGCGTTCCGGGCGCCATCCGAACCGCCCGGCGGATGACCGCGCGGGCGGATGACCGCCGCGCGGGGTCAGCTGACCAGCAGGTAGATGCTCTTGCCGGCCAGCCAGAAGCCCAGCAGCAGGCATACCACGATGATCACCTGCTCCTGGTGGGCCTCCAGCCAGGTCCGCAGCCGGTCCAGGCGGGCACTGGCCGCGGCGGGCGCGAAGGCCGCGTACAACTCCAGGTACAGGAAGCTGGCGGTGGCCAGCAGGCAGAACAGCACCAGCGTGAGGTAGCTGCCCACGGTGTTGAGCTCGGCCTCGGTGACCGTGGCGGCGGCGGCCGCCACCAGCGCCCAGGGCTGCAGGAACGCGGCGAGCCCGGCCGCGGTCCACGGCGAGAGCCGGTCCAGCCCGGCCATCCAGGCCGGTGGCTTGCGCGGGTGGCCCATCCGGCGCCGCTGGCGCAGCGCGATCAGGATCAGCACGATGCCCAGGGCCAGCTTGACGGCCAGGGCGGCGGTCGACGGCGCGGTCCGCGGCTCGGGTGGCTTTCCCCCCGTCAGCAGGACGATCGCGGCGATCACCGCGACCAGGCACGCCAGCCAGCCCAGGATGAACGCCAGGCCCTTCCTGGTGCCTTTCTCAGCGCTCAGGATCAGGATGAAGGCGGTCAGCGGAAACGGCACGAGAGTGATCGCAAGCCCGATGAGCAGAAGGTCGAGTACCACGCCGCGCCCGCCTGCCCCGGTCAGCCTGCGGTCACACGTCGCGCTCGGCGGTTACCCGTCCCGATGCGGCGGCGTCGACGAGCGACTGGTGGTCGCGCTCGTTCTGGTCGGCGTAGGCGGCGGCGAAGTCGGCGATGGCCCGGTCGAACACGTCCGAGCCGCCGAGGTAGGCGGCGATGGCGATCCGGTCCCCGGAGCAGGCGTGCGCCCGGGCCAGAGTCCAGCCGCAGAGCGCGCCGTACAGCCGCAGGCCGGCCGGCACCATGGTTTCTATGTCAACGGAGAATTTCCAGTCCCGGAGCTGGCGGACGTAGAAGTCCCTGGACCGCCCGTCCAGCCCCGCCTCGATCCGCTGCCAGCCCAGGAAGATGTCGCTGGACGCCTGCATCAGCCGCTGTCCCGCGACCACCCGCTGGCCTTGGTTCGTGTACTTGCTGGCGCCGACGAAACGGCTGAGCACCGACGCTTCTGCCTCCTTGACCTGCAGGAAAAGCGGATCGGATTCGTCCCGGCCGAGCATCAGGATGATCCAGCAGCGGGTTCCGACGCTGCCGACGCCGACGACCTTGCGCGCCATGTCGCAGAACTCGAACTGCTCGAGCAGGTACCGGCGGTCGGTCTCCAGCGTGCGCCGGTACCTGGTGATCAGGCCGGTCAGCTGCGCTTCCATGGCCGTCCGGTCCGCCTCCGCCGGCATCAGCTCATCGATCGGCACGAGCAGCGGCGGGTCAGAGATGATCCGCGGCCGCCCGTCCACGGTGCGGGTCAGCTTGGCTACCTCCTGCATGCTGTCCCTGGTCCGCGCCTTGGCCAGGCTCTTGTCCACCACCTTGCGCTGCCGCGCAGTCAGCTGGGATGTGAACTGCGCCCGGACCTGGTCCATGTCCGCGTGCGCGTACCAGACGTCCAGGTTGGTCATCCCGGCGAAGCCGCGCATCGCCGCCCGGTAGCGGGCCACGGCGGCCAGGACGATCTCGCGGCGCTGCTTGCCGGGGAACCCGTTGCCGCGGGCCGCAACTTCCAGGCTGGCCGCCAGCCGCTTGACATCCCATTCCCACGGGCCGGGCAGCGTCTCGTCGAAGTCGTTGACGTCGAACATCAGGCGGCGCTCGGCCGAGCCGAAGATGCCGAAGTTGGACAGATGCGCGTCGCCGCACGCCTGAACCGCCAGCCCGGACACCGGAGTGCCGGCCAGATCACTGGCCATCGGCAGGGCCGCGCCGCGGAAGTACGTGAACGGGGACACGATCATCCGGCCCCACCGGACCGGGACCAGCTCCGGCACCCGCGATTTCGCCTGCTCCGCCAGCAGGCCGATCGGGTCGGGCCGGCCCGGTAGCGGGTCGAACCCCGCATGACTGTCCCGCGGTACCTCGGCCCGGGCCGCCTTGCCCTTCGCCGTGCGCTCGGCCGGTGTCAGCCGCCCCGGCCCCGAGTCGAGCTGGTAGCGCGGCACGCGCCGGGACAGAGCCTCGGCTGTCAGCTCTGTCATGACCACCACGATGCCGCGCCGGGTGCCGGAGCACCTCACCCGGCGCGGGTGAAGAGGCAGGCCATCCGGCCGTGGTTAGGTTCATACGGCACACACAGGCCCCGGTGGCGCCGACACCCGTACGGTCCCTGGCTCACCCGGCCGGACCTGGCGCCGCTCAGCTCACGACGGCTCGCGAAGGGCATCCCGCAGTGGCAACCGAAGGGAATGCACCCGAGCTGCCGCCAGCGTCGCCCGGCGATGACGATGCCTCCGGCCCGCCCGCGGTGCCCGCCGCCGGCGCGGCGCCGGCCGCGGGGCGGGGCGCCCGGCGGGGCCGGCGGGGGGCCCGGCGGGTCACCCGGCGGGAGCAGCTCGGCCGGCTCGTCCGCGCCGTGCGGGACAGTGATCTGGCGGCCGTGGAGGAGGTGGTCCTGCGGCTCAGCCGCTCCCGGCGGTGGCTGGCTCCCCTCGCCCTGGCCGTCGGTGCCGTCGTCATGTTGTTCGAGGGGGTGAAGCTGCTGTTCACCAACTGGCGGCTGACCCTGATCCAGGTGCTGCCGGCGATGTGGATCTGGGCCGCCATGTTCGACCTGAAGGCTCATGTGCTGCACGGGAAGTCGTTTCACGCGCTGACCGGGCCGGTCGTGATCCCGATCGTGCTCGCCGTGGCCGCGATCACCGCGGCGAGCTTCTTCCTGAACGCCGTGTTCGCGTTCGCGATCACCCAGCCGGGCCCGCCGCTGATCCGGCCCGCGTTCACCCGGGCCCGGTCTCACCTGGCCGTGGTGCTGGGATCGGGCGCAGTCGTCGGCGTCTTTCTCGGCCTGTCGACGGTGGTGCTCACCCGCTGGGGGACGGTGTGGTTCGGGCTCTCGCTGAGCATCGTCGTCGGCGTGATGATGGTTGCCTATGTCGCCGTTCCGGCCCGGCTCACCGGCATAAAGCCCACCTACTCGAAACGTGACAAGCTGACCGCCACCGCGGTGGGCGGGGCCATCGGGGCGGTGGTTTGCACTCCTCCCTACGCCCTGGGCCGCATCGGCCTGCTCATGCTCGGGTCGCACACGCTCTTCATCCTCGGCATCATCGTCTTCGCGGTCGGCCTGACGTTGCAGGCGGGCGCCACCGGCGCGGTCAAGGCGGTCAAGATGAGCGCCAAGCTTCTCCCGGGGCACCAGGTAACCGAACGGCAGTGATGGCCATTCGTGACCGGCGGCAGGCCGGGGCCAATCACCCTGCCCGCGCGCCGGTACCGCTGACGGTGAGCGTCGCGCGGGCAGGGCCGATCGTGCTCAGCTGCCGAGCAGCTTGGCCTTGGCGGAGCTGAATTCCTCGTCGGTCAGGACGCCCTGCTGATGCAGGGCGGCGAGCTGGTTCAGCTGATCCACCATCGGCGACGTCGCTGGCGCGGCAGGTGCCTGCTGCGCGGGCGCCGGTGGTGGTGGTGGCTGCTGCTGTTCGAGGTCGCTGATGCGCTGGTCCTGCTCGTCTTCCGCCGATGCCTGCTGTTCCGATGCCCGGCCCCTGCTCCGGCCCACGGCGTAGGCGGTCCCGCCTACCGCGGCCGCGCGCAGCAACGGGCGTCGCCGCATCATCATCACTGCCTCCTTGTTCGGTTGGCTCGGTGGCCGGGCCCTACGACTCGTCCGGCAGGGACAGGCCGAGGGCGACCATGAGTTCAGGCGCCGCGGCCACCAGCCTCGGCCCGCCGACCTGCGGTGCAATGGCGATCAGCACGCCCACGAGGTCGGCCGGCGTAGCCCCGGCATCCAGTGCGTTGGCCACCTGCCAGAGGTAGGACGCCGGAGGGGCGTCGAGTGCGATCAGGGCGGCGAGCTTGACCAGAGCGTAACTGCGATCGTCGAGGCCGCTGGTGGCCTTCCATTCCGCGCGCAGCTCCAGGCCCTGGGCCAGCAGGCTCGGGTCGCCCACGGCCAGCCCGGCTAGCGCCTCCCTCGTAGCGTCGTCGACCTCTACCTTGGCTGACATGCCCATGATCGGAATCCCTTCGTCGCTGAATTGCCGGGCAAACCTGTACCCCGCGGCCAACAATGGCAGCCGCGGCCAGGCGCGGCGTCACCCGCGGCGGATGGTCCGAGCCCGGATTCGGGCGACCATCCGCCCGGGGCTGATGAGGGAGCCGGGGGACGGCGGCCCGGGGCGGCGGGCAGCACGGCGCCAATGGGCGGCCCGGGTCACGGCTGGGCGGCCGCCTCCGGACGTGCCATCGGCCTGCCGATCAGCTCGATAAGCCCGAGAACCACCAGCAGGAATACGGTGATCAAAATGACGACCAGGCTGGTGGGCCGCCCCCAGAAAACGAATATCAGGGCGGCGAGCGCGACCGCACCGATCCGGGCGCCCTTGCGGTGCGCGTAGGTCCACCGGCCGACCGGGCCAGTGTTCACCCCCAGGCGCTCTCCGCTGCTCCGGATCCAGCCCAGTCCCGACCGGACCGCCGAACGGGTCTGCACCGCCGTGGTGGACGGCCCGGTGAAGAACGCGCCGGCCGCGACGACCAGCCCGACCACCAGCAGGGTACGGAGCGCGTCCCTGAGGAACCGGACGAGCGTGTCGTACAGGGCGGCGGCGGCATTACTGGGCAGCACGGCGGGAGGCACGCTGTTCAGGTAGATGCTCCGGAAGAACGACAGGCCGGCGCCGAGCAGGAACATGGACGCGGCGAAGCCGAGCCCGGCGCCGACCAGGGCGCGCCGGTGGCCCCGGGCGATATACACGCCCAGGGCGATCAGGAGGAGCGCCAGTATCGGCAGCACGATCTTCAGATCGTTGATCAGCCGGTAGGCGGTCTGCGCCTTCACCAGGTAGCGCGCCGAGAACAGCGCGAACGTCGGGTGGATCGCCGGGATGCTGTTCACCAGCGTGAACCCGTGCGCGCTCAGTTGCTGCTTGACGATATTGATGAACGGGGCCAGGTCGATGACGACCTGGCCGTTGCTGACGCTGATCGCGGATTTGCCCTGCCCGGACAGCGCCTTGACCAGTTCCTGGTGCGCGACGGTGTTGACCTGGATCCAGGCCTGGGCGAACTTCGGGCCGGTCACGATGCTGTGCACCTGGCTGTGAATGAATCCGGTGATGGCGCTGGCGATCGACGGGCCGAAGCTCTTGAGCAGCGTGCCGACACGGGACAGGCCCTTGCTCGTGAGCAGAGCGGCGGCCTGATTGGTGTAGTTGGTTATGTTGAGGTGGCTGGTGATCTGGTTCGTGAGCTGGTCGGTCAGGGCGTTCTGGATCGCCGGGTTGTGTATCAGCGGCTCCACGTTCGCCACGTAGCGGCTCGTGTTGGAGACCTGGTTGGCCAGCCCGATGCCGAGTACCGATATCGGCGCGAACAGGCATCCGATCGTAATGAGCACCACCGCGACGGGAGTCCGCCAGCTGATTCTCCGCCGGCCCGCGGCCGTCCCCTGGCTGCGGAGCTGGGCCAGCTCGGCGCGGAGAGATCCTGCCTCGGCCGCCTCGGCACGCAGGCGTTCCAGCTCGGCCCGCTCGTCCTGGCTGAGCTCCTGCTTCGCGGTGGCCGGTCCCGGCTCACCGCCGATGTCAGAACAAGGTCACCTCCGCCGAATCCGCGGGGACGGCTCCGGCCCCGCTGCCGTGGTGATATCGCGCTGGATTCGTGCCACGAAACGTCCATCCAGCGTGTCCGGCCCTGATCGGGACCCGCCTCACCCGACGGGGGTGAGGCAGGTCCCCCCATCCCGGCCCGGCGGCCCCGGTCAGGTACCCGGTGCGGCGGGCCCGGTCAGGTACCCGGTGCGGCGGGCCCGGTCAGGTACTGGCTGCGGCGGACGGAGACGGGCAGTGCGAGCCCGCCGCGGCCAGCAGCTGCCTGGCCGCCACCGCCACGCCGCCGAGCGCGGCGACCGCACCGGACACGCTGCTGGCGCCCGGTGTCGCGGCGAGGGCCTGCGCGGCGGCCTGAAGCTTGGTCAGGGCGGAGTTCAGGCTGCTGATCTGCCCGCTCCATGCGCTGCCCGCGTCGGTGCGCAGACGTGACAGGCTCGCCTGGACGTCGCGCACGTCGGCCTGGAGCTCGTTGACCGTGTCCGCGCTGATCCTGACGCTGGTGAGCTTGCCCAGCGACGCACGCAGCGCGGCCACGTCCGGGCAGACCGCAGCGGGAACCCCAGGCGAGGCGGCGGCACTGCGCGGCGAACCGCTCGCCGACGCGGAGCCGCCGGATGGGCCGCCGGACCCGCAGGCAGCCACCAGCAGCAGCACCAGCAACGGCACCGGCACGCTGGACAGCAGAAGTTTCCGCCCGGGGCGGCTGGGTGGCGTGAGTCGGCTCATATCCCGACAGGCTCTGGCCCGCCGCCCGGCCGCGCCTCACCCCGGGTGGGCGATCCGGGTCCGATCAGGCCAGGACCTTCGCCTTGGCGCGCTGGAACTCCTCCTCGCTGAGGACGCCGCGGTCCCGCAGGCTGGCGAGCGAGCTGAGCTCGTCGGCGCGGCTATGCCCGTCCGTGCCCGCGGCCGCGCGGACGGACGCACGGAATGCCTCATCCTGGGCCTGCAGGTCGCGGTCCCGGCGTTCGTGCATCTCGCCGCCGCGCGCGATCAGGTACACCAGCACACCCAGCAGCGGCAGCACGATGACAAAGATCAGCCAGGCCGCCTTGGCCCACCCGCTCAGATCACGGCTGCGGAAGATGTCCCAGATGATCCAGAACAACAGCATGATCCACAGCACCCAGGCGAAGAACCACAGGATGGAGAAGAACAGATCCAGCAACGGATATCCGGTCATTTCCGCACACTCCGTAACTCAGATGCCCAGGCCGGGCGTTGATGTCTGTGAATCAGCGTTGCGCCGCCGGGCCCGGTCCCGCTTCACCCGGGCCGGGTGAGCCCCGCCGCTGCCGGCCCGGCCAGCCAAAACACCCCTGGCGGGTGATGCGCGGCGATGCCCCGCGGCCCGAAGATCATCGTGCCGGGGGGCATGCGCGCGCCAAGCCGCGGGAAAGGTGGATCTACATGCGGGCGGAAGAATCCGGGGCACCGGCGCCTGTTCCAGACGATGAGCCGGCGGCCTGGCAGCTGGCCCTGGCCACCAGCACCTGGCAGACCTCACTGGTGATCGGGGTGATCACCCTGGCGCTCGGGCTGGTCGTCGCGTTCCACCCCTCCGGCTCGCTCAACGTGATAGCCGTGCTGCTCGGCATCCTGCTGGTGCTGTCCGGGATTTTCCATCTGGTCCGGGTGTTCGACCGTGATGAACAGCACCGCACCTGGCTCGGCATCGCCGGTACCCTGCTCATCGTCATCGGGGTGGTGCTCATCCGCCATATCCACCTCACGACGGCCATCATCGGGCTGATGATCGGCATCACCTGGATCGTCCAGGGCCTGGCGTGGCTGATCTCCGGCCTTTCCGGGCGCTCGGTCCGCGGGCATGGCTGGTGGATCTTCTTCGGGATCATCAGCCTTATCGCCGGGGTCGTGGTCGCCGCCACTCCTGTTTCGTCCGTGACCGTGCTCGCCGTGCTGGTCGGGATCTGGTTCGCCGTCCTGGGGGCGTTTGAGATCATCGGGGCGTTCATCCTCCGGCACGCGGTCAGCCAGGCGCACCGGGAGATGCTCGGCGCCCGGCACGAAAATCCGCCGGCGCCTGAGCCGCAGGCCGCGCAGCAGCCGGCACACCGCGGCCCGGCGGGCCGCCGCCGGGGTCTCCAGCTGATTGATAGCGCCGGATCCCGGCGCGTTCCGCGGGCATCGGGACTTTAGGCTCGCGGGAAAGGCAACCTTTGGCCCGGCCAGAGCCAACCTTCGCCCCCTGCCAGAACCGCCCGGCGGCATTCGCATGAGTCCCAAGCGCTGGCCACGGGCCAGAGCGGGGAGGTGCCCCGTGAGCTCATCATCGCCGGTCTCTGCATTAAGCCGGGCACGGGCGACGGGGTGATGGACGCACGCTCGCCGAGGGCGGCACGGTGGCCGCCCGTGTCGGCGGGGCGCTGGTCGCGACCGGGCTCCGGTACGAGGGCCGAGCCCGGCCGCGGCACCCGACCGGCCGGGAGAGCTCCCCCAGGGACGACGTGGAGGCCCGTATCCCGGACTGACCGGACGGGGGCCAGGCCGCAGCGGCCTGGCCCCCGCCTGGCCGGCCCCGTTACAGCAGCGTGGTGACGGCCTTGACCTCGGTGTAGGCCTCGAGGACCTCGTGGCCCATCTCGCGGCCCCAGCCGGACTGCTTGTAGCCGCCGAACGGCAGCGCCGCGTCGAACACGTTGTAGCAGTTGATCCAGACGCTGCCGGCCTTGATCTTCTTGGCCAGCGCGTGGGCCTTGGAGATGTCCTTGGTCCAGATGCCCGCGCCGAGGCCGTACGGGGTGTCGTTGGCCGCGGCGGCGACCTCGTCGAGGTCACTGAACGGAGCCGCGACCACCACGGGGCCGAAGATCTCCTCGCGTACGACCGTCATCCCCGGGTGGGTATTGGTGAGCACGGTGGGCTCGACGAAGTAGCCGCGATCACCGTGCCGCCCGCCGCCGGACAGGGCGGTGGCGCCTTCGGCTATGCCGGAGTCGACGTAGCCGGTCACGCGGCGCAGCTGCTCGTCGGAGACCAGCGGCCCCATCTGCGTGTCTTGCTCCATCCCCGAGCCGAGCTTGATCGACTTGGCGATCTCGGCCACGCCGTCGACCACCTCGTCGAAGCGGCCCTGCTGGACGTACAGGCGCGACCCGGCGCAGCAGCACTGCCCGTGGTTGAAGAAGATCGCGCTGGCGGCGCCCGCGATCGCGCTGGGGTCGGCGTCGTCGAAGACCACGTTGGGGCTCTTGCCGCCCAGTTCCAGCGAGACCTTCTTCAGGTTCCCCGTCGCCGCGTTGGCGATCAGCTTGCCTACCTCGGTGGAACCGGTGAAGGCAACCTTGTCCACCACCCCGTCCCGCTGCCGCGCCCGGTCGAGCAGTCGATGCTGCGGTGGACCGGGGAGGCCCTGTTCAACGCCGCGGCACACGGCAAGGCCACCCGCGCGCTGGTCCGGCTGCGTTACCGGGACGACATGGTCGCCCTCAGCGTCTCCGACAACGGGACCGGCGACCCGGCACAGCTGCGCCGCGCGCTGCGGCTGTCGTGCGCGGCAGACCTGTCCGGACGGCACCGCGGGCTGGCGAACATGATGGCCATGGCGGAGGAGCTGGGCGGGACGCTGTCGATCCGCCGCTCTTCACCGGGCGGGGTCTTCCTGCGCCTGGACATCCCGCTGCCCCTGGCCGGGCGGAGCGAGGCCGGCGGCCGGCGGCCGGCGAAGGGCGGAGCGGACGATGCCTGAGGTACCGGCGGAGCGCACCGGCCAGGATGGTGAGGGCCCGGTCAGGATCGTGCTCGTCGACGATCACGCGATCCTCCGGCAGGGCCTGCGCTCGCTGCTGGAACGCGAGCCCGACCTGCAGGTCGTGGGCGAAGCCAGTTCGGCCGGCGAGGCGCTGGTCGTGGTCGAGCGGGCCCGCCCGTCGATCGTGCTGCTCGACATGAAGCTGTCACCCGCGGCGGACAATGACGGGCTGGGCCTGTGCGCCCGGCTGACCAAACTGTATCCCGGGCTCAGCGTGCTGGTGCTGTCCACCTTCGTGGACGACGCGCTGGTGGTCAGCGCCATTCAGCACGGGGCGTGCGGCTACGTGGTCAAGGACGTCGACACGATGGAGCTCGTGCATTCGATCCGCCTGGTCGCCCGGAAGGGGTACGCGTTCGACTCGCGCTCGGCCGCGGCCATGGCGCGGTCGATCCACACCCCGCAGGCACGGTCGCCGCTGACCGACCGCGAGCTCAACGTGCTGCGGCTGGTGGCCAGCGGCCTGAGCAACCGGGGCATCGGCGTGCAGCTGCACCTGTCGGAGACCACCATCAAATTGCACGTCCGCAACGTGATGCGCAAACTCGGCGCGACCAGCCGCGCCGAGGCGGTCTACAAGGCCACCAAGAACGGGCTGGACCTGACGTCCGCCGGGCCCTAACCGGCGCTCAGCACCAGCCAGCCTCCGTGGTAGTCGTGCACCGAGCAATGGCGGCCGGTACCGTCGCCCAGCTGGCGGAGCGTGCAGAGATCGAACGTCCGGACATGGCCGTAGGCGGCGCTGAGTTCCTCCTCGAACGGCACGGCGACCACCACCTGCCTGCGGGCCACCCGCAGCGCCTCGGCGAGCACGGCGCGGGGACAGCGGCGGCAGCGCCCTGGTCGTGAATCCGCCGCCCTGACCGGTCAGCCGCCGCGGCCGTGGGATAGTCCTGACGGAATGAACGCACATGACCTGCTCGCCACGCTGCTGGATCCCCGGACGTTCCGCTCCTGGGACGCCGCCCCGGCCGACCTGCGGCCGGGGCCGGCCTACGCCGCCGCCCTGGCCGCGGCCCGGCAGAAGACCGGCCTGGATGAATCGGTGGTCACCGGGACGGGCCTGATCGGCGGCCGTCAGGTGGCGGTCGCGGCGTCCGAGTTCGCCTTCCTGGGCGGATCGATCGGGGTGGCCGCCGGGGAGCGGCTGACCCGCGCGGTCGAGCGGGCGACGGCCGAGCGCCTGCCGATGATCTGCCTGCCGTCCTCCGGCGGCACCCGCATGCAGGAAGGCACGGTCGCCTTCCTGCAGATGGTGAAGATCACCGCGGCGGTCACCGCGCACAAGGCCGCGCACCTGCCCTACCTGGCCTACCTGCGGCACCCCACCACGGGTGGGGTGCTCGCGTCGTGGGCGTCGCTGGGTCATCTCACGATCGCCGAGCCCGGGGCCCTGATCGGCTTCCTCGGCCCGCGGGTCTATCAGGCGCTGCACGGCACCCCCTTCCCGGCGGACGTTCAGACCGCCGAGAACCTGCACGCCCACGGGCTGATCGACGCGGTCGTGCCGCCGGGCGAGCTGGCCGCGTTCCTGGACCGCGTGCTCACCACCCTCATCTCCGCGCCGCGCCCGCCCGCCGCGCCCCCGGAGCCCGCCGCACCCCGGAGCCCGCCGCACCCCGGAGCCCGCCGCACCCCCGGAGCCCGCCGCACCCCCGGAGCCCGCCGCACCCCCGGAGCCCGCTGGGCGGGCCGGCGGCTCGGCCTGGGAGTCGGTCCTGCGCACCCGCGAGGCCAGCCAGCCCGGCGCCGCCGACCTGATCCGCGTGGCCGCCACCGGCACGGTGCCGCTGCTGACGGAGCCGAGGGCACGGCAGACGGGGCCACAGCAGACGGGGCCACAGCAGACGGGGCCACGGCAGACGGAGCCACTGCTGACGGGGCCACGGCAGACGGGGCCACTGGTAGACGGGGCCACGGCAGACGGGGCCACTGGTGACGGGGCCACGGCAGACGGGGCCACTGCGGCAGGCCGGGCTGATCCTCGCCCTGGCGCGCATCGGCGGCTACCCGTGCGTGGTCATCGGCCAGGACCGCCGCCAGCCGCCACCCGGCCCCGCCGCGCTGCGGCTGGCCCGGCGCGGTATCCGGCTGGCCGCCGGGCTGCGGCTGCCCCTGGTCACCGTGATCGACACGCCGGGCGCCGAACTGTCGCCGGCCGCGGAGGAAGACGGCCTGGCCGGCGAGATCGCCGGCTGCCTGGCCGACCTCATCACGCACCCGGGACCCACCGTCTCCGTACTGCTCGGCCAGGGAACCGGCGGCGCGGCGCTGGCCCTGCTGCCCGCCGACCGCACCCTGGCCGCCGAGCACGCCTGGCTGGCCCCGCTCGCCCCGGAAGGGGCCAGCGCAATCGTCTACCGCGACAACCGCCATGCCGCGGAACTCGCCGCCCGGCAGGGCATCCGCGCCGCCGACCTGGCCGCCCTCGGCCTCGTCGACGCGGTGATCCCCGAGGCACCGCCCGGCGCGGTGATCCCCGAGGCACCGCCCGGCGCGGTGATCCCCGAGGCACCGCCCAGCGCGGTGATCCCCGAGGCACCGCCCGGCGCCGCCCTCTGCCACGCCCTTGGGCACGCGCTGCACCGGGAACTGGCGGACCTCACGGCGCAGGACGACGGGGCGCGGCTGGCCGCCCGCGCCCGCCGCTTCCGCGGCCTCGGCGCGCCGCAGTCCGCACCGGCGGGCAGGATAGAGCGATGAGCAGCGCCCGGGACACCGCACTCGACCTGATCAGCTTCCTCGACGCGGCACCGTCGCCGTATCACGCCACCGCCGAGGCGCTGCGCCGACTGGCCGCGGCCGGCTTCACCGAGGTCGCGCAGACGGACGCCTGGCCCTCGGGTCCGGGCCGCTACGCGGTGGCCGACGGCGGGTCGCTGTTCGCCTGGGTCGTCCCGGAGGGCGCAGCGGCCGGCACCCGCTTCCGGCTGCTTGGGGCGCACACCGACAGCCCGACGCTGCGGGTCAAGCCCCGGCCGGACACCGGGCGCGCGGGCGTCCGGCAGCTCGGCGTCGAGATCTACGGCGGCCCGCTGCTCAACTCCTGGCTCGATCGCGACCTGGGCCTGGCCGGCCGGGTGGTGGTCCGCACCCCGGATGGTCCGCAGGTGCGGCTGGTGCGGGTGCACCGGCCCGTGCTGCGGGTCCCGCAGCTCGCGATCCACCTGGACGCCGGCCTGCGGTCGGACGGCCTGAAGCTCGATGCCCAGCAGCACGTCGTGCCCATCTGGTCGCTCGGCGATCCGGACCCGGGCGGGTTCGCCCGGTTCCTCGCCGGTGAGCTGGGCGTGCCGCCCGCCGACGTGATGAGCCACGACGTGGTCACCTACGATCTCACCGGCGGCACCCTGGCCGGGGCCGGTGAGGAGTTCGTCAGCTCCGGGCGGCAGGACGACCTCGCCGGTTCGCACGCCTGCGTGACCGCGCTGTGCGAGGTGGCGCAGCGGCCGCCGCCGAGCACATCAGCGCGGTCGTGCTGTTCGACAACGAGGAGATCGGCAGCCAGTCGGCCACCGGCGCCCGCGGGGCCTGGCTGGGCCGGCAGCTGGAACGCAGCGTGCTCGCCCGCGGCGGCACGCGCGACGACTTCCTGCGGGCGGTCGCGGACTCGCTGCACGTCTCCGCCGACATGACCCACGCCACGCACCCCAACTACACCGACCGGCACGAGCCCGGGCACTGGGTCGCGCTCGGCGGCGGCCCGGTGGTGAAGGTGAGCGCCAACGTCTTCTACAGCACGACGGCACCGACCCACGCCGCCTTCCTGCTCGCGGCCGAGCAGGCCGGGGTGCCGGTCCAGTACTTCGTCAACCGCAGCGGCGTCCGCAGCGGGTCGACGATCGGCCCCATCGTGGCCGCCGGCCTGGCGATCCCCACCGTCGATGTCGGCAGCCCGATGCTGGCCATGCACTCCGCGCGCGAACTGTCCGGGACGGCCGACGCCGCGATGATGATCGCCGCCATGACGGCCTTCCTGGCCCCGGCCCCGGGCGGCTGAGCTCAGCTGATACGCGCACCCGCCTGGTCCAGATAGTAGGTGGCCTGGTCGAGGTCGTCGTGGCAGCGGCGCAGCCAGGCGTCGCCCCAGAAGAAGTTGCAGCTGGTCTCGGCGCGCAGCACCCGCCAGTGGGCCTGCTCGAGCAGCCGGTACACCTCGGGGTCGCGGACGGAGGTGCCGATGGCCTCGCGGCGGGCGGCGTGGATGGCCTGGCTGATCTCGTCGACCCGGGTCAGGGCCTCCTGCTGGGCCGGCGAGCTGACCCACTGGGTGAAGCCGGAGCCGTGATGCCAGCCGGTGTTCCACGCGCCCGGGCGCACGGTGACCTCGCCGTAGGTGCCGTTGCGGTCGAGGTAGTCGTCGATGAAGCAGGGACGGATGCCGCCGCTCTGGTTGTCCCGTACCCGCTGCAGCAGGTCCCGGTAGAAGACGTGCCAGAAGTTGGCTTCCGCCGAGGTGTTGCGGAACCAGCCGCCGTTCTCCCCATCGGTGCAGGTCGTCACCAGCGGCGGGAAGCCGCAGTGCTTGGTCCGCTGGGACACCTCGTTAATGAACCAGCCAGTATCCATCCCCGACTCCTGGGCGTCGGAGAGCTCCCGGTCCCGTACCACGACGATGATCTCGTCGTCCCCGAACCGTGCGACGTGCGGGCGGTAGCGAAGCTCGTCCCACCCCATCGGGGTGACCGGTTCGACGTGTTCGCTGTCGACGAGCACGTAGCGGTAGCCGTGGCGTTTGAGCGCCGGGATGAGCTCCATGCAGAAGCCCATCTCCGGCGGCCAGAACCCGGGGAAGCCGGTTCGCGCGAACAGGTGCTGGGCGATCCCCTGCCAGCGCCCGAGTTGCTCGTCGCAGTCGTCCCGCGGAGTGAGGGGAAGCACCGGGTGGTAGTAGCCGGTGCCCAGAATCTGGATGATCTTGGTGTTCTGCAGGTACCACAGCAGCGATCCGCAGTCGGCAATGCCGTAGACCCGGTCCTGGAAGCCGGGACTGGACAGGGTTTCGAGCAGGGTGCCGGAAACGGACAGGTGCACCCGGCCGACATCCTCGTAGGCCCACAGCGACCGGGGGATACGGTCCATGGCCCACAGGATCTCTTTGGCCTCCCACTCGTGATGCTCCAGGAGGTCCTCGAGGTTGTAAGCGGGCTGGTGCAGGTTGAGGACCAGCGCGAAGGCCACGTCGGCCACGGGGGGCTCCTTGGCGGTCACAGGTCATTGGTCACGATGTCGATGGTGCGCCGGGCCAGTTCGGCGCCGTAGTCGGTCCAGATGCCCTCGCCCCAGTAGCGGTAGCAGCTGGTCTCGGCGGTGAGCAGGTGGAACAGGGCGTTGCGGTAGCGGGAGTCGCCGGAGGGGATGGCCTTGGCCAGGACCCGCTCGTGGAACAGCGAGCTCGCTTCGTCCATCGGGGCCAGCACCTGGTCGTAGCCGCGCACCCAGGAGATGTCGCTGGTCCAGCTGCCGCCGTCCATGTGGAAGCGGCCATCCTCGGCGCGAAGCTGCTCGATCACCTCGGCCAGCCGGTCCGGGCCGTCGCCGGGGGCCATCCGGCCCCAGATCCTGGACTGGAACAGCGGCTGGACCACAGGCAGGTCGTCGGGCCCGACGCCGGCCGAGCGGAGCCGTTCCAGGTACTCGGTGACGTTCATGGCCGGGGTGCGGGTGCCCGAGTACTCGCGGACCACGTCGAAGTACTTGGGCGGGAACTCGTTCATCATCACCCCGCCGTTTTCCCCGTCGGCGATCTGGGTGACCAGCGGCGGCACGCTGCGGCCGCCGAATTCCCACCGCGACAGGCCCTTGGCCTCGTAGTACGGCTGCATCTGGGCCACCAGCTTGGTGTCGCTGCCCTGGGTCTTGACCACCGCGGTGATGCTGGCGACGTCGCCGCGGGAGTTGGCGCAGACCAGGCGGCGCGGCAGGTGCTGCTGCTGGAGGCCGCCGCCCTCGGGGTCCTCGACCGTGTGCTCCTGGACCAGGACCCACTCGTAGCCGCAGTCGGTGAGGGTCTTGACGAACTCGTAGGCGACATCGGGGTGGTTGGGCAGGGCCATCTCGGAGGGAGAGAAACCGCGGACCCGGCCGAGGGCCTCCAGGCCGAAGAGGGCGGCGAAATAATGCTGCCAGGCCCGCACGTGCAGCCGGAAGTCCTGCACCGGGGTGGAGGGCGCCACGGCATGCCCCCACGGGCAGCCCAGCCACTCCGCCGCCTGCCGGTTGCGCGGGTCGGTCGTGATCCCGGCCAGGGTGTCGAGCACGTCGTGGCGGCCCATCTGGCTCAGCCCGTACAGCAGCGTGCCGGAGTATTCGAGCATGACCCGGGGCGCCAGCCCCTCGTCGAGCAGCCGGGGGATGAACTCGCCCATCCGCCGGTAGCAGTCGATGAACACCGGGGCATTGTGGTTGTCGCCGACGCCCGGGTTGTTCAGCATCGCCTGCAGGTTGCTGATGATCGGCGCGGTGCGCAGATCAGGCCCGCCCGCCGGGATGAGCGGCTGGTGCATGTGCAGGGCGATGGCGAAGGCACTGTCCACGTCACCGAACCCGGTGGCCCCGGGCGGCAGGAAGACGGGATCATTCCCGCGGGCCCGGATCGCCTCCTCGATGCGCTGCTCCGAGCCGCAGATGTTGGGAAGGCCATCGACGTATGCAGGAAGCTCGCCCATTGTTCAGGCTCCTATTTCTGGCATAAATGCAGGTCTTACTTGCAGCGGATATGGTCATAGATGTTTACGTAGTCCTGGCCGGGCCCGGCCCAGGAGTGATCCCGGTGCATTCCGTTCAGGATGAGCTGCCGGAATTCCTCTGGGTAAAAGAACCACAGCCCAATGGCCCGCAGCATCGCGGACTCCAGCCCCGGGTAGTCGTGCTGATGGAACACGTAGCCGTCCCGGTCGTCCGGGTGACGCGCGGAGTAATCGCGATCGAAGACGGTGTCCACCAGGCCGCCGACGGCCCGCACGATGGGGACGGTGCCGTACTTCAGGGCGATCATCTGGCTCAGGCCGCACGGCTCGAACAGGCTGGGCATCACCAGCATGTCGGCACCGGCGTAGATCAGATGGGCCAGGCCCTCGTCGAACCCGATTTCCAGGTGACAGTCGGGGTTGTCGTTCAGGTAATGCTTCAAATGCCAGAAGTGAGCATTGACCGAAGGCTCGGGGCACGCACCCAGCAAGACGAACTGCGCGCCTTTCTCCAGGGCGTAGAAAATGGCGTGCTCGATGAGTTGGACGCCCTTCTGGCGGTCGACACGGCCGACGTAGGCGATGATCGGCTTGTACTCCTTCCGCAGCAGCAGCCGCTCCCGCAGCGCGTCTTTGTTCCCGTATTTCTTGTCCACCGTATCGGGGCCGTAGTTCGACGGGATCAGGACATCGATCTCCGGGTTCCAGACATCGTAGTCGACGCCGTTGAGGACACCGCCGAACTTCTCCCGGTGAACGTGCAGCGTGTGCCCCAGCCCCATCCCCTGATCGGCATGGGTCGCCTCCAGGGCATGCTGCGGTGACACCGTGGTGATGAAGTTCGAGTAGACGATACCGCCCTTCATCAGGTTGATCGCACTGTGGTTGAAGTCGTCGCGGAGCCGGTCACCATTGAAGAAGTGCGCCGGGCGGGCGAGGCCCGTCGCCCACAGGATCTGCTCATTGCAGATGCCCTGGTGGGCGAAGTTGTGGATCGTATAGCAGACACGCTGCGAGTTCAAGCCGGCGTGCTGGTACATCTCGAAGAGCAGCACCGGCACGATGGCCGACTGCCAGTCGTGGCAGTGGATCACGTCCGGCCGCTTGCCGGACTTCAGCATGAACTCCAGGGCCGCCTTCGAGAAGAACGCGAACCTGGTCGTATCGTCGGGTGAGCCGTACAGGTGGCCCCGGTTGAAGAAGTTGTCCGGTGAGTGCGGCTCGATGAAGAAGCACCGCCTGCCGTGCACGAACCCGAACCAGACCGTGCAGTGCACGTACACGTCGTACCAGGGCACCCACAGGTCGTCATGGGTGACCGAGAGCCCGAAGATCTGGTCGTAGCGCATGCAGTCGTATTTCGGCAAGACGATCTCGACGGCGTGGCCCCGCATCTCCAGCTCCCGGCTCAGCCCGAAGATGACCTCACCCAGCCCGCCCGCCTGCGCTACTGGCGCACATTCCGACGCCACCATCATCACGAACAAGGCTGCCTCACTGTTCCTGTCGCGTCTCCCGCCGCCGTCAGCCGGCCAGGGCCAAGACCGATGGGATCACGGCGAACTGCTCGATGGGAAGGGGTACGCCGGCGGCAAACCAGCATCACGCTGATGAACGGGCCCGGCGGCGGCCGTTCGCGCCGCTCCGCGCCCCGCGCCGCCGTGACGTGTCGTGGATCACGCATCGGGGGCGAGCCAGAGGACGCCGAGCGGCGGGACGGCCAGGCGCGCGGAGGCTGGCTTACCGTGCCACGGCTCCGGCACGGCCTCGACCATGCCGAGGTTGCCGATGCCGCTGCCTCCGTAGACCGGCGCGTCGGTGTTGATCAGCTCGCGCCAGCGGCCGGCGAACGGCAGGCCGACCCGGTAGTTGGTATGCGGGGTCGCGGAGAAGTTCGCGATGCAGGCGAGGACGGCCGGGCCGCCGCGGGCGGCCTCGCCACCTGGTCCGCCCGGCCGGTCCGCTGGCCTCGCCGGCCGGTCCGCTGGCCTCGCCGACCGGTCCGCTGGCCGGGCGGGCGCCCGGCGGCTGCCCGGCGCCCGGATGGGCGAACCGCAGGAACGACACCGTGTTGCCGCTCGCGTCGTTGGCGTCGATCCAGGCGAACCCCTCCGGCGAGCAGTCCTGCTGCCACAGGGCCGGCGTCGCCCCGTACACCCGGTTGAGGTCGCGGACGAGCTGCTGCGCGCCGCGGTGGAACTCGTACGCGAGCACCCACCACTCGAGCCCGTCCTGCTCGGACCACTCGCTGACCTGCCCGAACTCCGACCCCATGAACAGCAGCTTCTTGCCCGGGTGGGCCCACATATAGCCGAAGAGCGCGCGCAGGCCGGCGAACTGCCGCCACTCGTCGCCCGGCATCTTGCCCAGCAGGGAGCCCTTGCCGTGCACGACCTCGTCGTGCGACAGCGGCAGCACGAAGTTCTCGCTGTACGCGTAGTGCAGCGAGAACGAGAGGTCATTCTGGTGGTAGTGCCGGAAGATCGGGTCGTGCTTCAGGTATTCCAGGGTGTCGTGCATCCAGCCCATGTTCCACTTGAACCCGAACCCGAGCCCGCCCAGGTGCACCGGCCTCGAGACCCCCGGCCAGGCGGTTGACTCCTCGGCGATCATGGCGATGCCCGGCGCCCGCCGGTAGGCCGTGGCGTTGACCTCCTGCAGGAACGAGATGGCATCCAGGTTCTCCCGGCCGCCGTAGGCGTTCGGGGCCCACTGGCCGTAGTACCGCGAGTAGTCCAGGTACAGCATGGAGGCGACCGCGTCCACCCGCAGGCCGTCGATGTGGAATTCCTCCAGCCAGTACACGGCGTTGGCGACCAGGAAGTTGCGCACCTCGGCGCGGCCGTAATCGAATACCAGGGTGCCCCAGTCGGGGTGCTCGCCGCGGCGCGGGTCGGCGTGCTCGTACAGTGCCGTGCCGTCGAAGCGGGCCAGCGCCCAGTCGTCGCGCGGGAAGTGCGCCGGCACCCAGTCGATGATGACGCCGACGCCGGCCTGGTGGAGCCGGTCCACCAGGTACCTGAAGTCGTCCGGGGTGCCGAACCGGGCCGTGGGGGCGTAGTACGACGACACCTGATACCCCCAGGAGCCGCCGTACGGGTACTCGGCGACCGGCAGGAGTTCGATGTGGGTGAAGCCCATGCCGGTCACGTAGTCGGTCAGCTCGTCGGCGAGCTCGCGGTAGGAAAGGCCGGGCCGCCACGAGCCGAGGTGAACCTCGTAGGTGCTCATCGGCTCGCGGTGCTGGTCCCGCTCGGCCCGGGCCGCGAGCCAGCCGCCGTCGCCCCAGCGGTACTGGCTGGCGTAGACGACCGATGCGGTCGCGGGAGGCAGCTCGGCGGACTGGGCCATCGGGTCCGCCTTGGCCCGCCACACGCCGTCGGGCCCGCAGATCTCGTACTTGTATTTGGTCCCCGCGCCCGCGCCGGGGACGAAGAGTTCCCAGACGCCCGAGCCGCCGAGCGAGCGCATCGGGTGGCCCTGGCCGTCCCAGCCGTTGAAGTCGGCGATGACGCGCACGCCACTCGCGTTCGGCGCCCACACGGCGAAGGATGTGCCCGTCACCGGCCCGGCGGACGTCGCGCTGAAGGGAAGCGTGCGCACGTGCGCGCCGAGGACCTTCCAGAGCTGCTCGTGCCGGCCCTCGCCGATCAGGTGCAGGTCGACCGCGCCCAGCGTGGGCAGGTACCGGTAGGGGTCGTCGGCGAGCGTCTCCGGGCCGGCCGCGCGGCCACCGTTTCCGCCGGCCGCGGGGGCACCGGTTCCGCCGGCCGCGGGGTAGGTGACGGCGAGCCGGTAGTCGGGCACGCCGCCGGGCGGCAGGACCGCCTCGAAGACACCCGCGTGGACGTGCTGCATGGGGAACCTGCGGCCGTCGCTGAGTACTAGGGTGACCGTGGCGGCGAGCGGCCGGAGCGCCCGCA
This sequence comes from uncultured Actinomycetes bacterium, assembly GCA_963808295.1. Lineage (GTDB taxonomy): Bacteria > Actinomycetota > Actinomycetes > Streptosporangiales > Streptosporangiaceae > Bog-532. The sequence continues at coordinate 13,471 of CAWEFP010000003.1, read as the reverse complement.
CGGTGGTTCCGTCGGGCCCGGGGTGGGCGCCGAGGACCGAGTGGGGGTCGTGGTGACACCCCGCGACGATGCGATTGATCTCATCCAGGCTGATCTGCGGCATACGGGGGTAACTCCTCAGACGGCATACGGGGTAACTTCTCCGGCGAGGCGCAGCAGGCCGGGGATCCGCCGGTCGGCCTGCTGCGCGGGGATACGGCCTGAACCGCCCCCCGGCACCCAGCGCGGTCTCATCGGGGCGCGGATTGGCGCCGCTGGGCTCAGCGTAACCCGCGCGGGAGGCCCCGTGGTTGCGTTCCCCCGCGCGGGGCCCGCGTTCCCCCCGCGCGGGGCCCGCTTCCCCCCGCGGGGCGCGGGGATGGTGGCGAGCGGGTGGCCGAACTATGCTCTCTGACGGCAGTACGCGCAGGGGGAGGCGCCGATGACGGCAGCGCCGGGAGACGACATCGCCGCGGGCGCGGCGGCCCGCGGCCGGCTCCGGACGGCCCGCGCCGACCGCGAGCGGGTGGTCGGCGTGCTCAAGACCGCGTTCGTGCAGGGCATGCTGACCAGGGACGAGTTCGATCTGCGGGTTGGCCAGGCGTTAACGTCGCGGACCTATGCTGAGCTGGCCGCGGTCAGCGTCGGCAGGCCGGCCCGGATCGCGGCCGCCCAGCCGCCGGACGATCCGGCCGGGGGCCGGCCGCCGATGAGCAATCCGGCCAAGGCGGCCATCTGCGCGGCCGCCGCGACCGCCGTGCTGGTGGCCGCCTTCTTCTCCGGTCCCGACATGTTCGCGCTGACCGTGGTCTTCTACTTCATGGGCCTGGTCATCGCGGGGGCCGAGATACTGTCCGCGCGGCATGACAAGCGCGCCGCCGCGCGCCGGCTTCAGGCTGGTGATGCCCGCTAGGCACACGCCGGTGTAAAGATGACCCTGTGTCCGCCCTCGTGTCGTGGCTCGGCCGCAGAAGGTGGCCGCTGACGGCCACGGCAGGTCTCATCGTCATCGGGATCGCGACCTCGACCTGGGGAGCCACTGCGGCCGGGAGGTCAGCCTGGGCACTTCCGGACGACCTGTGGCGGACGCTGGTCGCGGCCCAGCGGCTGCTGGACGGCAACCTGGGCGGCCTGTACACGCCGCCCACCGAGCTGGTCAGCTTCCCGGGCGCGGCCGTGATCCTGGTCCCGGTCACGGCTGTCATCGACGCGGCCGGCCTTTCGCTGCAGCTGCCGGGCCCGCAGAACCCCGATCCGGGCGTGTGGCTGCTCGCCGGGCCCTACGAGATCGCGGTCGCGTCCCTGGCCCTGTTCGCCGCGGACGCGATCGCTGAGCGCCTGGGCGCAGGCGGGCCGACGCGCGCGGTGCTCGCAGCCGCGGGCGCCGTCGCCCTGTGGGGTATCACCCTGCGATTCGGCCACCCGGAGGACGCGGTGGCGGTGGGGCTGTTTCTGGTCGGCATCGCTGGCCCTGGCCGAGTCCAGAACCGGACGATCCGGCTGGCTCATCGGGACGGCCGTGGCCGTGCAGCCGCTTGTCCTGCTCGCGCTGCCGCTGGTTTTCATGGTCGTCGAGCCGAGGCGGCGGACCGGCTTCCTCGCCCGGGCCGCCGTCCCCGGGGCGGTGGTGCTGGGCGCCGCGACCGCGGCGAACTGGCGGGCCACCATCCGCGCGGTTACCAGCCAGCCCAATTCGGCGGCGGTCAACCACCCCACGTGGTGGACCTCGCTGGCCGCCCACCAGGGCAACGGGATGGTCGCGGCCGGGCCGGCCCGCGCCCTTGCGATCCTGGCGGCCTGCGGATGTGCTGTCGCCGCCGGGCGCCGTTACCGGGCCGCAGTGCGGGTGGCCGGGTGGAGCCCGGAAACGCTCGCCGGGCTGGTGTGGTGGGTCGCCGTGGCGCTCGCGCTCCGCTCCGTGTTCGAGCCGGTGATGGTGGCCTACTACCTGTGGCCCGTGCTCGCGGTGGCGCTCGTCCCGGCCGCACGGAGCTGGCCGCGTCTGGTCGCGGCTTCGGTCACCGCGGCGGCGCTCACGTTCGCCGCGCAGCTCCCGTGGCGGGACCCGTGGACCTGGTGGCTGCCGATGATCACGGGGCTGGCCCTGATCCTCTGGCTCTCCCGCGTCCGGCCCGGCAGGGGACGTGCCGGGATGGCCGCGAGCGGGCGGCCCAACGATGCCCTGACGCCAGTACGCCGGGCAGCTGACGGCGCAGCCGTAACGGCCCGGTCGCACGTCACGCCGCCAGCATCCGGTGCATATCCGGCGCAGCGGCGCTGATGGACACTGGGTTCCATGCTGGAGCTACTGGCGCTCGGCCTGGCCGCGGTGGCCGTCATCGTGGTGCTGCAGATCCTGGCGGACCGGACCGGCCTGCCGGCGGCCGCCCTGCTCACCGTGGCCGGCCTGATCTACGGCCTGCTGCCGGGCCCGAACCTCACGCTGAACCCGGACCTGATCCTCACGCTGGTGATCCCGCCGCTGATCTACAGTGCCGCGCTGAACTCGTCCCTGCTGGCCATCCGGACGCACCTGCGCGCCGTCATCAGCCTGTCCATCGGGCTCGTGCTCGCGACCGCGCTGATCACCGGGCCGGCATCGACCTGCTCGTGCCGGGCGCGGGCCTGGCCGCCGGTGTCGTGCTGGGCGCCGCGGTGAGCCCCACCGACCCGGTGGCGGCGCTGGCCGTCGGCGGCCGCGCGGGCCTGCCCGCCCGGCTGATCACCATCATCGAAGGCGAAGGCCTCCTCAACGACGCCACCGCCCTGACCACGCTGACCGTCGCGGTGACCGCGGCCACCAGCGGCGGCTTCTCGCTCGGCGACGCCGTGCTCCGGTTCCTGCTGGCCGCCGCGGGCGGGCTGCTGGCCGGCGCCGCCGTCGCGTTCGCGGTGCGCCTGCTGCGGTCCGCCGTCCGCGATCCGCTGCTCGTCAACTGCATCTCGCTGGCCACCCCCTTCGCCGCGTACCTGCTCGGCGAGGAACTGCACGTGTCCGGGGTGCTGGCGGTGGCGGTCGCCGGGCTGATGATCGGCCACGACACCCCCCGCTTCACCACCGGCGCCAGCCGCCTGCAGGCCAGCGCGGTCTGGCACCTGGCCGACTTCCTGCTGCAGGGCTTCGTCTTCCTGCTGATCGGCGAGCAGATCCTGCCCGTCGTCCGCGGCCTGAAGGCCTATCCCGCCACCACCATCGTCACGGCCGTGCTGCTCACGCTCGGGGTGGTGCTGCTGCTGCGGCCGCTGTGGCTGGTGCTCACCGAATCACTGCCCAGGGCGCTGCGCACGCGGCTGGGCGGAACGGCGCCGCGCGGCGGCGGACGCCTGACCGGCCGCGAGATCGTGGTGCTGAGCTGGGCGGGCACCCGGGGCGTGATCAGCCTGGCGGCCATCTTCACCGTGCCGCTGGTGACGCCGGGCGGGAAACCCTTCCCCGCCCGCGACCTCCTCCTGTTCTGCACCTTCGTGGTCGTGGTGGTCACCCTGGTCGGCCAGGGGGTGACGTTCGCGCCGATCGTGCGGGCGCTGGGGGTGCGCCGCCGACCCGGCCGACGGGTGTCGCTGCGGAACGAGGCCCGCGCGGCGCGACGCCCGCCGCCTGCCTGGACGCAGATCGCCGCCGGACACCGACCCCGAACTGAGCGGCCCCGCTGCCCTAGCGGACGCTGACCCGCTACCCGCCATCATCGACGCCCAGCGCCAACTGCTGCGCTGGCGCGACGCCGGCCGCCTGCCCGACGCGAGCCCGCGCATTCTCGAACGCGAACTGGACCACGAGGAACGCATCTTCCCCGGCCCCGGCGGGCACTGACGGGCCGGCTATTTCACCGCATACCGCCGCCGCCCTAGGCGGGCGCAACTTTCTCCGCTAGACCTGGTAGCGGGGCTGACGATCAACCCCGGGAAACGTGCGTGCCGATGAGATGGGAGGGGTGCGGATGGCCAGCGACCTGGATCCGGCCGAGACCCGGGAATGGCTCGATTCCCTGGACGCGGTGCTGGAATTCGACGGCCCGGACCGGGCCTACTTCCTGCTCGACGAGCTGATCGGGGAGGCGCGCCGCAACGGCGCGCCGGTGCCGTATTCGGCGAACACGCCGTACCTGAACACCATCCCGCCGCAGCTCGAGCTGCGTAACCCCGGGGATGCGGCGATCGAGCACACCATCCGGTCGATGATCCGGTGGAACGCGGTGGCTATCGTGCTGCGGGCCAACAAGGAGTCCTCGGAGCTGGGCGGGCACATCGCGAGCTTCCAGTCCGCCGCGACGCTGTACGACGTGGGCTTCAACCATTTCTGGCACGCGCCGTCGGCGGGGCACGGCGGGGACCTCGTGTACATGCAGGGTCACTCCGCCCCGGGCATCTACGCGCGGGCCTTCGTGGAAGGCCGGCTGACCGAGAAGCAGCTCGACCACTTCCGGCAGGAGACCGGCGGCGACGGGCTGTCCTCGTACCCGCATCCGTGGCTGATGCCGGAGTTCTGGCAGTTCCCGACGGTCTCGATGGGGCTGGGGCCGCTGATGGCCATCTACCAGGCCCGGTTCCAGAAGTACCTGTCCAACCGCGAGCTGGCCGATACCGCCCACCGGCACGTGTGGGCGTTCCTGGGGGACGGCGAGATGGACGAGCCCGAATCGCTGGGCGCCATCTCGCTGGCCGGCCGGGAGCGGCTGGACAACCTGATCTTCGTGGTCAACTGCAACCTGCAGCGCCTCGACGGCCCGGTCCGCGGCAACGGCAAGATCATCCAGGAGCTGGAGGCGGTGTTCCGCGGCGCGGGCTGGAACGTGATCAAGGTGATCTGGGGCAGCGGCTGGGACCCGCTGATCGCGAGCGACACCAGCGGCATCCTGCTCAAGCGGATGGAGGAGGCCGTCGACGGGGAGTACCAGGACTTCAAGTCCAAGAACGGCGCGTACGTCCGGCAGCACTTCTTCGGCAAGTACCCCGAGCTGCTGGACATGGTCGCGGACATGACCGACGACGAGGTCTGGGCGCTGGCCCGCGGCGGCCACGACCCGGTCAAGGTGTACGCCGCCTACGCGGCGGCGGTCGAGCACACCGGCCAGCCCACGGTCATCCTGGCCAAGACGGTCAAGGGCTACGGGATGGGCGAGGCCGGCGAGGGCCAGAACATCACCCACCAGCAGAAGAAGATGGCCGAGAACACGCTGCGCGCGTTCCGGGACCGGTTCGGCATCGACGTGCCCGACGACAAGATCGCCGAGCTGCCCTACCTGCGGCTGCCCGAGGACACCCCGGAGATGCGCTACCTGCGGGAGCGGCGGCAGGCCCTGGGCGGCTACCTGCCCGCGCGGCGCACCAGGTCCGAGCCGCTGGAGGTGCCGCCGCTGTCGGCGTTCGACAGCCAGCTCAAGGGCACCGGCGAGCGGCAGATCTCCACCACGATGGCGTTCGTGCGGGTGCTGAACACCCTGCTGCGGGACAAGAAGATCGGCCGGCGGGTGGTGCCGATCGTCGCGGACGAGTCGCGCACGTTCGGCATGGAGGGCATGTTCCGGCAGTTCGGCATCTTCTCCCAGAACGGCCAGCTGTACCAGCCGGAGGACGCCAACCAGCTGATGTTCTACCGGGAGGACCGGAAGGGCCAGATGCTGCAGGAGGGCATCAGCGAGCCGGGCGCGATATCGTCCTGGATCGCCGCGGCGACCTCCTACAGCACGTCCGACACGCCGATGATCCCGTTCTACGTCTACTACTCGATGTTCGGTTTCCAGCGCGTCGGCGACCTGGCCTGGGCGGCCGGGGACAGCCGGGCCCGCGGCTTCCTGATCGGCGGCACCGCCGGGCGGACCACCCTCAACGGGGAGGGGCTGCAGCACGAGGACGGGCACAGCCACCTCATCTCGGCGACGATCCCCAACTGCGTCTCCTACGACCCGACGTTCGGCTACGAGGTCGCCGTCATCGTGCACGACGGGCTGCGGCGGATGTACGCCGAGCAGGAGGACGTCTACTACTACCTGACCGTGATGAACGAGAACTACCGGCACCCGCCCATGCCGGACGGTGCCGCTGGCGGCATTCTGCGCGGCATGTACCTGCTCCAGGAGGGGCGCCCGGGCCAGCCCCGGGTGCAGCTGCTGGGCAGCGGGACCATCCTGCGCGAGGTGATGGCCGGCGCCGAGCTGCTGGACGCCGACTTCGGGGTGACGGCCGACGTATGGAGCGTGCCCAGCTTCACCGAACTGCGCCGCGACGGGCTGGCCACCGAACGCTGGAACATGCTGCACCCGGCCGAGCCGCCGCGGCAGAGCTGGGTCGAGACCTGCCTGAACGGCCGGCCGGAGGGGCCCGTGGTCGCCTCGACCGACTACATGAAGGCCTTCGCCGACCAGATCCGCCCGTTCGTGCCGCGCCGCTACCGGGTGCTGGGCACCGACGGGTTCGGCCGGTCGGACTACCGGCGCAAGCTCCGTTCCTTCTTCGAGGTGGACCGGTACTACGTCGCCGTCGCCGCGCTGCACAGCCTGGCCGCCGACGGGACCGTGCCGGCGGCCACCGTCGCCGACGCCATCGCGCGGTACGGCATCGACGCCGACAAGCCGAATCCGCCTCAGGTCTAGCAAGGGGGTCTCCATGACGACGACCGCGACCGAAGTCAGGGTGCCGGACATCGGCGCCTTCTCGGACGTTCCGATCATCGAAATGCACGTCAAGGTCGGCGATCAGGTCAACGAGGAGGACCCGCTGGTCACGCTGGAGTCCGACAAGGCCACGATGGACGTGCCGGCCCCGCTGTCCGGCCAGGTGCTGGACATCCCGGTCAAGATCGGGGACCAGGTCAGCACCGGTTCGCTGATCCTGACCATCGGCCCCGGCGACGGCGCGGTCGCGCCCCCGCCGACGCTGGTCGAGCAGCAGGAGCCCGACGTGACCGGGCCGTCCACCCCGGCTCCGGCGGCTGCGCCCGCCCGGGTTCCCGAAGCGGCCCGGCCGGCCGCCGCACCCGCCTACACGGCGCAGCCCGGCCGCCCCGGCGGGGGACTTCAGCGGGGTGCACGCCGGGCCGAGCGTGCGCCGGGCCGCGCGCGAGCTGGGCGTGGACCTGACCGTGGTGGCGGGCACCGGGCCCAAGGGCCGCATCACCAAGGATGACCTGCTCGGGTACCTGCGCGGGCCGTCCGCGGCGCCGCAGGCCGCGCCCGCCGCGGCCGGGACCGGCATCCCGGAGATCCCCGCGCAGGACTTCGCCCAGTTCGGGCCCATCCAGACGCGCCCGCTGTCCCGCATCGCGAAACTGTCCGGGCCGCATCTGCACCGGTCCTGGCTGAACGTTCCGCACGTGACGCACCACGACGACGCGGACATCACCGTCCTGGACGCCTACCGCAAGGAACTCGATGCCGCCGCCCGGCCGGACGGGTACCGGGTGACGCTGCTCGCCTTCCTGCTGAAGGCGTCGGTCTCCGGGCTGAAGAAGTTCCCCGAGTTCAACAGCTCGCTGTCGCCGGAAAAGGACAGCCTGATCCTGAAGAGCTACTACCACCTCGGGGTCGCCGTGGACACCCCAGAGGGCCTGGTCGTCCCGGTGATCCGCGACGTGGACCGCAAGGGGGTCATCGAGCTGAGCCAGGAACTCGGCGCGGTCTCGGCCCGGGCCCGCGACGGCAAGCTGGGGGTCGCCGACCTGCAGGGCGGCACGTTCACGATCTCCAGCCTCGGCGGCATCGGCGGCACCGCGTTCACCCCGATCGTGAACGCCCCGGAGGTGGCGATCCTCGGCGTGGTCCGTTCGGCCACCAAACCGGTGTGGAACGGCACCGAGTTCATCCCGCGGCTGATGCTGCCGCTTTCCCTGTCCTACGACCACCGCGTCATCGACGGAGCGCTCGCGGCCAGGTTCGTCCGGCATCTTTCACACGTCCTCGAAGATCCTCGCCGTCTCATCCTTTAGGAACCCCATGGCTGACATCGAGGTCCGCATCCCCGACATCGGGAACTTCGCCGACGTTCCCGTCATCGAGATCCATGTCGCCCCCGGCGACACGGTCGCCGCCGAGGACCCGCTGGTCACGCTGGAATCGGACAAGGCCACCCTGGACGTCCCGGCGCCGGCCGCCGGGACGGTCGGCCTGCTCCAGGTCAGCGTGGGCGACCTGGTCTCCGAGGGCAGCCCCATCCTGATGCTGCAGACGGCCGGCGAGGCCGCGGCGCCGGGCCGCGAACGCGTGCACGAGGACGCCCGCCCCACCCCCGGCGAGCCGGCCGGGTACGGATCGCCGAGCGGCGTGTACGAGCGGATCGAGGTCACCGTCCCCGACATCGGCAGCTTCGCCGACGTGCCCGTCATCGAGGTGCACGTCGCCGCGGGCGATCCGGTGGCGGCCGAGGACCCGCTGATCACACTGGAATCGGACAAGGCCACCATGGACATCCCGGCGCCCGCCGCCGGGACGATCACCGCGGTCCGGGTGGCGGTGGGCGACACGGTCTCCGCCGGTCACGCCATCGCCGACCTGGAGACCGGGCAGAAGCTCTCGGCCCCCGCCGCGCCGCCGGCCACCGGGGCCGCGCGGCGCCCGCCGCCCGCGGGGCCCGCGGTGACGTGCACGCCGGGGTGCTCGTGCTCGGCGCCGGGCCGGGCGGCTACACCGCCGCCTTCCGCGCCGCCGACCTCGGCCAGCAGGTGGTGCTCGTCGACGAGCGGCCCGCGCTGGGCGGGGTGTGCCTCAACGTCGGCTGCATCCCGTCCAAGGCGCTGCTGCACGCGGCGCGGGTGATCGCCGAAACCCGGGAGATGGCCGCGCACGGTGTCCGGTTCGGCGACCCGGACATCGACCTGGACGGGCTGCGCGGCTGGAAGGACGGGGTCGTCTCCCGGCTGACCGGCGGCCTGGCCGGGCTGGCCCGGCAGCGCAAGGTCACGACCGTGCGGGGGGCCGGCCGGTTCGCCGGCCCGAACCTGGTGGAGGTCACCGCCGAGGACGGCAGCGTCAGCACCGTGAGCTTCGACCGCGCCATCATCGCGGCCGGCTCGTCCCCGGTACGGCTGCCGTTCATGCCGAACGATGCCAGCCGGGTGCTCGACTCCACCGGGGCGCTCGACCTGGCGTCCGTGCCCGGGCGGCTGCTGGTGATCGGCGGCGGGATCATCGGGCTGGAGATGGCATGCGTGTACCACGAGCTGGGCGCCCGGATCACGGTCGTCGAGCTGATGGACCAGCTCATCCCGGGCGCCGACCGGGACATCGTCGCCCCGCTGGCCAAGCGGATCGGGAGCCGGTACGAGAACGTCTACCTCAAGACCAAGGTGACCGGGGCCTCGGCCGGGGCGGATGGGGTGCGGGTCAGCTTCGCGGGCCCGGGCGCCCCGGACAGCGACGTGTTCGATCAGGTCCTGGTGGCGGTCGGGCGGGTCCCGAACGGCGGGCTGATCGGCGCGGAGAACGCCGGCGTCCTGGTCGACGAGCGCGGCTACGTCCCGGCCGACAAGCAGCAGCGCACCAACGTGCCGCACATCTTCGCGATCGGCGACATCATCGGGCCGCCGATGCTCGCGCACAAGGCCACCCACGAGGCCCGGGTCGCCGCCGAGGTCGCCGCCGGGCAGCGCAGTTACTTCGACGCCCGGGTGATTCCGTCGGTCGCCTACACCGATCCCGAGGTGGCCTGGGCCGGGGTGACCGAAACCGAGGCCAAGGCGGCCGGGGTGCCGTACGGCAAGGGAGTGTTCCCGTGGGCCGCCAGCGGCCGGGCCCTGTCGCTTGCCCGCGACGAGGGCCTGACCAAGCTGCTGTTCGACCCGGCCAGCGAGCGGCTGATCGGCGCCGGCCTGGTCGGGCCCAACGCCGGCGAGCTCGTGGCCGAGATCGCGCACGCGATCGAGATGGGCGCCGACGCCGCCGACATCGCGCTGACCATCCACCCGCACCCCACGCTGTCAGAGACCGTCGGCCTGTCGGCCGAGGCGTTCGAGGGCACCATCACCGACCTGTACCTGCCGAAGAAGAAGTAGCCGCGCCGGCGGGGGCCGCCGCGGCCGGGGCCGTGGCCGGTGGGGCGGGGCCGGTCGGGGAGACTGGGGGGATGCCTGATCTTCCCGTGCAGTACTTCCGCGGCCGCGACGGCCAGCGGCTCGCCTACCGCGAGCTGGGGTCCGGACGGCCGGTGGTGCTGATCCACGGCTACTTCTCCAACGCCACCGTCAACTGGGTCAAGTACGGCCACGCCGCCGCGGTCGCCGCCCGGGGGTTCCGCGTCATCCTGCCGGACCTGCGCGGCCACGGCGACAGCGCCAAGCCGCACGAGGCGGCCGCCTACCCGCCGGACGTGCTGGCCGACGACGGGTTCGCGCTGATCGAGCACCTCGGGCTGGCCGATCCGGCGCTGGGCGGCTACGCCCTGGGCGGGTACTCGCTGGGCGGCCGGACGGCGATCCGCATGCTGGCCCGCGGCGCGGCGCCGAGCCGGGCGGTCGTGGCCGCGATGGGACTGGACGGGGTGCTGCATGCGTCCGGCCGCAACGGCCATTTCCGCCGTATCCTGGAGAACCTCGGCACCTTCGACCGGCGCTCGCCGGAGGGCAAGGCGGAGGCCTTCCTGCGGAGCACCGGCACCGACCCGGTGGCGACGCTGCACCTGCTGAACGCCAACGTCGACACGCCCCGCGAGGAACTGGCCACCATCGACGTGCCGGTCCTGGTACTGGCCGGTGACGAGGACGACGACAACGGCCCGGCCGAGGACCTGGCCGAGGCCCTGCCGCGGGGGCTGGCCATCCGGGTCCCCGGCAATCACATGAGCGCCGTCGCCCAGCCGGAACTGGGCAAGACGATCGCCGCCTTCCTCGCCGCCGGTGCCCCGTAGCGCGCCGATCCCCCCGGTCTTCTCGGTGGTGAAACGGGAGCCGCCGTCCTGGGCGTGGATGCACCACTGGGGGCGGAGCCCCGGGCAAAGTGACGAGAGTGACGAGAGTGACGAGAGTGACGAATGGCCCTAGTGGGTCAGCAGCCCTGCTGCTTATCGTTCCAGCGATTTTGTCGCCGTATCTTCCGGATGCGCAGAACAGGCAGGAACAGGAGAGACGACATGGCGAAGCCCGATGCAGTGTTCATCTACATCGGCACCTACTCGAGCGAGGCGGCGGCGCGGGCCGACTATGACGTCGTCAAGGACCTGCATGCCGCTGGTGCGGTCGGGCACCTACGACGCCGCCGTGGTCACCAAGGACGACGCCGACAAGGTGCACGTCAACAAGGATGAGATGGCCACCCGGCACGGGGCGTGGGGCGGCGCGGCCGCCGGCGCGGCCTCCGGCTGGCCTGGGAAGATCCCGCGCACCGCCCTGGTCACCGCGTTCTCGATCGCTTCCTCGACCTTTGGGCCTGGTCGCTGCTACTGCCTGGCATCGCCGTCGGCGGCCATCTCGGCGTCGGCCACCTCAATCGCCAAGCCCAGCGCCCGGAGGATCTTCCCGCCTGCCGAGACCACCCGGGCCGTACCCACCACCGGGGCAATCGCAATCATGACTCCCTGGAGATCGTCGGCGGTGATCCCGCTGTCCTCGGCGGCCCCGGCGTTGGCGAGGTAGGAGGCGGGCGGCGCGTCCACCGCGATCAGCGCGGCGATCCTCGCGAGCATGAGCTCGCGCGGGGCAAGAGAATTGTGCTCAACCGACGCCGCGGTAATGTCGGCGAGTGTGTCAAGGACAGGTGTATCGGCGGTCATGGGGCCCTCCTCCAGTTTCGCTGGCAATCCTTTGCCAGGCGGTTCAGCGAATCCGCCTCAGCCGTTACCGGCCGCTGCGTCACGGTTTCAGGCTCACACCCGGGCAGGTGACCCTGCATCACCTACCGCCCGAATTCACCTAGGGGGAAGCCGCGGCCAGAACAGACCGGGCCTGAACGCCCGTCCGGGGGCCTACCTGCCGCCGCGGACGCGTGGATGCACCGTCGAACACTGCGAGTGGTGTACTCGGCGCCGGGCGGGGACAGGCACCGCGTGTCCGGCATCTGCCCGTGCGGGCCCGGTCTCTGGCAGCAGATTTCCCCTAGGTGAATCCGGCTGGCAGGTGATGACAAGTCACCTGCCTGGGTGTGAGCCTGCCGGGTGATGGACAGCGACCGGGCCGCAGGCCCCGGCTGTACCGGTTGGCAAGCAAGAACGAGGGAGAGAGACATGGCGAAGCCTGACGCAGTTTTCATCTACATCGGCACCTACCCGAGCGAGGCGGCGGCGCGAGCCGACTACGACGTCGTCAAGGACCTGCATGCGGCTGGCGCGGTCGGGACCTACGACGCCTCGGTGGTCACCAAGGACGAGGCGGGCAAGGTGCACGTGAACAAGGATGAGATGGCCACCCGGCACGGGGCGTGGGGCGGCGCTGCGGTCGGTGCCGTCGTCGGCATCTTGTTCCCGCCCGCGATCATCGGCTCCGCGCGTGGTGGGCGCGGCCGTGGGCGGGGTGGGCGGCCACCTGTGGCGCGGCATGTCCCGGGCCGACGTCAAGGAGTTCGGCGAGATCATCGACGCCGGGCAGGCCGCCCTGGTCATCGTCGGGGAGAGCAAGCTGCAGCAGGCCGTGGACAAGGCCGGGCTGAAGGCCGACAAGCATGTGGCCAAGGAACTGGACGTGAGCGCGAAGGACGTCGACAAGGCCGTCCAGGAAGCCGCCACCGAAGTCAGCTGACCTGCCGATCCCCGGCCGCGAATGGCTCTTTCGCACCGCAGGCCGGAACACCGGCACCCGGGAAGACCCGTGAGACTCGCCTATCAGCCAGTCACGCACGGATGGCTGCTGCTTCCGGCCGCTGTGCTGATCCTGTCCGGGCTGGCCGCCGGGTGCAGCAGCAGAGCCCGCCTACTGCACCGCCGCCACCAACCTCAAGACCTCCGTCCGCAACCTCGGCAATGTCAACGTCGCCAAGAACGGCCTCAGCTCCCTGCAGACCGCACTGAGCAGCGTCCAGACCAACGCGAAAACGTTCGCCAGCGACGCGAAGTCCGCGTACCCGTCGCAGACCACGGCATTGGAAAACTCGCTGTCCAGCCTGGAAACCGCGATCAAGTCCGCGAAGGGCCAGCCTCCGCTGACCGCGGCCGCGGCGGTCGTCCCGGCGGTCACCCAGGTGAAGAACTCGGCAAGCGCGCTGCAGAGTGCTGTCTCGGGCAAATGCTAGTGACCAGTGCCCGGCGGATAAACCCGGGATCGCAACGGCCGCGGCCGCGCCGGGCCGGGCATCAAGCTGAGCCTGGCCGGCGTCATGCGGCCCGCGGCGGGTCCACGGTCCGGCGAGAGCAGGAAGGAGCGCCTCAGATGGCGAAATGGAACTTCGTGGCGATGGGCCAGGTGGGGCTGACCGGCTGGACCGGAAAGGCTGCCCGGCCGGTCGCCCATGCCATCGCCCGTAGGACCGGGCGGCCGGAGTCGCAGATCCTGGCGCTTATCGGCGCGGGGTTCCTCGCGATCGCACTGATCAACTTCCTCCGGGAGGTCGATGCTGTGATCGCGGCGGGCCGAACCGGC
>CAWEFP010000002.1:0-33739 GCA_963808295.1 uncultured Actinomycetes bacterium | reverse complement strand
GGGAGCAGGCCAGCGGCGGGGCGAGCGCGTTCTTGCACGCCGCGGCCCGCCGTCACGGCGTGAAGGTCCGGTTGATCACCACCGTTTTCGATGACGAACAGGACAGCCGGTGAGCCGCCCGGGCGGCCAGGAGCTGCCCGCTGACGGGACCGGCCCGGAGGGCCGCTCAGGACCGGGCGGGCTGCTGGAGAAGCTGCTCGCCGCGGTCCGGCCTGAGTTCCGCACCGATGAGCTTGTCTCCGAGCCGGTGCCCCGGTCTTCGGCGGGCAGCGGTGCCGCATCGCTGGCTGCGGCAGCGCCATGCAGGCCCGCGGGCTGTGCCACGCCCACTATGCGCGATGGCATGACAACGGCCAGCCTGACCTGGATCACTACATCGCCACGGCCGGGCCGGTGAACCGGGACCGGCCCGCCCGGCATGAGCGGCAGGTGGACCTGGGCAAGCTGGGACGGCAGCTGAAACTGGAGATGCAATACGCCCTGCAGCAACGCAGCGGCCACAGCCAGGGCAAGACCCACCCGAACACCGTCCAGCGCGCGGTCAGCGTGCTGGCGGCAAGCGGTGCCGTCTCGATCCTGGACCTGACCGAGGCAGCGTGGGCGCAAAAGCTGCCCCGCCGCGGGGACCATGCGCGGGCGCTGCTGATCACGGCCCGCCGCGAGGCCGGGGACCTGCACGAGGGCGGCTGCCGATGGGACACCGAATACCCCCGTGACCTGTGGCGGCTGCGTGCCCTCGGGGTCCCGGGCCAGCAGCCCTCGGTCCGCTTCGGCCAGATCCCGCAGCCGTGGCTGAAGGCGCTGGCCAAACGGTGGACCCGCTGGCGGGTGACGGCGGGAGGCCGGTCCGGCGCCGCCTGCCAGGGCCTCCGCGCGATCACCCGCTTCGGGCAGTTCCTGGCCGCATCGAAGGTCCCGGTCCAGGGGCTCGGGCAGGTCGGCCGGGATCTGCTCGAGCGCTACCTGGCGGTCCTGCAGCACGAACTGGCCGGCAAGGCTCACCATGCGAATACATCGGCTCGCTGAACGTGTTCTTCGCCGCGATCCGCCGCCACGGCTGGGACGGCACCCTGCCGGCCACCGCCGCGTTCTACCCGGAGGACTATCCCAAAGCCAGTCCCCAGCGGCCGCCCCGCGCCGTCGCCGGGCACGTGATGGCCCAGGTCGAGGACCCGGCCAGCCTCGGCCTGTGGGATAACCCGGCCTACCGCCTGGTGACCCTCATCCTCATCCGCTGCGGGCTGCGGATCACCGACGCGATCCGCCTCCCGTTCGACTGCCTGGTCAGCGACAGCAACGGCGCGCCCTACCTGCGATACCTCAACCACAAGATGAACCGCGAGGCGCTCGTCCCCGTCGATGAGCAGCTCGTGCAGCAGATCCGCGACCAGCAGGCCCGCGTGACCGGCCGCTACCCCGGCGGCGCGACGGTGCTGTTCCCCCAGGTCAAGGCGAACCGTGACGGCCGCAAGGCGATGCACGGCGGAGCCTGCAGGCGGGCCCTGTACTCCTGGCTGGATCGCTGCGACATCCGCGACGAACACGGCAAACCCGTCCACATCACCCCGCACCAGTGGCGGCACACGCTGGGAACCCGCCTGATCAGCCGGGACGTGCCGCAAGAAGCCGTCCGCAAGATCCTCGATCACGACTCCCCGGCCATGACCGCGCATTACGCCCGGCTGCACGACACCATGGTGCGCGAGCACTCGGAACGGGCGCGCAAGGTCAACGCCGGCGGCGAAACCGTCACCCTCGGCCCGGGCGGCCCGCTCGGCGACGCCGCCTGGACCGGGCAGCAGCTCTCGCGGGCAACCCAGGCGCTGCCCAGCGGGTACTGCCAGCTGCCGGCAGTGAAGGCCTGCCCGCATGCAAACAGTTGCCTGACCTGCCCAATGTTCGTCACGACCGCGGAGTTCCTCCCGCAGCACCATGCGCAGCGGCGGGCGACCCTGCAGATCATCACCGCCGCCGAAGCGAACGGCCGCGCCCGGGTCGCCGAGATGAACAGGCAGGTCGCCGGCAACCTCGGCAAGATCATCACCGCCCTCGAAGCCGACGGCCAGAACAGGCAGGAAGCAGCCGCCGGTGCATCCTGGCAATCTCGCCGCCGCTGCGGCCCGGCGGCACGAGCTGACGCGCGCCAAGGCCATCCAGGCCCCGCGCGAGCTCGACCACGCCGGCGTGCCAGTTACCTTCGCATCCATCGCCGCCGCGGCCGGGATCTCCGGTCCTGGCTATACACCGAGCCCGACCTGCGCGGCCAGATCCGAACTGCAGCGCCAGCAGCAGCCCACCGCGCTCCCGCACGCCGGCCGGCCGCGATGCCTCCCTGCGGGCCGCGCGCGCCCCGGCCGCGCAACCGCCTCGCCGGGAAGCCGCCGCCCTCCCGGCGGCCGGTGGCCGTGCCCGGAGGAGGGGTAACCTCTCCGCCGCGCGCGGGCGGTGAACGAGGCGGTGGCGGCGCTGGTTTGGCGGCGGCGGCTGTCGGCGGCGGCGGTGAGCTGCTCTCCGGTGGTGAGCTCCGCGGCAATGGGTGATGGGGTCCTGGGCCTGGACGGTGGGCGCGGGCTGGCGGTGATGGGAGGGGCCATGGGGGGCGCGGTTTTCCTGTGGCGGTGGGCCGGACTTGGCATGGCGGTGCGCGCTGACATGGAGGTGGGGGGGGGGGGGGGGGGGGGGGGGGGGGGGGGGGCGCGGGCCGCCCGGGCTGGCCGGGTGGGAGTGAGCCCAGCCGAGGCGTGTGTGATGGGAGGCCATGGAGACGGCGGTGGCGGCCGGGCGCGGGAACTCGACCCTTCGCGCCTCCTGGAATCCGGCTCTCCCGCCTCCGATCTCGCGCTCGGTTGGTCTCTCTCTAGCTAGGGACGGCGGTAACGGCGGTGACCCGCCCTCGCATGTGACCTCACAAGCCCCGCACACGCCCTCCCGCCCGCGCTACTCACCGATGCCGGCGAGCGAGTCGCGGAACAGCGCGACACCGATCTGTGCGGTACCCGGGCGCTGGCTCCGGGTGGCGCCGGGGCCGGCCTAGCCTGGCTGGCCGAGGCGAGCGGTGATCGCCGGGGTCGCCTCGCGCAGCCAGGCCTCGGCGCGCGGCAGCGCGTCCTTGGCGCCGTCCTCCCATAGCTTGCGGAACACCGGGTCCAGCTCGGCCGAGGCGCGGGAATCCTCGTGATAGCGGCGCGCCATGTCCACGGCGAACGGCGCCAGCTCTGCGCGATGCCGCGCCGTCATGCCGTAGGCGTCCGCGAACACCGCGACCCGGTGCGGAATGTCAGCGTCCGCGAACGCGGGCGCCCGGTCCGCGGATCGCGCAGCGGCGCCCAGTACCACAACGCGTTCGCGATGTCGTAGAGCCGGGTGGTCGGCTGGCCAGGTCGAAGTCGATCAGTGCGGCGGGCAGCCCGTCGCGGAAGATCACGTTGCCCGGATAGTAGTCGCGGTGGCTGACCAACTCGGCCCGTCCGGTGACCGGGCGCCCTACGTGGCCGGCGTCCCGCCCACACCGCGTCGGGCGGCGGTGTCCGCCCGGCCGACGCGCCGTGCAGCGCACGGATCAGCCGGGCGAGGGCGACGAGCACGTCGTCGCCCGCCGTCTCCGGCGGCAGCGGGTTGCGCGGCACGTCACCGGGGACGAACAACAGCATCTCGCGCCCCTGCCCGTCGACGCCGAACGGAAGCGGCGCGCCAGTGAACCCGGCGTCGCGCAGGTGGGCCAGGTACGCCTGCACGGTCAGGCCGAACGGCCGCAGCGGCCGCCGCACCGTGTCCCCGATCCGCACGATCCCCTGAGTGACACCATCCCCGGTCAGCAGCTCACCTTCGCCCACACTGCAGCAACCTAGCCTCCGCCCCGCACCGGCTCACGACGTTGGCAGGCCACCCGCGCACACCAGCCGTCAGCCGGGCATGCGTCCCGCGCCATCTCAGCGAGGCCGGCGGGCATCCACGCACCAGCGGACAGCCGGTCGCTCTTCGCCCGATCAAACGCTTGCTCGAATCATCGTGGAATGCTAATGGCCTGCTGTACCTCGCATATACCTCCGGTGGCCCCCTCTTGTACCCGGCAGACGATTCGGAGGTGACGGCCTTGCGAGCGGCGGCTCTGGCCCGCCGCCAAGCTAGGGCCATAGCGCATCCCGGACTAGGGTGCTGCCTAGTTAACCTCCGGCCCTGTCGGGACCCGGCCGTCCTGTTCGGCCTTCGCGAGCGGGGGACAAGATGTCAGTCGCCGCTTGGGGTGCGGGCCCTGGAGCCTAGCTAGGCCTTCCGGTAGATGTCACGCTGTGTAGGGCCATCAGTAGGGGCCTCCTGGGGCGCGCCGACCGGCCCGTGGGACTGGGTCCGGACTGACGAGCAAACATGGAGCAAACATGGGGACAAAACGGGCGCATAAGAAATGACCTGGAGCGGTAAAACTCCAGGTCAGAATGGGTGAGGTCTTCACGTTTGGGGCTGACCTGGGGAAATGGGGTCTGGCTGGAGGGCTGCCCACAGGTTAAGCGGGCGTTGCCCACGCTATCTGGAGGCTGTTGTTCCGGTTCTGGCGGGCTGGCCGGGCTGTGCCCGCGCCGGGCGGTGTGGCTAGCGGTTCCAGCGGGGGTCGGCTTCGGCGATGGCGAGGCTGAGTTCTTCGAGTTCGGTGACCAGTTCGCGCAGGCGGCGGTGGTTGTCGAACCAGGGGCTGGTAGTCGGCGAGCTGGTCGTCGGTCAGGATGCGGGTGGCGGTCTTGCCGTCTTTCTTGCGGGTCCACTGGTGGTAGGGGCCGTGCAGGCGGGGCGGGTCGGCGTGGCAGCGGCAGCCGGGGTGGCCGCAGCGGGTCATCCGGTCGGCGAGGGTGCCGGGCAGGGCGAAGCCGGGGGCGGCTGAGCTCGGCGGCGATGCGGGCGGCCTGGGCCTGCTGGGCCGGGGTGGGCGACACGTTGTCATTGTCGCAGCCGGGGTCCCGCATCTCGCGCATCGCATTAAGTATAAGTGCTGTATGCCGAGATGCTGATGTCGCCGCTTATATCGGGCGGTGGCGGCCGTCGTCGGTATCGCCGCAGGCGGCGGCGTTCGCCCGGGACGTGATCGCCAGGCCGCCCCGGAGGGGCGGGAGCGGGCGAAGAACCTGCTGTGGGCGGCGGGCAAGCTCGCCGATTACGCGATCGGGCTGGGCCTGGAGCCGGTGCCGGAGGTGGTGCTGCACCCGTCGGTGGCCGAGCGGTTCACCCGGTGCGCGCCGGGCCTGTCCGGCGCGGCGCGGCGGACGCTGCGCACGAACCTGCGGTTCATCGGCCGCCGGGTGGTGCCGCAGCTGTATCCGGCGGATCTGCCGCTGCCCCGGGAACGGGCCAAGAAGCCGTACAGCCCGGCGGAAATCGGCGGGTTCCTCGCGCTGGCGGACGCGCAGCCCACGCTCGGAGCGGCGGATGCGGGCGGCGGGGCTGGTCTGCCTGGGCGCCGGCGCCGGGCTGATCCGCGCTGATCTGCGCGACGTGCGCGGCGCCGACGTGGCGTGCCGGTCCGGCGGGGTCGTGGTCACCGTGCGCGGCGCCCGGCCGCGCGCGGTGCCGGTGCTGGCCCGCTACCACGCCCCGCTGCTGGCCGCGGCGCGGTTCGCCGGGACCGGGCTGATCTGCGGCGGGGCCGATCCGGGCCGCCGGAACCTGACGAACCCGCTGATCAGCGCGCTGGACGGCGGCACCGGGCCTGCCCCGGCTGGACACGTCCCGGCTGCGGGCGACCTGGCTGGCCGAGGTCGCGGAGCTGCTGGGGCTGGCCACGTTCATGCACGCGGCCGGGATCAGCTGCTCCCAGCGGCTGGGTGACCTGGTCGCCGGGCTGGAGCCGGCCGGCGAGGCCGGGGCGGTCCGGCTGCTCGGGGCGGCCCGGCGGCGATGATCCCGCTGGCGGCGTTCGAGGAGATCATCGACGCCTCCGGCGCCGCGCCGCGGATCGAGGCCATGCTGCCCATCGGCGTGCGCGCCCGCCAGCTGAGGGTCCGCACCCTGCTGGCCGGCATGTGCCTGGCCCAGGCCGACGGCCGGCCCGCCCACCTGACCCGCGTCCACCAGGCGCTGACCAGCCTGCCCGAGGACGACCAGCGGCGGCTCGGCGTGATCACGGACTGGAAGCACGGCCCGCACCGGCTGACCTACCGGCAGACCGAGTACACCTTCGGCCTGGTCGCGGACGCGCTCGGCCAAGGACGAGCCGGACGGGCTGCCCTCCGGCCCGCTGCAGGCATCTGCGACGACCTGCTCGGAGGCATCAGTCCCGGAGGAGTTCAAGGACGCCAGCACCTCGCTGGCCGTGGACTGGACGGACCTGGAGTCCTTCTCCCGGCCCCCGCCGCGCGGCACCAGCGACTGCGCCGACCCGGAAGCGTCCTGGGGCCACCGCAAGAACAACCTGCTGCGCAGCGAAGACGAGCTGTTCTACGGCTACTACCTGTCCGCCGGCGTCATGATGCCCGAGGAGAACGGCCCGGCCATCCCCGAGCTCGCCCGCCGCGCCACGCTGTCGTCGTGCCGGCACGACCCGGTCCGCGCCTTCGCCCCCGTGCTGACCGCGATGCCCGGCCAGGGGATCCCGCTCGGCGACATCCTCGACGATTCCGGCTACGCCCACCGCGACGCCGGCGCCTGGGCCATCCCGCTCCGGGCCGCCGGGGCGCAGCTCGTCCAGGACCTCCATCCCCATGACCGCGGCCCCAAGGGCACCCACGACGGCGCGATCATCAGCAACGGCAACCTGTACTGCCCCCAGACACCGCGCCCGCTGCTGGAACTCGGGCCGCTCGCCCGCACCGCCACCAAAGAGCAGGCCGCGGACTGGGAACGCAAGACCACCGAGCTGGCCCGGTACAAGCTCGGCCGCCTCACCGCCGACGACGCCGACGGCTACCACCGGGTGCAGTGCCCCGCCGCCATGGGCAAGATCCGCTGCCCGCTGCGGCCCGCGTCAATGACGCTGGACCGGGACCGGCCCGAGATCCTCAGCCCGCCGCAGCATCCCCAGGCCTGCTGCGCCCAGCAGACCATCACCGTCCCGCCGGACGTGCTCGCCAAGACCGCGCAGAAACACGACTACCCGTCCGCGGCCTGGCGCCGCTCCTACGCCCGCCGCACCGGCGCCGAACGCGGCTTCGCCACCGCCAAGGACCCCGCCGCCAGCGACATCACCCGCGGCTGGTGCCGCCTGATGGGCCTGGCACCCCTCATGCTGTTCACCACCACCCTGCTCATCGTCCGCAACCAGCGCATCCTCACCGCCTGGAACGCCCGGCAGGAAGAAAACCAGCGCCGCGCCGCCGCCGGGCCTGCCCCCGAGAACCCGGCGCCGCCGCCGCAAGACCCTCACCAT
Organism: uncultured Actinomycetes bacterium; assembly: GCA_963808295.1. GTDB lineage: Bacteria > Actinomycetota > Actinomycetes > Streptosporangiales > Streptosporangiaceae > Bog-532. Next base: position 26,388 of record CAWEFP010000002.1, on the reverse strand, counting down.
GCCTCGCCGCCAGCGCCGCCCTAACCCACGCACAGCCCGCACACGCAACAGCACCCCGGCACCCGCACCACGACACCCGCACGAGCAGCGGCAGCATGCCCGGAAACCACCCCCGGCACGCAGAAAGCCACCAGGCGGACACGAAACGCAACCGACGGGACAGCCGCCACGGCACACGCAGCCGCGCACCGGAATGTCAGACCCAAACGTGAAAATAGGCCTCACTGAAACGTGAAGACCTCCGGGTGCGCCGCCAGGGACTCGAACCCCGGACCGGCGGATTAAGAGTCCGCTGCTCTAACCGGCTGAGCTACCGCCCCCGCTCCGGGACGGCTGCGCGGCCCGGATCGGGTGCACACTACCAGGAAACTGGGCACGCCTACGGGCCGGCCATGATGCCCGGCCGCCTCGGATGCCCGGCCATCATGCCCGGCCGCCCGGGATGCCCGGCCGCCCCGGATGCCCGGCCGCCCCGGATGCCCGGCCGCCCCGGATGCCCGGCCGCCCCGGATGCCAGTGCGCAGCCGGGCCCGGGCGGGCACTGCGTGCTTGACAATCACCCGGCATCGGCGAGGACCATCGGATAGGCCGGGATCTTGAGCCTGGCCCGGCGGGCCGCTGCGACGCGGGCAGCGGGAAGATGCTGAGCACCAGAGAACGATCCTCGATGGAGGTAATCGAGTTCCGCCCGGAGCGCGACCAGTACGCGTTCACGTTCGGCGGCGTCGCGCCAGTCCGGAAGATCCATCCCGGGACGGTGCTGCGGCTGGGGATGGAGGACGCGTTCTGCGGCAACATCCGGCAGATGACGGACCTGCCGAACATGGACACCCCGGAGATGCGCGCCGACACGACGTGCTACCTGGCGGTCAACGTGGACGGCGGCCTGTTCTCGGTGGGTGACGGGCACTACCGGCAGGGCGAAGGCGAGGCCCGGGGACGGGCGGAAACCGTTCCGGCGGAATAACCGGGTGCGCCATGAGATTGCCAGGCGCGCCGCCGGGCTGACCGTCATGGTTTAAAGGCTATGGCAGTGCCATATGCTACCCAGAAAACATTCGACTGTACTATGCCAGCTATATTTGCGCCAACGTCTACAACCGATTCCAGGCGAATACCGACGATGGCGTCATACTCATTTTCATCGGCCCAATCCTTCAACGCCTCAACAGCATCTTCAACACTTTCCCCGGACTGCCATGTCATCATGCGCTTCCCGACTTCATAATCCAGCCCTGGAATCGTTTCCGTGGTAGCAGTCCTAATTTTTCTTGAGCGCGGCATGCGGGAATGATGGCACGGCACGCCTACCCCCGCAAGAGCGCTTTTGCGCATCTCGCCAGGCTCGAATTGGCATCGCCTTGAGCGCCCGGCTCCCGGCTGGACAGGTGCGAGGGCACCCGGGGTCAGACGCCGGGGAGGTGGGCGGCGACCACCGCGGAACGGCCGCCGCGTACGGCGGCCAGGGCGTCGGTCAGGACGCCGGGCAGCTCCGCCGGGTCGGTCACGTTCGCGCCGAACGCCCCGCCGGCGGCGGCGGCCACGGCGGGCAGGTCGGCCGCGGGCTCGAAGCTGACGTTGAAGTCGTCGGCCTCGGCCGCCGCGCCCTTAGGGTGCACGGCGAGCGCCGAGTTCTTGGGCGCGCGCCAGCCGCGATTGTTGTAGATCACGGTCAGCGCGGGGGTGCCGTAGCGGCGCGCCACCCACTGCGCCGACGAGGGCACCCCGAACAGGAAGCTCCCGTCGCCGACCAGGCACACCACGGTCCGGTCCGGGGCGGCGAGCTTCGCGCCGACCGCTCCCCCGCCGGCCCAGCCGAGCGAGCCGCCGCCGCTGCCGATCAGCGACCCGGGCCGGCTGGCGCGCAGGTGCTCGGCGACCACCTCGAAGTTGGTGACGGCCTCGGTGAGGAACAGCGCGTCCTCGCCGGCCAGGGCGTCCCGCACGCAGGCGGTCAGGTACTGCGGGGTGATCGTCCCGGCTTCGGGCTGCTCGCGGCGGTCCCGTTCGGCCCGCTGGGCATCATGCCGCGCCGTCAGCTCGGCGCGGCGCCCGGCCACCACGGCCGCATCGAGACGATCATTTTGCCGAACGAAACTCGCGATCTGCGCCAGCGCCAGCCGGGAGCAGGCCGCCGCGAAACGGCGCGCCGGAATATGCCACATCGGCATCTGGGACTTCAGCGGGTCGATGTCGACGCAGTAGATCTCGGCGTCGCGCGACGGGCCGGCTGGTGACGTGAATCCACGGCACGTCGCTGTCGACGGCCAGGATCACGTCGGCTTCGGCCAGGATGGGGTTCTGGTCGGCGGTGGTCCACTGGTAGCCGCCGTGCATCGGGTGGCTGGCCGGGAAGTTGACGTGATGCGGCGCCGACTCGATGACCGGGATGGCCAGCAGGTCGCACAGGGCCACCAGTTCGGGCACGGCGGCGCTGTCGCGGCCCAGGTAACCGGTGACGACCAGCGGGTGGCGGGCGCGGGCCAGGGCCGCGGCGATCTCGGCGGCGACGTCCGGGCTGAGCGCCGCGGGCGCGACCGGTGAGTACTGCGCGGGGTCGGCCGCATACGGCTCGATCTGCTCCTCCATCACCTCGCGCGGGCCGACCAGGTAGACCGGGCCGGCCGGCTCACTGCGGGCGATCTGGAGGGCCCGCTGGACCAGTTGCTTGACGTTGCGGCCGGTGCGGATCTCGTTGTCGTACTTGGTGTAGTTGCGCAGGATGCCGCGCTGGTCGCGGGTGTCCTGGATCCAGTGGATGAACTCGTTCCGGCTGCCGGGCAGCTCACCCTCGATCGTGTAGGGGGCGGAGCCGGCGAAGATCAGCACGGGCACCCGGCCGCGGGACGCGTTGTTGACCGCGCCGCCCAGGTTCTGGGTGCCCGAATCGACGTGCACGAGCACGGCCTGGGGCTCGCCGGAGACGGCGGCGTAGGCGTGCGCCGCGCTGAGGGCGACGGTCTCGTGCGGGCAGATGATCAGTTCGGGCAGGTCGCCGCGGCGTCCCTCGGCCTTCGCCTGGGCGAGCGCCTCGATCAGGCCCGGGTGATCACTGCCGAGGTTGGCGAACATGTAGCGGATTCCGGCTTCGGCCAGCGCTTCGAGAAAGGCCGTGCTGGTGCTGTAGTAACGGTCCCCCATGGGGGCAGTCCTCCGGGTCAGCGTGGGTCGGTGCGCGGAACAGCGGTGCGCGGAACAGCGGTGGCAGCGCGAACAGCGGTGCGCGAACAGCGATGGTCGGCGCGGACTGGGGGCGGCCGGGCGGCGGGTCAGGAGCGGCCGGCGGCCTGCACGCTCATCGCGTGCTCCACCAGGGTGACCAGGGTGGCCTTCGTGGACTCGCGGTTGCGCGCGTCGCACGGGATGACGGGCACGTCCGGCGAGATCGCCAGCGCCTCGCTCACGTCCTTGGAGCGGTGCGGGAACTGGCCGTAGAAGCCGTTGATGCCGATGACGAACGGCAGGCCGCTGGCCTCGAAGTAGTCCACGGCGGGGAAGGAATCGGCGAGCCGCCGGGTGTCGACGAGGACCACCGCCCCGATGGCGCCCTGGATGAGGTCGTCCCACATGAACCAGAAGCGGTGCTGGCCGGGCGTGCCGAACAGGTACAGGATGAGGTCCTTCTCGAGCGTGATCCGCCCGAAGTCCATCGCCACCGTCGTGGTGCTCTTGTCCGGCACGTGCGACAGGTCGTCCACGTCGGTGCTGGCCACCGTCATCTGGGCCTCGGTGGTGAGGGGCGTGATCTCCGACACCGAACCGACGAACGTGGTCTTGCCGACACCGAATCCGCCGGCCACCACGATCTTCACCGAGGTCATCGCCGCCGGAGCAGCGCCCTGCGGCTGGGCGACGCTAGATCTTACGGAGTCCACTAAGTACCCTTTCGAGCAGATTGAGGTCAGGGCGACCTTCCGCATCCTCGCGTTGGTGGATGCGGACCAACCCGTCAGCCCCCATATCCGCGATGAGAATTCTAGCCACGCCAAGCGGCAGCCGCAGGACAGCGGAAATCTCCGCCACCGACCTCCAGTCCCGGCAGAACTGCAGGATCGCCTGGCATTCGGGCGCCAGGACGGACAGGTCGCGCGGCTCGTAGACCGTCGCGGTGACCAGCGCCTCCACCTGAAGCTGGTAGCGCGGCTGGGTACGGCCGCCGGTTACCGTGTACGGCCGGACGAGCCGGCCGACCGCCTCCTCCTCGCCCGGGCGCTGCATGCCGCGGCGGGACTGAGCGCTGTCCCACGGGCCGGACCGGCCTTCCCACGACGGGCCTGACCCGGGGCTCCATGAACCGGACCGCTCTTCCCAGGTCCCCGGCCGGTTATCCCACGAGCGGGCGGGGGGGCCGGGGGGAAGCGGGCGGTCCTCACCCCGTCCTGGGCCCGCCACCGTGTCCTCCGGTCACCGTCTTCCATCCCCGGGGATGGACGCCTGCATGATTCCTCGGGTCGCCGGCGTCAGGACCCGTCCGGCCCGCTCCACCAGGAGCGTCATCTCGTAGGCCACCAGGCCCAGATCACACGTCGACGCGGCCAGGACGGCGAGGCTGGATCCGTTGCTGATGGCCATGATCACGAGGACGCCGCGCTGCATTTCCACGACGGTCTGGACGACCGCCCCGCCCTCGAAGACGCGGGACGCGCCCTGGGTCAGGCTGGTCAGCCCGGAGGTAACGGCGGCGAGCTGGTCCGCGCGCTCCTGCGGGAATCCCGCCGAGAACGCGAGGGGCAGCCCGTCGGACGACACAACGACCGCGTGAGCCACGTCCGGGACGCGCTCGACGAAGTTGGTGATCAGCCAGCCCAGGTCCTGTGTCGGACGACCCGGCGTGCTCACTCGTGTCCTCCTAGCCGCCCGGTCGCCCGGGCTCTGCGCTGCGGTCGCTTGCTGCTTAGCACGATATGCCGTTCATGCGGGGATCTCATCCGTCCTATGGCTCCTCGGTCTTAGGTGCGGCCGCACGCGCCTCACGCACGCCCCGCTGAAAACTCGCCAGCCTGCTACGGACTTCGTCTGCCGAGCGGGACGGCCCCCCGCTGTCGCTCGCCGTGGCCGTTTCACCGACCGATCCGGGGACGAGATTGGCCCGCGGCACGCGCCGCGGGAGACCTGCGGATGTGGTGGCTCCCGTCGACGGCGCGGCGACCGTTTCGGCCGCCCGCCAGCCTTCGTCCGCAGGAGAGTGCCACGACGCCTGGTCGGGCACGCTGGCGCTTGTCCTGGGCGCCAGCGTGTGTCGTCCCGCTGCGCCGGAACCAATCGGACTCCAGCGTGTCGAAGATCGGCAGGCGCTGGTCGTGCCCGTTCTCGGGCGGATTCGGGACCCGGACGCCGTCGTCGCCGGGCGGCCCGAGCGGGCTGCCCGCTCCCGGCGAGGCCGGCCCGGCACCGGGATAGCCGCCGGGCTGGGTGCCGAACCCGCCGGTACCGCCGACGGGCGCGCCCGCACCGGGCGTGCCGTTCGCCGGCCGGATGGGTGAGGTGAAGCCGTTGCCGCCCGGCGCCGTGCCCGGGCCCGCGGGCTGCCGGGGCCCGCCTGGCCCGGTCCCGCGAAGCCGCGGGGCGCCCCGTTGCCGGGCCGTCCGGGCAGCGCGGGGCCCACGGGCTGCGGGCCGGTGCCGGGCTGCGGCTGACCCTGCGGGCCGGCCGCCGACGGCGGCGAGAAGCGCGGGATCCGCGCGGCCGCGGCGGCCTGCGCGGCCGCGCTGCCCGCCTGGCTGAATCCGGGCCGCGAGGGCAGCGCGCCGCCGGCTCCGCCGGCCGGCGGAGCCGACAGCGACGGGTTGGGCCCGTAGTCTTCCACCTCGAAGCGGCGCAGCCGGCCCAGCGGCGCGCCTTCCTGGGCCGCGACCGTGTCCGGCAGCCACACCAGCGCGGTCAGGCCGCCGGCGGACGCGTGCCGGAGCCGGACCCGGACCCCGTGCCGCGCGGCGAGGCGGCCGACCACGAACAGGCCCATCCGCCGGGAGACACCGACGTCGACCACGGGCGGGTTGTCGAGCCGCCAGTTGGCGTGGCCCATCTCCTGGTCCGAGATGCCGACCCCGCCGTCGGTGACGTCGAGGAGCACACCGCCGCTGGTCAGCGGCTGCCCGGAGATGTACACCTGGGTGTCCTCGGGGGAGAACGTGGTCGCGTTCTCGACCAGCTCCGCGACCAGGTGCACGACGTCGTTGACGGCCTGGCCGACCACCGTGATGCCCGGCTGGACGTTCAGCACGACGCGCTCGTACTGCTCGATCTCGGAGATGGCTGCGCGCAGCACGTCCACCAGCGGGACGGGCTGGCTCCACCGCCGTGACGCCTCGTGGCCCGCGAGAACCAGCAGGTTCTCCGAGTTGCGGCGCATGCGGGTGGCCAGGTGGTCCAGGCGGAACAGGCTGCTGAGCCGGCCCGAGTCCTGCTCGCCCTGCTCCAGCGAGTCGATCAGCGAGATCTGCCGCTCGATCAGCGACTGGCTGCGCCGGGACAGGTTCACGAACATCGCGTTCAGGTTGCCGCGGAGCATGGCCTCGTCGGCGGCCAGCCGGACGGCTTCCCGGTGCACCTGGTCGAAGGCCCGCGCCACTTCACCGATCTCGTCGGTGGAGGAGACGGCGATGGGCTCGATCTCGACGCTCTCGTCCGAGCCCTCGGTCTCGCTGAGCCTGCGCACCATGTCCGGCAGCCGCGAGCCGGCGATGTCGAGCGCGTCCTCCCGCAGCCGGCGCAGCGGGCGGATCATCGACCGCGCGACCAACGTGGTGAACAGGAGGACCACGATCAGCAGGACCAGCGTGATGACGCTGGTGATGACCGCGGACCGGGTTGCCGACGACTGGAGCGACCGGCTCCGGGCGACGATGTTGTTGACGAGCTGGCTTTCCACGGCGCGCATCTTGCCCACCGTGAACGTCATGTTGTTGTACCAGGTGGCCGGGGCATCCGTGGGCGCCAGGCCGATGCCGACGCTGCCGTTGGTGCTGGTCGAGGTGGCCACCTGCTCCTCGAACGCCGCCTGGTCGACCGGGGTGCCGCTGACGGTGTTCTGGAACTGCTGCTGCTCGGGCAGCGACGCCGAGCTCTGGAAGTCCTGCTCGGCCGCGGCCTCCTGGGCCTGCTCGCTCTGCAGGGTGGTCAGGCCCTGCGGCGGGAACTGCCGCGCCAGCAGCGCCGCGTACAGCGTCCCGCGCTGCTCGGAGGCCTGGTCCCCGGCCCGGGCCAGCGCGGTGAGGGTGATGACGCCGTTGGCGAGCTGAGCGTCGCTGGTGCCGGTCCCGGACATGCTGGTGAACGTCAGCAGCGTGTCGATGGAGTTGGTGTAGTCCTGGATCAGCGGCAGGGCCGGGATGTCACCGTTCGGCGGCGTCGTCGCGTTGCGCAGCTGGTCCAGGTCGCTGATCCGGGCCAGCACCGCGTTGAGGGACTGCCGGATGGCCGGGGAATAGCCGTCGCCGATGTTGTTCGCGTCCCCGGTGACCTGCTGGGCGGCCTCGTCGGTGGCGGCCCGCTGGTTCAGCAGGGCGGTGAAGATCGGATCCGTGCCGGTTGGCCGGCCGTCGGCGATGTACCCGGCGGTCAGGTCGCGCTCGTCCTCCATGCTCTGCGCGAGCCGGATGACGTTGCTGTTGAGCACGGCGAGCTGCTCGGTCCGCTTGAAGGCGACCGCGCTGCCCGCCGCGGAGCTGATCCGCAGGCCGCCGAGGATCACCGCGGCGAGCGTCGGGATGACGATCAGGGCGAGCAGCCGCCACCGCACCCGCCAGTTGCTGAGGGCCAGCCGCGACCGGCCGCCCCGGCCGGGCGCGCGGGGCGCGTCGTCCGGCCCTGGCTGGCCTCCGGTTCCAGGCGAGCCGGGGGAACCGGGGACCGCCGTGAGCGTGGCCGTGCCCCCATGACCGTCCCCCCCGGTTTCAGCGCCGGCTGACGTGGGCCCCGTTGGCTACGCCGGGTCCCTCGGCTCCATTGCGCTGGCCTGTCACCGGACGCCTACGCACTGCCTTCGCACCTCACACGAACAGGGGTTCCGAGGACAGCCTCCGGGCCTCTACGACAGAAGCCGCACAACATCGCACCCCTCTTTCCCTCACAACGTTCACCGCAGGGCCTAGCGACTTCCGGACGACCAAGGCAACTCTGGCGTCGGGGTCGCAAAACGGGTAAGGACATATAATCATCTTCCCCTGGCCACTCATGGCGTATTTCCCAGTAATTTTGTGCCAGGTTGCGGTGGGTGGGACCACGGTCCCCGGCCGCGGGCAGGCGCGCATCCCGGCGGGCCGCCCGGAGCCGCGGGTGACCTGGGACGCAGCCCTGCCCGGCCGCGATCGGGCGGCATCGGCACCGGTCGCGGCCACGGCATCGGCCTGCGGCTGCGCAGCATGCCCGGCAATCCGGCGGAATGGTGACACCCGGTAAGAATAACTCTTCGTAGCCAGTTAGGGACAGGCAGCCACAGATCGCGGCTGATATGCCGGGGAGACGCGGCCTGCGAACGTATGCATACGCGGAAAAGTGACGTTCCGTGTGACCGTTACCACTGACCGTAAATGAGCGTGGCCGCCGGGCCGGCGGAGCGTAAATGAGCGGTGGCGGCGGAAAGATGGCGCGGCCAAGGGGCCGGTCATTGGCGCAGAGCGACGGCCGGCCGGTTACGGAAGGCCACTGCCGGGCCCGTCCGCAAATGGCGCGCAGGCGACCACAATTTACGCCGGCCCCATCGGCATGGGCGTAAATTTACGCGCGGCCGGCCGTCGCTCAGGTGACCGAAACTGACGTGACCGACGACGGTTCCCGGCGGCCGCCCGCGCGCACCGCCGGCCGCGCGGTCGCGCACCGTTCCGGCCGCGGCGCGCGCCCAGTGCCCCGGGCCGCGTCCGGCGGGCGCGGCCCGGCGCCCGGGTGCGGCGGCGGTTCCCGGCCAGGACGCGCAGGGCGCAACACAAACCGCCGGCACCGCCGGCAGGCCGGGCGCGGGCCCGCCGGAACTCGCCGGATGACCCAAAACAGGCCGCATCTGCCCGGGCCGGCGGCGGCCTGCGTCCCGCCCGCACCCCCGCGCCCGTCTCTGACCTGCGCCGGCGAAGTATATCCGGGCTGTACCGGAATTCCCCACCCGCCTCTCGCCGCACTGATACGGTAAGGACCGGCCCGTATAAAGATGTCCCGTTTCATCTCAAGCCTCCTGTTTGGCTCTCCCGTCACCCGAAGGAGCATCATGAGGTTCACCCGCGCCGGGCGGGCATCCCTGGCCGCCGTCGGCAGCCTCGCCGTAGCGCTGGTCGCCGCCGCCTGCAGTGGATCCAGCGCGGGTACCACGTCCACCACCGCCGTCCACCTCGAGAAGACCAACCTCGTCGTCGACGCCCTGCCTGTCGTCGACGCCGCCGGGATGTACCTGGCCATCAAGAATGGCTACTTCCGTCAGGTCGGCCTGACGGTGACGGCCAAGGCTGTGGCGAAGAGCACCGACGCCATCCCCGGCATGGAGTCGGGCACGGTGGACATGGTTGACGCGAACTACGCCTCCTACTTCCAGGCCGAGCTCAGCAATCCCCAGAAGTTCCAGTTCAAGGTCGTGGTCGACGGGGACGACTGCAACACCAACACCGATGACGTGCTGGCCCTGCCCTCCAGCGGCATTAAGTCGCCTGCGCAGCTGACGGGTAAGACCATCGCCGTCAACCTGGCCAACAACATCCAGACGCTCATGATCAACACGGAGCTCGCGGCGAACGGTGTGAATCCGGCCACCGTGCACTACAGGGTTGTGCCCTTCCCCCAGATGGCCGCCGAGCTCATGGCACATCGCGTCGATGCCATTGGCGTGGTGGAGCCGTTCATCACCTCAGCGGAACTCGACACCGGCGCCTACCCCATTCTCTCGGAATGCGCCGGGCCGACCGCCGACTTCCCGATCTCCGGTTACTTCGCCACCCAAGCCTGGACGCAGAAGTACCCGAACACGGCGCGCGCCTTTCAGGAGGCCATGGCGAGGGGCCAGGCCCTGGCCGACTCCAGCCGGGCCGCCGTCCAGCAGATTCTTCCCACCTACATCAACGGGCTCGGCGCCGAAGAGGCCGCGATCGTCAACCTCGGGCAGTACCCCACGTCGCTCGATGCCACGCACCTGCAGCGTCTGGCCAGCCTGATGTACACCGGTGGACTGGTTGGCAGGCAGTTCAGTGTCCAGCCCATGCTGTTCCGGTTAGATGCCCAGCAGCTGGACGCGAAGGTCGCGCGTACATTAGCGATCTGGGGATCACCGGAAGGGCGGCCTGTCGGCTAAAGGCGGAACAGGCCGCAGCAATGGGTTGCATGCCGGGTAATAAGAACGCGCGGGCTGACCAGGGCGGCCTGCCGGTAATACCCGGGGCCTGCCATATTCCGCGCATCGGGCCGTGCCGCGAGTCGGCGCGGCCCGCCACTGCGCAGCGGCCTACGCATCCGTACGTCACCACGGTGGAGACCGTGGCCAGCGGCAACTACGTGACGCGTCTGCCAAGGGGCCAAAGTTATCTGTGAAATGAATTACGCAAATATTGCGTAACATCCCGTACCACCGTTAACGTGTGAACATTAGATCAGGCAATAATCGGGACGCGCCCTGAAAGCCAGCGTTTGATTGGCGCGGGGGGCCAGCTTAATCGCCGGCTGCTGGCCGCCGGCGCCATTAGACGAGACAACGGCCCGCCGGGCCGTTATTCGACGTTAGGAGCGTAAATGAGGTCTAGTCACCTCGCGCCGGGCTCCGTCGCAGCCACCGCGGGCCTTGCGGCCGCACTGCTCGCTGCCGCCTGCGGCAGCAGTTCGGGTTCGTCGGGCTCGTCGGGTTCAGCATCGCCGTCGTCCACCGCCCTGGAGACAACGCACATCGTGGTCGGCGCGTTGCCGGTCATCGACGAAGCGCCGCTCTACCTCGCGCAGAAGAACGGCTACTTCAAGCAAGCCGGGCTGAACGTCACCATCGACCCAGTCACCCAGAGCACCCAGGCGCTCCCCGACATGCTCCACGGCACCGTCGACGTCATCGGGGCGAACTATACCTCGTTCTTCGAGGCACAAGCCAAGGGCGAGGTGCAGCTCAAGGTCCTCGGCGAGGCAACCAACTGCAAGCCGGACACGTTCGCGATCGTCGCCCTCCCGTCGTCCGGCATCACCAAGCCCGCAGACCTGGCCGGCAAGACCGTCGCCGTGAACCTCACGAACAACATCCAGACCCTGACGGCTAACGCGGTCCTCAAGGCAGCCGGCGCCGACTCGTCCAAGGTGACCTACGTAGTGGTTCCGTTCCCGGACATGATCTCGGCCCTCACGTCACACAAGGTGGACGCGATCAGCGTTGTCCAGCCGTTCCTGGCGGGGGCCCTGGCCAGCGGCGCCAAGACCGTGGTGTCTTCCTGTGACGGCCCAGTCGCCAACTTCCCGATCTCCGGTTGGTTCGCCACCCAGGCCTGGACGCAGAAGAACCCGAACACCGCGCGCGCCTTCCAGCGGGCGCTGCTGCAGGGACAGGCCTACGCCAACGCCAACCCGGGCGCGGTGAAGTCGATCCTGCCGACCTACATCAAGATCACGCGCGCAGGCGGCCAGCGGGTCACGCTGGGCGTGTACCCGACCACGCTGGACCCGGCCCAGCTGCAGCAGGTCCTGACGCTGATGAAGAGCGGCGGCATGCCGACCGGCTCGCTCAGCGCCAGCTCGCTTCTCTTCCACTGATTCGCGTATGTCGCAGCCGAGCATGACCGCTGACGCGCCGCCGGCCCCGCCGGCGGCCGCGTCACCGGCCCGGAAGGCCCGCGCCGCCCGCTGGGCGCGCGGGCTGACCGGGGTCGTGATCTTCGGTGTCATCGCCGAGGTCCTGGGCCTGACCGGGGTCATCCCCACGTCGGTGCTGCCGCTGACCTCGACCGTCCTCGGCCATGCCGTCCAGCTGCTGGGCAGCGGCCGGTTCCTGGCCGACCTGGGCGCGACGGTGGCGGCGTGGGCGGTCGGGCTGGCCCTGACCGTCGTGATCGGGGTCCCGCTCGGCGTCCTGCTCGGCAGCCTGCCGGTGGTGCGCGTGGCCACCCGCGCGGTGGTGGAATTCCTCCGCCCGATCCCGTCGGTGGCGCTGATCCTGCTGGTCAGCCTGCTGCTGGGGCCGGGGCTGCGGATGTCGGTCACGCTCATCGTCTACGGCGCGATCTGGCCCGTGCTGTACAACACGATGGCCGGGCTGGACGACGTCGACCCGGTGGCCAAGGAGACGCACCGGGCCTTCGGGTTCTCCGCGATCGACACCATCGCGATGGTGTCGCTGCCGAGCGCGGCCCCGTTCATCGCCACCGGCATCCGGCTCGCCTCGTCGGTAGCGATCATCCTCGACATCGGCGCGGGCTACATCACCGGCCGGATCAACGGGCCCGGGCTCGGCGCCTTCATCGCTGACTACAGCTCGGGCGCGGGCAACCTGCCGGTCATCCTGGCCGCGACGCTGTGGGCGGGCGTGCTCGGCCTGGTGCTCGACCGGGCCATCGTGGCGGCCGAGCACCGGCTGCTGCGCTGGAACCACAACCGGCTGGCGGAGGTGTCATGAGGCGGCGGGCCCGGCTGGGCTGGCTGTGGCGCTGGGTGGTGCTCGCCGTCGGGGTCGGGGCCTGGCAGCTGTGGGCCTCGGGGAAGCACAGCCCGTTCTTCCCGCCGCCGTCGGCGATCCTGGCCCGGATGTACCACCTGTGGTTCTCCGGTCCCGCCGCGCACCTGTTCCTGACGCCGAACGCGACCGGGAACCTGCTGCCCAGCATCTGGCGGACGCTGGCCGGGCTCGCCATCGCCACGGTCATCGGGGTCCCGCTGGGGGTCGCGATCGGCCGCTCCCGCGCCATATCGGGGTACCTGGAGCCGCTGCTGCAGTTCGGCCGGGCGCTCCCGGTGGTCACGATGGCCCCGGTGTTCCTCGCCCTGTTCAAGATCGGCAACCAGATGGAGATCGCGACGATCGCGTTCGGCACGATCTGGCCGATCCTGCTCAACACGATCGACGGGGCCAGCTCGGTGGACCCGGTGCAGCTGGAGACGGCGCGCGCGTTCCGGCTGTCGGCCGGCCAGCGGCTGACCCGGCTGATCATCCCGTCCGCGCTGCCGAAGATCTTCACCGGCTTCCGGCTGAGCCTGTCGCTGGCCCTGATCCTGATGGTCTTCTCCGAGCTCGTCGGGAGCAGCAACGGCATCGGCTACGAGATGCTGAACGCGCAGAACTCCTTCGACCTGACCGAACTGTGGTGCACGATCGTGCTGCTCGGCATCCTCGGCTACCTGCTCAACGCCATCCTGAACGGCGCGCAGCGGGCGGCGCTGGGCTGGCACCGCGGCGCCCGCGGGGCCGAGGCCGGGTAGGTGCGCTCGCGGCGGGGACACCCCCGCACGATGGCGCACGCGTTCCGAGGTCCGTTCGGATGCGGATTTCGCTACCCGCAACGGGCCGTTCCGCGCGGAAAAATGACGGCGACCGGCGCGGGTTTTCCCCGATTATGCGTTTGTGCACGCCTTTGAATAAAACACGGCGGCATGGCACCGTGGTGCCTGAGCGCCCAGCGAACGAGGCGGAACTGACGTGCTTGAGGTAACGGATCTGACCCGGACGTACGGGCACGGCGAGGCGGCCCACGTGGCCATCGAGGGCGTGTCCCTCAGCGTCGCCGAGGGCGAGCTGGTCAGCATCGTCGGGCCGTCCGGGTGCGGCAAGTCCACCCTGCTGCGGTGCGTGGCCGGCCTGCTCGCGCCCACCGCCGGCCGGATCGAGCTGAACGGGTCCGTGGTGGAGCGCGTGCCGGACCGGCTGTCCGTGGTGTTCCAGGACTACAGCCGGTCCCTGTACCCGTGGCTCACCGTGCAGGACAACGTGGCGCTGCCGCTGCGCCGGACCGAGCGGAGCCGCAAGGCGCGCCGGTCGGCCGCCGGCGCGTCGCTGGCCGCGATCGGGCTGCCGGACGTCGCGCACAAGTACCCCTGGCAGCTGTCCGGCGGCATGCAGCAGCGGGTCGCGATCGCCCGCGCGCTGGCGTGTGACCCGATCCTGCTGCTGATGGACGAGCCGTTCGGGTCGGTCGACGCGCAGACGCGGGAGGACCTGGAGGACCTTACCCTGCGGGTGCGGCGCGAACGCGGCATCACCATCGCGATCGTGACGCACGACATCGACGAGAGCGTCTACGTCGGGGACCGGGTCATCGTGCTCACCCCGGGGCCGGGGCGCATCCTGGCCGACCTGCCGGTGAACCTGCCGGAGCCGCGGGACCAGACCGCGACCAGGGAGTTGCCCGAGTTCGTGCACCTGCGGGCCGAGGTCAGCCGGCTGGTCCGCAGCCGTGGCGCGTCGGTCCCGTCGGCGTCCTAGGGTCCCCGCGTTCCCCGGGTCCCGCGCGTTCCCTAGTTTTCCAGGCCGAGTTCGCGGGCGATGACCATCCGCTGGACCTCGGACGTGCCCTCGCCGATCTCCAGGACCTTCGCGTCGCGGTAGAACCGGCCGACGGGGAACTCGTTCATGAAGCCGTAGCCGCCGAAGATCTGGGTGGCGTCCCGCGCGTTGGCCATCGCCGCGTCCGAGGAGGTCAGCTTGGCGATCGCCGCCGCCTTCTTGACCGGCTGGCCGGCCGCCATCCGCGCCGCCGCGTCGTACCAGGCGAGCCGGGCGGTCTGCGCCCGCGCCTCCATGTCCGCGATCGTGAAGCGGATGGCCTGGAACCGGCCGATGTGCTGGCCGAACGCCACCCGCTCGGCGCTGTACCGCAGGCACTCGTCCACACAGCCCTGGGCCAGGCCGGTCGCCAGCGCGGCGATCGCCACCCGGCCCTCGTCGAGGATGCGGAGGAACTGCGCGTACCCGCGGCCCCGCTCGCCGAGCAGGTGGTCGGCGGGCACGCAGCAGTCGTGGAAGGACAGTTCCCTGGTGTCGGAGGCGCACCAGCCCACCTTCGAGTAGCGCTGGCCGACGGTGAAGCCGGGGGTGCCGGCCGGCACGATGATCGAGGACAGTTCCTTGTGCCGGCCGGCCGTGGCCCCGGTGATCGCGAGCACCGTCACCAGCGAGGTGATGTCGGTCCCGGCGTTGGTGATGAACGCCTTGCTCCCGTCGATCACCCACCGGCCGCCCGGGTGCTGGCCGTCCTCCAGCCGGGCCCGGGTCCGGGTCCCGCCGGGGATGTCGCTGCCGCCGCCCGCCTCGGTCAGCCCGAACGCGGCCAGCCGGTCGCCGGAGCACAGGTCCGGCAGCCACCTCATCCGCTGCTCGGCGGAGCCGAACAGGTACAGCGGCATGGCGCCCAGGCAGACGGCCGCCTCCAGGGTGATGGCCACCGAGGAGTCGACCCGGGCCAGTTCCTCCAGGGCCAGGCAGAGCGTGAAGGTGTCGCCGCCCATGCCGCCGTAGGCCTCCGGGAACGGCAGGCCGAACAGCCCGAGCCGGCCCATGCCCGCGATGACCGGGTAGGGAAAGGCATCCCGCTGGTAGTAGTCGCCGATCACCGGGGCCACCGCCTCACGGGCGAACGCGGCGACGGTTTTGCGCAGTTCCTCGTGTTCGGGTTCGAGCTGGAAACCGATCATCTTTTCTCGTTTCCCCTCGGTCCGTTGTCCCCGCGGCTGGTTCCGCCCGTTCGCCTGCGAAAATCCGGTTCCGGGAAGATAAGCACCGGGTTTCTCGCGATATTACTTCGCCAGCAGTCTTCGGCAGTGCGGCGGCCATTGAGACCACTTTGGGTAAGGTAAGGAAGGCGCGTCCCCCGCACGCCTGCCCAGTGTCGCCTGATTGGCCGGGCCGGAAAGCCGTCCGGGGCCGCGCGGGTACGGCAGACCGAGCCTGAGATCAGCGAGAGCGGCCGGCAATCGGCGCTCCTGGGCCGTCGCGGAGGACGATATGGCCATCCTTACCTGCCCCAACTGCGCTGTGCGGGTGCAGCCGGAGGACTTGATCTGCTTCCGGTGCGGCGCCAACCTGCCGCGCGCGGCGGCGGCCGAGGAGGACCTGCCGACCCCCACGGTCTCGCAGAAGTACCTCTCCGGCCCCGACGAACAGTCCGCCTGCCCGAACTGCGGGGCGCGGATCCCGGACCCGTCCGACCTGTGGTGCCTGGAGTGCCGGGCCCCGCTGCCGCGGACCGGCCACCGCCGCATCTCCCCGGTGGTGCTCCGGATCGCGTTCCCGACCGGCAACGTGGAGGTTCCGGCCGGGACGTCGCTGGTGCTCGGCCGCGATCCGGCCCAGTCCCTCGTCGCCGCGGCGTTCGCCCGCTTCGACAACGTGTCACGGCGGCACGCCACCGTGACCGTCGACGACCTGGGGCGCGCGGCGATCCGGGACGAGCACTCCACCAACGGCACGTACGTCAACGACGACCGCGCCCTCCCCGGCACCGAGGTCCGGCTGGTCGACGGGGACCGGGTGCGGCTCGGCGCCGACGTCGCCGGCGAGGTCTACCTGCCCCGCCAGGAGATGGACCCGGCTAACCTCAGCCGCAACAACGGCAGCATCTGAGTTCGCGGCGGTTTGCCCGCCGGTAGCACAATAGGAAACGGACTCAGGGGGCATCCGGCCTCCGCCTGCGGCGTCGAAGGGGGCCGGCCAGATGCCGCACCTGGTGCTGCAGTGGCAGCCGGCCGCGATCATCGCGGCCTGCCTTGCCGTGCTGGCTGCCGCGTGCATCCGGACGCGCCGGGCCCGGCTGGTGGCGGCGGGGCGGTTCGCGGGCGAGGCCGCGCTGCTGTTCGGCCTGTTCGCCCTCTGGCAGTACGCGGGCTCGTTCGCGGTCCTGCCCTCGTCGGGGGGCCTCCCCCGGGCCCGGTGGCTCTGGCACGCGGAGCGGCTGCTGCACCTGCCGGACGAGGGCACCGTGCAGCGCACCTTCCTGCCGCACCCGCTGCTCATCGAGACGTTCAACCTGTACTACGCGGTCCTGCACTTCCCGGTGCTCATCGGCACCCTGATCTGGCTGTTCGGCTGGCATCGCGGGCACTACCGGCACGTCCGGACCACCGTGGTGCTCTTCACCGGCATGTCGCTGCTCATCCAGTTCATCCCGGTCGCGCCGCCGCGCATGCTCAGCGGCACCGGGCTCGTCGACACGGCGGCGTGGTACGGGCAGTCGGTCTACGGGTCGCTCGGGTTCGACGCGGATCAGTTCTCCGCCATGCCCTCGGTGCACGTCGGCTGGGCCCTGATCGTGGCCATCGCGGTGCTCACCGCGTCCCGGAGCCGGTGGCGCTGGACCGCGGTCCTGTACCCGGTGCTCACCACGCTCGTGGTCGTCGTGACGGCCAACCACTTCTGGCTGGACGGGATCGCGGCCGCGGGGCTGGTCGCCGCTGCCCTGGGCGTTCAGCGGGCGGCGGGCTCGCTGCGCGTGGCCTGGCTGACCCGGGCGGGCCGCTACTCCGCCGCGGCGGGGACGACGCGCACCCCGTCCCATGGTCCCCGCGAGGGGGCTCAGGCCGATGTGGGCAGCGTTCTCAGCGAATAGCGCGGAGAACGGCTGCCCAGATCGGCAGGCGGTAGTAAGTCGCCGGGCTGGGGCGGTAAGCCGGTCCGGGTGATCACTTCGGGGGAGCCGGGCTGCGTGGGCAGGACCTCCCGGGCCAGCGCGTGCAGCGCGTCCATGTCGAGGTCACGGGGGGCGGCCGGGCCGGGCGCCGGGCCGAGCATCCGGACCTGGTTCCGGCCTTCCCGCTTGGCCTGGTAGAGCGCGGCGTCCGCCGCGGCCAGCAGGTCGTTCAGCTCACGCCGGGCGCCTTCTTCCAGCGCGGCGACCCCGACCGACGCGGTGATCCGCACGGTTTCGCCGGTGGGGGCCCGCAGCGGCAGGCCGGCGATCCGGCACCGCACCCGCTCGGCGACCCGGTAGGCGTCGGCCGCCCTGGTGCAGGGCAGCAGCAGGACGAACTCTTCCCCGCCGAACCGGCCCGCCAGGTCGTAGTCGCGCAGCGCCCCCGGCAGGCACTGCCCGACCTCGCGCAGCACCTCATCGCCGAACAGGTGCCCGAAGGTGTCGTTGACCAGCTTGAACCAGTCCAGGTCCAGCACGGCCACGGCCAGCGGCTGGCCGGCCCGCACGGCGCGGGCCACCGCGGCGGCGGCGTCCCGCTGCCAGGTTCCGGCGTTCAGCAGCCCGGTCTTGAAGTCCGTGCGCGAATCGCTCACCAGCTGGGCATGGCGCACGGTCCGCAGCGGCAGCGAGGCGAACGGGAACGCGAACACCAGCGCGATGGGGCTGCTCGCGACGCCGAACGAGACCAGCACGGCCAGGCACAGCTCGGCCGTGTCGTTGTACAGCGGTTCCCGCCCGAACTGGGCGTCGCGGAGCCGCACGGCGTGGTCGGCACCCTTGACCGCGGCCAGGACCAGCACGGAGTTGACGACCCGCTGGGCCACCCCGGCGGCCGCCGCGATCATCATCCAGGCGGAGGCGTGCCGGAGCGGGCTCTGCGTGAGCCCCGTGACCGCACCGGCCAGTCCGTGGAAGGCCAGTGCGGCGGCCAGGTAGCTGAGGCCGAGCGCCGCCGCGCTGAACACCCGGCGGTGCAGCGAGCCATGCCGGACCCGCCATTGCGTCAGGGCGATCCGGATGACCGGGCTGAGGGGGGCGTAGGCCAGCGGGAGCAGGATGGCGATGGGCAGTTCCCACACCGCGTGCATGTCCCGCGAGATGCCGGTCCGCTCCCCGGCGCGCCGGGTCAGTTCCACCCCGCCCAGGTCGCACGCCAGCAGCAGGCCGAACAGCGCCAGGTCGTGCAGGCCGCCGAAGGGCCGGTAGCCGGTGAACGCCCGTGCGGCGGCGACGGCGACGCCCGCCGCGTCGGCGGCGACGACGACGGCGACGAAGCCGATCAGCCACCGGGGCAGCTTCCAGACCGGCCAGGCCCGCACGGTGCGAGCGGCCCGGGCGGCGACCCCGGCGGTGCGAGCGGCCCGGGCGGGGGGACCCGCGGTGGGAGCACCTCCGGCTGCTCCCCGATCGGGGGCATGACCGGACGGCCCTTGGCGGGCAGGATCCATCAAACTCTCCTCGGCGGGATCCGTCTCAATGGGAGGGGGAAGCAACGGAACGCGCATCTGTTGTCCCGCATTGTCACGACGAGTGATGCGCTGTGTCAAGCAACCGTCACACATAGGTACATTGACGCGAAGCTAGAAACGCTACGTATTCATATGATGACCTGCAGGAACCAGCGGTGATCGGCCGCGGAAATTTGGCGGGGGACACGCCGGGCGCCCGGGCGGGCTAACGCACTGGGACGCCCGGGGGGCTAACGCGGGCTAACGTGCCGGAGGCCTTCCGCCTGCGGGCGCTGCCGATCGCAATGATCGCCGCCGCCACGGCACCGGCCGCCCCGCACACCACGATCACATCGGCGGGCCGGAAGTGTTCGGCCGCGGCCCCCGCCAGCACCATGACCAGGCCCTGCCCCAGGCTCATGCCCCCCTGGGCCAGGCCGAAGGCCTGGCTGCGCTGATCCGGCGGCGCCGCACTGACGAAGGCCGCGGCCGCGGCGAGCTGGAAGCACGCGAACACCCCCGACGCGGCCAGGATCGTCAGCGCGAGCGGGAGCCGGGGGTGGAACGCGAAGAGCACCAGCACGCCGCACGCGGCCGTGACCAGCGGCCCCATCCAGCGCAGCCGCCCGCCCGGGCTGACCAGGCGGCTGAAGGCGATGGAGCCGACCATGGCCCCGAAGGCCTCGGCGGCCAGCACCAGGCCGACGGTGGCCGAGCCGCCGCCCAGCGAGCGGGCCAGCGGTGCCGCGATCCCCTCCGGGGCGTTGTAGAACGCGGCCAGCCAGCCGAAGAACATCGGCGCCCGCAGGGCGGGACGGTTGAAGACCAGCCGCGCCCCGGCCAGCAGGTCCACGAAGGGCCGCGGCCGGATCCGGCTGCGCCCGCGCGCCGCGGGCCGCCATCGGGTCCAGAACCGCACGATCAGCGCGGACAGCACGAAGGTGCCGGCGTCGATGACCAGCGATACGCGGACGCCCAGGAAGCCGACCAGCGTCCCGCCGACGGCGAAGCCGATGACCTGCGCGAGCTGATTCGTGGTGATCGTCACCGCGGTGCCGAGCACGAACCGGTCCCCCGGCAGGACGTCGGGAAACACCGCGGCCCGGGCCGAGCTGAACGGCGCACCCACCAGGGTGACGGCGAAGAGCAGGACGACCAGCGGGCCCACCGGAATACCCGGTACCACCATGATCAGCACCAGCAGGCAGCGGATCAGGTCGCATGCGATCATGACCTGGCGGCGCGGCAGCCGGTCGGCCAGGCTTCCCATGGCCACGCCGCCGATGAAGGTCGGCACGATGCTGGCCGCGTACGTCACCGCCGCCAGCAAGGCCGAGCTAGTCCGGTCATAGACCAGGACGGTCAGCGCCACGCGGGCCAGCTGGTCGCCCGCCACCGAGAGGATCTGCCCCAGCCACAGCGCGCGGAACTCCCCGATGGCGAAAACGTCACGGAAGGCTGCCCGGGGAACCGAACCTTCCCCCGCGAGCCCGGCGTTCGCATTGCCTGCGATGTCGTCCTCCGCGTGAACCTTCGGCCACTATAGGGCGTTATCACATCATGACGGACAGTCGCCGCATTCGGCAACAAAGCGGTCAGACAACGTTTTATCGACCTAACGGACGCGCCCTCTCGCCCGCCCGGTTGACGCGGATACCTGGCGATGTCTGCCCGCATGGCGCCCGCAGGCTCGCTGGCACCGTACTGTTTGACTTTGAGCCCGATCCATCCTGACAAGACCGGACGGCCGCATGGAACCCGACCCGACCGTGCTCGCCAGTCTGCGCAAGGCCGTCGAGGCTATGCCGGACGATGTGCCCCTGCGCGTGCATCTCGCCGCCCTGCTGCTGCGGGCCGGGCAACGGGATGAGGCTATCCGGCACGTGGGCGCGGTACTGCAGCGGGACCCGGGCAACACCGAGGCGCTGGCGCTGCTCCAGCAGCCGTCCGCGCCCGGCGCCGGGACGGGCATGCCGGGGCCGGCGGTCCCCCGGGAGGCGGGCGGCCCGCCCGGGCCCCCGGCAGGCCAGAGCGAGGGGCCGGGCGCCCAGGCCGGCCAGAACGAGCCACCCGGTGCCCAGGCCGGCCAGAACGAGCCACCCGGTGCCCAGCCGGGCCGGGCCAGCCAGCCCGCGGCCGAGTTCGACTGGTCCCAGGCCGAGTCCGAGCTCCGCGACGTCCTCCCACCGATGTTCGTGGGCAGCGAAGACACCGGGGCGGGGGCGCCGGAAGAGGCGGTCGATTCCTTTGACGCCGAACGGTCAACTCTCAAGCTCGCCGACGTCGCCGGGATGACCCAGGTCAAGCAGCGGCTGGAGGCGGCGTTCCTGGCCCCGATGCGCAACCCGGAGCTGCGCAAGCTGTACGGCAAGAACCTGCGCGGCGGGCTGCTGCTGTACGGGCCGCCGGGCTGCGGGAAGACGTTCATCGCGCGGGCCGTGGCCGGCGAGCTGGGCGCGCGGTTCATGGCGGTGTCGTTCGCCGACATCATCGACATGTTCGTCGGGCAGAGCGAGCGCAACATCCACGAGCTGTTCGAGATCGCCCGGCGCAACGCCCCCTGCGTTCTGTTCCTGGACGAGGTCGACGCGATCGGCCAGAAGCGCAGCCAGCTCCGGAACACCCCGATGCGCAGCGCCGTGAACCAGCTGCTGCTGGAGCTGGATGACGTCGACGCCGGCAACGACGGGGTGTTCCTGCTCGCCGCGACCAACCACCCGTGGGACGTGGACAGCGCGCTGCGCCGGCCCGGCCGCTTCGACCGCACGCTGCTGGTACTCCCGCCCGACGGCGCGGCCCGCGAAGCCGTGTTCCGTTACCATCTGCGAGGACGGCCGGTGGCCGGGGTGAACCTGGCCCGGCTGGCCAAGCTGACCGACGGGTATTCCGGCGCGGATATCGCGCACATCTGCGAGACGGCCTCCGAGCGGGCGCTGATGGACTCGATCCGCCGCGGCGAGGCCCGCATGATCGGCCAGCCGGACCTCGAGGCGTCCATTGCCGAGGTCAAGCCGTCGCTGGGGGCGTGGTTCGACACGGCCAGGAACGTTGCGCTGTTCGCCAACGAGGGCGGGGTCTACGACGACCTGGCGAGCTACCTGAAGAAGCGCCGCCTGATATGAGCGCGGGCCCGGCGGGACCGGGCCCGGACAGGAAGCAGTCCGGGCATGATCGCGCGCGGGCAGCGTCGCGGGCAGGTACGCGGACGGGTAGCGTTCTGGGCATGATCGGGCGCGGCCAGGGAACGGTCCCGGCATGATCGAGCTCGGGCAGGAACTCGCGCGGGCCGACGCGATGCTGGATATGAAGCGTTACGAGCAGGCGTGCGGCCTGCTGTCCCGGCTGGTGGCGGCGCAGCCGGAAAGCTCCCGGGCGTGGTGCCTGCTGGCCCGGGCGCATCTGGGCGCGGGACGGCACCAGCAGGCCGTCGACGCCGCCAACCGCGCGGTGACCCTGGACCCCTCGGACGAGTGGCCGCACCGGCTGGCCAGCAACGCGCTGCTGCACACCGAGAACTACCCCGAGGCGCTGCGCGCGGGGATGGAGGCGCGGCGGATCGCTCCCGGGCACTGGCAGGCGCACATCTGCGTGGCGCAGGCGGCGCTCGGCGCCCGGCGGCTCGATATCGCGACGGCGGCGGCCGCCCAGGCGCGCAGCCTCGCACCGAACGAGCCCGACGTGCATTTCCTGTCCGGCAAGGTCAGCCTGGCCGCCGGCAACCTCGACGCGGCGCGGGCGCACCAGGAACGGGCGTTGGCCCTGGACCCGGCGCACAGCGGGGCCATGAACGAACTGGGCCGCATCCGACTGCGCCGGCACGATACCCGGGGCGCGGTCCGGCACTTCATCCGGGCGGCCCGGGTCTCCCCCGCCGAGAGCGTCTACAGCCGGAACATCGACGTGGTGATCCTGCGCACGGTGTCACGGATGATCTACCTCTTCACACTGGCCGCGCTGCTGCTCATCTGGATTCCGGTGGTCGCCCACCTGGGCCGGTTCCCGTTCGCGATCGGGCTGAGCGTGCTCGGCACGCTCGCGGTCGCGAGCTTCGCCTGGATGGTGCTGCGGCTCCCGCCGGAGGCGCGGCTGCTGGTCCGGCGGACCCTCCGCGGCCGCCGGGCCGCGGCAGCGCTCGCCGTGGCCGTGGGCGGCGTCGCCGTCGCCTTCGTCGCTGTGGCCCTGGTGCCCGCGGGCGAACTGCCGCAGATCCTGCCCGTCGCGGTGATCGCCACCATCGGGGCGCGCCTCGGCGCGTTCGCGATCCTCCGGGGGGCGGTCAGCAAACGCTGATCCAGCGCCCCGCCGGCGCGCGCTGGCCCAGCGCCGGGAATGTGCTGTACGGCGCGCCGCGCGCCGCGTTAAGATATATCGCGATTATGGCCAGCGGGCCGGCCGGGACACGGGGAGGGCCGGCCGAAAGAGGACCCGGAAGGGGACAGCGGTGGAACAGCCTGGAAACGGGGAAGCCGGCCCGAGGGGAACGACCGCGGAACCGCCCGGAAACGGGGAAGCCGGCCCGGAGCAGACGACCGCGGAACCGCTCCGTGACTCCGCTTCTGACGCGGATCTCGTGCCGTCGTCCCAGGATGCCGGACGGGCCAGCGGTGGCCCTCCATCCCTTCGTGCGTCGAACCAGGAACGCGACGCCGTCGTGACCCGGCTGCAGGACGCCTTCGTCGAGGGCCGGCTGGACGACGCCGAGTTCGACGAGCGAATGCGCGCCGCGCTCACCGCGAAGACGCACGCGGACCTGGACACCCTGCTGGCTGACCTGCCCGCTCGCGCCGCGAGCCCCGCGGGCGCCGCGCCCGCCGCCCGGCCGGCCGCGGGGCGTCCCGGCCGGCTCGCGGTCGCGTGGAAGAGCTCGGTCCGGCGGGCGGGCCGGTGGCGGGTCCCTGAGCGCTACACGACCGTGGTGTACAAGGGCGGCGGACTGCTTGACCTGCGGGCCGCCGAGCTGCTCAGCCCGGTCACCACCATCGTCGCGGTCGCCTACAAGTCGCGGGTCACCCTGCTGGTGCCACCCGGGGTCCGGGTCGAGATGACCGGGTTCGGCGTCACCCAGGGGCCGTCCGACGGCGCGGACGACATGCTGCTCGCCCCGGACGCCCCGGTGCTGCACGTCCGCGGGATCGCCTACAAGGGCACCATCGAGACGTCGAGCCGACCCGCGGGACGGCCTCAGCTTCCCTGAGCGGAGCCGTCCCGGGCGGAGCCGTCCCGGGCCGGGGGGGCCGGTGTATACGGCCCGGGGCCGCAGCGGCATGGCGCCCTACGGGCACTGTCTTCCCCGCCGCGCCTGACGGCGCCACCAGCCTGAGCCTGCCCCGGAACGATCGGACCAAAGAGAACCCCGTTTCCGCAGAGACGCCGCTCGAAGCCTGCGCATATAGCGTTCGAACACACCCTTGTACTCCTGGAAGGACGTCTGCTCGTCATAGCTGTGGCGGTCGGCTTTAGCGCACTCATGCCGAGCCAGATGGTTGACACCACATAACACACACGGGAGTCGAATTTGGAAGCTCATGGAATTCTCGGGTCGGTCGCGTTCGACGGGCAGTGGGTTACGATCACCAAGCGCGGCGCGGGACAGGCAATGAAAGGCGATCGCAGGCTTAACGTCAGCCAGATCACCAGCGTTACTTTCAAGCCCGCGACCGCTCTTTACCACGGTTACATCCAGTTCACCATGGCGGGCGCGCCAGCGGCGGCTGCTCGCAGGGCCGGGATGGCGGCGGGGAGGCCACCTCGCGAGGACCACGACTCGCTTTCTTTTTCGAAGAAGAAGAACGCTGATTTCCTGCGGCTCCGGGAGGCGGTCGAGTCGGCAATCGGGAGAGCAACTGCAGGCGGCGCGAGCCTGGACCTCGCGGATCAGCTTCGTAAACTCGCTGATCTGCGATCGGACGGACTTCTCACTGACCGCGAGTTCGAGGTCCAGAAGGCAAGGCTGCTGAACCGCTGAGCTGTCACGGCCGTCACGAACTCTGCCGCCCATTGGACTGCCGTTAGGCGCGTAGAGCAAGGAGCCGAGCCCTAACACGCGGACCTCGGCGGGTTTGACCCAGGTGCGCGGCTAGCGTTCCGTGCGGTCGGTGCTGGTGGTGGAAGGGTGGGCGGGGCACGCTCCTGGTTGCTGCAGCTTCCGTGCCCGGTGGGAGCGGCCGGAGACGAGTGCGGCGGGTGCTTGTCCCCAGCCTGTGCGCGGAACGTGCGGCCCGTGAGCCCGAAGTCACTCGACGGTGTTGCTGTAACTCAAAGTAACCGGCATCACGGTAACGGTAGCTTCACGCAGTACTCTCAAGCATGAAAAGCGGCTACGGTTGGCACATGCCGGAAGGCGCGCTGGACGTTAGGATCCGCCATGATCATGAGCGGGTTGAGCTTGCGCGTCTTACGAAGACGTTGACCGACGTTCGGTTGGCCTTGGCTGAGATCGACCACGTTTACCTTCTTCGTGGCCGTCGCCCTAAGTGGGTAATAGATACCGTTCGAGACCAAAAAGAGTATTTGCTAGTTCGGCTGGCGGCTGGCTTTACTCCAAGGAGAGACTCTCAGTCGCTTCTCCTGCCAGCTTCAGCTCTGGTGGCTGGCGTCGAATCACTAAACCGCGTTCCCGAAGTGCCTCAGTACTACACTGAGTCAACGGTAGAGCGGCTCATTAAAATCGGCGAACCAGGTCAAGGCGTTGCAGAGGTGTCACTCGCGACTGTAAATGGCCATGTAAACGACTATGTACCTGTGTCCGAACCTGTACGCCAGCACGCCCAAGAGGCGGTCCGGGGAGCTTCGGTCTCTCTAGGATCTGTCGCCGGGTGGTTGGATCAAATGAACGCACGGCGGGCAGGTAAAGGAATTCTAGTCGTTGGGCTATTCGATCCGCTCACTCGCCGAGCAGTTACGGGACACGTGCGGGCTGCAATGGAGCATCAGGTGCAAGCACTATGGCGCCGCCGGGTTCTAGCGCACGGATCTGTGACACGAAATGAACGCGGCCAGGTGGTCCGTATTAAGATCGATCGCTTTGAGCTGCTGCCCCAGGATGACAGCGAACGTGCATCTGTGGGCGAACTGCTAGGTATAGACCGGGATTGGACCGGCGGTCAAAGCGTAGACGAGTACGTGCGGGAGGCGCGTCGTGCCTGACAAGCCTACGCTTATATACGCCGATACATGCATTTACCTGGACCTGATCACGCGCAACGAAGACCCGCATAAGATCCGGGCGAACCTAGATGGAAGTTGCCCGGAGTCTGCTTCGAGGCTGCTGATCGAGGGGTTGTTCGGCTGGTCGCTTCTTCACTCGTTGAGGGAGAATCCGCTGGCCTGCCTGATCGCGATCGCGGTCTGCGCCTTCACCGCCGCCGGGAACGACAGGC
>CAWEFP010000001.1:0-31505 GCA_963808295.1 uncultured Actinomycetes bacterium | reverse complement strand
CAGCGGGCGTCGGTGATCTCGGGTTCCTGGCGCGGAGTGCGGAGGTCTTTCCCGGCCTGGTTCGTCGGGTAGCCGACACGGATCACCATCTGCGGGACCTCCAGCCACGGCGTAGCCCCCAGCAGGTGCCGGCGGGCGTAACCGCGACGGTCCATGGGGCTGCTGGAATTCCGCTGGGACGCGTCGACGTGACGGTGCACGGACAGGCCGGGATGACCCGTTAGGCCTGGCGGCCGACGGTACCGGGGGTCGTAGCGGAATTCCAGATCGGCGACTTCCAGCGGCTGAGTCAGGAACGAGGCGGACGCGCCGAGGCTGGTGGCGGTGAGCAGGGCCCGCTGCAGCGCCTGCCCGGCGCGGAGCCAGTCAGCCGGCTCGTCGCGGTTGGTGAACAGCATCATCAGCTGGGGGTGACGCTCATAACGCTCGCGCGGACCGTCACCCGGATGGGCGGCACCCCGGCGCTGTGCTCCACTGAGTGCCCCGGTCGGCGCCCGGCCACTCCGGACCGTCCCGGCCAGTACCGGCCGGGACGGGACCGCCGAGCGTGAAGTCGCGGACCGGAGGATTGGGCTTCGCCGGGCGCGGGCCGAAGGCGGAGCGAGGGACGCCAGAGCCGGAGTCGCTGTCACCCGTCCACTGAGCCAGCTCGTCCCGGAACTGCCCGAGCAGTGCGCCGTAGGTCGTAGCGTCCGCACCGGTCGCGTCTTCGCCGTGGGCGAGGCTCATCCCGTCCCGGCCAGAACCGTCCTTCGCGGCGGAGTACCTGCCGTCCCGGGCGGCGGCGATGGCGGCGTCCGCGTGGGCAGCCAGGTTGAGCCAACGCCGCGCGAACGTCCCGTGCAGGATGCGCAGCCAGCCGTGCTCCTGCGCCGCCGCGCACTCCATCTCCACCAGGATCCCGGCCTGGAGGGGAGTATCGCTGAACGGCCAGCGGTCGGTGTGCCGCTCCCCGATCGCGTCATAGAGTTCCTGCTCCAGCGAACTCGGCTTGTGCGTGCGCCCGACGCCGATCTCCACCGACGCGAGCAGGCCCGGATCGCCCGCCGGCTCCGGTACCAGGGTGATCACCGGATCGTGGCCCAGCACCCGGAAAGCCAGCCGCAGATTCATCAGGGCAGCGCCGCAGCTGATCGCATATTCGCGGGGCCACGGCCCAGGGGCGGGAGAATGGAGCAGCAGGTCCCATCGCCCGCAGCCAGGGCCGTCGCCGCCGTCGACTTTGGCGCGCAGCTCGACACGGTCGTCAGCGACGATCCGGAATGACCAGGGCTGAGTGTTGTACACCGATGGCGCCCGCAGGGCCGGCTCGATAACGCGATAGGTGCTGTGCGCATCGGCGAACGGCTTCAGCACGACGTCACCTCGCCCATTTCGCGGCTCGCTCCGGCATGTGTCCAGCCTCGCGCGCGGCACCGCCCGTGGGAATGTGCCCGACGACCCTGGTCGGCGGGCCCTTCGTCCTCTGCCGGAAACGACCGGCTCGTGTCGCGAAGGCCGGCGCCGGGCGGATACGTGTGGGTGCGGGCGGGGGGGCGGGCGCGGGCGGGTGCGGGCCGCCGTCATTTGCGGGTGTGACATCGTTAAGCCGGAGGCGGCCAGGTGGATGAGTATGGCCGCACCGGCCGGGTACGGGAGGCGTCATGGGTTCACGAAGTTCAGACGAGGCCGACGGCCTATTCCACAAGGACCGCCACGTGCACGGTGGCCTGCCGGAGAAGAACCTCGATGATGACGTGCTGGCCCACGAGGCGGAGGACGAACGCGTCGAGGCGGGTCTCGATCCGTTCAATCCCGACGACGTGCCGCCGGCCACCGACACTCCGCCGCTGGACACCGATATCCGGGATACCGAGCAGTACCAGGAGGAGCGGGCCGAGATCCGGCGCGAGGAAGATAAGGACGAGCTGCTGATCGAGGGCGACCATGCGCCGTTCCCGCCGACCCGCTACGAGGAATAGCGCGCGCCGCGGCCGCGGGCAGCGGGCACGGATGACCACACCGCCCGGCTGGGACGAACGGGCGGGCGACAAGGCCGCCGAACGGGCCCTGGTGGCGCGTTTCGTGGTGGCGGACGCGCTGGACCGCAACCCCTTATGTTCCGGCCGATCTGCCGCTATCTTTGTGCGCGATCTGCCGGTGGCACGCTGGTCGGCCTGACGGAAGGCGCCTGGCGCCCTTGTCGCCAGGATCCAGATTGCATCAGCTGCAACCAGCAAGCTCCCGTAAGCGCTCAGGAGGAGCGCAGCCACTTAGCTGCACCCCTCCTGAGCTGGGAACTCTTCTCCTGTCGTAATGCCTGAGTCAGCTGCAGCCGCTGGTGGAGCCGCAGCCTTCGCAGACGTAGCAGCTGCCCGCGGGGCGCATCTTCGTGCCGCAGGTGAGGCACAGCGGCGCGTCCGCGGTGCGGCCCTGGTGGGACTCGAGCAGCTCGACCGAGCTGTGCGCCCCGGCGGGGGGAGAGGCCGGGGCGGCCGGGCGCGGCGTGGCCTCCGGCTCGTGCCGCTCCTCGCGCTCCGCACGCTCCGCGTGCAGCGGCTCGACGGGAGCCGACTGGGCCAGTTCCTCGGGGTCGACCTCCTCGGCCAGCGCGCTCGGGTCCTCACCGGCGAGCTGGGCGCTCCGCTCGGCGGCCGAGAGGATGCTCATCTCCGCGCGCTGGTCGTACGGCAGGTGATCCAGGGCCAGCCGCCGGAAGATGTAGTCCATGACCGAGCTGGCGATCCGGACGTCCGGGTCGTCGGTGAGCCCGGCCGGCTCGAACCGCATGTTGGTGAACTTGGCGACGTAGGACTCCAGCGGGATGCCGTACTGCAGGCCGACGGAGATGGCGATCGAGAAGGCGTCCATTACGCCCGCCAGCGTCGAGCCCTGCTTGCCGAGCTTGAGGAAGACCTCACCCACGCCGTCGTCCGGGTAGTTCGAGACGGTCATGTAGCCTTCCGCGCCGGCCACGGAGAACTTGGTGACCGTGGCGGGCCGCTGGCGCGGGAGCTTCCGGCGGACCGGCCGGTGCACGGCCGGCTCCGCTGGGGTGGCGGCTTCCTCCTGCTCCGCTGCCCGCGGCCTTGTTCTTCGAGACCGAGAGCGGCTGGCCGACCTTGCAGTTGTCGCGGTAGATCGCGAGCGCCTTGAGGCCGAGCTTCCAGCCCTCGAAGTAGATCTTCTCGATGTCCTCGACGGTCGCGCTCTCCGGCATGTTCACGGTCTTGCTGATCGCGCCGCTGAGGTGCGGCTGGACCGCGGCCATCATCCGGACGTGCCCCATGGGGCTGATCGCCCGCTCCCCCATCGCGCAGTCGAAGACCTCGTAGTGCGCGAGCTTGAGGCCGGGAGCGTCCACCACGTGACCGTGCTCGGCGATGTACTCGGTGATCGCCTCGATCTGCTCCGGCTGGTAGCCGAGATTCTTCAGGGCCCGCGGCACGGTCTGGTTGACGATCTGCATCGAGCCGCCGCCGACGAGCTTCTTGAACTTCACCAGGGCCAGGTCGGGCTCGATGCCCGTGGTGTCACAGTCCATCATCAGGCCGATGGTGTTGTGACTTACCATGCCGTTCGCCACGTACGTGACATTGTCCGGCACTGACAGGTCGTAGGTCGGCTGGACTCCACCGTCGTCATTGCTCGTCACCGACTCGAACAGGTAGCCGAGCGCCTTTCCGAGCCGCTGGTCGAGGGTCTCCTCGAAGATCCTCCTGGCCAGCATGCGGGGAACCCCGCCGTGCTTGCGCCGTGACACCTGCGCAGCGTTTCGAGCCGAATGGCCAGGCGGGATCAGCTCTGCCCATGTCTCGTCCGCCAGGAAGACGTAGTCCTTCTTCGCCGAGGCGTCCGGTTCCAGGGCGGCGACCAAGCATGCCTTGCGCTCACCAATGAAGCCAACGTATTCGCTGAAATTCAGCGCATGGTCGACATTACGAAGCCTGATCTGGAGGATCGGGCCGCCCCAGCCGCTCACCGTCTTCCGCGTCGTGGTGGCAAGACCCATCGCGAGCATCAGGGTCCGGATCTCAGCCGCGAAGGACTCATCTGCCGTTGACAGGCTGGGCACGCCCTGCGCAACGGTCCCGTCGGCTTCGAAGAGGCCGCGCAGGAACGCGCTGTACACGGCGGGATCGTTCGCCTCCAGGATCGCCGAAGGAATCCTGGGAATCCAGCCCTTCCCGGTGTGGCCGCCTGCAGGGAGTTCCTTTGCGAATCCGGCCGCCTGCCACCAGCGTGCGAGCCGGACCGAGGAAAGGCTCAGCTCCTGGTAACCGTCCTGGGGCGTGATCGTCGGCGAGATGCCGAAAAGCTCCTTCGCTAGCACGCCGAGCCGCTCCGCGACATCAAGGTCTGTGTTCGCGACACACAGCCGGATTCCCTTTGCGTGCAGGCTCCCGTCCCCCATGAAGTAGCCAACCAGTTCGGCAAGCTCCGGTGTCACTGCCTCGGGCACGCGGACATGGCGATCTCCGGTGTAATAAGCCTGGTCCAGAATTGGCAGCGGAACATGCCGCGGCTGGCCCACGAGGGTGCCCATCTGGAGCGGAATCACATCTGCGGGGACGATGTCCGCCAGGCGCTTCCAGACCCACGTACCGGTCGCTGGCTCCACGACTTTTACCCGGTGAGTCAGCGTGCCCTGGATGCGGTAGCCGCCCTCCGTCGTGACAAGGCGTGTCGGTTCCTCGCCATTGACGAAGAACTTGGTCGCCTGGCGTGGTCCCTCATCGGTGGACACCCCGATGCCCAGATCCTGCCAGCGGTCCCCGTAGACGTCGCCGAGTTCGGAGAGGCGCGTGATACCCCTGTCGGTCGTTACCAGGGTGTCCCCGGTTAGGCATCCCGTGGGCGCGAGCAGGCTCGCCTGGGCGTTGCGGTATCCGTTCGCCTCGCCGATCCGGAGGCACTCCTGCCAGGCGGTCAGGGCCCCGGAAAGGATCTCGCGGTCCATCGGGCCGACCGCCCGGATCTGGTCGCTGGCGTCGGCGTGCTTGCGCATGACCCGCTTGTGGCCGACCGCGTTGCGCTCGTAGCCGTCGTAGGGGCCGACCACCGCGGCCAGCTCCGCGGAGCGCTTGTAGGCCGTACCGGTCATCAGCGACGTGATGGCCGCCGCGATGGCCCGGCCGCCGGCCGAGTCGTAGGCGTGCCCGGTCGCCATCAGCAGCGCGCCCAGGTTGGCGTACCCGATGCCAAGCTGGCGGTAGGCCCGGGTCGTCTCGGCGATCTTCTGTGTCGGGAAGTCGGCGAAGCAGATGGAGATGTCCATCGCGGTGATGATCAGCTCGGTGATCTGCCGGAAGCGCTGCACGTCGAACGTGTCGTCGTCGCGGAGGAACTTCAGCAGGTTGATGCTGGCCAGGTTGCACGACGAGTTGTCCAGGTGCACGTACTCCGAGCAGGGGTTGCTCGCGGTGATCCGCCCGGACTCCGGGCAGGTGTGCCAGTCGTTGATGGTGCCGTCGTACTGAATGCCCGGGTCGGCGCAGTCCCAGGCCGCCTGGGCCATCTTGCGCAGCAGCCCCTTGGCCCCGACCCGGCTGACCACCTCGCCCGTGCGGCGGGCGAGCAGGTCGAAGTCGCGGTCATCTTCGACGGCCCGCATGAACTCGTCCGACACGCGCACGGAGTTGTTGGCGTTCTGGTACTGGACGCTCACGATGTCCTTGCCGCCGAGGTCCACGTCGAACCCGGCGTCGCGGAGGATGCGCACCTTCTCTTCCTCGCGCGCCTTGGTCTCGATGAACTCCTCGACGTCCGGGTGGTCGACGTCGAGGACCACCATCTTCGCGGCCCGGCGGGTGGCGCCGCCCGACTTGATGGTGCCGGCCGACGCGTCGGCCCCCCGCATGAACGAAACGGGCCCGCTGGCCGTGCCCCCGGAGGTGAGCAGTTCCTTGCTGGAACGCAGCCGGGACAGGTTCACCCCGGCACCGGATCCGCCCTTGAAGATGAGGCCCTCTTCCTTGTACCAGTCCAGGATGGAGTCCATCGTGTCGTCCACGGCCAGGATGAAGCACGCGGACACCTGCTGCGGCGACGGCGTGCCGACGTTGAACCAGACCGGCGAGTTGAAGCTGAAGACCTGGTGGATGAGGGCGTACGTGAGCTCGTGCGCAAAGATCTCGGCGTCGGCGTCCGAGGCGAAGTAGCCGCATTTCCGGCCGGTCTCCAGGTAGACGCCGACCACCCGGTCAACCAGTTGCTTGAGGCTCCACTCGCGCTGCGGGGTGCCCACCGCACCACGGAAGTACTTGGTCGTGACGATGTTGACGGCATTGAGGGACCAGAAGTCAGGAAACTCGACGCCCCGCTGCTCGAAGTTGACCGTGCCGTCACGCCAGTTCGTCATGACGACGTCGCGGCGCTCCCAGGTCACCTCGTCGTAGGGATGAACGCCCTTCGTGGTATGGATCCGGTCGATCCTGAGCCCCTTGCGCGCGTTCTTGCCCTTAGCGGCGGTGGACCCGCTCACCGTCTCCGTCATGCCAAAGCCCCCTTCTGCGACCTTGCCCGGGCCGCTCATGCCTGATAGGTCTCTTCCAGCGATCAACTGCAGCTGGTTGCACACCGGCCACGTCTACGGGGCCGGCTTGTCCGTCTGCCTGCCTGGCCGCGCGCGGCACGCCCGCGCGCTCGTCGCGCAGCGCCTCGATTTCCTTCTCAAAGTCCGCGAGAGACTCAAATCCCCGGTAAACAGAGGCGAAGCGGAGATACGCGACCTCGTCGAGCTCGCGCAGCGGG
This sequence comes from uncultured Actinomycetes bacterium, assembly GCA_963808295.1. GTDB lineage: Bacteria > Actinomycetota > Actinomycetes > Streptosporangiales > Streptosporangiaceae > Bog-532. The sequence goes on along the minus strand of CAWEFP010000001.1, from coordinate 24,773 downwards.
CCCAGGATGGCCAGGCCGACCTCGTGTGAGGGGATCTCGGCGCAGCCCCTGGACCGCATCGTCTCCTCGACACGCTGGGCCAGGATCGCGAGCTGGTCTTCGTCGACCGGCCGCCCCTGGCACGCCCGGCGGACGCCGCGGACGATCTTGTCCCGGACGAAAGGCTCCGTCACCCCGCTCCGCTTGGCCACCATCAGGATGACCGTCTCCTGGGTGGTAAAACGCTTTCCGCACTCCGGACATGCCCGGCGACGGCGGATCGCCACGCCATCGTCGGCGGTGCGGCTGTCGATCACCCGGCTGTCCGGGTGCCTGCAGAAGGGACAGTGCACGCGATCACACCTCCTGGCCGGCCAACCGTCTCGCATCCTCGGCGGGACACAAGTTCTGGATAAAACACATCGGTGTAACTACTAGATGTTGTGGTTACCGTAGACCACCACGCCCAGTCGTCGCAAGTGCCAAGCGAGCGCGTCCTGAAACCGCTGGCAACACGGGAACACTGGCACCCCGGCCGGCGTGTCGCGGCACTGCCGGCCGCTGGCCCCCGGCTAGGCCCACCCGGTGCCCCCGGGGCTGGCCCCCGGGGGCGGCCCCGGTTAGCCCCGGGGCACCCACAGGCGCTGACCGGCTGTGATGCTCGCGGTCTTGAGCCGGTTGACCTGCAGTATCTCCTGCACGATGGTCCGCGCGTCGGCGTTCGGGTCAGCGCTCTGGGCGATTGACCACAGCGTCTCGCCGGGCTGGACGACCACCCGCTCCGCCGCGGCGGACGCTCCGTGCGCGGACGTGGGGCCACTGGCCTGGGCCGCGCTCGCCCCCGCCACGAACAGGCCGCACGCCGCCAGCACCGCGAGGACCGCCACCACGACCCGGCCCCGTCTGGTCAGCCGCAGCCGCCGCGGTGACACCGTCCCGGCCGGCCGTCCCCCGTGGCGGCCTGACCCGCCGCGACCGCGTGCCCGGCCCGGTCAGCCGCCCCCGTTGGCGGCCGGCCCGGCAAAGGCCGCGTGCCCCCGCGTGGCGGCCGGGACGGCCGGGGCCAGCCGTCCGCCCTCAGTCTGCCGTCCCGGCGCAGCCGCCACCGGCCCGGGCAGCGCCTGGGCGCTCGCCAGCGGCCGGGACGGCCGCGGCGCATCAGCCGCCAGCCGGGACGGCCGCCGGGCGCCCGGCCCGGGCTGCGGCGGCCGCGCGCCACCGGGCGCGGCCTGGCCCGAGAAACTCCGGCCGCCGCCGGGGAAGATGCAGTCCCCGTCCGGCAGCAGCCACTTCTTGGCCGGGAAGAGCGGGTGTACCGCCGGCCGCGCGGGCGCGCCACCCGGCCGGGACCGCGACCCCCGCGATCCGACTTCCCGAATCGGCAGGGACGGCCCCCGACGGCTGCTTCTCAACAGGCAGAGCGCTCATGCCGACCTCCTCATCAAACGTTCATTCGAATGCTGCCGTTCGATCGTATACCTGTTCGATCGAACGAACCTACGACATCTTTGTACCCGGCGGGTCTGACATTTTGGCGACACGTCGAACAGATGTTTGAGATCACGGAGGCCAGCTACTACCCTCGGCTTCAGATAGGCAATAACCGGATTGGAAGGTCGTCTGATGGACAACGGCAGTACGGATAACGCCGAGGGAGTGGCCGCGGCCGTCGGCGACACTCCCCGGCCCAAGGGAAGGCCGGGACGTAAGCCGAAAGGCAGCGTTCCGCCTGTTGTCCCGGTGACGCCGGACAAGCCGGAGCCGGGTCATGTCCTCACCTGGCGGCAGCGCAAAGTGCTTCAGGTAATCCGTGACTCGGTGCAGAAACGCGGCTATCCGCCCTCAATGCGGGAGATCGGCGAAGCGGTCGGGCTGACGAGTACATCGAGCGTCTCGTACCAGCTTTCGACACTTCAGGCGAAGGGGTACCTGCACCGGGATGCGGGCCGCCCGCGGACCGTGGAGGTGCGGCTGCCGGGCCATCCGGCCGTCCGCCCGGATATCGAACAGGACGACGAGGAGAACGCCGAGGCCCCGGCCGGCGCCTTTGACATTCCGTCACAGGAAGCCGCGTACGTTCCGCTGGTCGGCCGTATCGCCGCCGGTGGTCCCATCATCGCCGAACAGCGGGTGGAAGACGTTTTCCCGCTGCCGAAGCAGCTGGTCGGTGAGGGTGAGCACTTCCTGCTCAAGGTGAGCGGAGACTCGATGATCAACGCCGCCATCACCGATGGGGACTGGGTCGTGGTCCGTTCGCAGCCGAACGCGGAGAACGGCGAGATCGTCGCGGCCATGGTCGAGGGCGAGGGGCCCGAGGGCGAGGCGACCGTCAAGACGTTCAAGAAGAGCGACGGGCACGTCTGGCTGATCCCGCACAACCCGCTTTACGCCCCCATTCTGGGCGACGAGGCCACCATCCTCGGCAAAGTGGTAGCCGTGCTCCGGCGTGTCTAGGCGCGCCGCGCACGGCCGGGAGGCGGCCAGCCGGCCCGGGCGGCCGCCTCCCGGCACGCGGGGCGCTCAGCCTGCGACGACGTTGACCAGCTTGGGCGCGCGGACAATGACCTTCCGGATGGACTGGCCCGCCAGCGCGCGGATGACGCCGGGGGCGGCCAGGGCCACCTCACGCAGATCGTCCTCGCTGATTCCCGGCGGCACCTCGATCCGGTCCCTGACCTTCCCGTTCACCTGAACGACGCAGGTGACCGACTCGGTGACGAGCAGGGCGGGGTCGGCCACCGGCCAGCCGGCCTTGGCCACCGACGGCTCGTGGCCCAGCAGCTCCCAGCACTCCTCGGCCGTGTACGGGGCGAACACGGACAGGAGCACGGCCAGTACGTCCGCCGCCTCAGCGACCGCCGGGTCGCCCGCGCCCGGCCCGGAATCGATGGCCCGCCGTGTGGCGGTCACCAGCTCCATCAGCCTGGCCACGGCCACGTTCAGCCGGTGCGCCTCCACCAGCCGGGTCACATCGTCGATGGTGTGGTGCGTGACCCGGCGGAGGGCCGTGTCGCCAGGTACGCCGTCCGGCACGGATGACCCGCCCGCCGCGGCGCCGGCGGCGCCGGCGCGGGCCGCCGCGACATCGGCGGCGAGCCGCCACGCCCGGCCCAGGAACTTCACCATCGCCTCGGGCCGCACGTCGGCCCAGTCGATGTCGTCTTCCGGCGGGCTGGCAAAGATCATCGTGAGCCGGATCGCGTCCACGCCGTGCGCGGCCAGCTGCTCGCCCAGGTCCACGCCGTTGCCCAGCGACTTGGACATGGCCTTGCCGCCGTTGATGACCTGGCCCTGGTTCAGCAGCCGGGTGAACGGCTCGCGGAAGTCGGTCATGCCCATGTCGTGCAGGACCTTGACGAAGAACCGGCTGTACAGCAGGTGCAGGATCGCGTGCTCGACACCGCCCACGTACAGGTCGATCGGCGCCCAGCGCCGCACGTCACCGGGGTTGAACGGGCCGTCCGCATAGCCCGGTGAGCAGTACCGCAGGAAGTACCAGGACGAGTCGACGAACGTGTCCATGGTGTCGGTGTCGCGCTTGGCCGCGCCGCCGCACTTGGAGCAGCTCACGTTCACCCAGTCCGTGGCGGCCGCCAGCGGCGACACGCCCTTGGGGACAAGGTCCTGCCCGCGCAGGTCGGGCAGGACGACGGGCAGGTCCTCTTCGGGAACCGGGACCTCGCCGCAGGACGGGCAGTGAATGATGGGGATCGGCGCAGCACTGCAGGAGGGCGCCGGAGCCTGTGCCGGGCATCATGGCCCGGGCCGCCCGCCGACCCTGCAGTTCCCCGCCCCGCTGCACGTCCCCGGGTTAGGATCGGGCCGCCCCGGCCCTCATCAGGCGCGCCCATCCGGTGGCTCACCGTGCCCGGATCATCCCGCCGGGACATTCCCCGGCGCAGGCATGTCACGAAAAGGAGAAATGCCGCCCGCATAGCCGACATTACGGTGCAGAAATAAAAATGAACCGGGAATCGGTAAGTCAGTTAATGGTCCTTGACCGTCAATATTCACGCTCAATACAGTGAGGGCGGCCAGGCTGCGGCCCCCGCGGCTGGCCGTGGCCGGGCAGGTGATCGAGGTGCCCGGCGTGCCGTACTGCCAACGTGTCAACCAGCTCGAGGACCTGCGGCCCCGTGGCCGTCGTGGGCGCATGAGCCCGTCTTTACCGACACCTGCGGGAATTGCCGTGCTTAACGTGAAGCGCGTGCCGCCAGGGCCTGGGACATGATTAATGCTTTCCGGGGAAGAATGGGCATTCGGGTTAAAGCCGGCCGTGCGCGCCCAGCCGCGGCCACCGGCGTCTTCGCGCTCCGCAGCCGGGACCGCCCGTCGCTCGTCGCCGCGCTGGAGCGAATTGCCGCCATTGCCCCGGGAATGTCAGACCGCGAGCTGCAGAACCTGGCTCGCCAGTTGTGCCGCGAAACGGCCGCCGCAGGGCTCGCCCGCAGCGACGCGCCGGGGACCCGGGCCGGTGGTCGATCGCGGGGCCTGGCCGGTGACCGTGAGATCCGGGTCACCATGACCGCCTGGAACCCGGATCAGCTGGCCGAACGCGCCCGCCGCGCGGCTCGCCTGGCGGGCGCGGTGCACGGCGGCCCGATGATCAGCGAGGCGGGGGTCCGCGTGTCGTGCGGCGCCGGCGGCCGGGTCGTGCTGGTCTTCCCCGGCGGCGCGGTCACGGACGGCGCGGGCGAGGGGGGCGCAGCCTGGCTGGCGGCCGAGGCCGCCACCCTGGCCCGGTCACTGGATGCGCTGCGGTGGCTGGAGGGACTCGGGGCCAGCGCGACCGCCGCCGTGGGCCACGGCCACGGTGAGATTGCCGGCCTGGTGTGGGCGGGCAGCCTGTCGGTACCGGAGGCCGCGCGCCTGGCCGCTCAGCATGGCGAGGTGCGCAGGGGCCTGAGGGCCACGCGTACCGCGATGGTGCGGGTTATCGCCGACGAGGCGACGGCATCCGGGCTCAGCGCCTCCTGCGGGCTGGCGCTCGCCGCTGACGAGGGCCCGCGATCGCACGTGCTGGCCGGTCCCGTCGCTGGCGTCCGGGAGCTGACCCGGCAGGCAGCCACGCTGGGCGTGACCGCGAGCGTGCTGAACGCGGCGCATGCGCTGCACACGCCGGCCATGCTGCCGTACGCTGCGCCGCTGCGCAGCGTGCTGGCTCAGGTCCGGTTCGGGCCGCCCCGGCGGCGGCTGGTATCCACGGTCACGGCGCGTGAACTGAGGCCGCAGGACGACATCGCCGCCATGCTGTGCGCTCAGCTTACCTCTCCGGTGCGCTTCCGCGAGGCGCTCCAGACGGCCTCCGACGGCGCTGACCTGATCTTCTGCGCGGGCGCCGACGAGGCGCTGGTCGCGGCGGCCGCCGCCTGCGGCGTCCCTGCCGCCGGCTTCCTGCCGCCGGCTTCCCTGCGGTCCGCGAGGCGGCTGGCGGCCGGCCGGACGGTGACCGGCTGGCGGCTGGCTTCCCGGCAGACGAGGGCACGGCCGCGTGCGCCGCCGCCCTGTTCACCGCCGGAGTCCTGCCGGACGCGGCGGCCATGGCCCCCGCCCCCATCGGGCCGGACCGGCCCGCGGAGATCGGGACGGACCGGCCCGTTTCCCTGTCCCCGGCTTCCCTGTCCCCGGCGGCGCTTTCGCTGGTCACCCCGCCGCTGCCGGGTTCAGGACCAGCGGACGCGTACCTGCTCCCGCCAGACATCCAGCCCGCGGGGGTCGCCGCTCAGCTCCAGGCCGTCGGCCCCGCCCCGGTTCCGCAGCAGGCCGCGCCGGTTCCACAGCAGGAGGTAGAGCGCATCGGCTGGGCCCGTTAGCGCGCAGCCCGGCCCCTCCGGAATGCCGTCGGCCGGGATCATGCCGCGGGCCACCCCGGCCGAGTCCGTCCCCATGAGGATCACCCAGTCGCCGTGGTCGCCGGCCACCCCGCCGTCACCGGTCACCCCGCCGTCACCAGCCACCCCGCCGTCACCGGCATCGCGGCCGTCACGCCGGGGGCCGGGCCGAGCGTGAACGGCCAGCCAGCACGGCGGGTCGGAGCGCAGGCCGCGCCTGCTCTGGCGGCGGACGAAGCCCATGATCAGCTCGTCGATCCCGTCGCCGGCCAGGCCGGGCGCGAACCGGTCAAGGCCGGCCGGGCCCGCGCCCGTGGCCAGCTGCGCGTCGATGCGGTGAATCGCGGTCTCGTGGGCCTGCCGCCGGGCCCAGAAGGCCAGCGGCGACGGCGCAGCCAGGAACGTCCAGCAGGTCATCCCGGGATCCGCCTGCCCGAGGGCGGTGACCAGGCGCTGATGGCCGTCGAGGAACCAGCCGGGCAGGTCCTTGTCGTCGGCCGGCCCAGACCGGACCATCTCGTCCTCGGTGAGCTGGCCGGGCGGGGCCGAATGCTGTTCGACGACGTACCCCGTGGCCCAGCGGTGCACCTGGCCCACGTGCCGGACCAGGTCGCGCATCCGCCAGCCAGGGCAGGTCGGGACGAGGGCGTCCGGCCCGGCGCGCTCGGCCGCCCGGGCCAGCAAGGGACCCTCGTCCCGCAGCGCGGCGATGTGCTCCGCTAGCTGCACGGGGGCCGTCCGGGGCTCAGGCCAGCGCCGTGTCGTGAGCTGGAGGGACCGTCCCGTCCCCGCGAGCCGTCCCCGCGAGCCTCCCGTCTCCGGCTGTCCCGTCTCCGGCTGTCCCGTTGCGGCGAGCCGTCCCGTTCCCGGCGGCCGGCGCGTCCCAGGCCGAGGGCCGGGTCTCCCAGTTGGGCCGCAGCGGCATGCCGGAATACCCGTCGGCGGCCAGTCTTACGCCCAGCACCTGGTGCAGCTGGATGTGGTTGCGCTCGAAGCCGAGCCTCGACCCGGCCATGTACAGGCGCCACACCCGGGCGGTTCCTTGGCCGACCTCGGCGACGGCTTCCTTCCAGTGGGCGTCGAGGTTCGCGCACCAGGCGGCCAGCGTCATCGCGTAGTGCTCGCGGAGGTTCTCCTCGTGCCGGACCTCGAACCCGCTGTCGTTCATCAAGGCGATCAGGTAGCCGGGCGCCTCCAGCTCGCCGTCGGGGAAGACGTACCGGTTGATGAACCCGCCCTTGCGGGTGGCGGGCTCGGAGTTGTCCGGCCGGGTGATGCAGTGGTTGAGCAGGCGGCCCTCGGGCCGGAGCTTCCCGAGGAGGAACGCGAAGTAGCCCGGGAGCTGCCGCATGCCGATGTGCTCGGTCAGCCCGATCGAGCTGACCGCGTCGAACCCGCCCTCCGGGACGTCCCGGTAATCCAGGTGACGGACCTCGGCCAGGCCGGACAGGCCGGCCTTCTCGATGGCGTGCCGGGCCCAGGCCGCCTGCTGCCCGGACAGCGTGACGCCGATCGCGCGGACGCCGTATTCGCGGGCCGCGTGCATGACCATGCCGCCCCAGCCGCAGCCAACGTCGAGCAGCCGCATGCCGCTGCGCAGCCCGAGCTTGCGTGCGACCAGGTCGAACTTGTACGCCTGGGCCTCCTCCAGCGTCGAGTCCGGCGCCGGGTAACAGGCGCAGGTGTAGGCCATCGACGGGCCCAGCACCCACTCGTAGAACTGGTTGGACACGTCGTAGTGATGCGAGATCGCGTTGGCGTCCCGGCCTTTGGAGTGCCGCCTGCCGGTGAGCCACCGGCTGCCCACGTTCACCTCCTGCGGGGGCGGCGCGAGCCGCGGGACGAGCGTCCGGGGACCCCCGAGCTCGCGGAACAGCCGGAGCCGCTCGGACAGGTCCAGGTTCATCGACTGCGCCCTGGCCATCCGGGCCAGGGCGGTGTACATGTCCCCGTCCACGTCCAGATGCCCGGACACGTAGGCGCGGGCGAGCCCGAGCGCGCCGGGCGCCTGCGCCAGGTAGGACACGGCGGCCGGCGACCGGACCGTGATCCGGACCGGGGCGCCCGCGGCGCCCGCGCGGCTCCCGTCGTAGGCGACGAACTCCACCGGGGCATCGGGTCCTACGAAGGTCTCGAAAACTTGCGCCAGCGCCATGCTTGCCTCGCTTCCGTCGATCTGGCCGTGGGGCGGTTCAGCGTCCGCGGACGCACTTGTCGTACAGGCCCGGGAGACGGCCGGCACCGTCGTACTCCCGCTTCAGCTTTTCGTGGGCCACGCCGTTGTAGAGCCTGCTGAAGTCGTCCTCGGTGTAGAAGGACGTCGAATACAGCGACTTGTGGCCGCCGAGCGCGCCGACCTCATTCTCGATCAGCCGGTTGTAGTGGCCGTCCGGACGGCCCGGCGGCAGCGGCACCGTACCCCAGAAGCCGAAGTTGACGTACACCTCGCCGGGCTTCAGCGGGTACAGCGGCCAGTCCCGCGCGCCGCGCAGCCGCAGCGGGCACATCCAGACCGGGCTCATGCCCACCTGGGACGCGAAGAAGGTGAGGAAATCCGCGCCGCGTTCGACGGGGATCTCCACGTCCTGGATCACCGCCTCCCTGGACGGCAGATTCCGGCGTTCGTTCAGCTTGCCGGTCAGGCCGAGCCGGCGGTCCAGCGCGACCAGCTTGCGGTACACGTCGGAGCGGCGGTAGCGCCGCGGCCACAGCGCCCGGACGAGGGGTTTCTGCACCCCGAACGGCCGGGAGCACCAGAACCAGTCGGTATCCCACCGCCACAGGTAGTCGCGGATGGTGAGAAAGTCCTCGTCCGGGCCGCAGATGGAGGTGTAGTAGATGTCCCGGCCGGTGTAGTCGCTCCGCCAGGGCGCGACATCGCTGAAGGCCCCGACGGTCAGGTAGAGCTCACCGGGGCTGAACGCGACGCCATCGACGAAGTCCGCGCGGTGACCGCGGTAGCTCCCGTCGGCCGCGATCTGCTGGATGGCCGTCATGCACGCGGCCGGGTCGCGGAACGGGAAGTGGCGCAGGTGCACGAACGGGCGGACGGGCTCCAGCTCGATGGTGAGCGACAGAGCGTAGCCGAGGGTCCCGTAGGAGTTGGGAAAGCCGGCGAACAGGCCGCCGTGCTCGTTGCCCGGCGCCGCCGTGACCACCCGGCCGTCCCCGGTCAGGATCTCCATCTCCAGGACCGACTCATGAGGCATGCCGTTGCGCAGCGAGGTGGACTCGATGCCCAGCCCGGACACCGCGCCGCCGAGGGTGATCGTTTTCAGCTGGGGCACGACGAACGGCATCATCCCGTACGGCAGCGTCGCGTCGCAGAGGTCCTCGTAGGTGGTCATGCCGCCCACCACGGCGACGCGTGCGGCGGGGTCGACGGACAGCACGTGGCCGAAGGCGGACACATCCAGCCCGGGGCGGCTTTCCGCGCCCCGGCCGGCGGCCGGGGCGCGGAACCGGAACAGGTTCGATGTGCGCTTGGCCAGGCGTACCGGTGTGCCGGGCGGCATCGCCGCGTACGCCTGGCGCAGCCGGGCGACCGCGGCGCGATGCTCCGCCATGGCGGCCAGCGGCGCGTCCTTGCGGGCGACCTCCGTCATGCGCCCTCCCTTCCGTCCAGCGCTGCCCAGGTCGCGGGCCGATACCGGGCAAACAGCTCACGCAGTTTATCCCGGCGTGCCGGGCCGTCCACGCTCGCTAGCTGCCTGGTCGTCATCAAGGTCGTCGCCGGGGGGCTGGCCGGCCTCGGCCTCGGCCCGCTCATCGTCGGCGGCGTAGCTGGCGGCGACCTCCTCCGGGGTCATCGGCAGCCGGGCCATGGACGGCGGGGTACCGGCGTCGATCGTGTCCCGGAGCAGCAGCGCCATCGAGTATCCGGGGCTCGGCCTCCAGGGCACGGTCCAGAGCCAGGTTGGCCAGCGCGCCGTTACCGCACTGCCACGCGGTGAACGCGAGCAGGGAGGCGGGCGCGGGCACGTACTCGCGCTCGGCGCGGCGGGCGACGTCCGTCCAGAGCCGGGCGTGGGCGTCGCGGTGATCCGGGTCCATCCGTGCCCACGCGTCGTCACGCACGCGCAGGTTGGCCAGCGCCAGCGACAGCCATGCGACCTGATCGTCGGTCGCGAACCTGCCGCCGCCCCGGTAGGTGCCGATAGCGTCAGCCACGGCGCTGAGCCCCTCCAGCACCACGAGGCGTGTCGCCGCGCGCGGACGGCCCGAACGGGAGGCGAGGCTGAGCAGGTCGGCCGCGTGAGTCTCCGCGCGGCGGGTGGCCTGCCGCATGGACTGGCGCGTGATGCCGCCGAGCGGCGCGATCGAGGCGGCCAGGGCCGCCCGGTCCGGCAGCACCGGCACGCCCGCGGCGGCCATCGCCGCCGCGGCGGGATGGCGCGGGTTGACCGGGACTCCCCCGGGCGGGCAGCAGGAGGGTTCGCGGCACAGGTAGGACCAGTAGCGCCCGTCCTCCACGCGCAGTACGTCGCGCAACTCGAGGCCGGCCCGCTTGGCCTCATCCCTGATGCGGTCGGCGATGGGGGTGACCAGGTGACCCGGGCCGTAGCCGATCACGACCCCCATGGCCTGCCGCTGGCCGGTGAGGACGGAGACCGCGTGCTGGGCGATGCCGGTCGCGGCGGCGGCATCCGGGGGGTCGGGAAGGTCGAAGCGGAGGGTCAGGTGAATGCGCCCGCGCGGCGGGCCGGCGCCGATCACGATGAGGCTCCTGCTGGGGACGAAACCGAGCAGGTGCGGGACGACGGCGAGAACGGCGGCTGGGGAGCCGACGCTGACGGCCCGCCCGGGGCCTTGCGGAGTGCTGGGGTGGCCTGGGTGCGGGAGCCTGCGTCCCGCGGGAAGGTCTCTTCTCATGAGGCCAGGCTCGGGTGGCGGGGGCGTGCGGGGCCATGGCCATGTGGGGGGCTGTGGAAAGAGGAGGGTGCCGCGCACAGGACGGAGACGGGCCTTGACGGCGAGAGTCAGTTGTGCTTTGGGAGCTGGTCCTCGAGGAATTTGGCGACGAGCCCGCGGATCACGGTCGCCATCGAGAACCCGTGCTCGGCGCACCACTCGCGGAGTTTCGCATGCTGATCGGCGGGAAACCGGACCGGGACCATCTGCTGGGCCGCTCCGGGCTGCGCAGAGGAGGCCGACTTGGCCTCCTGGAAGATGCGCAGGATGCCCGCGCTCGCCGATCCTGGCCCCCACACGCCGGTCGCGCCGGCCGGGCTGTACTGCCGTCCTCCCACCCGCAGCAGCCAGGCGAACACCTGGTCCCGGTCGCCGGCCGGCAGCTGGTTGACGGCCCGCACGAGCAGGGCCACGGCGTCGTCCGGCTCACTTAGCGACGACTTCGGTTCTTCGGGCATAATCAGCTCCCGGTGCGGTAGCCCCCCACATCCGATATCAACAGAGATATCACGCAGCCGCGGGCATGTAGCACCCGCGGGCGGGTGACACCTGCGGGCATGTGACACCGCGGCATGTGCACCCGCGGGCATGTGACACCCGCGGGCGTGTTTACAGGGCGACACCCAGCAGGGCGTCGACCGCGTCCCGCACCAGGTCCCCCTGCGCCCGGTCCGCAGGCGGGGCGGGAGGGCCGCCCGCGGCGCGTCCGGCGAGGACCGCGGCCGCCCACTGATCCACGATCGCGAGCGCGCCCGGCGCGTCCAGGTCATCGGCCAGCCGTTCGCGGACCCCCGCCAGCACGGCGCGCGCGGTACCGTGCGGAGCCAGCCCATCCAGGGCCGCCGAGGCGGCTGAGCGCCAGCGGGCGAGCCGGTCGCGGGCCTCGGACAGGCCGTCCGCGGTCCATTCCCAGTCCTCGCGGTAGTGATGGGCGAGCAGCGCCAGCCGGACCGCCATCGGGTCCTCACCGGCGCCGACCAGCCGGGAGACGAAGACCAGGTTGCCCAGGGATTTGGACATTTTCTCCCCGTCGAGGCCAACCATCCCGGCGTGCGCGTAGATCCGCGCGAACAGGTGCCCGGAATGCCCGGCAAACGCCACCCGGGTATGCGAGGCGCTCATCTCGTGGTGGGGAAACACCAGGTCGAAGCCGCCGGCCTGAACGTCGAAGGCCGGCCCCAGGTGGTCGGTGGCGATGGCCGCGCATTCCACGTGCCAGCCCGGCCGGCCGCGGCCGAACCGCGAATCCCAGGCCGGCTCGCCGGGCCGTTCCGCGCGCCAGACGATAACGTCCAGCGGATCCTTCTTGCCGGGCCGGTCCGGATCGCCGCCGCGTTCGGCCGACAGTTCCAGCATCTGCGGCAGCCCGAGATCCGGCATCGTGCCCGGCCCGGACAGCTCACCGAACCCGGCGTCGGCGCCCCGGGCGAAGTAGATGTCGCCGTCCAGTTCGTAGAGCGAGCCGCGGTCGGCGAGCCGCCCGGCGAACCGCTCGATGACCGGGATCGCCTCCACGGCCCCGATCAGGTGGGCCGGGGGGATCAGCCGGAGGGCCACCATGTCGCCGCGGAAACGCTGAATCTCCCGGTCGGCCAGGTCGCGCCAGTCCTCCCCGTCGCGGTCGGCCCGTTCCAGCAGCGGGTCGTCCACGTCGGTGACGTTCTGGATGTAGGTCACCGGGCGCCCGGTGTCGAGCCAGGCCCGGATCAGCAGGTCCCACGCGGTGAACGTGGCCGCGTGCCCGATATGGGTCGCGTCGTAGGGGGTGATCCCGCACGCGTAGATGGTGGCGGGGCCCCCTTCCGGGCCGGCGGCCGCGGGGCGTATCTCCCCGGTCGCCGTGTCCCGGAGCCTCGGCTCGGGACCGTGTCCGGGCAGCTGGGGGATGCTCGGGCGGCGCCAGGAATCCATAGGACCAGGCTATCTTGCCTCGCCAGAGCCCGTTCGGTCCGCGCCCGCGGGGCTTTGTGCGCGAATCCCGCGGTGGGCACCACCGGAACCGCACCCGGACGGGGCGGGGCAGGCGGGGTGCAGGCCCGGCGTCCGCGGCCCGGTGCAGGCCCGGCGTCCGCGGCCCGGTGCAGGCCCGGCGTCCGCGGCCCGGTGCAGGGGTCCGCGGCCGGTGCAGGGGCGTCAGGGCGCGGGTCAGGGGGCGAGGGTTGCGGCCAGGCGGGGCGGTGAGCCCGTGGTGACGTGCGGGGGCACCGGGGTCGCGGACGGCGCGCCGGCCGCCTGCTCGAAGGCGTACGCGAGCGCGATCAGCCGGGACTCGCTCCAGCGCGGTCCCATGAAGGAGATGCCCACCGGCAGCCCCCACACGTAGCCGAACGGCAGCGACACCGCGGGATACCCGCCGACGGCGGCCGGCCCAGAGGTGTGGAAGACATCGTGATCGCCCAATACGTAGTCGGTCAGCCACGCGGGGCTCGCCGTCAGCGCGACGACCGCGTCCAGCCGGTGCGTGACCAGCGGCGTCTCCATGGCGACGCGGGCGAGCCGGGCCGCATCGGCGCGCAGTTCCAGGTAGGCGGCGCCGGTGAGGTCGCCGCTGGTCGCCTCCGCCTGCTCGAACAGCTCCTGGCCGAAACGCGCGAGGACCAGCTCCGCGTTGCGCTGGTTGAAGCCGATCACCTCGGCCAGGGTCCGCGGCGCGCTGCCGGGCAGCGCGGCGAGGTAGCCGCCGAGGCTGTGCTTGAACTCGTGCAGCAGCGCGGCGAACTCCGGCCGCTCGATCTGGTCCGCGCCCGGCAGCTCCACCGGGTCGATCACGGTGGCGCCCAGCTCGCGCAGCCGCGTCACCGCGCTGTCCAGCACGGCGGCCGTCGCCGCGCCCGCGGCCGCCGAGCCGTCGCGCCACACCCCCACCCGGGCCCCGCGGAGCGCACCAGGATCACAGAATCGCTGGTAATCAGGGTCACCATTGGCCCGTTCGGCCATCCGGCGCGCGTCGGAGCAGGCGGGATCGTCGGGATCGGCGGCGGCCAGCACGCTGAGCAGTGCCGCCGCGTCGGCCACCGAACGCGCCATCGGGCCCGCGGTGTCCTGGGCCGGGGAGATCGGTACGATACCGGTCCGGCTGACCAGCCCGAGCGTGGGCTTGATGCCGACGACACCGCACGCGCTGGCCGGGCAGACGATCGACCCGTCGGTCTCCGTGCCCACGGCGATGGGGGCGAGGCCCGCCGCGATCCCGGCCGCGGAGCCGGAACTGGAGCCGGACGGGTTCCGCTCCAGCGCGTACGGGTTGGCGGTCTGGCCGCCCAGCGTGGACCAGCCGCTGGTCCCGTGCGTGGACCGGAAGTTCGCCCACTCCGACAGGTTGGCCTTGCCGATGATCACGGCGCCGGCCTCGCGCAGGCGGCGCACCAGGAACGCGTCGCCGCCCTGGGCGTGCAGCAGCGCGGGCGAGCCAGCGGTGGTGGGCATCCCCGCCGCCTGGATATTGTCCTTGACCAGGACGGGAATCCCCTCCAGCGGGCTGCGGGGGGCGCCCTCGGCGCGGGTTTTGTCGCTGGCGCGGGCCTGCGCCGTCGCGTCGGGGCTGACGGTGATGACGGCGTGCAGGGCCGGGTTCAGCCGGTGGATCCGCTCCAGGTAGAAGGCGGTGATCCCGGCGGACGTCAGCGTTCCCGCCGCCATGGCGCGCTGCAGCCCGCCGACCGACGCGCCACCGGGTGCGGATGCCCCGCCGGGCGGCGTACCGCCGGGAGGGGATGCCGGGCCGGGAGGGGTTCCGGGCTCGGCGGGGGACTCCGGCATTCCGGCAGAATAACGGGATCAGGGGCGCACGGTCACCGGATGCGGCCGAGCCGCAATGTCTGATGTGTCTACTGATGCCCGTGAGCGGCAAGCAGCCAGTGGGACAGGCCAGGCAGCAGCCAGTAGCCCCCCGCGACCAGTGCCAGCAACGCAACGACGGCGAACAGGAAGACCCACGCGCCGCCGGGCACCCCGGTCAGCAGGGCCAGCTGGTCGGCGTCGGAGGCCAGCGCGCCGCCGCGGCGCCGCCTGCTCTGCAGCTCGAAGACCGGGCGGATGCCGCCGAACAGCAGGAACCAGGCGAACAGGTAGCCGAACAGTTCCTGCGCCTCGGCCGAGCCGAAGTGGCTGACGCCGAGCACCACGGCCGCGGTGGCCAGCACGGCCAGCACCCCGTAGGCGTTGCGCATCGCGACGAACGACGCGGCGAGCAGCAGCAGGACCAGCCAGAGCAGGAACGTCGCGTGCCGGGTGGCCAGCAGCCAGGCCGCGCCCAGGCCCAGCAGGGAGGGGGCCACGTAGCCCGCGGCGGTGGTGAGGATCAGGCCGGGGCCGTGGCTCTTGCCGCGCGAGGACGTCACCCCGGAGGTGTCGGAGTGCAGCCGGATGCCGTCCAGCCGCCGCCCGGTGACGAGGGAGACAGCGGCGTGGCCGCCCTCGTGAACGAGCGTGACCACGTTCCTCGACACGTGCCAGGCCCGCTGGCTGAGCACGATGACCAGCGCGGATACGGCGGTGACGAGGACCAGCCAGGTGGCCAGCAGCGGCGCGGTCGCCGTCACGTGGTCCCACAGGCGGGCGAGCGCGGTCATGGGCGAAGATTAAGCGAGCCGCGAGGCGGCGGCGGCCAGAAAGCCGGAGCATCCAGAAAGCTGGAAAACCGCCGGGCGGTCAGGGCAGCCAGGAGACGTGCCCGTGCAGTTCCGCGTAACCGATGAACGCGCCCATGTCGATCAGCGTGTGCGCGATCACCAGCGGCATGACCCGCCCCCAGCGGCGGTAGCACAGCGCGAAGATCACGCCCATGACCGCGTTCCCGATGAACCCGCCGAAGCCTTGGTACAGGTGGTAAGAGCCGCGCAGGACGGCGCTGAACGCGATGGCCCGGGATGGCCGCCAGCCCAGCTGGTCCAGCCGCCGCAGCAGGTAGCCGATGACCAGGGTCTCCTCCAGCAGCGCGTTCTGCGCGGCGGACAGGATGAGGACCGGGATGCGCCACCAGACGTCCGGCAGGCTTTCCGCGACGACGTTGAGGCTGAAGCCGAGGTGGAAGGCGGCCAGGTACAGGCCGAGACCGCTGCCGCCGATCAGCGCGGCCAGCACGGCGCCGCGGAGCAGGTCCTGGCCGGGGCGGCGGGCGTCGAAGCCGATGACCGACGGGGTCTCGCCCTCCCGGGCGATCAGGTAGAAGACCAGGACCACCGGCGCGAGGGCGATCGCGGTGCTGGTGAGCTGGAGGAAGAGGTCGAGCGTGGGCCGGCCCGGGGCGAGCGACCCGTTGAGCACCGCATGCTGCTTGCCCAGCGACTTGGTCGCGGTCAGCGAGCCGATGAGGCTGACCAGCGCGTACAGCCCGCTGGCGCCGAGGGAGACGGCGAAGACCGAGAAGATCTCCCAGCCGAGGAGCTTCCGCGTGGGGGCCGCCCATTTTCCGGCAGCCGGAACAGGCCCCGCTGGGACGGTCCCCGCCGGGGTGTTCTGGATACCCCGAACGTAACCGGCTGGGACGGTCCCCGCGGCCGGGGGCTCAGCTGCCGGGGGTTCGGCGGTGTGGCTCATCGATGGCACTCTAACGCCGGAAAGCCGGCGGCCGCCTGAGCGGGACGCACCGGGAGGCTGAGGGGTTACGCGAGCAGGTCGTCGAAGTCCCCGTCGGCCGCGCCCCCGATCAGCGCTTCGATCTCCGCCTTGGTGTAGATCAGGGCCGGCCCATCCGGGTCGCCGACGTTCCGGACGGCGACGCCGCCGTCGGGCAGCCGGGCCAGCTCGACCCCGGTCCCGTCGGCCATGGCCGGCTGCCAGCGCAAGCCGGTGAGCTCCCGGGCGGGAATCCCGTTGTACGCCGTCGTCATCTCACAGTTCCTTGAGGATCGCGGCCAGGATGTCGTTCGTCCGGTCGGGCGAGGTGGCCTTGACGCTCAGACGCTCCATGACCTCGCTGTACCTTTCCACGTCTTCCCGCTTATCAAGGTACAGCGCGCCGGTGAGCTGCTCGATGTAAACGATGTCGCCCATGTCGGCCTCGGGGAACCGCATGATCGTGAACGCGCCGCCCTCGGCCGCGTGGCCGCCGAAGGTGAAGGGCAGCACCTGCAGCGTCACGTTCGGCTCCCTGGTCGCGGCCATCATGCGCTCGACCTGCCCGCGCATCACGTCCCGGCCGCCCATCGGCCGCCGCAGCGCGCCCTCGTCGACCACGGCCCACAGCCGCGGCGGGCTCGGCCGGCTGAGCAACTGCTGGCGGCGCGTGCGGAGGGCGACCCTGCGGTCCACCTCGTCCGCGGGCGCGGCGGGCTGGCCCTGCCGGACCACGGCCCGGGCGTACTCCTCCGTCTGCAGCAGGCCCGGCACGAACTGCACCTCATACACGCGGATCAGCTCGGCCGCCTCTTCCAGCCCCACGTAGATCTGGAACCAGTCCGGGACGACGTCGGAGTACTTCTGCCACCAGGCGGGCGAGTTCGCCTCGCGGGCCAGCGCGATCAGCTGATTGCGCTCGGTCGCGTCGGTCACGCCGTAGAGCTCGAGCAGGTCGACGACGTCGCGTTCCTTGAAGCTGACCCGGCCGAGTTCGAGGCGGCTGATCTTGGACCCGGACGCGCGGATGCGGTAGCCGGCGTCGTCGCGGGATATGCCGCGCGCCTCGCGCAGCTTCCGGAGCTGCGATCCAAGGAGGATGCGCAGCACGGTGGGGCCGCTTCCCGGATGGCTGGGAATCACCCCCCGACTCCGCAGTGCATCGCTCGACCATCCCTGACCAGGCACCGTCGGCAGCTCCCGCACGCCGACATCCTGCTCACCACCCCACGCTAAGCTGACCACACGCGGATATGCACGTGCGTCATCCCTTGCGGCTGCAAGGTGTACACGGCATGATACCGTCCACCCTCACAATTGCACGATCTCTGGTCTTTCCATTGCGGCACTGCCCGCCGACTACGCCAAAATACCCGGCTGATAGCGTTTTCCGCGCCTTCTCCGGCTGGTTCTGGCGACGCACGCGGTTGGCTACTAGGCTCAGGGCGTTATTAACGGGGCGACTGCCGTGCGGGCCCCGCCGGTATGCTGTACCCACGCGCGCGCGAGGGAGCGAAAATGTACGAAAATTACCCGTCCACCGCCGGCGGACAGGTACCGGAGCCAGCACAGCGGTCGGCGCCCCCGATGTCCGTGCAGACCGCGGCCCGGCTCATGTACGCGGGCGCCGTCATCAGCGCGATCAGCGTCATCCTCGCCCTGGCCACGATCGGCAGCCTCAAGCACAACCTCGAGAAGAGGTACCCGACCTACACGACCGCGCACATCAACACGCTGGTGGACAGCTCGATCGTGGTCATCGTCATCGGCGGCATCATCGGGGTCGGCCTGTGGCTGTGGATGGCCCGGATGAACCTCAAGGGCCGCAACTGGGCGCGGATCACGGGGTCAGTGTTCTTCGGCCTCAACACCCTGGAACTGCTCGGCCTCTTCAAGGGATCGGTCAGCGCCGTGTCGGCGGTGTTCGCCATCGTCACCTGGCTGGTCGGGCTCGGCGCGGTGATCATGCTGTGGCGCCGCGAGTCGAGCGCGTACTTCAAGCAGGAGCCGATGGTGTACTAGCCGGGTCCTGCGGCTCAGCGTCTCCCGGCCCGGGACGAGCGCGACCGCATCCCCGGCCAGGGACGAGCGATCCCGGACGGCCCGGCCTGGGCTGTCGCGTCGCATTAAGGACACCACACTCAGAACGGCGCAAAATACCAGGGCGGTAATCTCTCCGCGCATTCCTTGTTGCCGCGACGGCTCCGCTGAGCGGGGGGCCGCTAGCGGAGGCGGGTGGCCAGGTGGTAGCAGGCGATCGCAGCGGCCGCCACGACGTTGAGCGAGTCGACGCCGGCCGCCCGGGCCGCCGGGTCCATCGGGATGCAGACCGCCTCGTCCGCCTCGTGCCGCCAGCGTGAGGACAGCCCGTCGCCCTCGGTGCCCAGCATCAGGGCGGCCCGCTCCCCCGCCGGGACCGTGCCGATCGGGATCGCCGACGCGTCCGGGGTCAGGGCCAGCAGCCCGAATCCCGCCGCGCGCACCACGGCCAGACCGCCGTACCAGTCCGTCATCCGCGCGTACGGGACCGCGAACACGGCGCCCATCGACACCTTGACGGACCGGCGGTAGAGCGGGTCGGCGCACCGCGGCGACAGGATGACCGCCCCCATCCCGAGCGCCGCCGCCGAGCGGAAGATCGCGCCCACGTTGGTATGGTCGACGATGTCCTCCAGGATCACCACGTTCCGCGCCCCGTCCAGCACGTCGGCCACGGCCGGCAGTGGGCGGCGGTCCATGGCGGCGAGCGCGCCGCGGTGCACGTGATAGCCAGTGAGCCGTTCGGCCACCTGGTCGGGCACGACATAGGCCGGGGCGCCGCACACCTCCGCCAGGCCCGCCAGCGCGGCGGCCTTCCGCTCGGTCGCGAGCAGCGAACGGACGGCGTACCCGGCGGCCACCGCGCGGCGGATCACCTTCTCCCCCTCGGCCATGAAAAGACCGTGGCCGGCTTCGAGGCTCTTGCGCAGCCCCACATCGGTCAGCCGGACATAGTCCGCCAGGCGCGGATCGCCGGGATCGTGAACGACGGTGAAACGTTGCACCTCATCAGTGTCGTGATTTCCCCCTGGCGTGTCGATTCGGGCGTTCCGATAAGCGGTTTATGCCTGAATTACCCTGATCTGAGCGAATACTACCGACCAGTCCCCCTATGGACTATTGGCCCCCGGTGACGTAAGCAAATGACATAGGAGGTCTAGACCGCTGGGGAGTGGTGGGGCTGTGGTTGACGCATGGATACCGGGCGCGCGGTGCATTCGGGCCCAGGCGGACGGCGGGGCGCTGCGAGGCGGCGCGCCGCGGGTGGTCTGGCAGGCACTGGGCGCGGATCCACGGCTGATCTCGGCCCGCTCCGCCGCGCAGCGGCTCGATCAGGAAGGGCGCCCGCCACACCTGGTCTGGAATCCACTGTCCGGGGACATCGCGCAGCTGATCCCGGCCGTGCGGGCCGCCTGCCTGCTCGGCGGCCCGGAGACCCTGGACTACGGGCCCGGGCTTGGCGGGCCGCCCCAGCCGCCCGCCGCCGCCAACCGCCAGGGACGGCTGTGCGTGCAGATCGGCGTGGTGGCGTGGGCGCGGGAGCCCTTCACCGACGGCCCGATGCACGGGGTCGAGCGCATTCTGGGCTGGCTGCAGGCCTGGCACGTGCCGTGGCGCTGGCCGGCCGGGCGGCCCGCCCCGTTCACACAGGCCCGCGGCGCGGAGCGCAGGCCTGCGGCGTGGTCCCTGGGCGGCCATTTCGGCGCCTCCCAGATTCCCGGCTGGGACGCGGCCGGCCCGGGGAACATCGACATCGACCTGCTGGGGACGGCGCGGGCCACGCCCTGCCAGGCCATCTCCCGGCGCCGCAAGACGCGGCCCGCCATGGTGAACCGGAACCACCGGGTCGCGCTGGAGACGGTGCCTGGGGGCCGAGATCGACACGGACGCCGTCCCCTACCTGGCCAACGCCCCCTACTGAGCCGGCCCGGAGCAACGGGGCCGGTCCCTGGTCACGGGGCCCGCCCGAGGGCTGCGGGAGCCTGCCCGGGTCACGGGAACGGACCGGAAAGGCGTTTGACAGGCGCCGGGCCGTTAGGGCCACATAGGGGCATGAGCACCGAGATCTCTTCCCTCGCCCCGCTCTCGGCCACCGGCCGGACGGCGCTGCGCCGGCACCGGGAGCGCGCCAAGACCGGCCGGGCCGATCTGTACGCGGTCCTCGACGCCGGCCTGATCTGCCATCTGGGGGTGGTGGTGGACGGGTCGCCGCGGGTGATGCCGACCACCTACGCCCGGGCCGGCGACACGCTCTACCTGCACGGGTCATCGGCCAACGCGGGTTTTCTCGCGGCCGACGGCGCGGAGGTCTGCGTGACCGTCACCCATCTGGACGGCCTGGTGCTGGCCCGTTCGGTGTTCAGCCATTCGGTGAACTACCGCAGCGCCATGGTCCTCGGCAGGGCCACGATCGTGCGCGACGACGAGGAGCGGATGGCCGCGCTGCGCGCGATCGTCGAGCATCTCGTGCCTGGCCAGTGGGCCGCCGCGCGGCATCCGACCGCCAAGGAAATGGCCGCCACCTCGGTGCTCGCGCTGCCACTGGCCGAGGCCTCGGTCAAGGTGCGCGAGGGCGGGCCCGCCGACGATCCCGGCGATGTGGCGCTGGACGCCTGGGCCGGCGTATTGCCCGCGGCGGTGACGTTCGGCTCACCGGAACCTGCCCCGGACCTGCGCCCAGGTATCACGGTTCCCGGGCACATCAGCCGTTTCCCGGCCACCCGGCTGGCGGGACCGGACCGGTGAGGAAACGGGCCGGAATCATTTCCAGCCCGGCCGACACAGCTCAGATAAGGGCCTAACCTGGGACAATGAATGATCGGCTGGTGTGGATTGACTGTGAGATGACGGGGCTCGACCTTGCGCGCGACGCCCTGATCGAGATTGCCTGCCTCGTGACCGACGGCGAGCTGAACATTCTCGACGAGGGCATCGACGTGATCATCAAGCCTCCGCCCGAGGCGGTGGACGCGATGAGCGAGGTCGTCCGCGACATGCACACCACATCAGGGCTGCTGGACGAGCTGGGCGAGGGCGTCACGATCGACGAGGCCCAGGACATCGTGCTGAGCTACGTCCAGATGCACGTCAGCGAACCGCGCCGGGTGCCGCTGTGCGGCAACTCCATCGCGACCGACCGCTCGTTCATCGCCCGTGACATGCCGCAGCTCGACGCTTACCTGCATTACCGGATGGTGGACGTGTCGAGCATCAAGGAGCTGGCCCGCCGCTGGTACCCGCGCGCGTACTTCGCCAGCCCCGCCAAGCGGGGCGGCCACCGCGCGCTCGCGGACATCACCGAGAGCGTCCAGGAACTGCGCTACTACCGCGATGCCATCTTCGTCCCGCAGCCGGGACCCGACTCGGCCACGGCGCGGGAGATCGCCGCCCGGCACGGCGGTGAAACGCCGGCGAGCGTGCCGGCCTCACCGGCGCACGGTTAGGGCCTGCCGCCGGGGTGCCGCTATAATTTCGTAGCCGTGCGAGGCCAGCCGGCCGCGGGCGGTCTGTCGCCTGAATCCGTGGCAGCTGGTAAGTTCGGCATGCCGCGCGAGAGCGGCGGCGATGGTGGGTGTAGCTCAGTTGGTTAGAGCACCAGGTTGTGGTCCTGGGTGTCGTGGGTTCGAATCCCATCACTCACCCCAATGAAACCGCAGGTCAGAAGCCCCGTGCCGGATTACGGCCGGGGCTTCTGGCCTCTCCGGGTGTCCGATTTTGGCAGCAGATTGGGAGCCGCGTCGGGCCTCTAAGGAGTCGTCCGCTGGATGGCGGGCTTGGCCAGCAGTGGTGTGATAGTCGCGATGTCGGTGAGGAGCGCGTCCCCGCTGAACCGGAAGTCGTCGAGTACGCGCTCATTGCTGGGCGATCCCGGCCGCCGCATGCGTCGGTCACGACCACCGGAAGCAATCCGAGGTCGACGGCATGCCAGACGGTCGGCGCGATGCCGACCTCCAAGGCGACACCCGCGATCGCAAAGGCCCGGATGCCCAGATCCCGCAGTGCCATCTCCAGAGGCGTGCCAGCGAAAGCGGACATGGCCAGCTTGTCGAAGACGGCCTCATCTCCGCGGAGGCAACTCCTGAACCATCTGAGATCCGGTCCCGTCCCGGAGGAACCATGATTGGACCTTTTCCGGATCGTCCACTTGCTGCCAGGCCATTGCGGTGCGCAGCTGTGTCATGCCCATGAGCTTCACCGGAAGGGACATGTGCCGGGTAAAGAACACGGGATAACCCCCAGCCCGCGCCGCAGTAAGCACCCGGGAAACCCGCTCCACCGCTTCGGCCCCGCCGTCCGGCAACTGGTGCACCACACCGACCTGCATGTCGTACACGACGACGGCCATCGTCCCTGGATCGCAGGCGTCCTCAAGCGTCTCGGGGATGGCAAGGCCGAACCTCCGAAGCATTCTTCCACCTCCGCGCCTGTTGATCGGTACCCGGCAACTCCAGTCTTACCGCGCCGCGGTCACCTGTCACGGGACATCTGGAGCACGGCGGGAGCGGACGACCTCCGCGCAGGTGCGTTCAGACGCAGCGACCTGACTGGCAGCTATGCCGTTCATCGTTTCGTTACCCTGCGGTTAGTGTCCGCGAGACCGGAATCTGGCAGGCTCCTCGCGTGCTAGGACGGCTGGATCTAAAGGGCTTACCGCGGAACGACTGCCGTCGGCAGCGACGATACCTAACGTCGACGCCAATGAGTCCGGTGGTGTCGGTGGAGTACACCGAAGTGTCCTCACGGCAGGAACGAACGCCTGACCAGGAACGACTTATCCTCCACCGGCTCAGTACTCCAGACTCCTGCGGTTTGACCATCGCTGGCTCAGCACTGCACGGTCGCGACCTCGGCATACGACTGTGGTTCATGGCGCCGAGTCGGCCCGTGCTCCCCCGGAAGGTTGCCCGAAGGCGCGGATCGTGGTCGGCACCTGCGCGCAGTGCGTGTGCGGGGTTGGGCCGGCCCGGGTGCAGTCCGGCCGCGCAAAGGACGCGGCCAAATCCGTTCAGCTCCCGGTTGCCAACGGCTATGAAGCGCACACTGGGTCGGTCAGTGCGCCGCGTGGCAGCCGGGCAACTCGAATCAACGAGGGGAAGATAAATGAGACGAATCCCTGCGATCGCTGCCGTTGCTGCGATCGCCCTCGCAGCTGTCGGCTGCAGCAGCAGCGGCAGTTCACCAGCAGCTCATCCAGCGGCGGTGCCAACACGGTCGACATTTACTCGAGCCTCCCGTTGCAGGGAGCCACGACCGTGCAGAGCGACGCGTTGGTCAATGGAATGAAGCTCGCGCTCGACAGGCCGGCGGCAAGGCTGGGCAGTGGACGGTGAACTACCAGTCGCTCGACGACTCGACCGCAGCGGCCGGAAAGTGGGACCCGGGCCAGACGGCGGCGAACGCGCGCAAGGTGGCCACGGACCCGAAGGCCGTCTACTACATCGGCGAGTTCAATTCGGGCGCCAGCGAGGTGTCGACCCCGATCCTCAACCAGGCGGGAATCCCGCAGGTGAGCCCGGGGAACACGTACGTCGGTCTGACGACGAGCCTGCCTGGCAGCGCCCCCGGTGAGCCGCAGAAGTACTACCCGACCGGGACCCGTACCTACCTGCGGATCGTGCCGATCGACTCGATCCAAGCCGCCTCCGACCTGATCGCGATGAAGGAGGCCGGCTGCACGAAGGTCGCCGTCGCCAATGACAAGGAAGCGTACGGCGCCGGTCTGGCGACACTGCTCGAGCTGGAGAAGGGCTATTACGGGGTCACGATCACGAGCAACACCGGGATCGACCCGACCGCGCCCAACTTCCGCTCCTACGCGGCGACGATCGAGGGCCAGGGAGCCGATTGCTTCTTCTTCGCCGGCATCGTCTCCAACGGCGCCGTCCAGATCACCAAGGACGTCCACTCGGCGATCCCCACGGCCAAGATCTTCGGCGGTGACGGTGTTTGCACGGCCACCTACACGAGCGCGGCGAAGGGCGGCGTCCCAGCGGCGCTTTACCCGCTGACCGAGTGCACGGTCGCGACACAGGACCTGGCCGCGTATCCGGGTGGCAAGGCATTCCTCGCCGCGTACAAGGCCAAGTACGGTACGTCGAATCCTGACCCGTACGCGATCTACGGCTACGAGGCGATGAAGCTCGGGCTCGACACGATCAGGAGCCTCGGGGCTCAGGGCAACAGCAAGTCGGCCGTGCTGAAGGCTCTGTTCGCGACCACCGCGCGTCAGTCGGTGCTTGGCGTCTACGGGTTCGACAAGAACGGCGACACGACGCTGAAGTCCTACGGCCTGTACAAGGTCGGATCCAACGGCGAGCCCGTCTTCGACAAGACGCTCACACCGACGAAGACCGTCTCATAAGGAAATGGTGGAGGGGGGCGCACCGCGCCCCCCTCCACGTCCACTAAGCTGCGTCGGCACTTCGCCCCTTACCTCACACGGAACCCGTGGAAAAG